>CACDKN010000001.1:0-446147 GCA_902553315.1 uncultured SAR86 cluster bacterium
GTTTTATGCTCGATAAAAACCTTTTTACAAAGATATTCAGATCATAAGGCAGATATTGGTGTGCTAAATCATTTCCATAAAGTTTATTAATCTGTCGTGATCCAGTAAGAGTTGAAACAGTTAAAAAGATTTTAGAATTAGGATGTCGCTTTTTAATTTCTTTAACCAATAAACTGGCTACTTTTACTTCACCAACAGAGACTGCGTGTATCCATATGGGTTTTTCTGTGAAACTATTTTCAGGATTAACTTTTCCTAGTCTTTCTTTTATTCTCGATACCTCTGAGAGATTAAATTCTTTTTTAGAAAACAATCTCAAAATCGCAAAAGGGAAAAGGACATATAAAAAAAGATTGTAGAAAAACATTCTACGTGCATTTTATCAGAGGCAAATATGCAAAATACTCTAATTAGCAATTTTGAGTAAGTTAAAATAAATTAATGAAAATATTGGAATTTTTTATATATGCTTTATTGAAGACTTTAAATATGCTTCCCAGAAGCGTCCAATATTCATTGGGGAAATTTCTAGGGCATATTTTTTTTAGAGTCCTTGAAGAAAGAAGAGAAATTTCAAGATGGAACTTAAAAAAATGCTTTCCTGAAAAAAAAGATGAAGAGATAAAAATTATTTTAAAAAAGAGTTTTTTACTTTTAGGAGAGTCGCTTTTTGATTTTTTGAACGCATTTTGGGCTTCAGATAATAAACTCAAGGAACAATTAATAAATTTTGATCAAATAAAAAAAGTTTCAGATCACAAAGATCCTTCGAGGGGCAAATTACTACTATTCATGCATACTCCTAACTTAGACTTAGTGGTAAGAATGGCCTCATTATTTATGCCTGTCTCAGGAATGGCTCGGCCACAGAGTAATAAGATTGTTGATAATTTATTTAAGGCAAGTCGAAAAAAATTTACTGAGAGGATTTTTAACCCAAATGAAATTTTAGATCTTTTAGATTTTCTAAAAAATGGTAAAGCATGTTTATATGCCCCAGATCAAGATTATGGTTATAAGAGCTCAATTTTCGTGGAATTTTTTGGGCACAAAGCTTTGACGGTAAAATTTCCCTACATAGCAGCAAAAAAAGCTGATTGCGATGTGTATTTATTCTCTCTAGAAAAAAAAGATTCAAAATACGAGGTCAATTTAGATAGAGTAATTTTGAAAGGTCATAAAATGGAAGAAGATTTAAGGGAAATAAATTTAAGAATTGAAGAAAAGATAAAGAAAAATCCTGAAAATTATTTATGGTCTCATAGGAGATTTAAAAATAGACCAGAAGGGGAAAAGTCTTTTTATCCGGTAGACCTTTTAAGAAAAAGAAGTTAAGTCTAAAATTAAGTTGTCAATTAGTCTTACTTCTTTGTAAAAAACTGCAATTGCAATCAAAACAAACTTAGTATCCGATTTTATTTCCTCCAGAGTTTCGGAATCCGAAATATCAAGATAATCAATCTTAAACCCTTCCTTTTCAATTTTCTTTTGGAATTTTTTTTGTATTAAATTAAGATCGCTTAGCGATAAATTCATATTTTTTTGATAGCTAAGTTCAATGTCATTTTTTATTTCATTTAGAAATTTAAAGATCAAGGAAGCGTGAATTGTTTCATTTTCACTGAGGTAATTATTTCGAGACGAGAGTGCTAAACCTTTTTCGTCTCTTTCAGTAGAAGCCGATAAAAATTTTATTTGATATTTTTTTTGCTTGATCAACTGTTTGATAATTAACTGTTGTTGAAAGTCTTTCATACCAAAAACACAAGCATCGGGGTTTATTAACTCAAAAAGCCTATTAACAATTGTAATGACCCCATCAAAATGTCCAGGTCTTGACTTGCCACATAACTTATTGGCAAATGGCGCAATAAGAGATTCTATATTTTTTAGAATTTCACTTTGCGAAGGAATAAAAACTCCATGACAATTATTTTCTTCTAAAATTTCTAAATCTCTTTCCAACGACCTTGGATATTTATCTAAATCTTCGTTGGGGCCAAATTGAAGCGGATTTACAAAAATTGAGACTACAGGGTTGTAGTTTTTTTTTAATGCGGTCTTTAATAAGCTTATATGTCCCGCGTGCAAGTTTCCCATTGTTGGTATCAATGCAAAAGGCTTTTTGAAAGGAATCGTTGAAAGTTGATTTAAAGATTGAACTTTGATCACTATTTAAAACAATGTTCCGTTGAAGGGTAAGCTCCACTTTTTACTTCAAGAACATAATTTCTTATGGCACTTTGAATTGTTTCCCCTTTTTCCAAAAAATTTTTAACAAATTTAGGCGGCGTATCCAAACAAGTGATGCCAAGTAAATCATGTATCACCATTATCTGGCCATCGGTCAAAGATCCAGCTCCTATTCCTATAGTTGGAATGGACAATGCATCTACTATTTTTTCAGTTAACTCGACAGGTATACATTCTAGAAGGATAAGTTCTGCTCCCGCATTTTCTAGGTCTTTAGCCTCGGCTATAAATTTGTCATGAGAAGAAGGGTCTCTGCCTTGAACGAAATAACCGCCAATTCTGTTAATTGATTGAGGTGTTAACCCTAAGTGAGCACAAATAGGAATACCTTTATTGGCCAATAGTTCTGTTATTTTTAGAATCACCTCTCCTCCTTCTACTTTGATGCTATTTGCACCGCCCTGCATCAGTCGAGTCGCATTGGTGTAAGCAAGCTGCTCAGTTGCATAACTCATAAAAGGCATATCAGCCATTATGTGTGCGTTAGAATTACCATTTTTGACGCATCTCAGATGATATAAAATATCTTCCATCGAAACAGGTACGGTTGAGTCATGACCTTGAATTACCATTCCGAGACTGTCTCCGACTAAAATTAGATCCACTCCAGCCTCACACATCATAGTGGTCATTGTTGATTCATAGGAAGTTAATGCAGCAAATTTTTTCCCTGAGCTTTTTAGGTCTCTTAAAGTTTGTAAAGAAATAGGTTTTATTGATTCCGATGACATTTTATTATTTCCAGTTTTCTTTAATCCATGGAGTTGGCAGAACCTTTCTATACCATTTTCCACTTTTTCCAATCATTGCATCTGGGGGATTGGGTTTGCCATGGAAGATGATTATTTTAGCCGAAGAAGGAATTTTTGGAGGCTTAAAAAATTGTTTTAATCCTTTCTCTACACAATCTTTTTTAAAGCTTTTGCACCAATCTTCTGGCCAGTACTCTAAAGAATGATTCTTTTTCATGTAATCAGATAAAAATTCTTGTTCATTTCTAAACGACGTCTTTATTTTTTCAAAGTTTTCCCTGAAATGTTCCAAAACATCATAATACTTTCCAATTTCAAACCTATAAACCGAGCTGTTGCCTATAAAATTTTTTTTCCTGAAGTCTTTTATGATTAAAAAATCACCGGGGCGGTCAAAAAAAGCATCAATGTTATCTATGATAACTAGATCCAGATCCAAAAAAAGAGTTTTGCCGGAAAGATCATGCAAATTTGAAGCAAAGGTAGAGAGTTTCATCCAACCTCTTTCAGGAATACCCTTAGGAAGATTTAAGCTAGGCAGATCAAACGATTCTATTGAATTTGACAAGCCTGATTTATTATCGGTAAAACAAACAAATCTAAAGGGTCTCTTTAAATTTCTGTCGACCATGTTGTATAAAATATTTACATAGGAAGAATCGTATTTTTCTCCCCATTTCATACAAATAACATTGACTTTATTTTCCATTTTCTTGTTCAAAAAAATTGATGGATTTTTTTGCAATTTCTTTAGGTTTTTCTATTAGAAAAAAATGGGTACCTTCGACTTCAAATAATTTTATTTTCTCGTTTTTAGTAAGATAGTTTAAACCTACATTTGGAATCGTTGAATTCATACTAGCTTTAAGAATCAAGACAGGAACTTTTATGTTTTTTAAGGTTCTATAAGAATTTAATGAAACTGTTTCAAAAGTCTTCGCCTCCCAAGTCGGATCACAGCTCAATTTCATTGAATCGTTATGATCTTCCAAACCGCCTATCAAATAATCCTCAATTGAAGTTTCTGGCCAGGAAGCAAAAATACTCCTACCAACATAATGACTTTTTGCTTCTTCGAGATTCTTAAATTCACTTCTTCTTTTGGCGGCATAATGCGCAATTGTTGGTGATCGCCAAATATTAAATTTTTGACGAATTGAGGAAAAAAAAGCAGTTTTTGGATTATAAAGCAGTACTGGATCCATAAGGGCCAAATTTTCTACTTCAAAGATGTTCCTTCTACAAATCTCTGCTGCCACAATTGCCCCCATAGAATGCCCTATGAAAGAAGCTTTTTTTATTTCTAATGCTTTTAAAATTAAAACTGCGTCGTCAGCATACTGGTCCCATGAGAATAATTTACTTGGATTAGCTTCTGCTTTAGATTTACCGTGACCTCTTTGATCAAAGGCAATTAAAGTTCTCTTGCCTTCAAATTGGATGAAAAGCTCTTCGAAGAAATTATTGTAAGTTTCCAGATTTAATCCAGTAGCGTGAAAAAAAATGATTGGATTCAGATCATTCTCGCCTTCTTTTTTTAAATAAGAAAATTCTCCTGCCTCACAGGATATGGTTTTTCTGGCTTCAAATTTCATAAAGATTAATTTACTATCGATTAGAAATGACATTAAACACTGTAAAAGGTTTTCTTGACAACACAGAAGGTAAAGAATTAGCGAAAATTGCAAAGCAGTGCTCGAGGCTAGGTCCTTGTCTAGAAATCGGAACTTATTGTGGTAAATCAGCTTTAATTATGGGCAGTGTTTGCAAAAAAAATAAAAATATACTCTTTACCGTTGATCATCACACCGGTTCTGAAGAACATCAATTAGGAGAGGAATACCATGATTCTGACCTTTTTGACCAAAATATCTCATGCTTCAATAGTCTTCCAGAATTTTTAAGAAATTTAAGAGAATCTAATTTAGCTAATTTTGTTTTACCAATAGTTGCTGACTCTGAAGAGATTTCTAAAAAATGGGAGATTCCCTTAGGAATGGTCTTCATTGACGGTGGGCATAGCAGAGAAAGTGCTAACGCAGATTACACAAATTGGGCTCCTCATATCGTGAAAAGTGGATTTTTGTTGATCCACGATGTGTTTCCAGACCCAAAAGACGGCGGCAGACCGCCTTACGAAATTTTTTGTAAAGCCAAAAAATCTGGAAATTTTGAGGAGATTTCTCTTACAAAAAGTTTAGCGGTCTTAAAAAAAATTTGAAGTTGAATTGAATTCAAAAAGTGAATTAGCTGCAAGCACAACTGCAGCTGCCGTCCAGCTTGGCTTTTCGATTGGCCAAAACTTGTCATCTTTGTAAACATATCCTGTCCAAAAAAGTTTATCTTTTTGATCAATTAGTTTAGAAATATTTTCAAATATCTCCAAAGCCGCTTTTTTTTCATCTATTTTATTTAAAGCCAAAATCAACTCACATGATTCTGCGACCGTCACCCAAGGTTCTTCTGAAACGCATTTGCATCCTAAATCAGGCACAACAAATTCATCCCATCTTTCGTTAATGATTTTTTTTGAGTCTTGTTTACTATGGATGCCACAAAGAACTGGGTAATACCAATCCATGCTGTAGCGAGCCTTACTCTCCCAAGTTCTGTCGAATCTTTCTGGTTTGTAAGTGATTGAATCTTTTAAATTTTTAATTTCTTCATTTAGGATAAATTCTTCATAGCCAAGAGTTTTTGCAATCTTGTTAAAATCATTTAAGCTTTTGAATATTGAAGCACAACCGGTCAACAAAGAATCATTCATCCACTCTTCGTTATTGTCTTTTGCCCACAAAATGTCTCCTTCATCAGTTTGACCCGATATAACGAACTCAATTGATTTTTTTAGAGTTGGCCAAATTTTTTCTAAAAAACTTCGCTCTTTAAAATTTAAAAAATGATGAAGGGCTCCAGATGAAATATAAGCACAAAAATTTGTTTCTTTGTTGAAATTTGTTATTTTCTCGCCTTGATATTCTGAATACCAAGAACCATCGTGCTCTTGCGAAGATATAAGCCAATCGAAACCTTTTAAAGCTTCATCTTTGAAATCGAGTAGATTCAAAGCCATTATAGACTCAACATGATCCCAGGGATCTACTTTTCCGTTAGGCTCCCAAGCTATTGCACCGAGCGTATTTTGACATTTTGCAATGTATTCACCTAGATAGTTTAATGATTGCTTATCCTTCAAATTAATTCTCTTTGTTTTCAAAATACATTACGACGCTTTTGCCGATAAAAGGTTGGAGAAAATACTCCAAAATTTTTGTTATCAGAGGATTTTTGGTCATGTCCCAAACCAAAAATGAATGATAAGACTTAATCAAAAAAGACTTTTCTTTGGTGTTCCAAAATAAACATTGCATCCACCAGTAAGGAGAGTGCAAAGCATGAGCCCAATGTCTTTTTTTAAATTCAAAACCCAATGATTTAACATCCTCTTTTAATTTTTTATATTTAAAAATTCTTACGTGGCCGCCTGGTTCATTTTGATATTCCTTGCTTAATTTCCAACAAATCCATTCTGGAAAATATTTTGGAACGCTCAAGGCAAATGTTCCTCCGGGTTTAAGAACTCTCTTAATTTCTTTAAGAGCACTTTCGTAGTCAATGATGTGTTCAAGAACCTCTGAACAAACAACGTGGTCAAATTCATTGTTTTTAAATGGCAAATTTTTAGCATTAGTCACAAAAAAATTACAACTCTTGGAATCGTTTTTTTCCTTGAATTGGTTAAAATTTTGTTTCGCTTTTAATACATCTTGAAAACCCATGTCGACTCCCACCACCTCTATATCTGTGTGCATATAGGCGCCGAAAGAATGTCTACCTTGACCGCACCCGACATCGAGCAACTTTTGATTTGGTGTAAAAATAAAATTTTTGTATTGAATGGTTTGCATTATTTTTTAAAAGATTTAATTGACTCTTCGTACACTTTGGTAACTTCGGAAGCAACAGTATCCCAATTTA
This sequence comes from uncultured SAR86 cluster bacterium, assembly GCA_902553315.1. Classification (GTDB taxonomy): domain Bacteria; phylum Pseudomonadota; class Gammaproteobacteria; order Magnimaribacterales; family AG-339-G14; genus AG-339-G14. The sequence continues at coordinate 6,984 of CACDKN010000001.1, forward strand.
GAAATCTAACTGCCCTTTCGTAACCTTTATCTGCTAATTTAGATTTTAACACTTCATCTTTAAATAATTTTTTAATTCCTTCTTCTAGTTGCAATGAGTCTTCTGTATCCACGACAATCCCGCAATCTCCAATTACTTCAGGAATAGCCCCTCCATTTGTTGTAACAACTGCTTTGTTACAAGCCATGGCCTCGCCTACTGCGAATCCAAATCCTTCGTAGAGAGAGGGAATGACAACTAAATCCGCAGAACAATAGACATCTCTTACTTCATCAAAGGTTAAATCATTATTAAAAAAAACTTTTTTTTCTATATTTAATTCCATTATTTTCCTGTGGGTGTGGCCGCCTTCTTTCTTACCTCCAATTACATGAAGCTCAAGATCTGAATATTGTTTAGATAAATTTGAAAAAGCATCCAAGAGAAAATCTAAGCCTTTAAGAGGAACGTCAGCACTTGCTGTCGTAACAATTCTCTTAGTTACAGTTTTATCGTTTTGAGGAAAAAAAATTTCGTTATCAATGCCATTAAGAATGACCGAAATTCTTTTCAAATCTACCTTAAAATCTTCATGGATATCTTTCTTTGAAGAAGACGAAACTGCAATAATATTCTTTAAGCGTTTCGCAACAAAAGTCTGCATCCATAAAAATGAATGCCATCTAATTTTTAAAAGTTTTAAGAAAATAGATTTAATACTTTTTAATTCATATTTAAGATCTTTAGAGATTGGATGGTGAATAGTCGTGATCAAAGGAATTTTTTTTTGAAAATATAAAAGTTCGTAACATAAGCTTTGATTGTCATGAATCACATCAAATTCATTTAATTTATTCTTCAGAAGTTTTTTTATTCTCTTTCCGAATGTGTAAGGTTCAGAAAATCCTCCAGAGTTAATACTGATCCATTCATAAAAATTAAGAAAATTTCTTAATTCTTTTATTGAAACATCTGAGAATTTATTTTTTTTACTGTATAAATCAAGGCTTGGCACCTTAACTAGCTTAACTCTTGAATCTAAATCTGGATAAGGAGGGCCTGAAAATACAGTCACTTCATGCCCAAGCTTTACAAGAGACCTACTTAAATATTTGACATAAATTCCTTGTCCGCCAGAAAAAGGGTTACTTCTGTAACTAAGCAAAGCTACTTTCAAATTAGACATTAAAATTATTTATGACTTAACTTATTGGGGTGAGCCATTCAGAAAAAGTTGTTCTTTTTCCACGAACTTGATCAAAATATTTTCGTTGAAGAATAGTGGTAATTTTTCCTCTCTTACCATCGGCGATAAGACTATCATCAACCGATTTTATTGGAACCACTTCAGCAGCTGTTCCAGTAAAAAATAGTTCATCTGCTTGAAGAATTTCTTCTAATGAGAGTTTTTTTATATTTACCTTCAGTCCATCTTCTTCGGCTAAGCTGATAATACTCTTTCGAGTGATTCCATCTAGTGATGCATCTAAATCTGGAGTAAAAACTTCACCATCTTTTATCAGGAAAAGGTTTTCTCCAGATCCTTCGGAGATATTACCTTCGTCATCCAAAAGCAAAGCTTCGTCATAGCCCTCTTGCAAAGCCTCCTGTAAGGCCATAATTGACGTAACGTAATTGCCATTTACTTTTGATCTAGATACAAGATTATTGGTTTGTCTTTTGTAAGAAGAAATTTTAATTTTTATGCCCTTTTCAAATGCCTCAGGAGACATATAACTGGGCCATTCCCAAGCAGCAACGATGCAATGCGTTTTCAAGTTATCAGCTCGCAAGCCCATACCCTGAGGCCCATAAAAACACATCGGACGAATGTATCCTTCCTTAAGGTTGTTCTTGGTAAAAATTTCTTTTTGGGCATTATTTATTTCACTCTTCGAGAAGGGAATTTGCATGTTAACTGCTTGAGCAGACTCAAATAAACGGTTGGTATGATCTTCTAGTCTGAATATTTTAGTGCCTTCATCAGTTAAATAAGCTCTTACCCCTTCAAAAACACCAAGTCCATAATGTAAAGTATGTGTCAAAACATGTATTTTTGCTTCAGCCCATTCGACAAATTCTCCATCCATCCATATGAATCCATCTTTAGTTTCAAAATCAGTCATAAATCTTTTTAAGAGAATCATTATAAGCGGGAGAATCTTATATGAAAGTGAATTCTGAAGTATTTAGAGCTTATGATATCAGAGGTATTGTCGATGAAGAATTGACACCAAAGCTTGTTGAAAATATAGGTAAGGCTATCGGAAGCGAAGTATTAGAAAGAAAAGCTAAAGATATCTATGTGGGAAGAGATGGCAGACTTTCAGGAAAAGAAATCAGCGGTTATTTAATTCAAGGCATCTTAAAAACAGGATGCAATGTGATTGATATTGGAATGGTTCACACCCCGCTTTTGTATTTTGCAACTTTTAAAGGTAAAACCAGAAATGGGGTTATGGTAACTGGAAGCCATAATCCTAAAAACTATAACGGGTTTAAAATTGTCTTGGACAGAAGTTCTGTCATAGAGAAGGAAATTCTTTTGTTAAAAAAAAGAATTGAAAACGATAATTTTTTAACAGGTAAAGGAAAATTATCCAATCAATCTTTTGATCAAAAATACATCGAAGAGCTGAATGAAAAAATTATCCTGGGGAAAAAATTAAAAGTAGTTTTAGATTGCGGAAATGGAGCAGGATCAGTTTTAGGCCCAACTATATTTAAAAAATTTTCCGATGAACTTATAGAATTATTTTGTAAAGTTGATGGAAGTTTTCCTAATCACCATCCCGACCCAAGTGACCCAAAAAATTTATCTGACCTAATTAAAGCTGTTGAATTGCATAAAGCAGATGTTGGCATCGCTCTTGATGGAGATGGTGACAGACTCGGTATAGTTGATAGTGACGGTGAAATTATCTACCCTGATCGCTATCTCTCTTTAATGTCAAAAGATATCTTGAAAAGATATAAAGAATCAAAAATTGTGTTTGACGTTAAGTGTTCAAATCAACTCAAACGAACAATTGAGAAACATAAAGGTATCCCAATCATGACAAAAACCGGTCACTCCTTTATTAAGTCCGAAATTAAAAAGAATAATGCCATTTTAGGAGGAGAAATGAGTGGGCATATTTTTTATAATGAAGATTGGTATGGTTTTGATGATGGAATTTTTTCAGGCTTAAAACTTTTAGAAATACTATCTAATCAAAAGAAAACATCTCATGAAGTTTTCAATGAATTTCCAAATATGTTCAATACTCCTGAAATTAAAATTTCTACAGATGAGAAATATAAATTTGAAGTTATAAGTAAATTAAAAAATAATTTTAAACCCGAGGGGTTCAACGCAATTACTATTGATGGTTTGCGTCTTGAAGGCCCTAAATCATGGGGATTAATAAGAGCTTCAAACACAACGCCAAGTTTGGTGCTTAGGTTTGAAGCTGAGACAAATAAGGAACTTGAATCGATAAAAGAACTTTTTCAAAAAGAGTTGTTCAAAATCAATAGTAAACTTAAATTTTGAATTAAACATGAGCATTATAAGAAAAAACGCAATTAATACGTCTAAAGTTTTGACTGAGGCTTTACCATTTATTCAAAAATTCTCCGGAAAAAATATTGTGATTAAATATGGCGGAAGCGCAATGCAAAACAGTTTTTTAAGAAAAAGCTTTGCGAGAGATATAGTTTTAATGAAAGCCGTTGGCATTAATCCTGTAATTGTTCATGGAGGAGGACCTCAAATAGGAAAGGCTTTAAAAAATAAAAAAATTAATTACGAATTCTATGAAGGCTTAAGAGTTACTTCTTTAGAAATGATAAAAATAATCCAAAGTATTTTAGATAATGAAATTAATAAGGATATTAAGAATCTTATTGATTCTTGGGGGGGATTTGGAAAATCATTTGCTGGTAAAAAATTAAACTTTATTTCTGCAGAAAAACAAAAAAATAAAAAACTTGGCGAGGTAGGAAGCATAAAAAAGATAAATAAATCTAAACTCTTAAAAGTCTTGTCGAGTAAAGAAATTCCAATAATTTCGCCCATAGGATGGAGTGGAAAAAAAACTCCGCTTAATATTAATGCAGACGACGTTGCATGCTTTGTTGCCGCATCAATAAATGCAGAAAAAATTATTCTTATGACTGATGTTCATGGCATCAATGACTCAAATGGTAAAAAGATTTCCGAAATAAGTTTGAAAGAATCGAAAAAATTGCAGAGAAATAAAAAAATAATTAGCGGAGGGATGGTACCAAAGTTAAAAGCTGCAACAGAAGCATTAAGCAATGGGGTTAATTATGCGCACATAGTTGATGGGAGAGTTCCTCATGCTGTATTGTTGGAGATATTAACTCAGAAAGGTGTTGGCACTTTAATAAATAGATAAATGGCTGAAGATAAAGTTTCCAGAAAAACTCAAATTATGCAAACTCTTGCCCGAATGCTCGAGGAAAAAGAACCAGTTAAAATTACTACTGCTGAATTAGCCAGAAGAACTGAAATTACAGAAGCTGCAATTTATAGACATTTCCCTAGCAAAAGGAAGATTTATGAAGAAATGGTTATTTTTTTTGAATCCAATATTTTTCCAAGAATAGAAAGCATCCGTTCAAATCATCCCTCCGAAGAAGTACCTGGTTTAATAGTTTCTCTAATTCTTTCGTTTTGTGAAACAAATAAAGGTTTTGCAAAAATTTTAAACAAGCAAGCTCTTACGGCAGCTGAAGCAAAAATAGACGACAAAATTTCTCTAATTTTTGAACGTTTAAATGTAGAAATAAAACAATCTTTCCAATCCTACGAAAGAGAAACAAAAAAGAAACTTAAAATTAATTCTTCTAGTTCTGCTGATTTATTAATGTCCTGCATGGAAGGCCAAATTCAAGCATTTACTCGAAGCAACTTTAAAAAAAATTCTCTTACCGACTGGCAAGCACACTGGAACTTACTAAAAGATTCTATTTTTGTTTAATCAAAAAAATATTCGAATCTAGCATTATCATCCAAAGAATTAGCCTCTTTACCTGTCGAAAGATTTATTTTTTTTGCAATTAAATTTGAAGGGACAACAGGAATCGAGTATTCAATTGAATCAATTATTTCCTCCATGAAGTTAAGCCAAATTGGCAGAGCAGTTGTACTGCCAAATTCATTTGTTCCCAGGGATCGAGGCTGATCGTATCCAAACCAAACGGTGGTTAAAATCTTATTATTGAACCCTGTAAACCATGTACTCTCAGAATCATTGGTGGTGCCTGTTTTTCCTGCAAAGTCATCTCTCTCAAGTTTTTTGATAGCTTTTCCAGTCCCTCTTTGAGTTGCTTCGCGAAGAATATCATTAACTAAAAAAGAAACTCTTGGATCGATTGCAAATGTCTCTTCTTTAGGAATTTGTTTTCCATACCATTTAGCAATAGAAGCTTTTGAAACATCTTCATTTTCTAGTATTAATTCTTTTCCATTTTTATCAATTATTCTTTCAATATAAAAAGGTTCAATTTTTTTTCCACCATTAGCAAAAATTGAAAAAAATTCGGCATTTTTGTAAGGACTTATTCCATATGATCCTAAAGCCATTGATAAATCTTCAGGCAAACTATCTCTTTCAAAACCAAACCTAGTTAAATAGTTTTTAGCTTTTGAAATACCTAAATCGTTGAGAAGCCTTACTGAGACCACATTTCTTGACTGCAAAAGCGCTTCTCTAAGTCTAGTAGGTCCATAAAATTTCCCGCTCGCATTTTTAGGCCTCCAAAATTCTTCTAAATTTTGATCCTCAAAAACTATTGGAGCATCGTTAATAATTGTCGCCGGACTGTAACCGTTCTCGAAGGCAGCTGCATATAAAAAAGGTTTAAAATTTGACCCAAGTTGAGGTTTTGCCTGAAAGGCCCTATTAAATTTACTTGAATTAAAATTATAACCTCCAACTAAAGCCAAAATTTTCCCAGAATTTGGATCGATGCTCACAAGTGCACTTTGTACCTCTGGGTGCATAGCTAACTCAAATTTCTTTTCCGAAGTTTCTTTGAACCAAATTAAGTCTCCTGTTTCAAAAAAACTTGAGAAACTCGTCATGTTTTTACCTTTTTTATTCTCATCAATTCTAGGCCTAATGTTTGAACTTAGATTGTTCAAATAGATTGTTTCAATTTCTGAATTCTTTTTTAATACAGAAATTTTTGATGAATCGACCGACAGAATTAGAACAGGTTCAAATGAATTAAATCTTGGCTGATCTGACAGAAAATCGAGCAAATCGTCCAAAGGATTCAGAAGATCCTTTTTAAGACCAAAGGAGTCCCTGAAGTTACTTGGGTCATAGCCAACTTTATAAAAGAGATCACTTCTTTGATTGAACTCTTTAGGAATGAGTTCTTTAAAGTTATTAGGTTTCCTAAATCCATGCCTGGATTCGTATTCTTCAATACCCCTTCGAAGAGAATTCACCGCGGCCGATTGTTTCGAAGAGCTGATAGTAGAATAAACTTTGTATCCTTCCTTGTAAGATGAAAGCCCGTAGTTTTCAATCATGTATCTTCTAATTTGTTCAGACAGATAATCTGCCTCGACTTCAGAGCCTATTCCATAAAACGATGCAGAAATCGGTTCATTAAAAGCTTCCTCAAAAACTTTTTCTTCTATAAACCCTAATGATTCCATTCTACTCAAGACCCAATTTCTTCTTATTAAAGATCTTTCAGGGTTTGCGATAGGATTAATTCTAGATGGGGCTTTTGGAAGACTAGCTATCATGGCTGATTGTGCAACTGACAAATCGGCAAGATCCTCGCCGTAATAAATTTCAGAAGCAGCAGCAATTCCGTAGGCACGGTTCCCTAAAAATATTTGATTTACGTAGAGCTCAAAAATTTCCTCTTTTGTAAAAGATAAGTCTAATTTAAACGCCATAAAAATTTCCTTTAACTTTCTTTCAAAAGTCTGTTCTTTTGTTAGTACATAGTTTCTTGCCACCTGCATAGTGATAGTTCCCCCACCGCTGACAATTTCACCTTCTTTCACAAATTGATAAGTTGCTCTTATTAAACTTAGAAAATCCACACCACTGTGAGAAAAAAAGTCACTGTCCTCTGCCGCTAAAAAAGCATTAACTATATTTTCAGGAATTTGATCAAAAGATAATTTTGTGCGATGAATTTCGCCATATTCCCCAATTAGTTTTCCATCAGAAGTAAATATTTTTAAAGGAATTTGTAATTCAACTTTCCTAACGTCTGCAGTCGAAGGGAGGTCGTGAGATAAATAAATAAATAAACCTAAACCAAATTGGATGGGTAGTAAAAAAATAATTAATAATGAAAAAAAATATTTATTGAAAAACATAGTCTAAGACTGCAATAAGATAAAATGTATTTTAATATTTAAGAGCACTTAATGAAAATATTTCTAATTGGCCCGATGGGCTCTGGCAAATCGAAAATAGGAAAAATTTTAAGTTCTGAGTTAGATAAAGATCTGTTTGACTTGGACAAAGAAATTGAAAAAGATTTGAACTTGTCCATTAATGAAATTTTTAAACTTAAAGACGAAGCTTATTTCAGAAGTATTGAGACTAAGTATTTAAAGAAATCATTGGAATTGAAAGATTGCATTGTTTCAACTGGAGGAGGGATAGTAGAAAGTGAAGAGAACCTAAATTTACTTAAGAACGAAAAATATGTGATATTTTTAAACAGTAAAGTTGAAAGCCAATTTGAAAATACTAAAGGTTCAGATAAAAGACCTTTGCTTAACTTATCTAATCCAAAAGAAATTCTTCAAAAACTTTATGACAAGAGAATTGATAAATATAAAAAGATAGCGAAAATGGAATTTTTTTCGGATTCAATGTCTAATGAAGAGTTGGCTAATAAAATAGTCAATATTTTTAATGAATAAATCAATCCAAGTTAAAACTGCGTCTTCAAATTATGAGCTTGTTATAAATCAAGCTCTTATTAATAACTATAATTTCAAGTGGCTCGTTGAGGGTAAACAAATCCTTATTATAAAAGACTCAAACGTTCCAAAAAAATTCCTAGATGACTTAAGAACCAACTTGTCAAAATCTAATCCAAGTAAATTAATTTCAATTGAAATTAAGACCAATGAAAGAAATAAAAGTCTAGAGGGTCTTCAGCCGATCTTTGAGGTCCTAAACGAAGAAAAGTTTAATAGAGACTGTGTTCTAATTTCTTTGGGTGGTGGAATAACGACAGACATGGTTGGCTTTGCAGCCTCAACTTACTTAAGGGGCGTGAATCTTATTCAAATTCCTTCTACTCTGCTGGCTCAAGTAGACGCTGCAATAGGAGGAAAAACTGGAATTAATTTTCAAGGCGCAAAAAATAACATTGGAGCTTTTTATCAGCCTAATCTTGTTCTAATAGACATCGACCTTTTATCAAGTCTTGGAGAAGCTGAAATAGCAGAGGGAATGGCAGAAATTATTAAACATTCGCTTATTGCTAATAAATCTCTATTTGAAGAGTTAGAGAAAAAAATTATAAATAAAATTGCTAACGATAAAGAAAGTTTGATTCAAATAATTTATGAGTCTTCACTAATCAAATCCTCAATAGTATCAAATGATGAAAAAGAACTTGGCGATCGCGCCCTTTTGAATTTTGGACATACTTATGGTCATGCGTTTGAGTCAGCAATGGCATTAGAAGGGTTTTCTCATGGACAAGCTGTTGGATTGGGAATGGTTTGTGCTTCTAATCTGTCTTTCTTAATGAAAAAAATCTCTCAAAACGAGTTCGATCGTATTAAAAAGGTTATAAAATCAGCTCGATTGCCAACTAAGTTGCCAAAAAATTTTAAATACAGCGAATTTAGAGAGGCAATGAGCAGAGATAAAAAAATTCTTTCAAATAGATTAAGGTTTATCGTCTTAAATTCTGTTGGCAGGGCTGAAATTTCAAACGAAGTTGATGAAGATCTTCTAAAGGAAAGCTTAAAGATATAAGCAAATAATTCACTTTTAGCGGTTTTTTTACTAATATCTTATTAAAACTGCATTTCACATGCTCGAAAAGTGACGCTAAGTCCGAGCGTTAAGGACTTCAATTTACCGAATTAGGTGTAATTTGTGCCAAAAAATAGATATTTTTTAAATAGACCCAAGAAAAAGGGGCTTTACGATCCAGACTTTGAAAGAGACTCGTGTGGAGTTGGTCTTGTTGCCAATGTAAAAGGAGTTCCCTCCAGAGAGATCATGGACAACGCTTATCTGATTAACTCCAGAATGGACCATAGAGGGGGTTGTGGCTTTGAAGAAAATACTGGAGATGGCGCTGGTATTCTCTTAGCCCTGCCGGATTCATTTTTTCAAAAAGAAGCTAAAACTCTGGATTTAATTCTGCCTGAAGTAGGCAAATATGCTGTTGGAAACCTTTTTTTACCTCAAATCGAAAGAGAGTATGGCCTAAGTAAAAAAATAGTAGAGGAGACAGTCGCAAGAGAAGGATTAAGCTTCATAGGTTGGAGAAAAGTTCCCATAAATCAGAAAAAAGCTAACGTTGGTCCTGCCGCTTTGAGCTGTCAGCCTAAAATAGAACAAATTTTTATTGGCTCTAAAGGAAAAATTTCACAGGACGAGTTTGAAAGAAAACTTTATCTTTGTAGAAAGATTTTTAGTAGGAGATTGAGATTCGAAGAAAATCTTTCTCAAGGCTTAATGTTTTATGCCTGCTCTCTGTCTTCAAGATTAATAATTTATAAAGGAATGTTAACTCCTGCACAGTTATTTCCTTTTTTCCCTGACCTTGAGAATAAAGAGCTCAAAACACATCTCGCAATGGTTCATTCAAGGTTTAGTACTAATACTTTTCCCTCGTGGGATAGGGCTCAACCCTGCAGGTACATGTGTCACAACGGAGAAATAAATACTCTGAAAGGAAATATAAACCTTATGAGAGCTAGGCAAGGTATGGCAGAGAGCCCGCTTTTTGGAAAAAACTTAAAAAAACTCTTCCCCATTGCCGAACCTGATTGTTCAGACTCTGGCAGTTTCGATAATGTGCTTGAGTTTCTAATTATGTCAGGAAGAAAAATTCCAGAAGCAATAATGATGATGATTCCAGAAGCTTGGCAAAACGATAGAGAGATGTCTCAAAAGAAAAAAGCTTTTTATGAATACGCTTCTTCTTTTATGGAGCCATGGGATGGGCCAGCCTCAATAGTTTTTACTGATGGAAAAATGGTTGGCGCTGTTCTTGATAGGAATGGTCTAAGACCCAGCAGGTTTTACGTTACCGATGATGACAAGGTTATTATGGCTTCGGAAGTTGGGGTCCTTCCAGTGGATTCTAAAAGCGTTATTTCTAAAGGTAGACTTCAACCGGGTAAAATGTTTTTAATCGACTTTGAAAAAGGAAAATTAATTTCTGACGAAGAAATTAAAAAAGAAGTTGCCTCACAATTGCCTTATAAAGAATGGAATAAGAATCAAATAGTTAATCTTAAAGATCTCAAAACCACAAGAAAAAATTCAAAAGAAGAAAATCTAATCCCAAAAATGCAGGCTTTTGGTTACACCACCGAAACTCTTGAATTTATGCTCTTACCTCTGGTTACTGAACTGAGAGACCCACTTGGATCTATGGGCAACGATGCTGCATTGGCCTGCTTATCAGACAAGCCAAGGATGATCTATGATTACTTTAAACAACTTTTCGCACAAATTACAAATCCTCCAATTGACTCAATAAGAGAAGAAGTGATCATGTCACTTAAATGTCTTATTGGTCCTGAAGGTAACTTGCTAGAAAATCATGAGAAAAATGTAAACCGACTAAACCTTGAGCACCCAATTCTATCCAATCTTGAATTGGCAAAAATTAAAGATATTAGGAATTTTGGTTGGAAAACCAAAACTATAGACATTACATATCCCAGAGGAAAAGGAGAAAAAGGTTTAAAAACTGCGTTAAATAGAATTTGTAAAGAGTCAGAAGAAGCAATTAATGAAGGTTATTCCTTCATGGTTCTATCTGACAGAAACATCTCCAAAAAAAATATTGCCTTAAGTTCTTTGCTTGCGTGCTCTACCGTGCATCATCATCTAGTAAAGAGAGAAAAGCGCACACAAATCGGAATAATTATAGAAACAGGAGAAGCTAGAGAAGTTCACCATCATTGTTTGCTTGTTGGCTATGGTGCGGACGCAATCAATCCTTATCTAGCATTTGATGTACTTGCAAAATCTTTAAAAGATGGATTGCTGAAAGATGAAAATCTTAAAGGTATGAAAGATCTTGTGAATGCTTATAAAAAAGGTGTGGCCAAAGGCATGTTAAAAGTTATGGCAAAAATGGGAATTTCTACTCTCCAATCTTATAAAGGCGCCCAAATATTTGAAGCGGTAGGCTTAGCAGACGAAATTATTGAGTTCTCTTTTCCAGGGACACCTAGCAGAGTTCAAGGAATTGATTTTCAAGTTCTTACTAAAGAGATTGAAAGGCGACATGAAATTGGTTTTCCTGAAATAAGTCAAAACAAAGTTAGCACTCTTCCTAATCCCGGAGATTTTCATTGGAGAAATGGAGGCGATAGCCATATGTGGGATCCTAAAACTATTTCTGCCTTGCAACTTGCTTCTAGAAACAACGACGAAACTGCTTATTGGAAATTCGCTGATCATGCTAATGAACAAACAACAAAAAATAGTACCCTAAGAGGTTTAATGAAATTTAAATTTTCTGATTCTGAATTACCTTTAGCAGAAGTTGAGCCCGAAAAGGAAATAGTGAAAAGATTTGCTACTGGTGCTATGTCGCTTGGCTCTATCTCTACGGAAGCACATGAATCTCTCGCTCTTGCAATGAATAAACTTGGGGGTAAATCCAATACAGGCGAAGGTGGTGAGGATCCTATTAGGTTTAAACCTCTTGAGAATGGAGAGTCAAAAAGATCAGCCATCAAACAAGTAGCCTCGGGAAGATTTGGGGTGACCATGTGGTACCTTACCAATTCAGACGAACTTCAAATAAAAATTGCACAGGGCGCAAAACCTGGAGAAGGTGGAGAACTACCGGGAACAAAAGTCGATGACTACATCGCAAAGATTAGACACTCAACCCCTGGAGTAGGCCTTATCAGTCCTCCACCACATCATGATATCTATTCCATCGAAGATATTGCTCAACTTATTCACGATTTGAAAAATGCCAATCGTAGCTCTAGGATAAGTGTGAAATTGGTCTCTGAAATTGGAGTAGGAACTATTGCTGCTGGAGTAGTTAAAGCAAAAACAGACCATCTCGTCATAGCTGGTCATGACGGCGGAACTGGAGCGTCTCCTTTGACTTCCATCAAACACGCTGGGCTTCCCTGGGAATTAGGTATTGCTGAAACTCATCAAACACTTGTGATGAATAATCTGCGTTCAAGAGTAGTTCTACAAACGGATGGACAACTTAAAACTGGAAGAGATGTGGCAATTGCGGCCATTCTTGGTGCCGAGGAATTTGGTTTTTCTACAGCCCCACTCGTTACCTTAGGGTGCATCATGATGAGAAAATGCCATTTAAATACTTGTCCTGTTGGTATTGCGACGCAAGACAAAGAACTAAGAAAAAAGTTTCATGGAAGTCCTGAAAATGTCGTGAACTATTTATTCATGGTTGCCAAAGAATTAAGAATGATTATGGCGAAACTTGGGATAAAAAACTTAAATGATTTGATAGGAAGAGTGGATTTACTTGAAATGGAAGATGCTATCAATCATTGGAAAAGAGACGGCCTTGACCTATCAAAAATTCTTACTCCAGCGCAAAAATTCTTCGAGAATACAGAAGTCTATAATACTCAAGAACAAAATCATAACCTGCAAAAATCAATGGATATGGCTTTAGTTAAGACAATTAAAAACAATATCAAAACCAAACAAAAAATTGCAGTGAACCTAAACATTGGCAATACCAATAGAGTATTTGGGACAATTCTTTCAAATGAGATTTCTAAAATTTGGGGCGCTAACGGTCTTCCTAACGATACAATTAATCTTAATCTGAAGGGCTCTGCGGGGCAAAGCCTTGGAGCTTGGATTACCAAAGGAATGACCATCTCCTTAGAAGGAGACGCTAATGATTACGTTGGAAAAGGACTCTCCGGAGGAAAAATAATAATTTACCCTCCCAAAGATAGTAAATTCGTCCCCGAAGAAAATATCTTGTTAGGCAATGTTGCTTTATATGGAGCCACAGGTGGAGAGGCCTATTTTCGAGGTATTGCAGCAGAAAGATTTTGTGTAAGAAACAGTGGTGCCAGAGTAGTCGTTGAAGGCATTGGTGATCATGGCTGCGAGTACATGACTGGTGGAAGAGCTGTAATCCTTGGCAAAACTGGTCGAAACTTTGGGGCCGGTATGAGCGGCGGTATCGCCTACGTTTACGATAGAGAAAAGTCCTTTGAAAAAAAGTGTAATTTGAGCACCTTTGAGTTAGAAAAATTGAAAGTAAAGGAGGACTTGGATGAGTTAAAAGAATTGATAGAAAAACATTTCAGATATACTGGGTCTAGTGTTGCGAAAAAAATTCTGGATAATTGGAAAAAAGAGACACATAATTTTGTAAAAGTTATGCCCACTGATTTTAAAAGAGTTCTACAAGAAATGGATGAACAAAAATTAAAGGTAAGTTAAATGGGAAAGGTTACTGGATTTAAAGAACACGAACGAGTTGTTGAGCCTTATAGGCCAGCGAAGGAAAGAATAATTGATTTCAAAGAGATTTATACCGATCATGACGAATCTCTACTTAATACTCAAGCGTCGCGATGCATGAATTGTGGAGTACCCTTTTGTCAATCAGGAGAAGGTTGCCCAGTTTATAATCTAATTCCAGAGTGGAATGATTTGGTTTATAACGAAAAATGGGAAGAAGCATTTAACAGACTTTTAAAAACTAATAATTTCCCAGAAGTTACTGGAAGAGTTTGCCCCGCGGTTTGCGAGGGTGCATGTGTTTTGGGTATTACCGAATCTCCTGTCACCATCAAAAATCTTGAATTCGCAATTGCGGACAAAGGGATTGAATCGGGATGGCTTAAACCTGTTGTACCGAAAGTAAGAACAAATAAAAAAATAGCCGTCGTTGGTTCTGGTCCAGCAGGACTGTCAGCCGCGCAACAACTAAATAGCGTCGGTCACTCTGTTGAGATCTACGAGCGAGCCGATAGAATTGGTGGCCTCATGATGTACGGAATTCCGAACATGAAACTAGACAAGTCCATAATAGATATGCGCATAGACATTATGGAAAAAGAAGGTATCAGGTTCCACACGAACTGTAACATCGGTGGGAGCGAAAAAAATGACATTTCGGTAGATGAATTAGTTGAATCGAATGACATTGTGCTGCTGACTACCGGAGCTACTAAACCAAGAGACTTGCCAATTCCTAATCGAGAAGGAGATGGCGTCTACTTCGCAATGGAGTTTTTAGGACAAAATACTAAAAGCCTTTTAGACAGCAAACTAAGCGATGAAAACTTTATTGACGCCAAAGGTAAAAATGTCATTGTTATTGGAGGCGGAGACACTGGTAATGATTGTTTGGGAACCTCTTTAAGACATGGATGTAAGTCTCTGACCAATTTTGAAATTATGCCAGAGCTTCCTCAGGACAGGATGGATAACAATCCATGGCCGCTCTTTCCTAGAATCTACAAAGTGGATTACGGACACGAAGAATCGAGAGAAGTTTTTGGTAAAGACCCCAGAGAGTATTCAGTTTCTGGAAAAGAATTCTTAAGAGATAAAAACGGAAAATTAACTGGGATTAAAACTGTCAAAGTCGATAAAGATTTTCAAGAGCTCCCAGGAACAGAGAAAATTTGGAGAGCGGATTTAGTGCTTTTGGCCATGGGTTTTTTAGGTCCAGAGCATTATTTGAATGAAAATTTAAATTTAGATCTAGACGAAAGATCTAATTTCAAAGCCGAGCATAACATTCACAAAACTTCTCACCCAAAAGTGTTTGCCGCAGGAGATTGTCGTCGAGGCCAATCGTTAGTTGTTTGGGCAATTAATGAAGGTAGAGCTGCTGCAAGAGAAATTGACCAAGAATTAATGGGTCAAACCACTTTAGAATAGAATCCCTTTTAATTAAAGATTTTCATCTCATGAGGCTCAATTAGTGAGCCTCATGAAATTAGTTTTATTGCAATCTGTAAGTAAAACCAGCTTTAACAAATCTTCCGAGCGGACTATGAGTATAAGCGTCATAGTTCATCTCCCAATTTACAAAAGGTGGCAGTTTATCTGCAATGTTATAAACGGAGAATGACAGGTCTGTCGAATCGTTCATACTATAAGTATAAGTGGCATCAAAAGTCCTGTGTTCAGCTACTCTTCCAGAATCTCTTCGGTTGTAATAGCTTGAAATATAATTTACAGCACCATAGAAATTATGTTTAGCATCCACATAATTTACAAAACCTTTACCTTTTTGTTCTGGCATTGGTCTGCAAGTATTGTTGATGTTGAAGAACCCAGCACACTCGTAAGCCGCAGCTACCAGAGCTCCGCCAACATTATAATCTGCAACAGAATACCCCAATATAGCGTTAGCTTCTAAACCGGTTGATAAAGTTCCATTACCAACATCAGTATCGTACTTAATAAATAAATCCAATCCGTCGGTTTCAGTTTTTGGACCGTTAACGTAATTTGATTGAATTCTAGCGATATCTCCAACTCCAAAGGAACCATCGTTCACTAGGTTAGTTCCACCAAAGATTTGGCTTTGAATGGCAGCTTTACCAGCACCGCCTGCTCCATAAGCATTGGCTAATTGCTGATGGTTTTCGTTAATAATTGGATTGTCAAACTCAAAGTTATAGTAATCTAAAGTCGCCGTCCAATTGTCGGTTCCAAAATCAGTTATTAAACCAATGTTATAAGTGGTAGCTTCTTCTGGCTCCAAATTGGTGTTTCCAGTTAAGTCGACAGCTTTAAAAGCACCGGTTTGGTTTACGTACTGAAGTGCAGTAACCCTAGTTCTAGAAGTTTCGTCTGGATGAGGCGCTCTAAAGGTAGTTTGCCCAGTAAATCTCAATGTGACCGTATCGGTAGGAGAAAATCTAACTACTACTTTCGGGTCTATTGAATCAACAGTGCCATAATCTTCATACCTAATGGCAAGCTGTACGTCTAACTGATCGCTCACTGGCAGTGCCAATTCAGCAAACAAAGCATCAACGTCTTGATCTTGGTCGCTATCAAAAGTTGGAGCCAAGAACATGAAGAGTCCCACTGGATTAGCAGCACAAGCAGCTCTTCCAGCAGCGGTCTCATTTTGTTCAGGAATCAAACACGGATACAAGTCTCCATTATGAATATTAGTCATAGCGTTAGTTGCTGTTGGTCCATCTCTTGCTGGAGTCGAAGTTTTAAGATTGTAATCTCTTCTTTCATAACCCGCAGCCCAGGCAGCTTCTCCAGCATCGAATGAGATGCTTGGCAAAGTTCCTTGCGCGATAAAATCAAACGTCATTAATTCTGACTCTGATAGAGTTATTCTCTGATCAATTAAGTATCTAAGTAACGCAGTAGGATTGGCAACTGAAGCATCGTAGTTAGGATTGACTGGCATTCTTGCTCCATCCGCGGAACTATGATCTCTTTGCATCGCTTGTTGGACAGCGTTAGAAAGAGGATTCACATAAAGACAACCCGCTGGTCGAGTAGTTGATTGGACTACCGAAGCTGCAATTGCAGCGCCAGTAGAACTTACTTTAAATGTTGGAGTTCTGTCGGTTGCACTAGTTGTCAAGCCAGTTAGCTCGGCATCACAGTCTGGACCACCATAGCCCCAGAGAGCTGCCAAAAATTTGCTTTGTTGAGTGTCTGATGAAGAAAGCTCTCCTTCACTATTTGAGAAGTTAAAACTTGTTGAATATTGAACGTCATCGGTCAAATCGCCTTCAAAATTAAAAGCAAATCTATAGGTGTCATATTCTCTATGCTCTGTTTGAGCTCCTTGAGAATTACCAAAGGGGTTTCCTGAAGCTCCCATCGACCTGGTTCTGATACCATGTAATGCCGCTCTGTTGGTTCCATCCCCACCATAATTAGCATCGGTTAGCGCGCTACAAAAAGTTGGGTAATCGGCACAGAGGACTGCCATGGCTGGGTGATTGTCAGGAATAGTGTTTGTTTTAGGATTGCTTGGTGGATAGGAAGGTGAAGTAG
Organism: uncultured SAR86 cluster bacterium; assembly: GCA_902553315.1. GTDB lineage: Bacteria > Pseudomonadota > Gammaproteobacteria > Magnimaribacterales > AG-339-G14 > AG-339-G14. The sequence continues at coordinate 24,179 of CACDKN010000001.1, forward strand.
CGTAATGAGGTACTTCAGTAGTACTGTAAGCAAATTCCACATGGTATTCGTTATCATTAATCGTACCATTAAGTTCTAACCACAATTGGTTATTCTCTTGCTCTTCTTGAACGTTATCAAAGTAGGTGTACTGATACCTACAGAATCCGGCAAGAGCTGCGTCATCCGTTACATCTGTTCCAAACGCCCCGAGCGGAGTCATCGTTCCTCCAGCTGCGTTACAACCGGGATCAGCTAAGAAGTAATGGCCACCTAAACCTAAGGCTGCGTTTGCAGGCGCACCATCAGTACTATCACTCGTAAAAGTTCCAGGATTACCCATGCCAGAATATCCCCCTCTAGTGTTAGCAGCATAAGATTTTAAACCATAGACAGTATCTGCTGCTCTTAATTCAGGCTTAAATTGATACCCGAAAGAAACAAGTAAATTGGCATCGTTGGGCAACATTGTTCCATAAGTGACTGAAAATTCTCTACCGTCGTCTTGAGCATTTGGTATACCTTTTCCAGCAACATTCATTCTCAAGCCTTCAAAAGTTCCATCGGTAATAAAATTCACCACACCTGAAATCGCATCCGATCCATACGTTGCAGCTGCACCCTCTTTTAGAATTTCAATTCTACTGATCGCAGACAATGGAAAGTCATGTAGGTTAACGGATCTTCCAGCTCCTGTACTCAATGGCGCGGTAACTTGTCTTTTTCCATTTACCAACACCAAAGTTCTTTGAGTACCAAGACCTCTTAAATTAATATTTGAAATTCCCTCAGCAGCATTTGATCCAAACTGGTTGGATTCACCGTCCATACCAGTGCTGCCAGGAACCATTTTTATCAATTCCACAATGTTCAAATTACCTTGTGCGGCAATGTCTGCAGCATCTAAAACAGTGATCGGAGAACCCGAATCAATTGGTGTTCCTTTAATTAAGGAACCTATTACTTGAACTTCCTCTTCCTGAGCAAATACCAAAGTAGAAGAAATAAAAATAATTAAACTTAATTTTTTAAACATAATCTCCCCCGTAACGTTTAATTAATATTATTTTTTTAACATTTTTTTAACAAAATTCCTAAAATTTTTCTATTTATTTCTAGAATTAAAGGAAGCTAAAAAAATTTTTTTTATTACCAATTTTTTGGCTTTAAAACTTCGTCAATATATTGGGCTGGCACTGCCTCGATCTCGGTACCAAAAGTATCGTTCCACCGATTTAAAAACCCGAAGAAAGCAATCACAGAAACCATGTCTACAATTTGCTGCTTAGAGTAATATTTTTTCAAATTATCAAAGTGAGTTTTTGTTGCGCCGTTTGGAACCTCTCCTGAAGCGAAGGCAAGATCCAAGAGCGCTACTTCTTTCGCATCATAATGTTCGCTCTTTTGATAGTTAAGAATATCGGCTATTTTATCATTAGCTACTCCTGCCCGTTCTGCGCCATGAGAGGTATGTGACTGACAATATTTGCATCCAGAACTTAAGCTGGAAGCTAAGGCAATCAGCTGTTTTGACTGCACGTCTAAAGAAACAGTATTAAAGACTGCAGCGGACATTTTTGCGAAAGCTTCAAGCAGCTCAGGCTTATCAGCCATAAGTAGATATGAATTAGGTAGATACCCCATAAAAGATTCAACTAACTTAAATAACTCTTCAAACTCAGGAAAATCTTCTCTTTCTTTAGTATCGATATAAGAAATGCTCATTGATTAATTTTAGCCATGAAAAGAATTAAATAAAGACACAAAAATTATCCCAGTCCCCAAGACACCGACTACTAAAATTAAATAGTCCACAAAAAACACCATAAAAAGTTTTTTCCAAGAAACTTCAGAATCTTTAGTTTTTAAAAAAGCGCTTACTTTAAAAAAAATAAAGCTAATCAAAAATACCACTGCGCCAAGAACAAACATTCCAAAATTCATTTTTTATCTTCTTTGTTTTAAAGCAATTTGCTCAAAGTTTAAATTTTTATATGTAAAAGAACTTTCTTGAATTAAGCCTCCAAACTTTTCATACCAGTCGTAATGTATGCCAAAAGACTCGCTATCAGGAGGCTCAATAATGAAAGTCACGTCGTAAAGATCTTTGATGCTACCAGGTAACTTAATATTTTGAGCATAATGTAAATTATCTACCAAGTTCAAATGTGGGGTTAAATAGATTTCAATAATTGCTCCTTTTTCATTTGTAACGATAGCTTTCACTTTGAGATAGGCGACAAACCCGCCTGAGGGCACTGAAACAAGATTATCTTCTGACCAATTGGCCAACATTTCAATATGTATATCTGTCTCTGATTCTGACAAGTAAAATTTTTCAGGAAAAACTGTATCTTTTGGAGCAACTTCAAAGACTATTTTGATCCCAGGATCTATTGTCTCCGATCCAATGATCATTTCTTCGGCAAGAATGTTAATGCTTAGCAAAATAAGCGTTAACTGGAAAAGATGTTTCATTTTTGTTTTACTCTAATTAAGCCTTCTTGAACTGCCGATGCAACCAATATACCGTCTTGAGTAAAAATATTACCCCTATTGAATCCATTTGCATTACTAGCAGATGGACTATCTAAAGAATAAAGCAGCCATTCATCGGCCCTAAACTCCCGATGAAACCACATCGCATGATCAAGACTAGCTACTTGAAGTTTTTCGTAAGCTCCAAAACTAAATCCGTGTGGTCGCTGGGAAGTTCCAAGCAAGCCCATATCCGATGCGTAAGCTAAAACTCCTTGATGAATTAAGTGATTGTCCGGTAATTTCCCAGAGGCTTTAATCCACATATTTTTGAAAGGTTCGCCCTTCTCATTATCAAATGGATTTAAATTTTCTACGTTTCTAATTTCAATTGGTTTGTCTCTTAAAAACCCCTCAAGCATTGCTTTAGGGATTTTGTCTTTCATTTCTTCTCTAAACTCCCTATCGCTCTTAAGTTCTTCAGGACTTGGAACATCTGGCATTTCAAATTGATGCTCCAGGCCTTCTTCGGATATTTTGAATGAAACAGACATATTAAAAATATACTCTCCGTTTTGAATCGCATTAACTGTTCGTGTGGTAAAGCTTTTCCCATCTCTAATTCTTTGCACGTCATAAAGAATGGGCATATCAATTCTTCCAGGTCTTAAAAAATAAGCATGCAAAGAATGCGCTTTTCTTGAATTGTCTACAGTTTCTTGAGTTGCGCTAAGTGCCTGACCTATTACCTGCCCACCAAAAACTCTGCCCCAAGCAGTTTGTTCACTTTGTCCTCGAAATAAATTTTCTTCGAGTTTCTCAAGATTCAAAGTCTTGATTAATTCATCTAGTAGCTTTTGATCTGACATTTTATTCTTTGATTGAATGGTCAACTGTTTTAGCGGGAGAATCAGAACTTGGCTTACCCACAGCAATTGCGGGGACACCTGCTACTGTTGTGTTCATTTCGACGTTATCAAGAACAACGCTTCCAGCAGCTACTTTGGCACCTTGACCGATTTCAACATTTCCCAAAATTTTAGCTCCCGCGCTAATCAATACTCCCTTTCTAACTTTAGGATGCCTATCTCCAGTAACTTTTCCAGTTCCGCCAAGGGTTACTCCTTGAAAAATTGATACATCATTTTCGATTACACTAGTTTCACCAATCACAATTCCAGTCGCGTGATCTAGCATCACCCCAACCCCAATCGTTGCAGCTGGGTGAATATCTACGCTATATATTTTTGATGCTTGACTGTGAAGAAAATTAGCCAACAAAGTTTCTCCAATTTTTAAAAAGTAATGACTTGCTCTGTGCGTTTGTAACGCTAGAAAGCCTTTGGAAAACAGCAGGGTTGATAAATATCCAGTAGATGCCGGATCTCTTTGTTTCACTGCAAGTAGATCCAAAACCAATCCATCCAAAATATTAGAATCTTCGTAAACTTTTTTTAATTCAGCGAAAAGAAATTTATTCGAAAAAGCTTTTGACGAAACATTTTGACCTAAATCGTTGGCAATTTTGAAACCTATGCTGTCAGACAACTTGTCGAAATCAGTAACATATTCGTTTAGGTAAGAATCAGACAATGATTGATCCCTAGACAATGATTTGGCCTCTTCCTGGATTTCTAACCAGATTTCTTTTTCCGTCATAAGCTTAGTTTAGATAAATTTGAAGTGGAATAGTTTACTAGATCGTAAGTATATTATCTTGCTGTTTTAAATGAAAAAAGGATAATAAGTACTCTTCTAAATTATGGCAACAACATACAACAACTTTTCTAAGAATACACCTGACATTTCACTAAACGTTGGCAATACCTTTGGCATAGACGCTGATTTTGAAGTTCCCGCCTTTGCAGAAGCTAACGAATATGTCCCAGATGTTGACGATACTTATTGTTTCGATAAAAGTACAACTTTAGCAATTTTAGCTGGCTTTTCTGACAACCGAAGAGTCATGATTCAAGGTCTTCATGGCTCTGGAAAATCTACTCACATTGAACAAGTTGCAGCTAGGTTAAACTGGCCATGCGTCAGAATCAATTTAGATTCACACATCAGCAGATTGGATCTCTTAGGTAAAGACGCTATTACTTTAGAAAAAGACAAACAAGTCACAAAGTTCCAAGAGGGTATCCTTCCTTGGGCCATTCAGAATCCAACCGCCTTGGTTTTTGACGAATACGATGCTGGTAGACCTGATGTAATGTTCGTAATTCAGCGTGTGCTTGAGGTTGATGGAAGGTTAACTCTTTTAGATCAAAATAGAGTGCTTACTCCAAATCCTTTTTTCAGACTTTTTGCTACCGCAAATACTGTCGGTCTTGGAGACAGTACTGGTCTTTATCACGGCACCCAACAAATCAATCAAGGTCAAATGGACAGATGGCAAATAGTCTCCTGCTTAAATTATTTGAGTGTCGAATTGGAAACGAAAGTAGTCTTGTCAAAAGTAAAGGGTTTAGATAATAAAAAAGGCTCGGATGTCGTAAAAAATATGATCGAGCTAGCAAATCTTACACGAGAAGGCTTCAAAAATGGTGACATCTCTAACTTAATGTCGCCAAGAACAGTAATAAGTTGGGCGGAAAATTATCAAATTTTTTCTGATCTAGTTTCTTCTTTTGAATTAAGCTTTCTGAATAAGTGCGATGAAACTGAAAAACCAATCATTGCCGAGTATTTTCAAAGATGTTTTGATCATGAAACGTCTGATTCAATAAGCAATTTGATAGATCAAGATTGAGTGATAGATCAAAAGAACAAATATTAAAGGAAGCGCTCTCTTCCTCTTCTAGAGCAATTTCCTCCAAAACTGACTTGGAACTTAATTTCGGAAGTGATTCAATTCATTCTAATTCAATTCCCCTTCCCGAAAGCTCCTTACATGGATTAAGCCTAAGCAGAGCGAAAGCCGACAAAATAGCTCTGAAAGAAAAGTTTTCTAATGAGTCAAGAAGTGAAATTACTGGTATTAATGAATTAGATCAAAGCCTCTCAGTGCAAAACAGCGTTCGAATTGAAGTCTTAGGTTCACTCCAGTACAAAGGACTCAAAAGTAATCTAAGAAATAATTTCGTTGAGGAATTAGAAGAATTTAAACCGGAGTCAGCAATTGAGAGCATTAATAAAATTTTAGATATTTGGATCAAAGGGAAAATTCTAGGGAATAAATTTACAGCTCTGGAAGAAAAAATTTTAGAACCATTCAGTGAAGATTTAAAAAAAATAGAGAAAAAATTTATTCCTGAACTTAAAAACAATATTAATGACAAGGAGTCATATCTTGAGAGTATTCAAAATCTTCTTAAAGAGCTCAACATTAAATTTGAAGAAGAAGAACAAAAAGAAGAAAGCTCATCAGATGATGACGACAGTGAAGACGAAGAATCAGATGAGGAAAATCAAGATGAAGAGCCACAAGAAGAAGGCTCTCCAGAAGAATCTCCAACCGATTCGGAATCTTCTGAGGAAATGGAATTTGAAGAGGAAGAGGTCGAAGATTCAGATGAAAATTGGATCGAAAATAGATCCAAACTAGAAGAGTTATTTAATGTTGAAAATAATCAAGAATACAAAGTGTTCTGTAGAGACTTTGATGAAATTGTCGACGCAGAGGATCTATGTGCACAAGAAGAGCTGAAGAGGTTAAGGATAAGATTAGATCAATTAATAGATCCAAGCAAAAGTGTAATTGCTAAATTAGCTAATAGACTTCAAAGATTACTGTTAGCTCAGCAGAATAGATCTTGGGAGTACGATAAAGATGAAGGTATATTGGATACATCTAAATTAACTAAAATAATAACTGATCCTCTAACGCCTTTAAGCTTTAAACAAGAAAAAGACACAAAATTTAAAGACACTGTAGTGACTATTCTTGTCGACAGTTCTGGCTCTATGAGAGGAAGATCTATGACAACAGCCGCGATTTCAGCAGATATCATTGGAGCGACATTAGACAGGTGTAATATAAAAACAGAAATCTTAGGTTTTACAACAAAACATTGGAAAGGTGGAGACAGTCGTAAGTTATGGGTTGAATGCGGCAAGCCAAGCAATCCAGGTAGACTTAACGATCTTAGTCATATTATTTTTAAACCTGCAGATCTTGCCTGGAGAAGAGCAAAGAAAAACTTAGGATTAATGCTGCGGGAAGGATTGCTCAAAGAAAACGTTGATGGGGAAGCGCTGCTTTGGGCTTGTAGTAGATTATTTAAAAGACCAGAACAAAGACAAATTCTTATGGTGATTTCCGACGGAGCACCTGTCGATGACAGTACTTTATCTACTAATTCAACAAGCTATTTAGACAATCATTTAAAATCGGTGATAAAAGATATTGAAAATAAAACAGATATCGACCTGATTGCAATTGGTATTGGTCATGATGTAACAAGATATTATTCCAAGGCTGTTACAATCCATAGAGCAGAAGAATTAGGTGGTGTTATGTTGGAACAATTAACCGAATTATTTGCCGAAAGATAAGGAAAATATTACCCGTTAAAAATGTTGACTTTGAAGGCTCAAAGGAATAATTTACCCATATGAAAATTACAAAAAGATCGGGTCCTCCCGAAGATTTAGTTTATTTTGATGACGAACTAGATCTTAAAGAAAAAGATGTTGAAGACGTTGTAGAAATCTTCAACACACCTCTTACTGGTTCTTACAATTGGGACTACACAGTAGCTGAAAACAGAATAAAAAAGCTTTACGAACTTGGAAAAGAACTAAATTGGAATGGCTCAATAGATTTAGACTGGAGTTACACCCATCCTGCAGATGAGCCTCTTTTAGGAGTTGATGGAGTTGAATTTCCTCACGAACAATTAGATGCTTACAAAACCTTATCTGAAGAAGAAAAAATTGAATTCGACAGACATGAAACTGCTGAGGTTCTATGTCAATTTCTTCACGGTGAGCAAGGTGCTCTATTAGTAGCTTCACAAATAGCAAGTTGTGCTCCAACTTTTAACGCAAAAATGTACGCTGCTTCTCAAACTTTCGATGAAGCTAGGCACGTTGAAGTTTTCAATCGTTATTTACAGGAAAAAATCGGCTTTCACTATCCTATAAATCCAAGTTTAAAAGCTTTATTAGACAAAATACTTACTGATGAAAGATGGGATTTAAAATTCATTGGAATGCAAATTATTATTGAGGGACTTGCTCTTGCGGCCTTTACTAACATGAAGCTTTCTGCCAGAGACCCTCTTTTGCAGACTCTTCTTCACTACATCATCAGAGATGAAGCGCGTCACGTAACTTTTGGAATTAATTATTTGGAGGATTTTGTTAAAACTCTTTCTCCTGAAGAAATTGAAGAAAGAGCCGAATTCGCTTTTGAAGCTTGCGTAGTTTCAAAAGATAGATTAATAAATACTGGAGCGATGACTAAGTTTTTAAAAATGTCTGATGAAGAAGCCAGAGTATTTCAATTAAATAACGGTGGTTTAGACCAATTCAGAAGCTTTTTATTTTCAAGAGTTATGCCAAATCTAAAAAGAATTGGTTTGCTTACAGACTCTGTAAGACCGAAATACGATGAACTTGGTATTCTTGAGTATGAAAATGCTGCAAGTGATTATGAAATTGATTGGGCTGAAATTTCTAAGCCTCTAGAATCCTCAGATCAAGTTAAAAAAGATTCTGAAGACATGCTTGCAGCAATTCAAGAAGCGCAAGCTAATGCTTAGTTTTTGATAAACTTAAGCTGTTCATAACAGCTCATGTCTAGATCCATTAAGTTAGGAATTGATTTCGGTATAACTAATACCGACGTGGTTATAGATGATGGTGCTGACTTAAAATTTAAAACTTTTTCTTCAAAAAATACTTCTGTTGATTTCCTTAAAGAATTAATCTCATCTTGTACAGATGATGTTTCTAATATACAAATAATTGGGGTTACCGGAGGAAAGCACGAAGCTTTAGGTTCGTCTTATGAAGGAATCGAAATAAAACATTACAACGAGGTCGACGCAATTGTTAAGGGAGCAATAAATACTTTTCATCCTAAAGAAGAAAAGTTTATGGTCATGAGTCTTGGGTCTGGTTCAGCGTGCGCAATCTTTAGTGAAGGTGAAATTTTCCACGCCGGAGGAACTGGATTAGGTGGAGGAACTATAAGGGGGTTAAGTAAATTAATTATTGGTGAAGATGATCCAATAATAATAAATTCTCTTTCGTCTAAAGGGAAAAGAGAAAAAGTGGATCTATTATTAAAAGATGTTATTTCAGGTCCAATTGGAAATCTGCCAGAATCCGCAAGCGCCGTGAACTTTGGAAAAATAGATTATTCTGAATGCAACAAAGAAGATTTAGCTGCCGGAATAATTAGCATGGTAGGACAAACAATTTTAAAAACAGCTATTACGGTAGCTTCTATAAATGACATAAAAAAAGTATATGTGATTGGAAGATCTTATAAATATGATCTTCTCAGAGAAATGTTAATGGATGGATTAGGAATTATAAACATGGAGCCCCTTTTCCACGAAAACGGTGAATACGCAATTTGTATGGGGACTATCTGATTTAACAAGAAGTCCGACGATGTCCTACTCTCGCATAGAAAAAACTACACTACCATCGGCGCTAAGTGGTTTCACTTCTGAGTTCGATATGGAATCAGGTGGGCCACACTTGCTATTATCATCGGACAAAATTCTTGTTCATTATTGTGATCCAAAAAAATTAGGTCTTTTTTCAAATTTAGAAACATTAGTTAAGCCTCACGAACAATTAGTACAGGTTAGCTCAATGCCTTACAGCACTTACACACCCTGCCTATCAACGTCCTAGTCTTGAACGGTTCTTTAGGATCCCGAAGGATCAGGGAGATCTTGTCTTGAGGTAGGCTTCCCACTTAGATGCTTTCAGCGGTTATCCTTTCCGAACATAGCTACCGGGCAATGCCACTGGCGTGACAACCCGAACACCAGAGGTTCGTTCATTCCGGTCCTCTCGTACTAGGAACAACTCCTCTCAAATCTCCAACGCGCACGGCAGATAGGGACCGAACTGTCTCACGACGTTCTAAACCCAGCTCGCGTACCACTTTAAATGGCGAACAGCCATACCCTTGGGACCTGCTCCAGCCCCAGGATGTGATGAGCCGACATCGAGGTGCCAAACACCCCCGTCGATGTGAACTCTTGGGGGGTATAAGCCTGTTATCCCCGGCGTACCTTTTATCCGTTGAGCGATGGCCCTTCCATTCAGAACCACCGGATCACTATGACCTACTTTCGTACCTGCTCGACCCGTCGGTCTCGCAGTTAAGCTACCTTTTGCCATTGCACTCATTGCACGATGTCTGACCGTGCTGAGGTAACCTTCGTACTCCTCCGTTACTCTTTAGGAGGAGACCGCCCCAGTCAAACTACCCACCACACACTGTCCTTGACCCAGATAATGAGTCTAAGTTAGAACCTCAAAGTTACAAGGGTGGTATTTCAAGGACGACTCCACAAAAGCTAGCGCTATTGCTTCAAAGTCTCCCACCTATCCTACACATATAAATTCAAAGTCCAGTGTGAAGCTATAGTAAAGGTGCACGGGGTCTTTCCGTCTTGCCGCGCGTATACGGCATCTTCACCGCAAATTCAATTTCACTGAGTCCTGGGTCGAGACAGTATGGCCATCGTTACGCCATTCGTGCAGGTCGGAACTTACCCGACAAGGAATTTCGCTACCTTAGGACCGTTATAGTTACGGCCGCCGTTCACCGGGGCTTCGATCAAGAGCTTCGTCCGAGGACTAACCCCATCAATTAACCTTCCGGCACCGGGCAGGCGTCACACCCTATACTTCCACATTAGTGTTTGCAGAGTGCTATGTTTTTAGTAAACAGTCGCAGCCATCTGGTATCTTCGACCTCTTTCCGCTCCAGAAGCAAGTTCTTTCACGTAATAGAGGCGTACCTTCTCCCGAAGTTACGGTACCATTTTGCCTAGTTCCTTAACCCAAGTTCTCTCAAACGCCTTAGTATTCTCTACCTGACTACCTGTGTCGGTTTACAGTACGGCTTCCTATTACCTGAAGCTTAGAAGTTTTTCCTGGAAGTATGGCATCGATCACTTCTCAACTTAAAAAAGTTAATCGTCATCAGTTCTCAGTCAAAGATACTCCGGATTTACCTAAAGTATCGACCTACAACCTTAAACAGGGACAACCATCGCCCTGATGATCTAGCCTTCTCCGTCACTCCATCGCAGTAATAGCAAGTACAGGAATATTAACCTGTTTTCCATCGACTACGGCTTTCGCCCTCGCCTTAGGTACCGACTAACCCTGTCCCGATTAGCGTTGGACAGGAAACCTTAGTCATTCGGCGGAGAGGTTTTTCACCTCTCTCTCGTTACTCATGTCAGCATTCTCACTTCTGATACCTCCAGAGAATTTTCCAATCCTCCTTCACAGGCGTACAGAACGCTCCTCTACCATAGATTAAAAATCTATTCGCAGCTTCGGTGTATGATTTAGCCCCGTTATATCTTCCGCGCAGGCCGACTCGACTAGTGAGCTGTTACGCTATCTTTAAAGGATGGCTGCTTCTAAGCCAACCTCCTAGCTGTTTAAGCCTTCCCACATCGTTTCCCACTTAATCATACTTTGGGACCTTAGCTGGCGATCTGGGTTGTTTCCCTTTCCACTACGGACGTTAGCACCCGCAGTGTGTCTCCCGTGCTAATACTTCTTGGTATTCGGAGTTTGCGTCGGTTTGGTAAGTCGGGATGACCCCCTAGCCGAGACAGTGCTCTACCCCCAAGAGTAATACACGAGGCGCTACCTAAATAGCTTTCGAGGAGAACCAGATATCTCCGAGCTTGATTAGCCTTTCACTCCAATCCACAGCTCATCCCCTCATTTTTCAACATAAGTGGGTTCGGGCCTCCAGTAAGTATTACCTTACCTTCACCCTGGCCATGGATAGATCGCCCGGTTTCGGGTCTACTCCCTGCGACTTAACGCCCTATTAAGACTCGGTTTCCCTATGCCTACCTTAAAAAGTTAAGCTTGCCACAGACAGTAACTCGCTGACCCATTATACAAAAGGTACGCAGTCACTCCGTTTATCCGAAGATAAACTTAGAGCTCCTACAGCTTGTATGCATACGATTTCAGGTTCTATTTCACTCCCCTCTCCGGGGTTCTTTTCGCCTTTCCCTCACGGTACTGGTTCACTATCGGTCAGCTAGGAGTATTTAGCCTTGGAGGATGGTCCCCCCATGTTCAGTCAAAGTTTCACGTGCTCCGACCTACTCGATTTCACGAAATAAGAAAATTAAATCACAGGACTATCACCTTCTATGGTCAAGCTTCCCAACTTGTTATTTTTTCTCTTAAAACGCTTAAGGGCTGTTCCGCTTTCGCTCGCCGCTACTAACAGAATCTCGGTTGATTTCTTTTCCTACAGGTACTTAGATGTTTCAGTTCCCTGCGTTAGCTTCATTATCCTATGTATTCAGATAATGATACCTAGGTTATCCTAGGTGGGTTTTCCCATTCGGAGATCTCCGGGTTGTAGTTTGTTTATCAACTTACCGAAGCTTATCGCAGATTACCACGTCCTTCATCGCCTCTAGCTGCCAAGGCATCCGTCGTATGCACTTAATTACTTAACAAATGTTTCTAAACAAAAAATGTTTGAAAGTTAAGTTTCTTTGAATAATAAGCGCCTAATTTTATTTGCCATTAGCATTCAGAATCGAATTGAATTCGATTCTTGAACTTGATGTTTAAAAGTTATAAAACTTTTAAATAATTATTAATAATTGATAACAGTAATTATTAATATTTGGATCACAATACTTTTAAAAAACTCTCAAGACCCATTTAAGGTCTGAAATTAATTCATGTAATTCGAGCGAACACTCACAACAAAGATAGTGTATTTATAGTTAGGAGGTGATCCAGCCCCAGGTTCCCCTAGGGCTACCTTGTTACGACTTCGTCCCAGTCGCGTATCACACCGTGGGGGCCGCCCTCCAAAGGTTAGGCAAACCACTTCTGGTGCAACACACTCCCATGACGTGACGGGCGGTGTGTACAAGGCCCGAGAACGTATTCACCGCGACATTCTGATTCGCGATTACTAGCGATTCCTGCTTCATGGAGTCGAGTTGCAGACTCCAATCCGGACTAAGGAAGACTTTGTGGGATTGGCTCCAGCTCGCGCTTTCGCAGCCATCTGTATCTCCCATTGTAGCACGTGTGTAGCCCAACCCGTAAGGGCCATGATGACTTGACGTCGTCCCCGCCTTCCTCCGTGTTATTCACGGCAGTCTCCTTAGAGTTCCCACCCGAAGTGCTGGCAAATAAGGATAAGGGTTGCGCTCGTTACTGGACTTAACCATACATCTCACGACACGAGCTGACGACAGCCATGCAACACCTGTCACAGAGTTCCCGAAGGCACAAATCTATCTCTAGAAAATTCTCTGGATGTCAAGGGTTGGTAAGGTTTTTCGCGTTGCATCGAATTAAACCACATGCTCCACCGCTTGTGCGGGCCCCCGTCAATTCATTTGAGTTTTAGCCTTGCGGCCGTACTCCCCAGGCGGAGAACTTAATGCGTTAGCTGTGCCACTGAATCTCAAGGATCCAACGGCTAGTTCTCATCGTTTACGGCGTGGACTACCAGGGTATCTAATCCTGTTTGCTACCCACGCTTTCGCACCTCAGCGTCAGTTTCGGACCAGCGAGTTGCCTTCGCCATTGGTATTCCTCATGATATCTACGCATTTCACCGCTACACCATGAATTCTACTCGCCTCTTCCGTACTCCAGTATGCAAGTTTTGAATGCAGTTCCCGGGTTAAGCCCGGGGATTTCACACCCAACTTAGCATACCGCCTACGCGCGCTTTACGCCCAGTAATTCCGATTAACGCTTGGACCCTCCGTATTACCGCGGCTGCTGGCACGGAGTTAGCCGGTCCTTATTCTGTAAGTAATGTCACGGTCAACAGGTATTAACTATTAACTTTTCTTCCTTACCTAAAGTGCTTTACAACCCTAAGGCCTTCTTCACACACGCGGCATGCCTGGATCAGGGTTGCCCCCATTGTCCAATATTCTCTACTGCTGCCTCCCGTAGGAGTCTGGGCCGTGTCTCAGTCCCAGTGTGGCTGATCGTCCTCTCAGACCAGCTAGAGATCGTAGTCTTGGTGAGCCATTACCTCACCAACAAACTAATCTCACGCAGGCTCATCAAACAGTGAAAGCTTCCAAGGAGAGGCCTTCTTTCCCCCGTAGGGTGTATGCGGTATTAATTCGAGTTTCCTCGAGCTATCCCCCGCTGAATGGTAGATTCCTACGCGTTACTCACCCGTTCGCCGCTTTACTCATTTCCGAAGAAACTTTCTCGCTCGACTTGCATGTATTAAAGCTGCCGCCAGCGTTCAATCTGAGCCATGATCAAACTCTTCAATTAAATTAAACGGATATTTTTCTCAAAAAATATCAAAAAAGGGTTTTGAATATAAATATTCAAAAAATGACACATACCTCTATTTACAAGGCAAGTGTCCGCACGAATTACATGAACTAATCTGTTAAAAAACTCCCTGTACAGTATATTACTGCGCAGGAAATTGCGATTATACATAGGTATCGACTTTATAAAAGCTTTAATTCGTGCTTTTTAAAGTTATTTTCAAAAACCTCTTTTTACCTACTTGAAACAGAGTTTTTGAGTTAATTTTTATCTTAAAATTTTCATCTAATATTCTTTTTCCATCTACTCTAACAGCGGATTGATTTATCATTCTTTTTGCTTCCGACTTACTCTTGCAAAGCTTTCTTTCTTTGAGATCTGGATGGCTAAGAACGTCTATCAAATTCATAGAGTTACCCTTCACTTTTATATTTTCCGCAGAAATTTCTGTCGGATCATTTTTTTGACTAAATCTGTTTTTAAATTCATTTAATGCTTTAGTAGCGTTATTTTTTCCATGAAATCTTTCTACAATCTCAAAGCCTAATAAGAGTTTTGCCTCCATCAAACTACTTCCAGTTTTAGAAAGTTTTTTTAATTTATCTATTTCTTTATTAGTCTTAAAACTCAACAAATCGTAATATCTCCACATCATCTCATCTGAGATAGACATTAACTTTCCAAACATTTCGTCTCTACTGTCAGTTAAACCTATGTAATTATTTAAAGATTTAGACATTTTTTTTATACCGTCAAGACCTTCCAAGATTGGCAGAGTCATAATAATTTGTTCTTTCATACCGTTGATTCTCTGAATATCTCTTCCCACAAGAAGGTTAAATTTTTGGTCGGTTCCGCCTAACTCCACGTCAGCTTTTAATTGAAAAGAGTCGTATCCTTGAACTAAAGGGTAAAGAAACTCATGAACTGAAATTGGTTGGTTATTTTTATATCGCTTACTAAAGTCGTCTCTTTCTAACATTCTTGCAACAGTCATAGATGAAGCCAACTTTATAAAATCTTCTGGAGTCATCTTTTTGAACCAGGTCGAGTTGAATTTAATTTCAGTTTTCTTTGGATCTAGAATTTTAAAAATCTGTTTTTCATATGTTTTAGCATTCCTTTTTAAATCTTTTCCTGAAAGAACCGGTCTAGTTTCGCTTACTCCGGAAGGATCTCCGATGGATCCAGTAAAATCTCCAATTAAAAAAACTACTTTATGCCCAAGATCTTGGAATTGTTTTAATTTATTAATTAAGACAGTGTGTCCAAGATGTAAATCTGGAGAAGTGGGATCAAAACCAGCCTTGATAGTAAGTTTTTGTTTCTTTTCTATCAAAGATATAAAATCCTTTTTGGGTATTACTTCTTCGACCCCTCTGAGAAGTATTTCAATTTTTTCTTGAAGTATGCTCATGAAAGTTAAGATGTCATAAAATAGTACTTATAACTTTAACAGATAAAATTATTGATAATAAAAAATGGGAAAGGTTTTTTTTGAACTCAGATATTACCTAATTATTTTAATAATTTTTATTTTCGTCTTTTTAAGTTTGGTTTTTTTTCCAAACTTTTCTTTTGTTTCGAACAGCGCTGATTATGAAATCTTGGAAGTTACAAGAGAAAAAATTGAGGTTAAGAGTAGCGATTTTGCCTTAGGCAATGATATTAATAATTCAAATCAAATTTTTGAAATAAAAAAAAATGATACTCTTTTAAATCTTCTCAAGCAGTCCGGCTTGAAAGACAGCTTCATCAGAGCGCTAATAAAAACTAAGGGATCTGAAAAGTTAGCTCGGATAAAAATTGGAGACTCCTTGGAAATTTCAAAAAAAATATCTGGGGAGCCAAAAGAAATCTTTTTGACTTCTAATGGTTTTGAAGGCGTTTTAGCTAAATTTGAAAATAATATATTCACTATTAAAAGATTCTCTAGGCCTCTAGAGAAATTGGAAAGATTTGCATCCGTGATTATTGAAAATTCATTATACGAGTCTGCTCTAAATGAAGGACTTTCAGATAGTCTAATAATGGACTTGGTTTATATTTTTGGATGGGATATCGATTTTATATTTGATATAAGACCGGGAGATAAATTTGATGTTTTGTATGAAGATTTTTATTGGAATGGTACTCAGGTTAAAAATTCAGACATCAAGGCGGCGAGATTTATCAGAGGAAATAAAGTTTTCACAGCTATTAGATATTATTACGCAGATGGAACGAAAGAGTATTTCTCAACAAGAGGAAAAAATGTAAAAAAAGCTTTTTTAAGAACGCCAGTTGATTTTAGTTATATAAGTTCAAAATATAATCTGAACAGGAAGCATCCTGTTTTAAATAAAATTAGAGCCCATACAGGAGTTGATTACGCTGCTCCTAAAGGTACTCCAATTATCTCTACAAGCTTTGGTACGATTGCTTTTATTGGAAATAAAGGAGGATATGGAAGATTAATTGAAATAAAACATACTGAAGATTATTCAACTAGATATGCACATTTATTTAAATACAAAAAAGGTTTGAAAATAGGAGATAAAGTAGACCAAGGAGAAGTAATAGGTTACGTAGGAAAGTCAGGTCTTGCGACAGGTTATCATCTTCACTATGAATTCAGGGTAAATGGTATGCACACCGATCCGTTAACTGTAAAACTTCCCGATGCAGAACCGATTATTGACTCAGAAAAAGATAAATTTAAGAGAGTAGCTATCAAAATGATCAACAGAATAGACGATCTTTATTTACAAATTTATGCAATCAACCAGTAAAAAAAATAATTATTTTATTGGAACGCTTTCTGGAACAAGCATGGACGCAATTGATGCATCTATCTACAAAATTACCAATAAAATAAAACTAGTTGATTCGATATCCTTCAAGATGCCTGAAGATCTAAAAGCTAAGTTATTCTATCTATCAAAAAGTAAAAAAAATCTGTTTCAAAATCCTACAAAGGCTCTTAAGCAAGCAGATGATGAGTTCACTAGAATTACTGTTAAGACTATCAAGAGATTAATTAAAAAATCAGGTCTTTGCAGCTCAGATATAACGGCTATTGGTTCTCATGGACAAACGATTCAGCATTCTCCTTTTTCAAAAAAACCATACTCTTTGCAAATTGGAAGTCCAGACTTGATTGCGATTCAAACTGGCATAACTACGATCGGTAATTTTAGACAAACTAATATTATTAATGGAGGTAGTGGAGCACCTCTGACTCCAGCATTTCATCAAAAATTTCTAAGAAATAAAAAGCAAAATAGAGTAATAATTAACATTGGTGGAATATCGAATCTTACGCTATTGCTCAAAAATCAAAAAATCATGGGGTGGGATTCTGGGCCAGGAAACTGTTTAATAGATCAAAGCGTAAAGTTTTTCTCTAACGGAAAAAATTCATTTGATAAAAATGGTCGTTGGGGGAAAAAAGGAGATTTAAAGAAATTAGATAAATTAATAAATGAATTTCTTTCAAGGGAATATTTTCATCGAAAGCCTCCGAAAAGTGATTCTACTGAAAATTATAATTTTTCTGAAATTTACTCAAGAGAAATACAAATTTCCAAATTTGATTGGATTTCAGCAATGACTGAAATTACTGCTAAATCAATTTTTAATTCTCTAAAAGAAAACTGTAATGTTAAAGAGTTAGGAATTTATCTTTGCGGAGGGGGCAGTAAAAACTTATTTTTAATGGATTTGATAAAGTCAAAATTACCAAAAAAATGGAAGCTTTATACCACTGAGGCTTTAGGGATAGATCCCATGTTAGTAGAAACTTCTACTTTTGCGTGGCTTGCAAAACAGAGAATTGAAAGTAGAAAAATAAATCTTCGTTCTTCAACAAATGCTGAAATCTCTTTAACCGGAGAAATTTTTAAAAGTTAAATTGAGAAAGATGATCCACATCCACAGGTTGTAACTGCGTTTGGATTATCTATAACGAATCTTGAACCTTCCAAATCTTCTTTGTAATCCAAAGTAGATCCAAAAATATACTGCATGCTTAACGGATCAATTACTACTGAAAACTCTTCCTTCTTAAGAAAGGTATCATCATCTTCGAAATGATCTTCAAGTTTAAAGCCATATTGAAAACCTGAACATCCTCCGCCTGTAACAAAAACTCTAAGAGAAACTTTCTGACCTGCTTCATCCGAGACTAACTTTCCGATGCGCTCTAATGCAGCATCTGAAATGGTTAATTCTTGAGGCGTATATTTTTCAACCATCTTTTAATGTCACTCCTTCGTGTTCGTTTGCACCACTCATCAAATTAAAACATTGAATTGCTTGTGATGCAGCACCTTTCATTAAATTATCTATTGCAATATGGATGGTTAAAATATTTTCTTTCATGAACAAGGAAATATCACAGAAATTTGTATTTTGTACCTTTTTTAACTCAGGAACAGTACCTTTTGTTAATACTCTAACAAATTTTTCATTTTTATAAAAGTTTTCATAAGTTTCTTGGATCGAATCTTCGAAATTCGAAGTTTCAACATAACAAGTTACATATTCTCCTCTAAAAATAGGCAGTAGATGAGGAGTAAAAACTATTTTATTATTAAGCTTGTAATTTTTTTTAAAAAAATGGCCTATTTCAAATTGATGACGATGAGACTGCGCCGAGTAAGCTTTAAAATTATCGACTATATCATCCGACAGGTCTGACTCTACTTTATTTCTTCCTGCGCCACTGATACCTGATTTAACGTCAAATATGATGTTTGAACTTGCTTTTATATTATTGGCAATAGGAAGGAGTCCTAAAATAGAAGCTGTGGGGTAACAACCAGGAACAGCTACTAAATTTGCTTCTTTTATCTTATTTCTTTCTTTTTCGGGTAACCCATAAACAGCAGAATTTAGTAAATTTTTTGCCCTATGCTCATCTTCATAAGCTTCAGCCCACAATGAAGCATCGCTTATTCTAAAGTCTGCCGATAAATCAATAATTTTGATATCTTTCTCCAACAAAAAAGGGACATAGTCCATAGAAAAATTGTGTTGAGTGGCAAAAAAAACATAATCAAGGTCCTGCTCCTTTAAATCTTCAACTGAAGACAATTGAAGATTTGGAATTCTTTTGAATTCATTAATTTGTTCGTAAAGATTTTTGCCTATGCTTCCAGACGATGACACGAAGGATACTTCAAGATTATCCATTTCATCGAACAACTTCAATAGCTCGACTCCAACATAACCTGTAGCTCCTACCAAACCTATCTTATACTCTTCCATTTTTTTTAATAACTTGGATTGACTGAACGCAGCATTATAATGACTTTAATATAATATGAGACATAAAAAATATATTTTATCCATATCTGGTCAAGATCCGACTAATGGAGCTGGTAATAGCTTAGATATATTAGTAGCGAATCAACATAATTTTTATTGCCTGTCATCTATTACTAATTTGACTATTCAGGATGCAGAAAAGTTGCACAAAGTTGAAGATGTTAACGCAAGCTTTTTTCAAAAAAATCTCAAAAACCTTAATGAAAATTTCAATATATCAGGCGTCAAGATTGGAGCAATTTCTTCAAATAAAATTATTGAATCCACGTCAAAGTTTCTAGATCAATTTACAAAAATTCCTGTAGTAATTGATCCAATAATAGAAGCTGGTGGAGGTGGGAAATTCTTAAAGAAACAAAATATTAATTTTTCTCTTGAAAAGCTATATCCTCAGGCAACATTGCTAACTCCAAATTTAAATGAATTAAAAATCTTAAGCGGATGTAAAACTGAAAAAGATTCTATCAACTCTCTTTTAGATTTAGGTATTAAAAATATTTTTGTAACTGGCAAATCAAGAAAAAATGAAGTTATAAGCACGCTGTTTGTAAATGGTATAAAAGAATTAGATGTAAAGGCAAAGAAAATCTCCAAAACTTTTCATGGATCTGGTTGCGCACTATCTACCTCGATTCTATGCAACTTTATCAAAACGAAAGATCTGAAAGAAAGTTGCTTAAATGCTAATGAATACATGAGAAAAATTTTGAAGAATTCTATTAAAACAAAAAATCAAGATTTTATTAATTTCGGCTGATGAATTCTATTTATGCCATAACTCCGGTTAATTTAAGCCTAGAAAAAATAATTTCTAAAACATCTAATTTATTGGAATTAGGAATTAAAACTTATCAATACAGAGACAAAAATAATGATTTAAATATCATAAAAGATAATTCAAAAATTCTTTTAGAACTCATCAAAGAAAATGGTGGAGAGTTAATAATTAACGATTATCCAGAAATAGCATTAGAAATTGGAGCGGATGGATTTCATTTGGGATTTGAAGACTATCAAAAGAAAAAAAATCAAAATTTTTTAAAAAAACATTTAAATCTAATTAAAGAGAATTATATTAAAGGCCTTTCTTGTAAGTGGAATTTAGAGTTAGTTTCAAATCCTCCAGAAGATATTTTAGAGTGGGATTATTTGGCGGTAGGATCTTTTTTTAAAAGCCAAACCAAAAAAGATATTTCGTTAGCGAGATCAGATATGATTATGAAAGAAGTTTTGTTAAAAACAAAAAAACCACTGTATTCTATTGGCGGAATCAATAATGAAAACATTATCAATTTAAAAAAAATGGGATATAAGAAATTCGCTATCTCGAACGGAGTTTACGCTTTTGAAGACCATGAAATTAAAAATATAATTAAAATAAATAATGAAGGAAATTAACGTTCTTGGCGTTGGAAATGCTTTAGTTGATAAACAATTTCTTATTAAAGACGACATTTTAAAGGAGATTTCAATAGAAAAAGGAACCATGGGTTTATGCGATAGTGAATCCCAAAATGTTTTCTATAAAAAATTATCTGAAAATTATAAAAAAAGTGAAGATGCTTGCGGAGGTTCAGCCACCAATACTATTTTTGCCTTGGCATCTTTGGGAAGTAAATGTGGTTTTTTTGGAAAAGTAGCGAACGACGAAAATGGTTCATTTTACAAGAAAGATCTTGAAGACGTAGGAATTATAAACGACGTGATTTCTAATGATAAAGGAGACACAGGTACTTGTTTAATTATGATTTCTGAAGACGCAGAAAGAACCATGAGCACATGTCTAGGCATCAGCGCTAATTTGAAGCCTTCAGACATAGATGAAGACTTAATAGAAAAGTCGGAAATAATTTATCTAGAAGGCTACCTTGTGAGTTCAGACGAATGCAACTTGACGAGTAAAAAAATTATAGAAGTTGGTAGAAGCAAAGAAGCTAAAATAGCTATCAGCCTATCAGATCCGAACATAGTAAATGCTTTCAAAGAAAGGTTACTTGATTGGCTCAAAGAGCCAATTGATTATTTATTTTGTAACTTTGAAGAAGCAAAAGCATTTTGTAAGACAAATGATGAAGAATTAATAAAAAGCTCTTTATTAAAATTTGCACAAAATATTTTCATTACTAAAGGAAGTGAAGGAGCATTAATTTTTGATCATAAATCTTCATGTGAAGTGGGTGGGTTTGCTGCAAATGCAATTGATAGCAATGGAGCCGGTGACATGTTTGCTGGAGGAGCATTGTATTTACTTGCCAAGGGCCAAAATCCAGAAAAAGCTGCAAAATTTGGATGTTTTTTAGCATCAAAGGGCGTTGAAAATATTGGCCCGAGATTAGAACGCAAAAAATATCAAGAAATTTATGAATTATTTTGCAAATTAGACTAGCAAGTTCCTCTAGGTTTTGATAAATTTCTCACCTTCAAATTTTATCAATGGCTATTAAAAAGAAACCAAAATCTGCAACAAAAAAAGCTACAGTAAAGACACAACGGTCTGCTAAACCAAAGGCAAAAAAGCAACCAGCAAGAAAACCTCAAGCAAAAAAGAAACCTGCTAAAAAGAAAGTTCTTAAGCCTCAGGTAATTTCAAATCCTTCTGATTTTGAATCATTTGCTAAAACATTTATTCCATACCGTCCTAATAAAACAGAGAAGTACATGAATAAATCTCAAAAAAAACATTTTATTTCGATACTCAATGCTTGGAAGGAGGCGCTTGATTCAGAACAAGAGAAAACAGAACAGCTCATTCAGCAAGACCAGAGTAATTTTCCTGATTCATTAGATCGTGCAGCGAAAGAAGAAGAATTCATGTTGGAGCTAAGAAAAAGAGAGCGCGAACGAAAATTAATTTCTAAAATTGAAATGTCTCTGAAAGATATTGACGATGATCTTTATGGTTATTGTGAAACTTGTGGGGTAGAGATTGGTATAAAACGACTTGAAGCAAGGCCCACAGCCACTCAGTGCATAGATTGTAAAACGGTAGACGAAATAAAAGAAAAGCAGCAATTCGGTTGATGTCTGAGCATACTGTTTATTTGGTATTAGGTACTAATCTTGGCAACAGATATAAAAACTTATCAGATGCCAGATCTGAAATAATTAATCTTCCGGAAACAAAAATACTAAAAAAAAGCAAAATCTATAAATCTTCTTTTTATGGCCCTATTGAACAGCCCTTTTTTTTCAACCTAGCTTTAAAAATTAAAACAAAACTTTCTCCGATTTCTTTGCTCAAGCATCTTCAGAAAGTTGAAAAAAAGTTAAAAAAGGAAAAGAATTCTCATATGAAACCACGAACAATAGATATCGACATAATTTTTTTTGATGATCTTAATATAAAAAAACCTAAATTAACTATTCCACATTATGATTGGAAAAATAGAGACTTTTTTATAAAGCCTTTATTAGAAATTAACTGTGAGCATGTTAAAAATGAGGTCTCTGAGCTCAACTTAAAAGCTTCTCAAAAATTTTAAAAAATTAATGACTAAAAGATATTCTGTTCCAGAATCGATAAAATTAAAAACTCACCTTGATGAGGCTTCTTTTGATTCTATGTATCTAGATTCTATAAATAATCCTGAATCTTTCTGGGCAACTCAAGCGTCAAAACATATTACTTGGATTGAAGAACCAAATCATATTAGCTCGATCGAAATGGAGAAAGGTGAAATTGAGTGGTTCAATGACGGAATACTCAATGCATCTTTTAATTGTATCGATAGGCATTTGAGTAATCCTGATGCTTTAGCAATAATTTGGGAGAGCGATGATCCTTCTAAAGATAAAAAAATTTCCTACGGGCATCTTCATGATGAGGTTTGTAAATTTGCTAATTTATTAAAAAACAGAGGAATAAAAAAAGGTGACAGAGTCTGCATTTATATGCCGATGATACCTGAGGCAACTTATGCAATGTTGGCATGCGCAAGAATTGGAGCAGTTCACTCTGTAGTGTTTGGAGGATTTTCTGTTGAGTCATTAAAAGATCGAATTCTAGATTCAAACTGCGAAACTGTTATTACCGCTAATGAAGGAATTAGAGGGGGTAAAAGAATTCCTCTGAAAGAAAATGTTGATAAAGCAATTAAGTCTTGCCCTAATGTGCATTCAGTAATTGTTGTGAAGAGAACTGAAGAAGAATTAAATTTAATTAGTAAAGTTGATGTAGATTACTTGATTGAAAAAGAAAAATTTGAAGCTCATTGTGATTGTGAACCGATGAAGTCAGAAGATCCTTTGTTTATTTTATATACCTCAGGTTCTACTGGAAAACCCAAAGGGGTTTTACATACGACCGGAGGCTATTTGCTTGGAGCAGCTATTACACATAAACATATTTTTAATTATTCAGATGGTGATATTTATTGGTGTACTGCGGATGTAGGATGGGTTACAGGTCATTCTTATATAGTTTACGGACCACTTTGTAATGGGGCCACAACCTTAATGTTTGAAGGAGTGCCTACTTATCCTGATGCATCGAGATTTTGGGAAATAATTGATAAACATCAAGTTAATATCTTCTATACCGCTCCAACTGCAATTAGGGCTCTTATGGCTTTTGGTAATGAACCTTTAAGGACCTCTTCTAGAAAGTCCTTAAAAGTTTTGGGAACCGTTGGAGAGCCTATCAATCCTGAAGCTTGGGAATGGTACTTTGAAAATGTGGGTAATAAAAAATGTCCTATAGTTGATACATGGTGGCAGACGGAAACGGGAAGTATTTTGATTTCAGGTTTAGCTGGATTTTCTGATCAAAAACCTGGAAGCGCTTGCAAACCCTTTTTTGGAGTTCTTCCTGTTCTTCTGGATGAGAATGGAAAAGAAATAAATGGACCTGGCTCTGGTAATTTGGCGATAAAAAAATCTTGGCCCTCGCAAATTAGAACAGTTTTTGGAGATCATCAAAGATGTGTTGATACATATTATTCAACTTACCCAGGATATTATTTTACTGGCGATGGTGCGCGAAGAGACGAAGACGGCTACTACTGGATAACTGGAAGAGTTGACGACGTCTTGAATGTCTCAGGCCATAGATTAGGAACAGCTGAAGTTGAAAGCGCTTTGGTCTTGCACGAAGAAGTTGCAGAAGCTGCGGTAGTAGGTTTTGAACATCCTATAAAAGGCCAAGGAATCTATTGTTATGTAAACATGATGAAAAGTTCAATTCCAAGCATTGAGCTCAAAGAAGAATTAACGGAGCTGGTAAAAAAAGAAATTGGAGCTATAGCGAAACCGGATTTAATTCATTTTACTAATGACCTTCCCAAGACTAGATCTGGTAAGATTATGAGAAGAATTCTTAGAAAAATTGCTTCTAATGATCTTGATAATCTTGGAGATACTTCCACTTTAGCTGATCCAAGTATTGTCGACGAGTTAATAATTAATAGGCTGAATAAATAATGTCACTTTTATCTTTTCTCACGAAAACAGAATTACCCAAAGAACAGGACGCTCTTGCTGGAAGAGAAGAAATAATCTTTGAGCCCAGAATTCACTACGTTAATAAAAACGAATACCCAGAGAATACTTCAGATTTTGAAAAAGTTTATTTTGGAATGGGATGTTTCTGGGGAGCTGAAAAATATTTTTGGGAATTGGAAGGAGTTCTATTTACTTCTGTGGGTTATGGAGACGGTTTCACCAGAAATCCGACTTATGAAGAAGTCTGCTCTGGTCAAACAGCTCACAATGAAATCGTCGAAGTTATATACGATCCTAAAAAAATAGAATTTTTATTATTACTTAAAGTTTTTTGGGAAAATCACGATCCAACTCAGGGTATGAGACAAGGTTATGATGTTGGCACTCAATATAGATCTGGAATTTACATAACTAATGAAGTGCAAATGCAACAGGCAAGGGAAACTAAAGATGCCTATGGATCAATTCTCGTCAAAAACGGTTTTAAATCCATAACTACTGATATCAAGGAAATCAATAATTTTTTCTTTGCAGAAGAATATCATCAGCAATATTTGGCCAAGAATCCTGGTGGATATTGTGGCCATGGCGGTTGTGGAATTAAATTAAATCTTGATTAATGATTCCAAACAAACTCTGACTTATCCTGAGTAACTCTCTCTTCTTCAACTAACTTTATTAAATGTGCTTGAAGGGAATATTTAGCAATACTTAATAATCTCGGATCTACATCATCGTAAACTTTATTTAACAGGACATCTAAGGAGGCTCTATTTAATTCGGTAATCGCATCAATTACTTTTTTCTCTCTAAACATCCTATGCCCAATGATCCAATCGACAACAGCATGAGGATTTTCCATTAAGTCTCCATGCCCAGGGGCAATGTACTTTAGATCTTCATCTTTTAGCATTTGAAGGGAATCTATATATTGACTCATGCTTCCATCTGGGGGGGCTATAACAACTGTCGAACCATCCATAATGTGATCTCCAGTGAATATTGTTTTCTCCTCTTCTAGAAAATAACACAAATGGTTGGAAGCATGTCCAGGCGTATGAATTACTCTCAAAGTGTAATCCACTTGCTCGATGACATCACCGTCCTTTAATATCGCTTGAGGCTTGAAAGTAGGATCCTGCATCTCATTATGTAATGCTTTCATCCCTTTTACTGGTGCAGCAGTTCTCTGATGCAACAACTTCGCGCCAGGTGAATGATCATTGTGAGTGTGAGTGACTAAAATTTGCTTGATGTCTTCTCCACAAACTTTAGCAATATTTTCTATATGTTCTTTTGATGCTGGACCAGGATCAATTACTGTAATTTCATCATGTCCTATCAAGTAGGTATTCGTCCCAGGGCCAGTAAAGACACCTGAATTATCAGCTGTAATTCTTCTAATTAAAGGAGATAGCTCAGTGATCTTCATATCCTTCATCTCCAGGAAGAAGTCCCACCATTTTTCCATCTTTCATAAAAAACTTTGGCTCAATACATGAAACTTCGTTTTGATAATTTATTTTAGCTTCCATAAGATCCTGAGTGTTAGAAAAACCTTCTATCGATTCTAAATTTTTAATTGTAGGGAGAATTATTGGAAATTCTCCTTTCTTTCCCTTTTCTAAAGCGCTTTCAGGTGAAATCCAAATGCTTTCAACACCTTCTCCTCCGTCGTGTTCAGCAATTTGTTTTTCTGGAGCTAAAGCAATAAAGAATCTAGTGCTGTAGCGTCTCATTTCAAATTTCGGAGTGACCCAATGAGAAATATAAGCCAGTCTATCAACTGCTAATCTTAGCTTTAAAATTCCACACAATTTGTACAATACGGGCTTGCCCTCGTTTAGAAGATTTCTGTATTCATTAAGAATCTTTAATTCATCGCTATTGGGGTCGTCAAAAAGGTCTCCATTTTCTCTATAGGCTAAAAGCACTCCACATTCTTCAAAACATTCTCTGATACAAGCAACCCAATAGTTCAAACCGCCTTTTTCAATCCCTAAGATCTGGGAAGCCATTTCGTCGGTGAGACCATAACAAAATTTATTAGATTCATCAGTGCCATCTTCCTCATCAAGTTTTCCACCCGGAAAAACCCATGCATTGCCAAAATTGGTCTTAGCGTTTCTTTGAATCATGAAAACTTCAACTTCGTCTTTTGGCGCCCTGACAAGTAGAACTGTAGCAGCTGGTCTAGGCTCAGCAGGTTCTTCACCTGAGCCTTTTTTTATGTTTATCGAAGATTCATATTTCTCCGGGAAAGGAGGCTTAGAACTAGATTCTTCAGACATAGTTAAGCAACAAATTTTGAAAGTCTACTCTTGATGATTTCTTCGGCATCAGAGACTATTCTTTCAACTAAATCCTTACATGTTGGTACATCGTGAATTAATCCAGCAACCATCCCGCAGCTCCAAGCCCCAGCATCCATGGTTCCTTCCTGCATGATTTTTGGATAAACCCCTGCAACTTCTTCTATGATGTCTGTAATCTGAATTTCGTCACCAAGAGCTTTTTCTTTTTCTAAAATTTTATTCACTGCGCCATTTGCTAAAACTCTTTCAGTATTTCGCAAAGGTCTCATAATGAGTTCGGTATCCAATTCTGAAGCAGCAACTAAAGCGTCTTTTACATTTTGATGCACTGGAGCCTCTTTGGTTGCAATGAATCTAGTTCCCATGTTAATTCCATCCGCTCCCATTGATAATGCTGCAGCAAGTTGCTGTCCGTTTCCCATTCCTCCTGACGCAACAAAAGGAATAGATAATTCTTCTGCAGCTCTTGGCAAGAGGATCATATTTGGAATGTCATCTTCTCCTGGATGACCACCACATTCAAAACCATCAACACTGACAGCGTCACAACCAATTTTTTCAGCTTTTAGAGAATGTCTCACTGATGTACATTTATGGATGACTTTAATTCCAGCTCCTTTCAAATCAGGCATGTAAGCTTCTGGACTTCTACCAGCAGTCTCAACAATTTTTACTCCTCCTTTAACAATAGCTTCGATGTAACCAGGATAGTCAGGCTCTTCAAACCCAGGCAAGAAGGTCAAATTGACTCCAAAAGGTTTATCCGTCATTTCATGACATTTCGCGATTTCTTTAGCCAAATCATCCGGAGTCTTTTGTGTTAAGCCTGTAATAATTCCAAGCCCGCCAGCATTAGCGACCGCAGAAGCCATCTCTGCAAAACCAACATAATGCATTCCTCCTTGAATAATTGGATGTTCAATTTCAAACATTTCGGTAATTTTTGTTTTGATCATTTTCCTCTCCTTTAAAAATAATTTAATCTACGTACTCTATCTCTTTCCTAGCCCTTTTAGCAATGAGAAGATAACAAAAAAACAAAATTTTTTTAGGACTTTAACTGATGAAACCGCGAAACATAAAAACAGAAACCTTGATGAAAAAATTATCAAGAAATCCTGATTCACACAAAGGAGATTATGGTCATCTTTTGGTTATCGCGGGTAATCTTGGCTTCGGAGGAGCAGCTCTTCTCTCTTCTAAAGCCGCCATGAAAAGTGGTGCTGGTCTTGTTTCTTTAGCAACTAGGTCAGATCATTTACAGGCGGCGTTGAGTTTTTGTCCGGAAGTAATGACTAAAAAAGTAGACACAGGACAGACTTTAGAGAATTATTTGAACTTACCTTCTGTTGTTTGTCTTGGTCCAGGATTAGGAAAAGACTATTGGAGTGAACAGATGATTTTTAAGTCGATCGAAAACGCTTATAGAAGAAATATTCCCATGTTGATTGACGCTGACGGATTGAATTTACTACCTAAGTTTTTTAAAAAACTAAAATTACCGAAGAAAATTATCTTAACTCCTCACTTGGGAGAGGCTGCAGCTTTGTTAAATACCTCTGTTGAAGCAATAAAGAAGAATAAAGTTTCAGCTGCAAAGCGAATATCCAAAAAATTTAATGCCGTTGTAGTTCTTAAGAGTCATCAGACATTAATTTGTAAAGGAGAAAATATCTGTATCTGCGATAGAGCTAATCCCGGCATGGCAACAGCAGGCATGGGAGATGTGCTTAGCGGCATTGTAAGTAGCCTAGTTGCTCAAAAATTAAACTTATTTGATGCTTCGTGTTTAGGAGTTGAATTGCACTCTTTAGCCGGCGAAGCATACGCCAAAAAATTTAATCAACTTTCATTAATGCCAACCGATATTATTGACTTTCTACCCAGCATTATTGATGAATTTTAATAAAAAAATAATCCTAAATTCATTGGATGATACTGCAGATATTGCTAAAGAAATTGCTAGTAAGCTTGAAAAATATCCAAAAAATAAGGCATCAATTATCTTTTTAGAGGGTGATCTGGGTACAGGTAAAACAACTCTTGTAAAAGAAATTTTAAAATCTCTTGGATTATCTGAGCCCGTAACTAGTCCAACATTCACAATTATTGAACCTTACTTAATAAAAGATAAAAAAATTTATCATATTGATCTATATAGAATTGAAAGTAGAAAAGAGTTGGAAGTCCTTGGCATTGAGGAATATTCAGCGGAAAAAGATTGTTTAATATTTATAGAATGGCCTGAGAAGGCTGAAGGATTTTTCAGTGAATACGATCTTAAGATCCGTTTAAGTCATATTAACGAGTTTTCCAGAGAATTGATTATCGAGAAATCTTAAAATTTTATTTAAGTCTTTAAAACTTCTTCTATTCCTTTGATTGAAATTAACATTCCATGATGAACTGCTTCAGAAAAAATCTCAGGTTTAATCTCAGTGGTCCACAGTAATTCGCAACTATTATTATCCAACTTAATTACTCGCATTGTCGCAAGATGATGCTCTATAGGATTGGGTGTTTCGACAGCAGAATATTGTAATTCCATATTTACATTGTCTAGAGACAATATATTTTCTCTTACTTTCCCAATGCCTTCCATTTCAAACGTTCTAGAGACGCCTTCTAAGGAAATTTTTTCAACACTTGGAACCCAATCACATCTTGAAACATCAGAAAGGATTTCCCAAAGCTCCTCAGCTGGGCAAGCAAAAACTTTTGATTCCGAGAGAACTTTCAATACTTTAGCTTAATCTTTCTATCACCATCGCGTTGGCTGTTCCACCACCCTCGCATATGGCTTGAAGACCATACTTGCCATCTCTTCTCTCAAGCTCATGGAGTAATGTAGTCATCAATTTAGCCCCAGTTCCTCCTAGCGGATGTCCCAAAGCCATTGCTCCACCATTGACATTAAGCCTTTCTTTATCTGCTTTTAACTCGTGAGCCCAGGCTAAAGGAACTGGAGCAAAAGCTTCATTAACTTCATAAATGTCTATATCACTTATGGATAAGTTTGCTTTTTCCAAAACACTCTTTGAAGCTGGAATTGGTCCAGTCAACATTATCACCGGGTCATCTCCCGCAAGTGCCAAGGAAACGATTTTTGCCCTAGGTTGAATTCCCAACTTCTTTAATCCTGCATCGTTAACTATCATTACTGCAGCTGCACCGTCACAAATCTGACTTGAACTTCCAGCTGTAAGAACTCCGTCCTCAGATAATGTTTTTAAACCCGAAAGACTTTCTAAGGAAGCATCAAATCTTATACCCTCATCTACTGTGACCATTTCTTTTTCCCCTGAAGGCAAATCACCTTCCACAGGAACGATTTCTTTGTCAAAAAAGCCTGACTCAGTTGCCGCAATGGCTTTTTTGTGACTTGCGTAAGCAAAAGTATCCAAATCATCACGAGAAAATTTCCATCTTTTTGCCATCATCTCAGCTCCAGCGAATTGGCTAAATTGAACGCCAGGATATCTCTCCGTCATGCCTTTTCCATTAAATGGTTGTCCATGTCCTTCTTTGAAACTGTCAATAATATTCGAGCCTATTGGAACTTGACTCATTACCTCTACTCCTCCAGCAATAACTATGTCTTGAGTTTCTGACATAACAGCTTGAGCTGCAAAGTGAATTGCTTGTTGTGATGAGCCGCACTGACGGTCGACAGAAGTACCAGGTACTGACTCTGGTAGTTTAGAACTTAAAACAGCGTTTCTTGCAACGTTTCCTGCTTGAGCTCCAGATTGGCTAACGCAACCAAATATTACGTCATCTATCATTTCACCTTTCGCGCCTGTTCTTTCAACTAACTCATCTAAAACTAAAGCTCCTAAATCGGAGGGATGCCAATTTTTTAACTTTCCATCTTTTTTTCCGCCAGGTGTTCTTACTGCACCAACAATATAAGCGTTACCCATAATTTTCTCCTTATCTTTTAAATTGAGTATTTTCTAGAGAGTTATTCTATCCATTTTTTAATCTTTAATTAACCCCAAAACCTGTTTTATATTAGGTTTGAAATATGACTCGGGCTTCATAATTTTCCCTTTTTCATTTTTTATTGCTTTTCCATCAACGAACTTACTCATGTTAGATGCCTTTACTTCTTGCCAAACTTTTTCAAAATTTATACCGCAGCTATTGCACATACCCATTATTACCCAAACCATGTCGATCAGTCCGTCTGCTAATTCAATAATATCTTTGTTCTCAAAAGCTTCGATTGTTTCCTTATATTCTTCGGTGATTAAGTTCACATAAAGATTGGCTTCTTTGGAATCAATAGACAACTCTTTACTAATTGGCTGATCACCAGCTCTCATAAATTTTTCAACATCGCTTTGATAAGACATAAGATTCCTCCCTACAAATTAGAATCAATAATTGATGTTATCAGAAATAGTCGATAGGCTTACTTCGATGGAAATAAAACTTAAAGATGGCAGTTTTTATGAGGTAAAAGAAAGTGACCTTATCGCATGGAGTAGAACTTATAAAGATTGTAATGTTTTTCATGAGGTAAAAGCTGCAGCAGAATGGTGTGAGGCAAACCCATCAAGACGTAAAACTCTGAGAGGTGTCAAAAGATTTCTCAATGCTTGGCTTTCAAAGGCACATAAGTTGAAAGGTAGTCCTCTAAGCTTTAACCAAAAGGAGGACCATTCTAATATAGAAGAATCTTTGAATGACATTTCTTGGGTTCCAGAACATGAAAGAAAAGAGACGTCTAAATGGTATTTATCATCTAAAGGTTTTTATTATCTAAATGGAAAAAAATATACTGAAGTTTATGGAGCTAAAAAGGTCGTAAGCATTTCTGATAAAAGATTAAAAAAACAATCTAAGAAACCCTAAAATTATATTTCTTCAAAAAAAAAGTTCTGATATCATTCGCGCTCTAAACTAAGATTATGAAAAAAGGAATTCATCCAGAATATAGACAGGTACTTTTCCATGACGTTAGCGTTGACGAATACTTTTTGATTCCGTCTACTTTAAGCACAGATCAAACTAAAGAATGGAAAGATGGAAAAACTTACCCGTATTGCCCTTTAGATGTCTCTTCTGCCTCTCACCCTTTTTATACTGGCCAGCAAAAAATTATTGATACAGGAGGAAGAGTAGACAGATTTAAGAAAAGATTCGCTAAAAAGGGAGCGTCAAAGATAGAGACAAATAATCCAACAAACAAAGAAACCCAAGATCAGGTTTCTGAGAATGCAGAAGCTGAGACTTCTTCAAAATCAGAAAAAATGGACGTCAACGAAACTCAAAAAGAAGATGCAATCCTTGACGTAAAAGAAGAAATTTCTAAAGAAGCTAAATCTGATGCGACTGAAATTCCAACAGAAGAAACTGTTGAAGAAAAAAATCCAAAAGACAAATAATAAATCTTAATTAATTCTTAGCAAAGTTATTCGTACTTAGAACATTCTTTGGACTAAAAACTTATATGAATCCAAAAGATATTAGAAATATTGCAATTATTGCCCATGTCGATCATGGAAAGACGACATTGGTTGATAAATTATTGCAGCAATCTGGAACCCTAAATAGAAAAGATATTGGTTCAGAGAGGATCATGGATTCCAATGATCAAGAAAAAGAAAGAGGCATTACAATCCTTGCTAAAAATACAGCAATAAAATGGAAGGATCATAAAATAAATATTGTTGATACTCCTGGTCACGCCGACTTTGGCGGAGAAGTCGAAAGAGTATTATCTATGGTAGATTCTGTGCTTCTTCTAGTAGATGCTGTCGACGGTCCAATGCCTCAAACGAGATTTGTCACTGAAAAGGCATTTGAGCAAGGTTTAAATCCTATTTTAGTTATAAATAAAATTGATAGACCTGGAGCCAGACCGGATTGGGTTTTAGATCAGGTATTTGATCTTTTTGATAGGCTTGGTGGCAACGACACTCAGATGGATTTTCCTGTTATCTATTCTTCTGCGTTAAATGGAGTGGCAGGCAACGAACTTGAAGATATTAGAGAAGATATGTCTCCTCTTTTAGATTTGGTATTAGAAAAAGTAAGCCCTCCTGAAGTAGATACTGAAAAGCCTTTTCAAATGCAGATAAGTGCTTTGGATAGCAATAGTTATGTGGGTGTAATTGGTATTGGGAGAATTACCTGCGGAAAATTAAAACCAAACGATCAAGTAGTTGTTATTGACGCTCATGAAAAACAAAGAAAGGGAAAGATTTTACAAGTTATGAGTCATGATGGACTGGAAAGAATAGAAGTTTCTGAAGCAGAAGCAGGAGATATTGTTTGTATCACTGGAATAGAAAATTTGTACATTTCGGATACCTTATGCGATCCATTAAAAATTGAAGCCCTGCCCCCTTTATCGGTAGACGAGCCAACAGTAAGTATGACCTTTCAAGTAAATGATTCGCCCTTTGCAGGACAAGAAGGAAAATTTGTCACTTCAAGAAATATAAAGGAACGGCTCGAGCAAGAATTGCTAAGTAATGTTGCCCTTCGAGTTGAACCAGGAGATTCATCAGATAAATTTAAAGTTTCTGGAAGAGGAGAACTACATTTATCTGTCTTAATAGAAAGCATGAGGAGAGATGGTTTTGAATTAGGCGTATCAAAACCTGAAGTAATACAAAAAGAAGTTAATGGAGAGATTCACGAGCCCTTTGAACAAATTGTTATTGACCTAGAAGAAGAACATCAAGGCTCAATAATGGAAGAAATGGGTTTAAGAAAAGCTGAGCTTAAAAATATGGAGCCGGATGGAAAAGGAAGAATAAAGCTCGAATTTATTGCACCTTCCAGAGGAATGATTGGATTCAGATCACACTTTTTAACTCTCACTAGTGGCTCAGGAATTTTAACAAGCGTTTTTGATCATTATGGTCCTGCAAAAAAAGGTGAAGTAACTAATAGACAAAATGGAGTTTTAGTTTCAATGACAAATGGTAAAACTTTATCTTACTCCTTATTCAATTTACAAAATCGAGGTAAATTATTTGTTGGTCATGGATTGGATATCTACAAAGGACAAATTGTTGGCCTTCACTCTAGAGACAACGACCTTCCTGTAAATCCAACCAAAGCAAAACAACTTACTAATGTAAGAGCATCTGGAACGGATGAGAATTTAATTTTAACCCCTCATATTCAGCATTCCTTGGAACAAGCTCTTGAATTCATAGAGGAAGATGAACTTGTTGAAGTTACTCCTAGTGCAATAAGACTTAGAAAAAAAACTTTTACTTTTTAAAAACTTTCTAGAATCTTTTGATAGATTTGGCCAAAAGACCCGTTTGATAAGCAGATTATATGAGTATCGGATACTAATTCTTTAGGTAATATTTTTAGAAGCTCTTCGGTTCCAGAACAAATCGAAAATTTTTCACT
This sequence comes from uncultured SAR86 cluster bacterium, assembly GCA_902553315.1. Classification (GTDB taxonomy): domain Bacteria; phylum Pseudomonadota; class Gammaproteobacteria; order Magnimaribacterales; family AG-339-G14; genus AG-339-G14. Next base: position 58,540 of record CACDKN010000001.1, read on the forward strand.
TTTCAAGGCAATTTTTTTGATTTGTTTTTCATTTTTTGAAAATAAAAAGACTTTGTCAGCGCATTCTAAAGATTTGGGTATGACTTCGTCATGATGTCCAGCAGACATAGTATTGGAACGCATTTCGAGCAGACAAATTATTTTTTGATCTCCTACTTTTTTCCTCAAACCTTCTAATGAGTATTTAATCGACGTTGGATGATGGGCAAAATCATCATAAACACTCACAGAATCATTCTGGCCTTTTAATTCCATTCGTCTTGAAACTCCTTTAAAAGACGACAAAGCTTTTGTGATAATTTCATCATCAATTCCTAAAGACGAGGCAGTGACAAAAGCTGCTAAGGCGTTCCTAAGGTTGTGCTCACCAAATAAATGCCAGCTTATTTTGCCTCTGAGTTTGCCATCAAAGTAAATTTCAAAATTATCATCACAACTTTCATTCGGTTTGACAGACCAACCCTTTGGTGAAAATTGATAATTGAAAGTTTCTTTTTTGGAGTAAAGTCCTTGATTGATTAAAGATTCAACATTTTCATCATCCTCAGGAAAGATTACCTTTGCGTTAGAAGGCATCGACCTAATTAAATTATGAAATTGCTTTTTGATGCTATCCAAATTATCAAAAATATCAGCGTGATCAAATTCTAAATTGTTGATTAATAAGGTTGAGGGTCGATAGTGAACAAACTTTGATCTTTTATCGAAAAAGGAAGTGTCATATTCGTCAGACTCAACCACAAAAAAATCATTGTTGCCAAGCTTTGCGGAAGTATCAAATCCATTGACTTTCCCAGCAATGAGATATCCAGTATCAACTTTGGCATCCATTAAAATTTTAGAGATCATTGCAGATGTAGTAGTCTTCCCATGTGTTCCTGAAACTGAAATGACATGCCTATCTTTCAGGATGTATTGGTAGAGAAATTCAGGACCTGAAAGATATTCATTTTTATTATTTAATATTTTTTCCATTAAAGGATTTCCTCTGCTTACGACATTTCCAACAATAAATAAGTCAATATTTTTAGAATAATTTTTCGTTTCAAAACCCTGATCAACCTTGATTTCTAATTCCTTAAGGACATTGCTTATGGGGGGATAAATATTTTCGTCACATCCAGATACTTTGAAGCCTTTTTGAATTGCAAGTTGGGCTATACCACTCATAAAAGTCCCACAAATTCCTAAAACATAAATATTCATAAATAAATTATATCCTTTTCACAGAAATACTTTTTTCAGTTATATTTGATTGATGGCAGCAAAAAAAAACGCCTTTTATGCCCAATCAGGAGGTGTCACCTCGGTAATTAATGCATCTGCCTGTGGTGTTATAGAGGCCGCTAATAAATCTTATAAAATTAATAAAGTTTTAGCTGGTAAAAATGGAATTTTAGGAGCCTTGAATGAGGAACTTATTGACACCTCAAGAGAGTCAAAATCAACCATTGCAAAATTAAAACAAACACCTGGAGGAGCCTTTGGTTCATGCCGTTTTAAATTGCAAGACCCAATCAAACAAAAAAAAGAATATGAAAGGCTTTTTGAAGTATTTGAAGCACATAACATTGGATTTTTTTTCTACAACGGAGGTGGTGACAGCCAAGACACAACTTTCAAGATATCTGAAATGGCAAAAAAACTTAATTTTCCTCTTCAATGCATTGGTATTCCAAAAACAGTAGATAATGACTTACCCTTTACTGATTGCTCTCCAGGCTTTGGTTCCGTAGCGAAGTACGTTGCTACTTCTACTCTTGAAGCTGGATTGGATGTCAAAAGCATGTCAGAAACCTCCACAAAAGTGTTTATTTTGGAAGTTATGGGGCGTCACGCTGGGTGGATTGCTGCCTCGTCTTGTTTGGCTAGCAACGAAATAGAAGATCCACCGCATATCATTCTTCTTCCAGAAGTAGCTTTTGAGAAAAATAAATTTAAAGCGGCTGTTAAAAATACTGTAAAGAGATATGGGTACTGTGTCATAGTCGCTTCGGAAGGAGTAAGAGACAAAAAAGGAAAATTTTTAGCGGATGCCGGTTCTGTTGACGCATTTGGACATAAACAACTAGGGGGAGTAGCGCCTTTTTTAGCTGAAATGGTTACTAAACTTGGTCTGAAAAATCATTGGGCAGTTGCAGATTATTTGCAACGCTCGGCGAGACATATTGCTTCAAAAACCGATCTTGACCAAGCTTATGCTGTAGGCAAATATGCTGTCCAATTAGCTTTGGCAGGAAAAACCGGATTGATGCCGACCATCAGAAGAGTAAGCGAAAAACCTTACAAATGGACATTATCTGAAGTATCTTTGAAAAACGTTGCTAATGTTGAAAAGAAAATGCCAGCTGCATACATTTCAAAAGACGGTTTTAAAATAACCAATGTTGGGAGAAGGTATCTCAGGCCTTTGATACAGGGAGAAAGTACAATTAAATATCACCAAGGGATACCTGACATAGCCCGTTTAAAAAATATTCCTGTACAAAAAAAATTAAGAAGTTTTTAAAATTTTTTTTACAGCACCTGAAAAATTAAAAACTACTTTGTCTTCACAGAGAATTTGACCCTGGCCAAAAACTAAACTTTTAGTTTCTTTATCTATTTTTGGATGAATTTCTAGAAGAGATCCTGTTTTGGCCGGAGCAACAAATTCACCTCTAAAGCTTACTGTTGCAGCGTAATTTTCTTTAGAGTTCATTGCCAAAGAACACAAACAATAATCCGCAACACTCATAAGCATTCCACCGTGCGCAACACCTGCCGAATTACTATTTTCTGAGCGAATCCAAAAAGCCATTACTAAGCTTCCATTATCATTTCTTTTATAGAAACCTTGCCCAATGTGAGCAATATGGTTCTCTGTTTGATCTATAATTTTAAAGCCTTCAGGAACTGGAAAATTGTCCTTTATCATGATGATGATTTTACCCTAATGTGTATAATTAACTTCCTAAATTATGGATTTTAAACTAACTTCAGATCAGCAAGAGTTACAAAAGGTTGCACGAGATTTTGCAAATAAAGAGCTTGTATCTTTAGCAGATGAGATGGAAGAATCCTGTAATCCTGTTCCCAAAGAAGTATTAATGAAAATTGGAGAATTAGGTTTTCTTGGAATTAATGCGCCAACAGAATATGGAGGTCAAGGTCTATCCAATCTTGACGCCATAATTATTTTAGAAGAATTTGGAAAGATTTCGTCCGCAGTCGGCTGGCCAGTGTTTGAAGCTAATGCGGGTCCAGTTAAAGTTATAGAGCACTTTGGCACCGAAGCTTTAAAGAAAAGAATAATTCCAAAGGTATGTAGTGGAAAAAAAGTTGTTGCCGTGAGCATGTCGGAACCAGGAGCAGGGACAGGCTTAACAGATCTTAAAACTAAAGCGGAAATTAAAGGCGATAAAATTATCATCAATGGCAATAAAAGGTGGTGTTCAGGAGCTGGTCACTCAGACGGATATGTTGTTTATGCAAAAATGTCAGATGCTCCCGCCGCTAAAGGAATAGGTGCTGTATTTGTTGACCTAGATACCCCTGGATTAACTTTTGGAAATAGTGAGCGATTAATGGGTTGGCGAGGAATTCCATCCGCTGATATTTATTTCGATAACGTAGAGGTTCCCTTAGAAAACTTATTGGTTGAGCCTGAAGATGGTTTTAAAAAACTTATGGAGACCTTTGATTTGGAAAGGTGTGGTAACGCAACTATGGCGCTTGCTCAAGCATCCTCGGCATTAGATTATGTGAAACAATACGTCCAAGAACGTGAACAGTTTGGTAAACCTATTGTAGATTTTCAAGCGGTTCAAATTAAGTTGGCAGACATGCTAATGAAAGTTGAAGCTTCTAGGCTCTTAATTCACAGAGCAGTCTTCAATGCAGCCAATGGTCTTCCAGACATATTAGAATCTAGTAGTGCAAAATGTTTTGCAAACGAAATTGCCAGAGAAGTCACTACAACCGCTATGCAACTTATGGGTGGGTATGGTTTCAATAAGGAATATGGAATGGAGAGAAAAGTTCGTGATGCATTTGGTTGGGGTATTGCGGGGGGAACAATCGATGTTCAAAAGGTAAATATTGCTTCTGCGATGATAGGCAGACGATTTAATCAAAGAGCTAAATAACTCTTATTTCTCTGATAATTTCATCCATTTTCTCAATAAAAATTTTTTTATCGTCATCTGTTAAAAATTCTCCGACTGGAACTCTTTGTCCCTTAGATGAAATCACTATGTGTACTGGATACCAAGGATGTTTAGCCCTTTCTACAAAAACATAAGCCCATTCTCTAATAAATTCTATTGAAGTTTCAGGTCTAAATTTTCCTTTTTCTATAATTAATTTTTCTGGAGAAATAGTAATTATCTCCTGCTTGTTTGTTTTTTGGTAAACGTAATAAGACGCTAGCAAAACTATCAAAATTTCGAGGCCAGCAAAGGGCAGAATAATTGGTGCTCCAACGTATAAAAAACCAAAAGCAATAATTAGTATGGGAGTCGAAATCAACAATAGAAAAATTAAATTTCCCCTCCAAGAAATCGAACGATTTGGCTTTAAAGTTAATCTAAATGTATTATTGGCTTCGAGACGATCTGCAGTAACCATAATTAATTGTTATATTAAACCAAAATTTTTTATTTAAATTTCTAGATGACAAAGAAAAAAATTAATTCTATTGATAGAACTGCCCTTACTCCAAATTATGCACCCGCATGGTTCACTCCAATCAAGGGGAAAAAGTCAATTTTATGGGATGAAGAAGGTAATGACTATGTAGATTTCGGTGGCGGAATTGCTGTGACTTGCCTGGGCCATTCTCATCCAGAGCTTATAAAAGTTTTAAAGGATCAGTCCACCAAACTTTGGCATGTAAGTAATTATTTGTATAACGAACCAGCCCTAGAGCTAAGTAGTCTATTGGCTAAAAAAACCTTTGCCGACAAAGTATTTTTTTCAAATTCTGGAAACGAGGCGAACGAAGCAGCTATAAAGCTTGCAAGAAGATATTTTTATGACAAGGGTAAACCTGAAAAATATGATGTTGTCGTCTTTACAGATGCTTTCCACGGACGGTCTATGTTGAACATAAGTGCGGGTGATTCTAAACCTCAAAAAACTGGATTTGGTCCGCTTCTCAAAGGATTCAAAAGAGCTAAGTTTAATGATCTTAAATCAGTAGAAAAAGTTATCACCAAGAACACAGCAGCTATTTTTGTGGAACCCATTTTGGGAGAGTCGGGCATTATTAGAGCCTCAAATCCGTTTCTAATGGGATTAAGAAAATTGGCGGACAAAAATAACATTTTGCTTATTTTTGATGAAGTGCAAAGTGGTATCGGTAGAACTGGAACTTTGATGGCTTATATGGGTTACGGAGTTGTCCCAGACATATCAACTTTAGCTAAAGGTCTTGGTGGAGGAATTCCGATTGGTGCAACTCTAGCAAAAAATCATATTGCAAAGGCCTTTCAACCTGGAACTCATGGTAGTACCTTCGGAGGAAATCCATTGGCATGCATTGTCGCTAAAAAGGTAATTGAAATAATTTCTTCACGGAAAGTTTTATCTGGAGTGATGAAAAAAACAATATCTTTTACTAAAAAATTAAATCTTCTTTCTGAAAAATATGACATTTTTTCTGATATTAGATCTGCGGGACTTTGGATTGGTTGTGATTTTAAAAAAGTAAAGTCATCTGATTTTATTCAAGCTGCATATAATGAAGGATTAATTGTTGTCCAAGCTGCTGGAGAAAAAACTATCCGCCTCGCTCCTTCTTTAATAATATCTGACAAAGAAATAAATGAAGGCTTCAAGAGATTCGAAAAAGCATATAAAAATATCATTTAAGAAAAACCTACTTTGCATTCTTGTCTTGGCAAGATTTTTACTTATCATATGAGTAACGATGGTTAAATTTTTAAAAATTTTAATTTTATCTACGTTAATTTTTTCGTGTGCTGGTCCTGCTACTCAGAGACTAAACATTGACAACGATGCTTTGGATACTGAAACAAAACTTCAACAAACATTAGCGCTTCAAAAAATTAAAGAAAGATACGAACGTTTGCAACGAGTAGGCTATCCAATTCTTAAGAACTCGAGTGACCTTTGCGATAATACTGTCAACTCCATCGGGGTAATGTTCAATGCTTACGTTGCTACAGATAAATATTCTGAAATTGAAAAAGAAGTATATGGAATTGATGAAAAAGGAATAAAAGTCACATACGTTATTCCAAGTTCAGCTGCTTTTAAAAGTGGACTAAGAAAAAACGATGAAATCTTAAAAATTAACAACTTAGAGGTTTCATCAGATAGAGAGAAATTTCACAAAGGCTTAGAAAAATTTAGAAATAAATCAGAGACCCTAAAGGTAGAGTTTTTGAGAGATGGAGTATCAAAATCAGTATCCTTTGATCCTGATTTGATTTGTAACTACCCTATTTTGTTGGTTCAAAACGACTCTGTTAACGCTTTCGCTAACGGAAGCCAAATTGGCATCACGACAGGAATGATAAGGTTTGCTCAAAGAGATGAAGACCTTGGATTGGTTATAGCACATGAACTGGGTCATAACATGATGGGCCACATCTCTAAATTAAGAACTAATTCTCTTCTTGGAACGATTGTTGATTTAGCTGCCGCTTACTATGGAGTAAATACCCAAGGCGTTTTTGGTCAGACTGGAGCAAGAATGTATTCTCAAGAATTTGAAGCAGAAGCGGACTATGTTGGAATTTATTATTTGGAAAGAGCTGGATACTCAACGGAAAATGTCGCAAATTTTTGGCGAGATATGGCAGTGGAACATCCAGGGAGTATCAATCAAAGCCACACTTCCACTCATCCTGCTACTCCTGAAAGATTTTTAGAAATTAATGCTGCTATTAAAGAAATTGAAGAAAAGAAAAAGTCTAATCAGCAATTAATTCCGAACACAGTTGCTGATTAGTTTATTCTTCAACAATTACTTCTACTGCATCTACTCTTCTGTACCCTTTGCGGAGAAAACTTCCCTTTCTACCCCTAGTGCCGACAAAATTTTCTAAATCTTTGGATTTTATTGTGTAATTTTGTTTTCCACTGTAAATTTTAAGACTGCTTCCTTTGACTAGAGACTTCAGAAAAATTAATTTGTTTTCTTTTGCTTCGAATTGTTTTTTATCAATGTTGATAATTTTATTTCCTTTCCCTTTTGAGAGAATCGGCAAATCCGAAGATTCAATTAATAGCATTTTTCCTTCCTCTGTAATTGCAGCCAAGTAAGAGTCATTTATTTTAATCACCTTTTCAGGTCCTAATGGAATAGCTCCTTTGGTGTTGAGTGCAGTTTTGCCTGACTTATTTTTTGTTTGTAGTTCAGCTATTTTTGCAATAAAACCATATCCACTGGTCGACGCCAACAAACAATAGTCGTCATCGGTCCCTGCAACAACGCCCGCAAAGGTTGAGCCCGATTGAGAATTTATACTGCCCGATACCGGATCGCCTTGACCTCTAGCAGAAGGTAACTTATGAATAGGTAAAGTAAAAGCCTTTCCAAAACTATCAATGATTACTGCGTTTTGACTATTTCTAGCCGTTGAAGAGGAGAGATATTCGTCTCCCTCTCTATACTGCAGGCTTTGAGGATCAATGTCGTGTCCTTTAGCAGCTCTAATCCAACCTCTCTTTGAAAGTACTACAGTCATTGGATCATTAGAGATAAGGTCTTTTTCATCAAATGCTTTTGCTTCTTCAACTTCGACAATATTGCTGTTTCTTTCATCTCCAAATTCCTCAAGATCCTCATTCAGCTCTTTTTTAATTAGTGTTTTTAATCTACTAGATGAGTTGAGAATTTTTTCAATATCTTTGGCTTCAGAGGCAAGCAATTTTTTTTCTTCCAGAATGGCCTCCTCTTCTAATTTAGCTAATTGCCTTAAACGTATGTCCAGAATTGCGTTTGCTTGTAATTCGGATAACTTAAATTTTTTCATTAAAGATTTTTTGGGATCGTCATAGGTTCTTATAATTTTTATTACTTCATCAAGATTTAAATAAGCTTTAAGCAACCCTTCTAGAATGTGCAATCGATCGTTTACCCAATCCAAACGATGTTGCAGTCTTCTTTTTACTGTCTCGGTTCTAAACTTTATCCATTCTTTGAGAATATCTTTTAAATCAAATACTCTAGGCTTGCCGTTTAAACCGATGGCATTAAAATTTACCCGAACATTTTTTTGTAATTCTGTAGTTGCAAATAGATGGCTCATCAATGCATCCTTATCTATTCTGTTAGATCTAGGGACAACAATTAATCTCACAGGATTATTTTCATCACTTTCATCTCTTAGATCTTCAATCATACTAATTTTTTTAGATTCGATTTGAGATGCGACTTGTTCAAGGATTTTTGAGGATGAGACTTGATAAGGCAAAGAGCTAATGACGATTTCTCCATTTTCGAAGTCATAAGTGGCTCTTAGCTTTATAGATCCTCTTCCAGTTGTATAAATTTCCTCAATCTCCTCAGGAGTTGAAATTATTTTTGCCTGGGTGGGAAAATCCGGGCTAGGGATATATCTCATCAATTCTTTAATCGACATTTTTGGACTTTCCAAAAGTGCAATTGTAGCTTTTACAACATCGGTGAGATTATGAGGCGGTATATCCGTGGCCATCCCAACTGCAATGCCAGATGCTCCATTCAAAAGTACATTCGGTAATCTCGCAGGCAAAAATTTTGGTTCGATCAAAGTTCCATCAAAATTGGGCATCCAGTCAACTGTACCTTGTGATATTTCAGTTAAAAGATTCTGTGAATAAGCTGATAGTCTGCATTCTGTATATCGCATGGCTGCAAAACTTTTTGGGTCATCCAAAGATCCAAAATTACCTTGTCCTTCTATTAATGGGTATCTAGTAGAAAAATTTTGAGCCATCAGAACCATTGCTTCGTAAGCTGCACTGTCGCCATGAGGATGAAATTTTCCGATAACATCACCTACAGTCCTAGCGCTTTTTTTGAATTTAGCCGAAGATTTAAGACCCAATTCAGACATGGCATATATAATTCTTCGTTGAACCGGTTTTAATCCATCTCCTACAAAAGGTAAAGCTCGGTCTAGAATTACATACATGGAGTATTCCAAATATGCTTTTTCTGCGTAACCTCCAATCGGTAGGCTTTCTTCTTTACTCATTCAAGTTAGCTAAGTCTCCTTTGGTTTCTAGCCAATGTTTTCTATCTCCAGCTCTTTTTTTAGACAACAACATATCCATTAAAGAGGTAGAAGTATTTCCTTTTTCTAAAGTAAGTTTCAGAAGTCTTCTCCCTTCGATTTCCATAGTCGTCTCTCGAAGCTGACTTGGATTCATTTCTCCCAAACCTTTGAATCTTTGTATTTCTATTTTTTTTTGTTTATTTTTTGATTGCAGATCTTTAACGATTTTGTCTTTTTCATCTTCATCTAAAGCGTAGAAAACTTCTTTGCCTTGATCTATTCTAAATAAAGGAGGTTGAGCAATGAAGACATGGCCTGCTTCTACCAAAGGTCTAAAATGTTTTAAAAATAACGCACATATTAAAGTGGCAATGTGAGCTCCATCAGTATCCGCGTCGGCAAGAATGCAGATCTTTCCATATCTCAAATTATCTAAAGTTTTACATCCTGGATCTAAACCTAAGGCCATGGCTATATCTTTAACTTCTTGAGATTGAGTTACGGCATCGGTGTCCACTTCCCAAGTGTTTAATATTTTTCCCTTCAGAGACATAACAGCTTGAAACTGTCTATTTCTTGCCTGTTTAGCTGAGCCTCCCGCCGACTCTCCCTCCACTAAAAATAGTTCTGTTTCAGATATTTCTCCAGAAACACAATCAGACAATTTTCCCGGCAATGTAATGCCTTTGGTGATCTTTTTTCTTTCGACTTTTTGATTAGCTTTAACTCGTGCCTGAGCATTTTCAATTGAAATAAAGGCTATTTCCTCTGCAGCTTCAGTGTGTTGATTCAACCAAATGGCTAAACTATCTTTTGAAATCGAAGAAGCAATGTTTTGAAATTCTTTCGAAGACAATTTCTCTTTGGTTTGGCCACTAAATTGAGGATCTTTGAGCTTGGCAGACAATACAAAGTTACAATTTTTCCAGACATCGTCTGATGTGATTTTTACTCCTCTAGGAATTAATTTTCTATAGTCACAAAATTCTTTTAAAGCTTCTGTCATTCCACTTTTCATTCCAGAGACATGAGTTCCTCCTTGCGAAGTTGGAATTAGGTTCACATAGCTTTCTGAGATTTTTTCTTTATCGCCTCTCTCCCACATTAATGCCCAAGATAAACCTGATTCTTCGTTTTGATGTTCGCCAATAATGGGTTTTTCTGGGACGAATAAACCGTCTCCTAATTCGTTTATTAAATAGTCTCCTAGACCATCTACGTAACACCATTCTTCTTTGGTTTTAGAAATTTCATCTTTGTATTTTATTGTAAGACCTGAACATAAAACCGCTTTCGCTCTCAAAGCATTGGAAAGTTGTTTAGAAGAAATTTTTTCAGTGTCAAAAAAAACAGGATCGGGTTTGAAAAAGATCTTTGTACCAGTATTGCGTTGTCCCACTGCATCAATTTTTTTTAAGTCTTTTTTCTTTAAACTATCTGCAAATTCTATTGCAAATTTTGAACCGTCTCTTTTTATTTCTGCTTTTAATTGAGTAGATAAAGCGTTCACAACTGAGACTCCAACTCCATGGAGGCCTCCCGAAAAAGTGTATTCTTTATTAGAAAATTTAGCTCCAGCATGTAGTCTTGAAAAGATTAGTTCGACGCCTGGTACTTTTTCTTCAGGATGCATGTCAACTGGCATACCTCTTCCATCGTCTTCTACCGTAATGGAATTATCTTTATTTAGACAAACTGATATTTCCTTTGCATGACCAGCTATTGCTTCATCAACGCTGTTGTCTACAACTTCCATAACAAGGTGATTCGGACTGGTGGTGTCGGTATACATACCAGGTCTTTTTCTAACGGGCTCAAGACCCGATAAGACCTCAATTGACTCAGCGGTATATTTTGAGTTGGCCAAAATTAAAGGTTATTTAATAAATTTTCTGCTGTACTTACTTCAAGGGCAGTTCCCGTTTCTACGAAAACTGATTCCAAAACATTATCGTTAGCAACGGCAGCATATCTTGCTGAAATCTCTCCAAAACCGATCATTGAAGCATCTGCCAAAAGGCCCATGGCCTTGGAGAAGTCCCCATTTCCATCAGAAAGAAAAGTTACTTTATCAGCAGCTTCCAAGTGCTTTTCCCACGCTTTCATTACAAAAGCATTGTTTACTGCTAAACAAACAATTTCATCAATACCCTTGGAAAGAATTTCATCAGATTTTTCGATGTATCCTGGAAGTTGAATTGAACAAGTTGACGAAAATGCACTCGGCACTGAAACTATAGCAACTTTTTTGTCAGCCAAATATTCGGTACTTTCAATGGTATCTACTCCTTTTTCCCCCAGTTTAAAAAGCTTAGCTGAAGGTAATTGCTCTCCCACTTTAATCATTTTTTCTCCTAAATCTCATTATAAATTTTACTACCTGAGTCTCTAAATTCTTGAGCTTTCTTTTGCATTTCCTCTTCTTGTTTCTTAATTTCTTCCCTTGCAAAATCTCTTACATCTTGAGAAATTTTCATCGAACAAAATTTTGGTCCACACATTGAACAAAAATGAGCTACTTTTGCTGAATCTTTTGGCAAAGTTTCATCATGATAGGATTTAGCTCTTTCAGGATCTAAGCCTAAATTGAATTGATCTTCCCATCTAAAATCGAATCTCGCTGCTGAGAGAGCATTATCTCGTATTTGTGCTGAGGGAAGACCTTTCGCCAGATCTCCTGCATGTGCAGCAATCTTATAAGCCATCAACCCTTCTTTTACGTCTTCCTTGTTTGGCAATCCTAGGTGTTCTTTTGGTGTTACATAACACAACATCGCACATCCATACCAACCTATCATTGCCGCTCCAATTGCAGAAGTAATGTGATCGTAACCAGGAGCTATATCAGTTGTTAATGGTCCGAGAGTATAAAAAGGAGCTTCATAACATTCTTGCAGTTGTAAATCCATATTCTCTTTAATCAACTGCATCGGGACATGTCCGGGGCCTTCAATCATCGTTTGAACGTCGTAATCCCAAGCAATCTTGGTCAGCTCTCCTAGAGTTTTTAATTCTGAAAACTGTGCTTCATCATTTGCGTCAGCGATTGATCCTGGTCTAAGTCCATCTCCAAGAGAAAAAGTTACATCGTAATCTCTCATGATCTTGCAGATTTCTTCAAAATTAGTGTAAAGAAAATTTTCTTTATGATGCGCCAAGCACCATTTCGCCATAATGGAACCGCCTCTTGATACTATTCCAGTAACTCTTTCAGCGGTCATAGGCACATACCTCAGAAGCACTCCAGCGTGAATAGTGAAATAATCTACGCCTTGCTCGGCTTGCTCTATTAAAGTTTCTTTGAAAACGTCCCAATTTAAATCTTCCGCTACTCCATTTACTTTTTCTAATGCCTGATAAATTGGAACTGTTCCGATTGGAACTGGAGAATTTCTTACTATCCATTCTCTGGTGTCATGAATATTTTTCCCGGTAGAAAGGTCCATGACGGTATCTGCCCCCCACCTTGTAGACCAAGTTAATTTTTCCACTTCATCATGAATTGAAGAGGACAAAGCTGAATTTCCTATGTTTGCATTAACTTTAATCTTAAAGTTTCTTCCGATAATCATAGGCTCTATTTCAGGATGATTTATATTTGCCGGGATGACTGCACGTCCAGAAGCGATTTCATCCCTAACAAATTCTGGAGTTATTTTTTTTGGTAGATTAGCCCCAAAATTTTCTCCGAGATGATAATTGCCCTGCTTTAGTTTTTCGTTCTCATCGTGACATTGATTTTCTCGAATTGCGATGTACTCCATTTCTTCAGTAATGATTCCCTCTCTAGCTAGAGACATTTGTGTAGAATTTGGCTTGTCTTTTTTCCTATTTTTTAGCCATTTATCTCGATTTTTAGGCAATCCTTTCTCAATATCTATAGAAATATCTGGATCTGAATAAGGACCTGAAGTGTCATATAGGTAAATAGGCGGATTAGTCTGTTTTCCCTCTGAGGTAATCGAGCTTGTTTGCAAAACTTTTCTTACTGGAACATTAATATTGTTAGTTGAACCTTGGATGTAAACTTTTTTTGAACCGTTGAAAAGTTTTGTAGCAGTTTGAAGAATTTTTTTAGATTCTGGTGAGTTATCAATTGATCTTGAGGTAATCTTCTTCACATATATATTTTAAAACTATTTAGCCATTAACAAAATTGTTTTATTAAAAAAAATTTTTTTTCTTATATGAAAATAATCAATTTTATAATGTTTACAGTGTCAACTTTAATTGAGTTATAATTTTGAAATGCACAAAAGAGCTGTAATTTCGTTTTTTTTAATCTTTTTTTCATTGTTTGTTAAAGCTGAATCTCTAAACCTAGCTGAAGTTTATGAAATAGCGTTGAAAAAGGATCCAGAGCTTAAGATAGCCGAAGCTACCTTTAAAGCTGAAAAAGAAGCTAAAGCTAAAGGAATTGCAGGTCTATTGCCAAGCATCACTACTAGAGGAATTACAAGTTGGAATGAGTCTGAAGTGCTACGTGGTCCGCAATCTACGTTTTTTGATGGCACTGGAAATAATACCTATGGTTATTCTGCTGATTTAATTCAGCCAATTTTTCGTGTAGATAGATGGTTTCAATTTAGTCAGGGCAAAGCAATGAGTGAAGTTGCAAAAGCAAAATTCGCTTTTGCTCAGCAAGAAACTATTACAAGGGTGGCTCAAGCCTACTTCAACTTGTTAAAAGCAAATAAGAATCTTGAAGTAGCAGTGGCCGAAGAGAATGCAATCAAGCGTCAAAGAGACATTTCAAAAAGATTATTTGAAGAAGGCGTTTCGTCTGTTACTGACTTTCAAGAAGCGCAAGCTTTTTATGATTTATCTAAAGTTTCTAGAATAGCCAGTGAAGGTCAATTGGAATTCGCGAAAGAAGCGTTGGTAGCAATAATTGGAGAGGCTCCTAATTTAACTGATCTAAATTCGGATTTTCCAATCAGTTCTCCAAATCCAAAATCACAAGAAGAATGGGTTGGTATAGGATTAACGAATAATTTCTCTCTTAAGGCAGCAAAACTTGCAACTAGAGCTTCTAAACGAAATGCTCAAAGTAAACTTTCGGATCATTTTCCTGATGTAGACCTTGTTGCTAACATTACTAGAAATAATAGTAGACAACCATCTTTCGAAGGTGGAAATTTTAGTTTTGAAAAAAATTATATTGAGGACAGAAAATTTAGCCTTCAGTTTTCATGGCCTTTGATGGCGGGAGGCTTGATAAGCTCTGAAAGGAGGGAGGCTTACGCATATTTTGAAAAAGCTGAGCAGGAAGAAATTTTGATGGAGAGAAAAACTAAGCAACAAATAAAATCTATGTACTCCTCGGTTTTAACAAATTTGGCAAACGTGAAGGCTAGAGAACAAGCACTAAAATCTTCCGAATTAGCACTCAAAGCTACTAGGTTTGGGTATGAATCTGATACGAGAAATATTGTTGATCTTTTAAATGCCGAAAGAAATTTTTTCTCTGCGCAAAGAGACTTCAATTCTTCAAAATATGATTTTATTATCGCTGAATTAGGTCTTAAATTATCTGCAGGTGCTTTAACGCCAATGGATATTTACGACATAAGTAATTTTATGACTAAATAAAATGCCCGAGCTTCCTGAAGTTGAAACTACTCTGCGCGGCATTTCAAAAAGAATAATAAATAAAAAGATTGAATCTTTTAAATCAAGAACACATAAACTTAGATGGCCTATAGATAGGGATCTTAGTCGCTACTTAAAAAACAAAATCATTATCTCTGCTTGGCGAAGAGGAAAGTATATTATTTTCAATCTTTCAGAAGGTCATCTTCTAATTCATCTTGGGATGTCTGGAAAATTAAGAGTTTTTGATGGTCAGGTAACGCCAAAAAAACATGAGCATTGGGACTTATCTTTCACTGATGGCTGGACACTTAGATATACAGATATAAGAAAATTTGGGGCTCTTGTAAAAATAAAAGAAAAACCTGAAGAACATAACTTGCTTAAAAACCTAGGTCCTGAACCCCTTGGTAATGAATTCAATAGTGAGTATCTATTTCAGTGCACTAGAAAGAGGACGCGTCCGATCAAAAACCTAATTATGGACGCAAACGTAGTCACTGGAGTTGGAAATATTTATGCCAATGAAGCTTTATTTCTTGCCGGCATAAGGCCAAGAAAACAATCTAGAAGACTAACCAAATTAAATTGCGAGGATTTGGTTTCAGCAATTCGCCAAACTCTTCAAGAAGCAATAGAAGCTGGAGGGACTACTCTAAAAGATTATACGAATGCCGACGAAGCTCCTGGTTACTTTAAAAAGAAATTAAGAGTTTACGATCGGGGCAACAAACCATGCCTAACCTGTGGAACTCAATTAAAAATTATAAGACAAACAAATAGACAAACTGTTTATTGTCCAAGTTGTCAAAAATGATTTTTAAGAATATTTAGACTTAAGGGCTTCAAGTGATACTGGATGAACAAATTCGGAAACATCGCCACCCATTTTGCAAATCTCTTTAACTAAGGTTGAAGAGATATAAGAATACTTTTCTTTTGGAGTTAAAAATACGCTTTCTAATTCAGGCATCATTGCACGATTCATATTAGCCAATTGAAATTCATACTCAAAATCAGCAACCACTCTCAATCCACGAATCAATATTTTAGCGTTATTGTCTTTTGCGAGATCAACCAAAAGACCGGAAAAGCCAATAACTGTAACTTTAGGGTTATCTGAGAAAATCTTATTGGCTATTTCTTTTCTTTCATCCAGAGAAAATAATGGACTTTTAGCTTCACTAGCAGCAATAGCTATGACGACTGAATCAAAAAGTTCACAAGCGCGCTCGATTAAATCGACATGTCCTTTCGTGATAGGATCAAAAGTTCCAGGATAAATAGCTTTTTGACTCACAAGGGTATTATATTCTATTTACTTAAGTAATTTAGAATAAATACCCCAGAGTAGTTATGAGAGAGTTAGAACAAATCTGCGTTCATGACTTTATTCCAAGCACTGACAAAGTCTTTAACAAATTTTTCCTTATTGTCTTCAGTCGCGTATACCTCTACCAAGGCTCTCAATTGAGAATTAGACCCAAAAACTAAGTCTGCTCTTGAAGCGGTTCTAGTCTTTTCACCTGTGACTCGATCAAACGCTTCATAAGAGTTTCCAGTACCGTTGGGTTTCCACTGGACTCTCATGTCTAGAAGCGTTTTAAAATAGTCATTTGATAACTCATCAGTGTTTTCAGATACTAATCCATAGTCATTGGCTGTGATTCCTAAAGATCTCATACCTCCAATAAGAACAGTCATTTCTGGAGCTGTAAGTCCAAGTAATTGTGATTTATCAAGCATAATCTCTTCAGCGCTGACGCTAAGACCTGATCTGTGATAATTTCTAAATGCACAAGACAATGGTTCTAGGTATTCGAAGGAATCAGCATCAGTTTGCTCTTGAGTAGCATCGCCTCGACCAGGAGTAAAAGGTACTTCTACTCCAGTTGCTTTTTCTATCCCTATATTTCCAGCAAGGATAATTACATCCGCAATAGATGCGCCAGATTCCTGAGCTATGCTTTCGTATATTTCTAAAACTTTTGAAAGTTGCTCTGGTTTATTTGCTTCCCAATCTTTTTGTGGAGCTAAACGAATTCTTGCTCCGTTTGCACCTCCACGCATGTCCGAGCCTCGATAAGTTGAAGCACTAGCCCAAGCAGTCTCAACCATTTCTTGGATGCTCAAACCGCTAGCTTCTATTTTGCTTTTGACTGAAGCGATATCATAATCTGTGGATCCATCGTTTATAGGGTCTTGCCAAATAAGATCTTCTTCTGGAACCTCTGGGCCCATATAATTTGACTTTGGCCCCATATCTCTGTGCAGAAGCTTGAACCAAGCTTTAGCAAAAGCATCTGCAAATTCATCTGGGTTATTAAGAAAATGTTCAGAGATTTTCTTATAACTCGGATCAGTTTTCATAGCGATGTCAGTGGTGGCCATAATGGTAGGCTCTTTTTTACTAGGATCATGAGCACTAGGAGCCATGTCTTCTTCTTTCTGATCTTTCGCATACCATTGATGAGCGCCAGCAGGACTTTTACCAAGCTCCCAATCGTATTTAAAGAGTAATTCGAAATAGCCATTGTCCCACTGAATTGGATTGGTTGTCCAAGCGCCTTCGAGTCCGCTTGTGATAGCGTCTTGACCAAGTCCAGTACCGTGAGTATTGGTCCAACCAAGGCCCATTTGCTCTATTGGAGCACCCTCTGGTTCAGCTTGGACTAAGTCTGCGTCTCCAGCTCCATGACATTTACCAAAAGTGTGTCCGCCAGCTACTAAAGCAACAGTCTCATAATCATTCATGGCCATTCTTCCAAAAGTGGTTCGAATATCGTGTGCGCTAGCCATAGGATCTGGATTTGCATCTGGGCCTTGAGGATTTACATAAATCAATCCCATTTGCACAGCCGCGAGAGGATTATTCAGCTCTCTTTCTCCTTGATAACGAGTGTTTTCTAGCCATTGCTCTTCAACTCCCCAAAGAATGTCTTCTTCTGGCGCCCAAATGTCAGGTCTACCACCGCTGAAGCCATAAGTTTTACCACCCATTGACTCTATCGCGACATTACCGGAAAGAATTAACAAGTCTGCCCAGCTGATTTTATTTCCGTATTTTTCTTTTATGGGCCAGAGAAGCCGTCTAGCTTTATCTAGATTTCCATTATCAGGCCAGCTATTTAAAGGAGCAAAACGTTGTGCTCCAGTTCCTCCGCCACCTCTACCATCTGTGGAACGGTAGGTACCAGCCGCATGCCAAGTCAATCTGATAAAAAACGGACCATAATGGCCATAATCTGCAGGCCACCAATCTTGTGAATCTGTCATCAAATCCAACAAATCTTGCTTTAGAGCAAAATAGTCAAGCTTTTCAAACTCAGATTTATAATCAAAGTCCTCTCCCATTGGATTTGATTTTCTATCGTGTTGATGAAGAATGCTTAAGTTTAATTGGTCTGGCCACCAATCTTTGTTAGAAGTTCCGCTTGTTGTATTTTTAGTCATCGAACCATGCATGACTGGACATTTTTCAATATTTGATTCTGTGTTATCCATATTACCCTCTTATTTATAAAAAAAACTTATATTAATGTACTATTAAAAATTGTATTGATAAATATATATTTTTCCAATAAATAATTCGATAAAATCGAACATAAAATGATCACCATTAAACAAATAAACTATGCTCTTGCTGTTGCAGAAACACTGCACTTCAAAAAAGCCGCTGAGAAATGCTTTGTTTCACCATCTACCCTAAGCAATGCTATTACTGAAATGGAGGCACAGCTTGGAATTCAGATATTTGAAAGAAATAACAAGAACGTAATAATTACAAAATTAGGATCTTTGGTAATTGAAAAAGCTCAAGGAATTAAGACTGATATCGACGACATCAATAAAATTTGTGAATTAAATTCAGAGCCCCTTTCAAGTAAAATTTCACTTGGAATAATTCCAACCATTGGCCCTTTTTTATTGCCCGTTCTTCTGCCGAAAATTAAAGAAGATTTTCCTAACTTAACTTTAAATATCGTAGAGGCCCAAACAGATGTCCTGCTGAGAAAAATTTCTTCTGGTGAAATCGAATTAGCTATTTTAGCTCTGCCTTTTGAAACTTCAGGATTTAATGTACATAAATTTTGGATTGAAAATTTTTTTTGGATTAGCAAGAAAGAAGATCCAAGATCTAAAAAAAAATCTATCAAAGCTAAAGAGCTTGATCTAGGCGAACTTATTATGCTTGAAGAAGGAAATTGTCTAAAAGATCATATCTTAAACGCTTGCAAAATAAAGAATACCTCAAAAATTACTTTCAATGCTTCTACTCTTAGTACTTCGATAGAGCTTGTGAAAGGAGGCATAGGAACAACTCTTGTTCCAGAGATGGCAGTAAATAAATTACTTTCTGCTAATCCAGAATTGGCAAAAACGGAATTAGACGAAAAAGGACCTCACAGAGAAATTGCCCTTGTTTCGAGAATGAATTATTCAGGAAAAAGAGACATAGACAAATTAATCCACTTATTCACCAAGGAGCTAAAGGATCATAAAAATATCAAAGTAAGTTAATCTTGAATTTCGACTTTAATCTTTTTAATTTGTCTTTTATTTGATGACAATATAGAAAATTTTAAATTTTCTAACTTTATCGATTCGCCTGTTTTAGGAAATCTACCAAATTTATTCGTAACAAACCCACCAATCGTGTCGAAATCCTCATCGGAGAAATCCGTATTAAATTTTGAGTTGAATTGCTCAATTTCAGTAATTGCTTGAACATTAAATTCTTTATTGGATTTTTGAATAATTCTTGTCTCTTCATCGATATCTGTTTCATCTTCTATCTCGCCAACTATTTCCTCTAGAACATCTTCAATGGTTACCAATCCACTGACTTCCCCGAATTCGTCTACAACCAGAGCCATATGACTTCTATTGGATTTAAATTCATCCAAGAGAACATTTATCTTCTTACTTTCTGGAATATGATTTACAGGTCTTACTATTTCTTGGAAGTCAAAACTATTTATGTCTAGCCTTTCCTCTATTAATCCTGGTGCAAATTTTAAAAGGTCCTTGGCCAATAAAATTCCGATTATTTTAGATTCATCTTCATTAAAAACGGGGAACCTGGAATGCGAAGATTGCACAACTTTCTTAATAAGTTGATCAATGTTGTCTTGTTCATTTATTGAAATCATTTGCGATCTTGGAACCATTACGTCTCTTACGGGAATAGAGGCAAATTCAATGGTTTCTTCCATCATTTCCAAGACGTCTTTATCAATGATGTTATTTTCTTCAGCTTCCTTTAAAACCGAAGCCAATTCGTTTTGATTCACGGGCTTGAATGAGAGTTTTCTATAAATCTCTCTAAAGTAATTTCTTGTTCTTTTGAATAAGCCCAGATTGGTTTTCAACTGAGCCTCAGTACTTGGAGGTTCTTCTTTCATCCTAATAAGGATCTCCTGCAGATATATTTTTCATTATTTTCTTTTCAATCTTCTCCATTTCATTTTGATCTAATTTTTTCATGTGATCAAACCCTAACAGATGAAGAAGGCCGTGGATTATCATATGTTTTAATCTATTTTCAAAGATTTTTTTATATTTTTTTGCCTCTTGTTCAATTATTTCTTCGCAAAGAGCTATTTCTCCTATTAAAGTCTTTTTATCGCCAGTTGGAAAATTTTTTGGTAATTCGAAAGACAAAACATTAGTTGATTTGTCTTGATTACGATATGTCTTATTTAGAACTTTCATTTCTTCTTGACTGACAAAATTTAAATTTAATTGGTGCTGGTCAGTGAATTGATACCCGACCGTGTTGAAAACTTCAAGAACGATTTCTAAAATTTCTGATTTTGATAATTTGGTGAATTTTGTTGATTTTAAATTATTTAAAGTTAAATCCATTAATTATTCTTACGTTCATAAGCTTCAATAATTTTTTGCACTAAATTGTGTCTCACAACATCATCGGGATGAAAGTAATGAAAAGCTATATCCTTTTGAGAGTCTAATATTTTAATTGCATCGGCAAGTCCTGAAGGAGTTCCTTTAGGCAAATCTGTCTGGGTAATATCTCCTGTAACAACCGCGGTTGAGCCAAAACCAATTCTCGTTAAAAACATTTTCATTTGAGCAGGAGTACAATTTTGCGCTTCATCCAAAATTAAAAATGAATCGTTTAAAGTCCTGCCTCGCATGTATGCCAAGGGCGCAACTTCAATTTTTCCATTTTCAATAAGTCTGCCAACTTTTTCTGGGCCCATCATATCGAATAAAGCGTCATAAAGAGGTCTTAGATATGGATCTACTTTTTGTGAAAGATCGCCTGGCAAAAATCCAAGATGCTCGCCAGCTTCAACGGCTGGTCTAGTAAGAATAATTTTATTAACTTTTTCTTCAACAAACATGTTGACCGCAGCGGCAACAGCAATATAAGTTTTACCTGTTCCAGCTGGCCCCACTCCAAATGCTATGTCGTGATCTAAAATTGACTGGACAAATTTTTCTTGAGCTTTATTTCTTGGAGTTACGTAAAGTTTTGGCGTTTGAATAGTGAAATCTTGTTCAGTCTCTAACTCAAAAATCGTCCCGTTCGAATCTGAAGCTGTACCATTTAACGCTCTACAAATTGAAAAGTGAACCTCATCGGGAGAAACAGAATCACTTGTCTCTGCGAGAGAGGCTAAATCTTCAAGAATCATCCTTGCTTTAACCACGTTATTTTTTTCACCAGAAATAGAAAAACTATTTCCTCTACTCTTAATCTTTATCGCAAGAGAATTTTCAATTTGTTCTATGTTTGAATTTACAGGCCCGCAAATAAGAGAGAGATTCTGTGTCTCTATTTCGGGAAGTTTAAATTTTAATTTCGGCATAGATTAGAATCTTTCTAATTTACCTCTTAGTGAGTTTGTCAATTGATCTACTATTTTTAGGTTGACGAATTTTCCGACAACATTTGCATCAGTTGCAAAATTTACAACTCTGTTATTTTCAGTTCTAGCTTGCAGTTCTCCAGGATTCTTTTTTGAGACCCCTAAGACTAAACATCTTTCTAAGCTACCGACCATCTTTCTGGATATTTTAGACGAAAGTTCATTAAGTTTGTGTTGCAGTATTATTAATCTTTCTTTCTTTATATCCTTAGAAACATTATCTTCCATTCCCGCAGCAGGTGTATTTGGTCTTGGGCTATAAATAAAACTAAAAGATTCATCAAATCCTACTTTTTCTACAATATCTAAAGTATCTTGAAAATCTTTATCAGTCTCTCCGGGAAAGCCAACTATAAAATCTGAAGAAAAACTTATTCCTGGTCTATTTTCTCTTATTCGAGAAATTAGCTCTAAGTAACTAGCAGCTGAATATCTCCTTCGCATTAACTTAAGAATTCTATCCGATCCGCTTTGCACTGGAAGATGCACATGACTTACAAGCTCTGGAGTGTCTTTATATAAATCGACTAAGTCATCTTTAAATTCGAAAGGATGACTGGTGGTATAGCGAATCCTATCAATTCCGTTTACCTTAGAAACTTTTTCGATAAGAAATGCAAGAGATTTTTTTTCTCCCTCAAATGATCCCTTGAAATTATTTACGTTTTGCCCAAGAAGATTTACTTCTCTTACGCCCCTAGAAGCTAACCCTTCTATTTCGACTAAAATATCTTCTACTGGCCTACTTACCTCGTGCCCGCGCGTATGTGGAACAACGCAAAAAGAACAATACTTGTTACAGCCTTCTGCGATTGATACAAATGCTGTGACCGAATCAGATGATGATTGTGGCAAGTAATCAAACTTTTCAATTTTTGGAAAACTTATATCTAGTTGTTTTTTTTCAGTATCTGACGCCTCTTTATATAAGTTGGGAAGTCTATGCAAAGTTTGCGGTCCGAAAATAATATCAACCGCGGGTGCTCGTTGTGATAATTTTTTTCCTTCTTGGCTAGCGACACATCCGCCAATTGCGATTTTGAGGTTTGGATTCTTGTCTTTTAATTTTTTCCACCTTCCAATTTGGTGAAAAACTCTCTCTTGAGCTTTCTCTCTAATGGAGCAAGTGTTTAGGACGAGCAGATCGGCATCTTCGGGAGTATCGGTTGCTGTGAACTCCTCTTTTTCCGATAGAAGATCAAGCATTTTTGCCGAATCGTATTCATTCATTTGGCAACCATGAGTTTTAATAAAAACCTTTTTCATGACAAGTTAATTAGATTTGGCAAAAATTGTATCCCGATAAAATCTCAATTCATTGATCGATTCGTAAACGTCTGCTTGGGCTCGATGCGCAGCTTTTTTTGTGGAATGTTGCATTGAAATTTCTGGCCTCCAACGCTTAGTTAGCTCTTTAACAGAACTGACATCAATACAGCGATAGTGAAAATGATCTTCTAGTTCTGGCATGTATAAACTTAAAAATTTTCGGTCATGCCAAACTGTATTTCCGCATAAAGGAGAGGCATTTTTTTCCACATGCTCTCTCAGAAACCTTAAAGTCTCCTGCTCTGCCTCTTCTTGATTGATCTTGCTATTGAGAACATCCTCAATTAATCCAGACTCACCGTGATGACTTTGATTCCAATCATCCATTGCGTCTATATATTCTTTAGGTTGCGAGACAACTATATTTGGACCATCAATTATTTCAGTAAGATCTTCATTAGTTACTGCAGAAAAAATTTCAATAATTCTCTCAGCATTTGGGTCTAGCCCCGTCATCTCTAAATCTAACCAGATTAATTTTTTTTCCATACGATTACTCTACAATAGTAACAAAATAAGTGAATTCATGACCGACGAAAAGAACAACAAAACTCATTTTGGTTACAAAAACGTTAACTCTAAAGAAAAACCTGATTTGGTTAAAGAAGTTTTTGATTCTGTATCAAATAAATACGACCTAATGAATGACTTAATGTCATTGGGTATTCATAGGTTGTGGAAAAAAGCGACCATCCAAATGAGTAATTTAAAAAAAGGCGATAAGGTTCTAGACGTAGCAGGTGGAACAGGTGATCTAGCCATTTTATTTTCAGAGTTAGTTGGCGATTCGGGAAAGGTGTATTTATCTGATATCAACGAAAAGATGCTAGAAGTGGGAAGAGACAGGGTAATTGATTCGGGTTGCAACAATATTAAAAACCTAGTTGCAGATGCAGAAGATTTACCCTTTCAAGATGAAGAGTTTGATTGTATTTCCATTGCTTTTGGAATCAGAAATGTAACTAATAAAGAAAAAGCTTTAAAAGAATTTTATAGATGCCTAAAACCAGAAGGTAGATTGTTAGTCTTAGAGTTTTCTAATCCAGAACAAAACTGGCTTTCTGAACTATACGATCTTTACTCCTTCAATCTATTACCCAAATTAGGTGAGTGGATTGTTGGCGATAGTAAAAGCTATGAATATTTAGCAGAATCGATAAGAATGCATCCCAATCAAGAAGTTTTTTTAGAAATGATGAACACTGCAGGATTTGTAAATACAGAATATCAAAACATGACTGGCGGTATAGTCGCACTTCACATTGGTGAAAAAAAATAATCATGGCTTTTGTGCGTTTTTTTTGGATCGTATATCTTTTTTTTAAATATCGTCTAGATGAACTAATTCCGAAGAACTTTATTCCAGCTTGGTTATTCTTATTCTTCAAACTGAATCCTTTTCGACTAAACAAAAATAGTAAAAATTCAGGAGAGCGACTTTCTGAAGCACTGGAAAAAGCTGGACCAGTTTTTGTAAAATTTGGTCAAATTCTATCCACTCGTCCTGATCTGATAAATGATGAAATCATTTCAGAGTTAAAAAAATTCCAGAACAATCTCAAGCCCTTCGACTCTAAGGTAGCTAAACAGATCATAGAGACGGATTTGAACCAATCTATTCCAAAAATGTTTAAAAAATTTAAGGACGAGCCTCTTGCAGCTGCCTCCATTGCTCAAGTTCATGAAGCCGAATTAAAAACTGGCGAAAAAGTGGTCGTCAAAGTTGTAAGACCTGGCTTAAAAACTCAAATCAAAAAGGATTTAGCGCTTTTAAAAGCACTTGGGTTTTTAGCCTCAAAATTTAAAGCAGATGCGCGACGCTTAAAATTGAAAGAAATGATCGATGAATACGACTTCGTCATAAATGCTGAAGTTGATCTTAAAAAAGAAGCAGGCAACACGATTCAGACCGCTAATTTTTTTAAAGACAACGAACTTCTATACGTTCCAAAAACTTATCCAGAATTTTCTGGATCGAAGGTGTTAACTTTAGAAAGAGTGGAAGGTATACCCGTAACCGATTTAGACAAATTAAAAAATAAAAAAGTAAATTTAAAAAAATTATCGGAAAGGGGGGTAAGTATTTTTTTTAAACAACTTTTTGAAGATAACTTTTTTCATGCAGACATGCATCCGGGAAATATTTTTGTTGATGCTTCAGACCCAGAATCTCCTACTTACGTAGCTGTTGATTATGCAATATGTGGCAGTCTCTCTGAAAAAGAACAGTTACTGATAGGAAAGATGCTCTCAGATATGTTTAGTAAAAATTATTCAGCAGTGGCAAAAACTATGATGTCAGCAGGCTGGGTAGACTCAAAAACGAAACCAGTTGAATTGGAAGCAACAATCAGGACGGCTCTTGAACCGATATTTGAGAAACCTTTTAGCGAGATAAAATTTGGTGAAATGTTGTTGTATCTTTTTGAAGAAACGAGAATATATAACTTGTCCTTGCCTGCTTCACTATTGTTATTGCACAAAACTCTTTTAAATATTGAGGGCTTAGGTCGTCAAATTTATCCTGACTTAGATCTTTGGACCACTGCTAAGCCTTTCATCCAACAATGGATAAATAAAAAATACAATCCGACAAATTTATTTAAAAAATTTAAGGAAGATGTCCCAGGTTTGCTAGAAAAGGCTTACGAATTTCCTGAAAAACTAGAAACTATTTTTGAAAATATTTCAAATTTAGATGAATTTAATGACGAAATGAAGAGTCTTAGAAAAGAAATCAATACGCAGAAAAATTCTATGAATTACATACTTATAGCTTCAGCTGTGATAATTATTTCGGTAATATCAATTTCTTTAAGTTTATGAGCGGCCGAGATAATATCTTCGAAAGATTGAGTAAAATTTTAATATCGAGGAAAGAGACATCTAAGGATAATTCTTACACTGGTCAACTCTATAAGGAAGGTATTGAAAGGATAATTGCCAAAATTAAAGAAGAATCAGAAGAATTAATTGAAGCAAGCACCTCTGATAAAGAAGCAATAATTCATGAAGCTGCAGACCTCGTCTTTCACGTCATGGTATTATTAGCCTTTAAAGATATCGACCCGAGTGATATTTTAAGAGAATTAGAAAGAAGAGAAGGCGTATCAGGTATAGAAGAAAAATCTAAGAGGTAGAAATGGGATTTGGTGGAATAAGCATTTGGCAACTTTTAATAATTTTAGCAATTATTATTCTTATCTTTGGAACCAAAAGATTTAGAAATATGGGCGGAGATTTGGGTTCGGCCTTTAAAAATTTTAGAAAAGCTGTCAAAGAAGAGCCTAAAGAGGAACAAAAAGAAGACGATTCTCAGTAAATGTTCGACATTGGTTTCTTTGAGATATTAATTATCTGTCTTATTTCCTTAATTATTCTAGGGCCCAAAAGACTTCCAAGCTTTCTTACCTCCCTTGAGGAGCTTTACCTGAAAACAAAAAGCGGCTTGAGAAAACTAAAGCAAGAACTGTACTCTGAAGGCTTTGACGACCAAAACAAAGACGATGACCAAGGAAAGTAATTCAATACTCTTCCAATTAGGGTTACTGCGAAACCTTTTCTTGAGAGCTTTTGGTATGCTCGCGATTTTCTTTGTCGCACTCACTTTCTATCAAGATTCAATTTATGTATTTGTCGCAGACCCCTTGATGCAATTTTTACCTGAGAATTCTTCAATGATTGCAACTGGCGTTGCCTCACCTTTCATAACACCATTAAAACTAAGTTTTTACGCTGCTTTATTTTTAGCAATGCCTTATCTGATTGTAGAACTTTGGAATTTTATTTCTCCTGGTCTTTATCGAAACGAAAGAGTCTTATCAGTTTCTTTGAGCGCCTTTAGCATAATTTTATTTTATACCGGCATGGCATTTGCTTTTTATCTAGTATTTCCGCTCATTTTTTCTTTTTTTATTCAATCGGCTCCTGCTGATGTAGCAGTCATGACAGATATTTCTCAATATCTAGATTTTGTCATCACTTTGTTATTGGCTTTCGGATTTGCTTTTGAGATGCCAATACTTATTATCGCCTTAATTTGGGGAGGAGTATCCTCCAGAGAAAGCTTGGCTTCAGCCCGCCCATACGTGATTATCGGAAGTTTTGTCATTGGGATGTTGCTCACTCCACCAGATGTCATTAGTCAAACTCTTTTAGCAATTCCCACCTGGCTTTTATTCGAATTAGGTTTATTCATTTCTAGATTTATAAAGAAATGAATAATGATTCAAGAATGTTTCTGGGTTATCTAGGATTTCTTCCTTTTGGCTTGCTTACTATCTCTCCTTGGATTATCGGCGAATCCTTTACCAATCAAGCTTACTTCTTACTAATTGTCTATGGCGCAATCATTATTTCATTTTTAGCAGGTATGAGTTGGGGATGGAATATCTCTAGTCAGAAAAATCTATTTATTGGAATTTTGTTTTCGTTGATTGGGTTTTTTACAATTATTATTGGTTACTTCTTTTTAAATATAGCTTTAATAATTTTTGCAATTACTTTTCCGTTATTCTATATTTTTGAAAAACAGGCCAATGAATTTATGAGCGATGAATCTTACTTAAAATTAAGAAGAAATTTAACTTCTGCAGTTTCAGGGTGTTTTTTGCTTAGTTTTATAACCACTTTATAAGAATGATAAGAATTATACTTTTTGCGGCCTTAGCCTTAATCACGTTTTTGATAATTGGTAACATTTTATCGAACAGAAACCAAAATGGATCAAAGATTTTAAGTTATTTATTAGCGATACTGGTTGTTGTAGCGATTGCAGGATTTGCAATTTGGCTTCTGCCTCGCTTAGGCATCAATCTATCAGGATTTCTGCAAAGACTTTTGCCTTTGATAAATACCATTCGAGGTTTTTTACCTTTCTAAATCTTTAGTCCACTCTCCAAGTGCAGCTAATTTGTTCATTTCTGCGCGATGAGAAAAAGCTTCTTGAGCTGCTAAGGTATTTTCATTAGAACCCAACCAAGCTTTCAGAGCGGCTTGCTGTAAAGCACGCCCGTAAGAAAAAGTAAGTTTCCAAGGATTTCCTCCTTTCTTATTAAGCGCGTCTAAATTCGCTGTAGCATCTATATCCGATTGACCTCCAGATAAAAAAGCTATCCCTGGAAGTTCTGGTGGAACATTTTCAAGAAGACACTTCATGGTAAGTTCAGCTACCTTAGAGTGTGAGAGTTGCACGGGTGAATCTTGACCAGCAAGGATCATGTTGGGTTTTAAAATTGTCCCTTTGATATTTACCTCATTAGTGCTTAGTTTTGAAAACAGAGAATTTAAGCATTTTGAAGTTGCGTCATAACAGGATTCTGCTGAATGTTCACCGTCCATTAACACCTCTGGTTCGACGATAGGAACCATATTGTGATCTTGAACTATCTTTGCGTAGCTGGCCAAGGCTTGCATGTTGGCATCTATGCATTCTTGGCTCGGCATGCCGTTACCGATTTTTATTACCGCTCGCCACTTTGTAAACTTCGCGCCAAGATCTTCGTATTCAGAGCATCGCTCTTCTAAACCATCTAATCCACCGGTCAAAACCTCTTCTGAATCGTTGATTGGAGAAACTCCTTTATCTACTTTTATTCCAGGCAGGGCTCCGGTTTTTGAAATTACTTCTTTTAAAAAAGTTCCATCTGCAGCTGACTGCCTTAGAGTTTCATCAAATAATATCACTCCGCTAATATTTTCATTCATGCCAGAAGCACGAAACAATAATTCTCGGTAATCGCGTCTGGAATTTTCAGTAGATTCCGTATTGATGGCATCAAAACGCTTGCCGATGGTTGGAGTGCTTTCGTCTGCCGCTAAAAATCCTTTGCCATCAGCTACTAAATAATTTGCAATTTCTTCTATGTTTGTAAAATTCATATCATGCCCCTAAATTTTTTTGATTAATTATTTCTAAACTGGGAAGTGAGCCAAGCTCAATGTATTCCAAAAAAGCACCGCCTCCTGTAGAGGCATAATCCACTGAGTCCATCATTTTAATTTTTGAAAATGCTGCCAATGTTTCTCCGCCACCGATTATTGTCATCGCATTAGATTCAGCAACTTTTTTTGCTATGCCTTCAGTTCCTTTTGAGAAACGATCGTCCTCAAATTTACCCAACGGACCATTCCAAACAATCGTATTGGCTTCGTCAATGTACTGACTAAAAGCTTCAACAGATTGTTGTCCCACGTCTAAAATCACATCTTCATCGGATAACTCATTCACACTTTTTTCTCTAGCTTCAGAGCCATTACTAGTAACAACAAAAGTAGGAATAACAATTTGAGGGTGTTCGATAATTTTTTTTGCGACTTCCAAGTAACTTGGTTCGAAAAGAGATTTGCCAATATTTTTTCCTTGTGCTGCGTAACAAGTATTTGCTAGAGCCCCTCCTACAATCAACCAATCGCAATGATTAGTAAGTGACTCAATCACATTGATTTTAGTAGAAATTTTAGATCCGCCAATTATTCCCAAAAGAGGCTTTTCTGGAGAAATAACAATTTTTTTTAAAGCATCTATCTCTTGCTCAATCAACAATCCAAAACATGCTTCTTCAATGTAGTTGACTATTCCAAATGTTGAGGCCTGTTTTCGATGCGCCGTTCCAAATGCATCCATAATAAAAATATCTCCTAATTGACTCAATGCGACTGACAATTCATCCTCGTTATTTTTTTCGCCCTCAAAAGATCTAATATTTTCAAGCATGCATAAATTTTTAGATTCTTTTAATTCTTCTAGCGATTTTACAAGTGTCACTTCTTTATCCAGAAGTTCGCTAAGTCTCTTTGCAATTGGCGCTAGAGAAAACTCACTTGCAATAGCTTCTCCTTCCTCTGGCCTACCTAGATGAGAAAGAATCTTTAAATTATTGGTTTTGGATAAAATGTGTTCGATTGTCGGAATAGATCTGACTAGCCGTTCGTCGTCTAGTAAAGTTTCGCCTTCAAGTGGCACGTTGTAATCAACTCGTAATACAACGGCCTTATTTTCTAAATTTTTTGAAGAAAGAAGACTTTTCTCAAAGTTCATTTTTTTAAAAGTTCTTTTGCTTTGCTGACAACATTTGAAATTGTGAATCCAAAATGCTCTAAAAGATCTTCCAATGGAGCAGATTCACCATAAGTCTCCATGCCTAAAACTAAGTCTCCCTGATTTAGGTATTTATGCCAGAAATCAGCTTGACCAGCTTCAATTGCCAATTTAGGACCATCTCCTAAAACTTCAAATTTGTATTCATCGCTTTGTAAATCAAATAATTCCGTGCAAGGAATAGAAACAACTTTTATCGATAAACTATCTTCCGCTAAGATTTCCGCTGCATCGACTGCTAAACCGACTTCTGAGCCACTTGCGATAATAGTTAAATCTTCTTGATCTGCCTCTTTCAAAACGTATCCTCCTTTTGCAATAGCTCCGACATCGTTTCTAGTTTGAGGTGGCAAATTTTGACGAGACAAAATCAACGCATGTGGATTGATTTTAGATTTCAGAGCATGTTGCCATGCGTAGGTAGTTTCTACTCCATCACAAGGTCTCCAAGTAAAAACTCCAGGCGTAGCTCTCAACATAGTAATGTGTTCTACCGGTTGGTGAGTTGGACCGTCTTCACCAACTCCAATTGAATCGTGTGTATAAACATAAATCACAGGCAGCTTCATCAAAGCAGACATCCTGACTGCGTTTCTTGCGTAATCAAGAAAAGTTAAAAAAGTACCACCGTATGGCCTTATTGCCCCATGCAATATCATGCCATTCATTATGGCTGACATTCCAAATTCTCGAACCCCATAATTCAAGTAGTTACCTCCTGAATCTGGAGTTAGAACTGAAGAGCCTTTCCATTCCGTGTTATTTGACGGTGACAAATCGGCTGAACCTCCAACTAATTCTGGCAAAATCGGACCAAGAGCGTCGAGACACATACCAGAGCATTTTCGGCTTGCGTGACTGGTCCCATCAGCTTCGAATTCTTTTATAAGATTTTCTAAAACGGAATCTAACTCCTTGGGAAGGTCTCCTTTGACTAAACGATTAAAAGTCTCAAATTCTTCGGTGAATTTTTCTTTATAAGCTTCAACCAAAAGATGCCAATCGCTTTCATATTTTTTTCCTGAATCTTCCTGATTCCAACCCTCATAAGCTTCCTCAGGAATTTCAAAAGGTTCATGATTCCAATTAATATTTTTTCTAGTAAGAAGAACTTCTTCTTCACCCAAAGCTGCACCATGAACTCCAGAGGTACCGGCTTTGTTTGGCGAACCTTTGCCAATAATTGTCTTACAACAGATGAGACTAGGTTTATCTGATTGTTTAGCCTCTTCAATCGCAGCGTCAATCTCTGCTTCATTGTGTCCATCTACTTTAGAGATTACATGCCAACCGTAACTTTCAAATCTCTTAGCAGTGTCGTCCGTGAACCACCCTGAAACCTCTCCGTCAATACTGATGTCGTTGTCGTCGTATAAAACAATCAATTTTTCCAATTTATGCGTGCCAGCATAAGAACAGGCCTCATGTGAAATTCCTTCCATCAGATCGCCATCGCCACAAAAGACGTAAGTGTGATGATTAACTAGTTGAAGGTCTGGTTTATTGAATTTGTAAGCAAGAATTTTTTCCGCTAGCGCCATGCCTACTGCATTCGCAAGTCCTTGACCAAGCGGTCCAGTGGTGGTCTCGACCCCAGGAGTTACATCGCACTCAGGGTGTCCTGGAGTTTTTGAACCTAATTTTCTAAAGTTTTTTAATTCTTCTAAAGGTAAATCGTATCCAGTTAAATGCAACAAAGAATAAAGCAACATTGAGCCGTGGCCGTTTGAAAGAACAAATCGGTCTCTGTTAAACCAATCAGGATTTTTTGGATTGTGCTTTAAATGTTTAGTCCATAAAACCAATGCAATTTCAGCCATACCCATTGGCATACCTGGATGTCCACATTTCGCAGCTTGGACAGCGTCCATTGAAAGTGCCCTTACGGCATTGGCTAAATTTACTTTATCGGACATGAATCAAAGTCGTATTTTCTATTAAAAAAAGAGAATATCATAGTAGAATCCTGATTCACTTTTAAAATTAAATGTCCGAATACAAAACATTCACTTCTGAATCTGTCTCTGAAGGTCACCCAGACAAATTAGCCGATCAAATATCTGACGCCATCTTGGATGCTTTTCTCTCAGATGATTCGGAATCGAGAGTTGCCTGCGAAACTTTGGTGAAAACCGACTTGGTAGTTATTGCTGGAGAAATTACATCCAACGCAAAACCCGATCTTGAAAAAGTTGTCAGAAAGGTTATCAATGAAGTTGGATACGACAATGACGATCTAGGTTTTAATGGTTCGACCGTTGAAATCATCAACGCCATTGGCATGCAATCCAATGACATTGCTCAAGGCGTGAATGAAGGTACTGGCACCGATACCGATCAAGGCGCAGGCGATCAGGGCCTGATGTTCGGTTACGCAACCAATGAAACTGAGGTATTAATGCCGGCACCGATTACTTTTTCGCACCTGTTAGTTAAAAAACAAGCCGAGGTAAGAAAAGCAAAGATTCTTCCATGGCTCCGACCGGATGCAAAAAGTCAATTAAGTTTTGTTTACGACGATTCTGGAAAACCTTCTCATCTATCTGCCGTAGTTTTATCAACCCAACACGACGAAGATGTAACTCCTGAAGATTTAGAAGAAGGCGTTAGAGAAGAAATTATCAAGCAAGTTATCCCTTCGAATTGGTTCTCTCCTAAAACTAAAATTTATATCAATCCCACGGGGAGATTTGTTATTGGTGGACCTGTTGGAGACTGTGGTTTAACTGGCAGAAAAATTATTGTTGACACTTACGGTGGTATGGCAAGACATGGTGGTGGAGCATTTTCTGGCAAAGACCCATCAAAAGTTGACCGATCAGCTGCTTATGCTGGCAGATACGTAGCAAAAAACATTGTCTCTGCAGAACTGGCAGAGAAATGTGAGATTCAAGTTTCCTATGCCATTGGCATTGCAGAACCCACTTCAATAAGTATTAATACTTTTGGTTCCAATACCATTCCAGAAGCAGAAATTGCTCAACTTGTTGCCGACAACTTCGAACTTAAACCCAAAGAATTGATCCAAATGTTGGATCTTAAGAAACCGATTTATCAAAAAACCGCAGCTTATGGTCATTTTGGTCGTGAAGACGAAGATTTTTCATGGGAATCGACCGCTAAAGCTGACAAAATTAAATAATAATTATGAGTTTTAAAGATTACAAAGTAGCTGACCTAAATCTTGCTGATTTTGGCCGTAAAGAAATTGCTTTAGCCGAGGCAGAAATGCCAGCCTTGATGAAACTTCGTGAAAAATACGGAGATTCAAAACCTTTAGCTGGTGCCAAGATTATGGGCTGTATCCATATGACCATACAAACTGCCGTTTTAATAGAAACTCTTGTGGCTTTAGGTGCCTCAGTAAGATGGTCGTCATGCAATATATTCTCGACACAAGATCATGCAGCAGCAGCAATCGCAGCTTCTGAAATTCCAGTATTTGCCTGGAAGGGCATGAATGAAGAAGAGTTTGATTGGTGCATCGAGCAAACCATTTTGGAGGACGGTAAACCTTGGGACGCGAATATGATCCTTGATGATGGAGGAGATTTAACTGCAATGGTTCATGAAAAATATCCGGACATGTTGAACAACATTCATGGAATTTCCGAGGAAACAACTACAGGAGTTCATCGACTTTGGGAGATGCTTGAAAAAGGAGAATTAAAAGTCCCTGCCATTAATGTGAACGATTCAGTCACTAAATCAAAAAACGACAATAAATACGGCTGCCGCCACAGTTTGAATGACGCCATTAAAAGAGGCACGGACATGCTCTTGGCTGGAAGAAAAGCTTTAGTTTTTGGTTATGGAGATGTTGGAAAAGGCTCTGCAATGAGTTTAAGACAAGAAGGCATGGTGGTTAGAATTTCAGAAATTGATCCAATCTGTGCAATGCAAGCTTGCATGGACGGTTACGAAGTTGTTTCGCCCTACATCGATGGAGTAAACAATAATAGTGACGACTGCATCAACAAGGCATTGTTAGCAGATACCGACGTAATAGTTACAGCAACTGGAAACGTGAATGTATGCGATCGCTTCATCCTCGATAATCTCAAATCAGGGACCATGGTTTGCAACATTGGCCATTTTGACAACGAAATTGATACCCAATACATGCGCGATCATTGGCACTGGGAAGAAATTAAACCTCAAGTGCACAAGATCTCAAAAACCAAAGAAGCCAATGATAAGAATTATATTGTTCTTTTAGCCGAAGGCCGCTTAGTTAATCTCGGTAACGCAACTGGACACCCTTCTAGAATTATGGATGGCTCTTTTGCCAACCAAGTCTTGGCGCAAATGTTTCTTTACAAGCAAGCCTTTGCCACCATCAACGACGAAGAGAAGAAAAAAGAGCTTCTAAAAGTAGAGGTACTGCCAATGGAACTCGACGAAGAGGTGGCCCAATACATGGTCGAAGGATTTGGTGGAGTTGTAACCAAACTCACCAAAGACCAAGCCGATTATATCAACGTTGACATTAAAGGCCCCTACAAGCCAGAAAGTTACAAATATTAATGGTCAAAAAAAATCGCACATGGGGCGGAAGATTCAAACAAGAAACGGCAAAAAACGCACTTAATTTTTCTAACTCCATCGCAGTAGACAAAACTTTTTATCTTGAGGACATTGAGGGTTCTTTAGCTTATGCCGAAGCTTTATTAAAAGCTAAAATTTTAACGAAAACTGAATTCAGTAAAATTAAATCAGGTCTCAATCAAATCAAAAAAAAGATCGACACTAATCAGTTTAAATGGAATGAAGTCCTTGAAGACGTTCACATGAATATTGAAGCAGCTCTAGAGAAAAGTATTGGAGAGACTGCTAAAAAAATTCACACCGGTAGATCAAGAAACGACCAGGTAGCCACCGACATTAAGCTTTACATGTTAAAAAAATCGGCAGCCATCAAAGCTGCTTTAATAGAACTGCTAAAGTCCTTGGTGCAGAAAGCAGAGCCTGAAGTTGAAACGTTGATGCCAGGTTTTACGCATTTACAAATTGCTCAGCCTATTACTTTGGCTCATCACTTAATGGCTTACTACGAAATGTTTCAAAGAGACTTGAGCCGTTTTCAAAATTCTGAAACTAGCCTGAGTACCTCACCGCTTGGCTCAGGAGCACTAGCTGGGAATCGATTCAAATTGGATCGAAAAAAAATGGCTCGTGATTTAGGATTTAAAGAAATTACACAAAATTCAATCGATGCGGTAAGTGACAGAGATTTTATCGCAGAAATGTTATTCAACATTAGTCTAACAGCAGTGCATTTATCGAGAATTTCTGAAGAATTTATTATTTGGTCTTCGACTCAATTCAATTATTTGGAATTACCAGAAGAGCTTTGCACGGGCTCTTCAATCATGCCGCAAAAAAGAAATCCAGACATGGCTGAATTAGTTCGTGGCGGCGCGGCGCAAACCATTGGAAATCTTATGGCGCTTTTAAGTTTGGTGAAAAATCAACCGCTAGCTTATAACCGTGACAACCAAGAGGATAAAAAGCCGCTTTTTCAATCCATCGACTATATTCTGCAAGCCATTGATATTACTTCTGCCATGGTAGCGGGAGCTAAATTCAACTCCGATGAAATGTTAAACGATGTTTACGACGGACATATTTGTGCTACCGATCTGGCAGAATATTTAGTTCTTAAGGGAATTCCGTTTCGATCGGCTCATGCCATTACTGGCAAAGCGGTTCAGTTGGCAGAGAAAAAAGACGCACTGCTTGAAGAATTATCTTTAGAGGAGTTTAAAAAATTGTCCCCGAAAATTGAAAAAGACGTTTATAAGTATTTAGATCCTATGTCTTCGATTGCAGCCAAATCAAGTATTGGCGGAACTGCACCTTCACAGGTGAAAAAACAAATCGATAAGGCTAAAATAACTTTAAAAATTT
The DNA here is from genome assembly GCA_902553315.1 of uncultured SAR86 cluster bacterium. Taxonomy (GTDB): domain Bacteria; phylum Pseudomonadota; class Gammaproteobacteria; order Magnimaribacterales; family AG-339-G14; genus AG-339-G14. Next base: position 94,581 of record CACDKN010000001.1, read on the forward strand.
AATCATGGACGCATTTTTTAAACCAATTTCCGTAAACAAACTCACAATTCCAAATCGTTTTGCCATGGCTCCAATGACACGAAGCAAATCTCCTGATGGCATACCAGGCGATAACGTAAGAGATTATTATCAACGTCGAGCCGCTGGTGAAGTTGGTCTAATCATTACTGAAGGAGTGGAAGTCAGTCACCCATCTTCTAGTGGCTATCCAGACGTTCCCGGTTTTAGAGACAAGGCAGACGAGGGTTGGAAAAAAATTGTCGAAGCCGTTCATCAAGAAGGAGCTAAAATTTTTCCACAGTTGTGGCACGTTGGTGCCTTTCGTAAAATAGGCATGGCTCCAGATCCAGATGTGCCCGGTTACACCCCTTCGGGTTTGGTCAATGCTGACAAAAAAGCTGCACACGAGATGACTGCAGAAGATGTCGAAATGCTAATCGAATGTTTTGTCGGCGATATTGTAAAAATTCAAGAATTAGGATTTGATGGCGTTGAACTCCATGGAGCACATGGTTATTTAATTGATAATTTTTTCTGGGAAGGCACGAATCAAAGAGCCGACAACTTTGGTGGCTCCATCGACAAGCGAACAGCTTTTGCTTGTGAAATAGTTAAAAGAGCAAGAGCGAAAGTTGGCTCCGATTTCCCAATGGCAATTAGATTTTCTCAATGGAAACAACAAGACTTTGATGCAAAATTGGCTTATACCGAAGAAGATCTTAAGACTTTTTTAATGCCTTTGGTGGAAGCAGGTATTGATATGTTCCACGCCAGTAATAGAAGGTACTGGGAACCTGAATTCGAAGGCTCGAATCTTAATTTAGCTGGTTGGACGAAAAAATTAACTGGTCTGCCTACGATTACTGTTGGCAGTGTCGGTTTAAAATCGGATTTTATCGGACTTTATGCTGGAGAAGATGCTGTGGAGTCACAGTCAATTGACGATTTAGTGAAGCGAATGGAAGCCGATGAATTCGACATGGTAGCAATCGGGAGAGCTTTGTTATCTGATCCAGAGTGGGTGAAAAAAGTTAAAGCTGGAGATTTTGAAGAGATTATTCCTTTCGAAAAAAAATACGCTCGAGAAGTTTATTTTTAAACGCTTAAACCATTTCTATTTTTTCTAGTCTAAAATTCTTTCACTTTAGTACAGTATAATGACTCGATGAAATCGATAGGTTTGATTTTAGTAATTCTTTGTCTTTCAACTTTTTCTGCTTGCGGAATCAAGGGCCCTTTGACCTTGCCCGACGAAAACGGAACCGAGAATGCGTCCGAATAATTTCTCCAAAGACTCGATGGGTCTAAAAATTGAGGAGTTGGCTTTACAAGAAGTCTGCGAAAAAATACCGACACCCTTTTACGTATACTCCAAAGCCAGTCTAGTCGAGACTGCTAGCGCTTATTTGCAAAATTCTAACGCTAACGATTTGATTTGCTATTCGGTCAAAGCCAATGGGAATATAAATTTACTCAAAGTTCTAGCTAATTTAGGCATGGGTTTTGATGTCGTGTCTGTTGGCGAATTGAAACGAGCTTTAAAAGCAGGAGCCGAAGCAAAAAAAATTGTATTCTCTGGAGTTGGTAAATCTGAAAGCGACTTAAAATTTGCTGCTGAACAAGGCATTTATTCGATCAATATTGAATCGGCGCATGAAGTTGAACTGATTAAAAACTTAAAAGAATCGCCAAGGATTTCTTTGCGAATTAATCCTAACATGGCCGCCAATACTCATCCTTACATTGAAACAGGAAAATCTGATTGCAAATTTGGGATTTCAGAAACCGAAGCGTTAGAAATTGCCGAGACTTATTCTTCTTCAGAAATAAATTTGGTAGGAATTTCAGCTCACATCGGTTCGCAAATAACAGATACGCAATTATTTTTTGAATTGGCAGAAAAACTACAAGCACTTGCCGAACAAATAAAAAAATTGGGTCATAGCGTCGACCACATTGACGTCGGTGGCGGACTTGCCATTGATTATCAATTAGAGAATCAATACAATCCTGCTCAGTTAGTAAAAGAACTTAAGGAAAAAATCACAGGCTACGATTTACTAATGGAACCTGGTCGCTCCATAGTTGCTCAATCTGGAGCAGTTGTCACTTCCGTAATCACCGAAAAGACCAACGGACAAAGAGATTTCCTCGTCGTTGATGTTGGAATGAATGATTTAATGCGCCCTGCTCTCTACAGCGCCAGACACACAATTGAAGAAGTTCAAGACAGTAATGCAGAGTCTAAAAATTATGAAGTGGTCGGTCCGGTTTGTGAAACCGCTGACAGTTTTGGTCAAAATCACAATTTGAATGCGAAAACTGGTGAGCAATTAATTATTTATTCTACTGGAGCCTATGGCTCAAGCATGGGGTCGAATTATAATTCTCGACCCAAACCTGCCGAGATCTTGGTTTCGAAAGACTCTTTTAAAGTCATCAGAAAAGCTGAATCCTTTGAGGACTTAATAAGACTCGAGGAAATTTAAATGCTGGAAATCCAGATAATGGAAGCTTTAGGCAATGAGTTCATCGTTGTCGATGCCATCTCACAAAGCGTTAATCAAGATGAAGAGCCTCATATTATTAAAAAGTGCTTGGAACAATATAATTTTGATCAACTCTTATTGATTGAGCCACCTACAGATAAAAGCGCCGACTTAAAATTAAAAATTTATAACGTTGATGGAAGCTTGGCTGAGAATTGTATCAACGGGGTTCGTGCCATTGCTCTTTACGCATTCGATGAAAATTTAGTTTCAGAAAATCATTTGCTTTTGCAATTAGAAAAAAGTCTTGCAAAAATTACTAAAACTGAAGATGCGCTTTTTTCTGTGGAAATGAAAGATTTCAGCTTTGCAAAAGCCAGTTGCGATATTGCTGGGACTTCTGAGTTAAAATTTGATTTTGAAGGAAAGACTATTAGTTTTGAACCAGTAGCCGTTGGGAATCCTCACGCGGTCGTTTTTCAAGAAGTTAATTCTGAAAAAATTCCAGAAATTGGTGCTGCTCTCCAAGAATCAAACATCTATCAAAAAGGAGTAAACGTTGGTTTCGTCTCTGTGGTTGAGTCTGATGAAATTGATTTGAGAGTAGTTGAACGAGGAGTTGGTGAAACTCTAGCTTGCGGCAGCGGCGCCTGTGCTGCGGCATTGTGCGGGGTAAAAAATGGTCTTCTTGATTCCCCAACCAAAGTGAACTTTCAAAAAGGTCACGTGCTCGTAGATGTCAATTTAGAAGAAAATAGTTTCAAGCTCACAGGCGGAGCAACATACAAAGAAAAAAGTATTAAAATAAGTTTGTGAGCATCTTTAAGAAAAAAATTACCGATTCGGATGTACTTGATTTCTTAGAGAAGAATCCAAATTTTTTTATTTCTCATCCTGAAATCCTAGAAATTTTAGAAATAAAGCATGCCAGTGGCGAAGCAACCTCATTAATAGAAAAGCAAGTGGAAATCATCAAAACAAAAAATCTTGACGTGAGTAGTAAGTTGAGTCAATTTTTAGAAAATGCTGAACACAATCAAAATCTCTTCATCAAAATTCAAAACCTTGTGTTGCAAATGATTTCCGAAACCTCTCTCAATAGTTTAGCTACTGCAGTTGAAGTTTTCTTTCACGAAGAGTTGAAAACGGAAATCTGCAAAGTCTATTTTTTTACACCGGAAAATTCTTACGGACTTGATTCAGAGAAAATCATTACCCCAGAAATAGCGACTTCAATTTTTTCAGACCTTTTCAAAGAAAATGATATAGCGCTTGGCGGAGTAACGAACGAGGTGTCTGGAATGGTTTTTGGAGCCAAGGCAAATATCAAAGAAGCTGCTATTGGGAAATTAAAGTCCTCTAAAATTGCGGGAACTTTAGCTTTGGGAAGTAGTGAATTAGGAAAATTCCCAAAAGATAGTGAAACTTTATTTTTAGAATTTGTGATATCTGTATTCAGTAATCAAATCGATAAAATTCTACCTGTCGCCGATGGATAAAGAATTAAAATTGTTTGTAAATTTCTTAGGACAGGTGAGAAATTATTCTGAGCATACAGTCAAAAATTATTCGGCTGATTTAAGAAAATTTGAAATCTTTTGTCAGCAAAAGAATTTTAAAAGTTGGTCTGATCTGACCCAACACGACGTGAGGGATTTCATCAGTCAAGTGAGGCGTAATGGCACAAGTCCGAGGAGTTTGGCTAGATTGTTATCCTCTCTAAGAAGTTTTTACAAATTTCTAAGAAACGAAGGGCTCGCCACAATTGATCCAACCGCCGGGATAAATGCTCCCAAATTAAGCTCGCTTTTGCCCAAAGCGATGGATGCGGACATGGTCAATAGATTACTGGATTTCAAACCCAACTCGTGGGGTGATTTTCGAGACAAAGCCATTGCTGAGTTATTGTACTCATCAGGTCTCAGACTATCTGAACTGTGCCAATTGGATATGGCCGACATCTCTTTAGAAAATAGAATCTGCCGAGTTTTAGGTAAGGGTCAAAAAGAAAGAGAGGTTCCGGTTGGAAGTTTAGCCATTAATGCTTTGAAAGATTGGTACACGCAAAGGTTGGAAAAACTCAAAACTTCAGAGCAAGCAGTTTTTATTAATAAATCTGGAAGTCGAATCAGCGCAAGATCGGTACAAAACATTTTAAAGAAAATGAGCAAAAAAATGGGTGTTCCATACGTGAATCCACACATGCTTAGACACTCATTCGCGTCACATATACTAGAGTCGAGTGGAGACCTCAGAGCAGTGCAAGAGCTACTCGGACACGAAAATCTTTCAACGACACAAATATATACTAAATTAGACTTTCAACATCTAGCCAAAGTCTATGATCAAAGTCATCCACACGCCAAAGGAGATTAACCGATGAAAATAAAAGCCATTACCTTTGATTTGGACGACACACTTTGGCCGTTGTTTGACGTCATCATGCACGCGCATAAAACTTCTAACGATTATTTGATTGCTAGGCATCCGCAAATGCAGAACGTATTGTTTTCTAGCGAAGAGAGAAAAATGTGGAAAAAATTAGTTCAAGCAGAGCCTAATTTAGCCAATCGTCTCTCCGAATTAAGAAAAAAAGTAATCTACGAACTATTGGTGGAAAACAACGTAGATTCAAATGAGGCAAAAGAACTTGCAGAAAAGTCTTTTGAAATCTTCTTGGATGAGAGGCACAAGGTTGTCTACTTCGATGGAGTCCTCAGTACTCTTGAAAAATTAAAAAATCGTTACATTCTTGGTGTGATAACTAATGGTAATGCAGATATTAAAACTTTAAAAATTGATCATCTTTTTGATTTTTATGTCAATGCTGAAATGGTAAATGAGAGTAAACCGGGAAGAAAAATTTTTGATGAAGCAGTTAAATTAGCTGGGGTATTGCCAGAGGAAATCTGTCACATTGGAGATCATCCGGTAAATGACGTCGAAGGCGCTGTAGAAGCTGGTATGCAAGCTATCTGGATGAATGCTCTCGAAAAAGATTGGGAGCATAAAGAAACTTTGAAGGTTCCAGAAATTAAAAATTGGAAAGAATTAGAAGAAAGATTTCTCAGTTTATAAGCTTTCTAACTGTGAAAAATACTTTCCCAACCTATCTTGATTTAAAGCAATCAACGCTTCAAAGCCACCCAAATTAGCCTTGATTTCAGCCATGTTGGTTGCTTCGCCGACTTGGATTAAGCCTACCATTGCCATCACTAAATGAGGCGTGCATTGGTAGACGTAAACTCCTTCGGTATCAAAAGTAATTGAGAAATCTTGCCCTTGGGTACTTTCCCAAGAAGAGGCACCTGCTGGAATTAAATTTGGTGCAGACGCAGTGTTGTGTCCGGGATCGACTGATTTGAAAACTACGGTATCGCCTTTTTTGATCTTTAATGCGGCTGGTTCGAAAACCATAACGCCGTCCGATCCAGCATTGAGCATTTGTACGATGTGTTCATTATCACTCCCACTAGCAGCGGGTTCGGTAGATGTGCTAGTTTTAATCAATGAAACTTTATACCCAGGGCCTGAGGAAGCTATGCCACAGTCATCGTCTTTCATGCAAACGTTGGCTAACGGCTTAATTCTCGCTTCAATTGCTTCGTCTCTCATGTCTATTCCCTGAGAAAGAAGTCCTGTGCTAAGGATTAAAGTTAAGATTAATGCGTTAAATTTCAACATATTTCGACTGGAGTATATCTAAAACCATCTGAAATAAAAACTTTTCAGATGGCTTAGATACAAAGGATATTTAGATATGCAAAAGACTTGTTGGAAATTAAGCTCTTGCTTCTAAAACTAAATTATTGGTAGTTTCTGCAGCCAAATTGACTGTGCCAAAACCAGCTTCCGACAGAAGCTCCATCAATTTATTTGGTCCGGCTTGTGGTCCTAAACCCAAGCCAACGTCTTGAGCTTTGGAGGCGGGTACACAAACTAAAGTACCAAACCCATACATCATTCCGGATGCCGGATTGTTGGCAATATTATTTGCCATACCATCCAAAGCCATGGGCTCAACTACCATAAAAGTTCCATCACTGGCCAAAACATCTTTTATTCCAGAAGCAATTCCAACTGGATCACCCATGTCGTGCCAAGCATCAAAGATGCATGCTAAGTCGTAGTCATTTTTTGGAATTTCTGCAGCATCTGAGACAAAAAATTCTAAATTCGCTAAACCTTTTTCCGTCGCTCTTTTTTTGGCCTCTTCAATTGAAGGACCGTGAAAATCAAAAGCATGAATTGTTGAATTAGGATATTGTTCAGCCATTAAGATCGAAGACGTTCCAAGTCCGCAGCCGATATCCGCAACCTTTGCGCCCATTTTTAATTTACCTTCAACTCCTTCTAACGCAGGAATCCATTCTTCAAGTAAATGACTTGCATAAGCGGGACGGAAAAATCTCTCTGTTCCACAAAAGCAACATTCGTGATGTTCACCCCAAGGTCTGCCTCTACCGGTCTTAAATACGTCGATGGCAACATCCTCTTTGACGAATTGACCTACTACTCCTTGAATCAATCCTTGAATGCAAGTTGGCTCGCTCTCTCTAGCGAAAACTGCTGCTTGCTCAGGAGTTAAGCTGAATTCCTCTGATTCGGCATTGAAATGTACGTACCCTCTCGCCGCATTTGAAGCCAACCATTCTTTAAGATAGCGTTCGTCAACTTTTGCTTCCTCAGCAATTGAGGCTACTGACGATGGTCCCAGCTTATCCATGGCACGATAAACACCGGTTTGATCTCCGATATAAGACATCATAATTGCGACCGATCCTGCAACGTCGTTAAAGACGCTGCCGAAAAGTGCCATTAATTTGTCATGATTTACAGTAGTTTGTTCTTCCATAAGACTCTCCTTAGTATTTTTTTTCTTAAAAAATACAGTAAATCATAATAAGAGTGATTTAAAGTCTAAAAAAGGAATATTTGAAAAAAATTAAATAATTTTTTCTTTTTTAAGTTGCTCCAACTGTTTGGAATCCAATTCTAAGTAATTAAGCAAGACTTCGTCGGTATTATTTCCCAATTCAGGAGCTGGTTTATAATCTTCCTTAAAGCTGTCTAATTTAATTGGATTGCCTGGCACCTTGGCAATCGATCCAGAAGGCTGTTTTAAATCGACGACCATGTTTCTCTTTTTTATCAAAGGATCTTCCAAAGCGTCGCTCATTGAATTGATGGGTCCAGATGGAACTCTGTGCTTTGCCAAAAGTTCTAACCAGAACTTGCTTGGTTTTCCTAAAAGCTTCGATGCTATTGCTTGATCAATCTCAGCTCTAGCTGCAAGCCTGCCTTGAACTGTTTTGTATTGCTCTCCAGAAAATTCTTCTAGCTCAAGGGCCTCAACTAAATTAGGCCAGAAATCTTCATGCACTACAGTGATGATAATAAATCCGTCTGAAGTTTTATAAGAATTGTAAGGGACGTGTAAAAAATGTTGATTGCCGATTGGCTTGGGTTCAATTCCAGAAATTTTGTTCATAGTTGCCATATAAGTAAGTAAGCTCACCTGACAGTCCAACATGGAGATGTCGACATGATCTCCAACACCCTCTCGATCTCTTTTTTGCAAAGCGCTTAAAATTCCAATGATTCCGAACATACCGGATGACAGATCTGCAATTGGAACCCCAGCTCTGACCGGATGATCTTCATTTTCTCCTGTGATGGACATGCCCCCACCATAAGCTTGCAAGATTTGGTCGTAGGCAGGTCGGCCCGCTTCGCCTTTTCCAAAACCGCTAATCGAGCAAGTTATTATCTTTGGATTATGAATTTTTAGCTGGTCAAAATCTATCCCCAGTCGCTCGGTTACCCCAGAACTGAAATTATCCAAAACGACGTCGAATTTTTTTACCAATTCATAAAAAATATCTTTTCCTTTTTGCTGTTTTAAATCCAATGTAAGACTCTTCTTATTTCTTGCCAGAGTGATGTGATAAGGGCTGACTCCATCCAATGAATAATCTGGGTCGTCTCTGTAGAGTCCTCTGGTTATTTCTCCTTTCCCGGGCGGTTCAACTTTTACAACTTCAGCTCCCAAATCGGCAATGATCATACTGGCGTAAGGCCCTGCAAGCATGTGGGTCAAGTCTAAAACTTTAATATCCTTTAGAGGGGCTGACATAAATTAGTAATTAATTTTATCGTCTACCGCATTTCCTTGAGTTGGAATTAACGCGGATCTTAAAAAGGTGGCAACGATCTCGCCATTCTGATTCTTGCCAGTAGTTTTCACAGTAACTATCCCGCAGTTTTCTCTTGATTCTGAAAGTCTCTTTTCAATCACTTCAGATTCGGCGTAAAGTGTATCGCCTACAAATAAGGGTTTGGGTAAAACGATGTCGGTCCAACCTAAGTTCGCAATGGCTTTTTGACTGACGTCGCTAACACTCATGCCAACCATCGTTGCAACCGTAAAAGTACTATTCACTAAAGTCTGTCCAAATTCAGTAGCCTTGCCATATTCCTCATCGAAATGCAGTGGATGGGTGTTCATGGTAAGTAAAGTAAACCAAGTATTATCTGCCTGCGTAATGGTTCGACCAGGTCTATGCTCATAGACGTGTCCAACTTCAAAATCTTCGAAATATCGACCATGAGATTCTCTGAATCTTCCGTCACCTAAATCTTTTGAGCCAGCCATTTTTAATCCTTCTCTTCTTCTCCAAGGGTAATTTTCAAACGCATTGCTTCAGCAATGGGCTCATCGATCATCTGACCATCCACTTTAATGGCGCCACCGCCTGACTTTTGATACTCCTCTAAAACTTTTTTTGCCTCTTCTTTTTCTTCCGCAGTAGGAGAAAAAGCTTCGTTGATGTGATCGATTTGATCTGGATGAATAGCTGCTTTTCCAGTAAAACCTAAATTTTTTACTTTTTCCGCCTCTTCTTTCAAGCCCGCCATTTTATCAATGTAGAAATATGGCGCGTCTATCGTAAAAAGATTAAACATCGACGCTGCAAGCACAACTCTTTGCCTTGCATACAACAAAGGTTCCCATGCTAATTTGCAACCCAAACTAGCAGAAGCGTCCGCAGCTCCAAAAAATAATCCCACAACGTCCTTGAAAGCGGCAATTTGAGTAACGGTTTCAATGGCTCTTGAAGTCTCAATTAAGGGCACTAATTTATTCTTAAAGTCTATCATTGGCGCTAATGTTGCCAGAAAATCGAAACTTTGCGTCTTAGGTAAAATTATTGCCTCTATTTGTTCTTGATAAGGAGAAATAGAATCTATGTCTTCTCTCCCGATTGATTCCATAGCGTCGTTGACTCGAACAAACAATGGCTTTTTAAAAGCCTTCTCTTTTAATAAACCGATCAGGGTTTCTCTAGCAAAGAGTTTTTGCGCTTCGGGACAACCATCTTCTAAATCCACAATGATCGCATCCGCATTACTGTTCAACCCTCTTTCTAGACGGTCTAGAGTATGCCCTGGGATAAACAGGCTGGATCTAAAATTACTCATTACTAATTTCTTTCTTTAGCTATTAAATAATCCACTACATCTAAGAGTTCCTCAGTACCAAGCTCTCTAGTTGCAGAAACCTTATACTTGCCGTTTACAATAAATGCAGGGACGCCCTTTATACCGTATTTAAAGGCAAATAACTCGGCTTTTCTTAAATTATTTTTCAAACCAAATGAGTTAGTGGCAGCTAAATACTGCTCCTCATCAATTCCATAACCCTGAAAAAAAGGAATCACTTCTTTATCCGAAGTCATCATTTTTCGACTGTAGTGAATCGCACCGAAAATTCCACCGATTGCATCAGGCACTTCCAAAGTTTCTGCGGCAAAAAATAATTTAGCGTGTGTTTTGGTTTGGGAATTCCAAACGACTGGGAGTCTAAAAAAATCGACGTCTTGACCTGCCTCAGCCTTCCAATCTCCAAGCATCGCTTCGAGACTGAAGCAATGACCGCAACCAAACCAAAAAAATTCTATTACCTCGATTTTTTCTGAATCCCTTGTTGGCAGTGGCTCAATTAATTGGTAGTGCCTGCCTTCTTGATAGTCTTTAGCAAACCCAAAAGAGGCAAATACAGCAATAAATAAGATTAAAGAAGTCTTTTTAGTAAAGTCCAGAAACATAATTTGCCACCGCTCTGATTTCCTCAGTAGTTAATCGGGCAGCAATTCCCTGCATAATTTTTGCATTGCTACTATGCACTCGCTCCCCAGTTTTATATGCCACTAAGCTTGTGACCACGTATTCAGCTTTTTGCCCGCTCAATTTAGGATAACCAGCTGACTCCACTCCTTTTCCTTGAGGCCCATGACATCCCGTACAAGCAGGCACTCCTCCGGATAAATTTCCTGCTCGATAGATTCTTTGCCCCAATTCAAAGTTAGAACTGTCGGCCTGACCAACTTTGGTATCTTGCGCGGCATAATAAGCCGCTATGTCTCTTAATTGATCCTCTGTGTAATTATCGAGCAACCCCATCATTGATTCGATCATGCGCTCGCCCTTTTGCACGTGAATCAATTGTGCCAAGGTGTAACTTTCTCTTTGTCCGGCAAGCGTAGGCCACTGACCCACAACACTATTGCCATCCGCGCCGTGACAACCTGTACAGGTCGCGATGAGCTCAGAACCGGCAATGGGATCACCTCTTTTAACAGCTTTAACCTCCACCTCATCGCTAGCCGTATAAACAAAGCTTGATGACAATAAAATAAGGCTTAATAAGAAAAAATTTTTATACATTATTTATTCTTTTGTGGGCTAAGTGAGCAGAATTATATACTATTGAAGGTAAATTTTCCTTTATAACAATATGTCTGAAAAAGTATGTTCTTAAAGATTAACTTTGATAGATCCTGTCCTGCAGAGCAATTTTTTCCTGACGACGAAGGCGTTGAGCTCGCCATTTGCGGCCGCTCCAACTCCGGCAAATCGAGCGTCTTAAACATGCTAGCCAATCAAAAAAAGCTAGCGAAGACTTCCAACACACCCGGTCGAACTCAATCCATCAACTTTTTCAATGTCAATGACGATCCTTCAAAAAAATTGGTAGACCTTCCAGGTTACGGCTATGCCAAGGCCTCAAAAAAAATGCAAAAAGAATGGGGGCAACAAATCACTAAATACATGGCCTCACGCGAAAGCCTCAAAGGCATCATTCTAATAATGGATGTTAGGCATCCCCTGCAAGAAAGTGATCTAAATTTTATTGCTTGGTGTGAAGAGTACGATTTACCAATGCAAATTCTTTTGAATAAATCGGACAAGCTTTCAAAGAGCAAAGCCTCTGAGGCGCTCATGCAGTGTAAAAGACAAACTTCTGAAAATTTATTGCTAGGCGAGCCAATGCTTTTATCCGCTAAGACGGCTTTTGGGGTTGAAAGATTAAGCAAAATAATCTCAAATTTATTCTAGTTTTTCGTCCGGAAATAAAACTTATTTCGCTTAAAGACATAGAAGCGATTTTTAACTAAATGAATGAAAAATCTTTATTAATTCGATAAAATCCAATTCGGATTTTTTTGGGGAGATTATTTAAAAAATTGAAAAAAAAGCTAGGTTTATTTAGATTACTATATGTTGGCTTATTTTTAGTTTTTGCTGGATTGCTATCTTTACAAGTTCAAGCAAAAGAATTTCAAGTCGGATTTGCTGAGCTCTCAATTACGCCCAATCTCATCGATGAATGGGAAGATGTAAATAACGACGCTCAATTTGATCCAGATATTGATAAATGGACCGATGTCAACGGTAATAACGAATTCGACGCTGTGTGGATGGCAGGTTTTCAAAATAAACGAGCCGCCCAGGGTGTTAAAGATGATCTCATGGCGGTAGCGGCGGTGATTGACGACGGTCAAACTCGGATAGGAATTATAAGCGCTGACACAATCGGTTTGATGCGGAAATTTGTTCTTAGCGTCCGTGAGGACATCCCAGCAGAGTGGGGCCTAGATTACGTCATGGTGCATGCAACCCATAATCACGAAGGCCCAGACACTCAAGGTCTTTGGGGTCCAAAATTTTTAACAAGCGGTGTTGACGATGTTTATATGGAGCGACTTAAAAAAGATTTCATAAGCGCATTAGAAATGGCTATAGATAACTTGGAACCCGCCCAAATGAGCCTAGCTTTAATTCCAACAAATCCCCTTACACCAATTAAAGATAAACGAAAACCCATCGTGATAGATGATGACATCAGAGCGATTTTGTTCAATCGACACGATGGTTCAATTATAGGTTCGTTGATTAATTTTGGAATTCACGTCGAACTTACTTGGGATAAAAATCTAGAATTAACTTCCGACGTTGCAGGCTACTTAAGAAGAGGTATTAGTGAAGGTATTTATTACGACGATCGGCTAATTAAACCTGGACTTGGTGGAACCACACTATGGCTTACCGGAAACATTGGGGGCTTGATGACATCAGGACCGACCGATCCAATTTATGATCCCGTTTTAAAAAAAACTCTCACCAAACCAAGTCACGCCAAAGCACGCGCGTATGGATATAGCTTAGCAAATAGTGTCATAGAGGCTTTTGATGCCGGCAATTTCGAGGCATCTCCAGATCCATCGCTTTCCGTACGTTCAATAGAGATAGAATTGGGTATAGAAAACTTCATGCTTTCAATAGGCACCTTGCTTGGCGTAATTGATAGTGATCTAAAATTTAGTCTAATGCCTCCATTTATTCGTTATCTCAGCGAAGTGGCATTCATACAATTAGGAGACGCATCTATTACCGGCGTTCCTGGAGAACTCTATCCAGAAATTGCTGTTGGGGGCATTGAAAATCCTATCGGCGCTGATTACGACTTGGCTCCTCAGGAAGTTCCACATTTGCGAAGTCATTTTCCCGACAAACTTAACTTGATGGTGAATTTGGCAAATGATTCTATTGGGTACATTATCCCAAAAAGTGAATGGGACAATGATGCTCCTTGGATCTATGGAGAGGATGAAGAAACTTATGGCGAAGTTGTGTCTTTGGGTCCAAATACTGCGCCCATAATTCACGAAAAGATTGTTAATCTAGTAGAAGAATCAAAAAAATAATTAAAAAGATTGATTTGAAAAAAAACTTTCTCTTCTAAGCGCCCATTGATTTAAAAAGGGGGAGATCAATGGGCTTAAGGAGAGAGTTTCCTTATTTCTTAGGAGAATGCTTTTTAGACTAGAGACTGAAAAAAAAGTTCAGAAGTTAATGAGCTTCGCCCCAATTGTTGGCAATGCCACTTTCTACTTCCAATGGCACTTTCAAGGACGCGGCGTTTTGCATCAATTTGGAAACTTCAGCTTCTACTGAGGCTACTTCTGTTTCTGGGACTTCCAAAATTACCTCATCGTGAACTTGCAGGATCATTTTGGCTGCAACTTTTTCTTTTTGTAGCCAGTCATGAATTGAAATCATCGCGAGTTTCATAATGTCAGCAGCCGTGCCTTGCATGGGCGCATTAATCGCTGCCCTTTCCGCGCCTTGACGCGTGCGACCACTATAGATTCCAGGCAAGTACAAACGTCTACCAAAAATTGTTTCGACAAAGCCTTTCTCACGAGCTCGTTCTTTGGTTTGCTCCATATAAAGTTTGACTCCAGGGTATTTAGCAAAATATGAATCAATGTAATCTTGCGCTACCGTCCTTGGCAGTCCGAGTGCCTTGCCCAAACCAAAAGCCGACATGCCATAAATAAGTCCAAAGTTGATGGCTTTGGCACTGCGTCTGTCCTCATCACTGGCTTCTTTTCCGGGTGCTGCAAACACCTCAGCCGCAGTCGCGGAGTGAATGTCTTCTCCGTTCTCGAATGCTGAAATCATATTTTTGTCGCCTGAAAGATGCGCCATGATTCTCAGTTCAATTTGAGAATAGTCGATTGCTAACAATTTATGCCCTTTGGGGGCAACAAAGGCTGTTCGAATCATGCGCCCTTCTTCAGTTTTAATTGGAATATTTTGTAAATTTGGATCGGCCGAAGACAATCTGCCAGTGGTAGTAACCGCCTGATGATAAGAAGTGTGAACCCTGCCAGTCACTGACGAGATTTGTTCTGGCAGCGAATCTGTGTAGGTACTTTTTAATTTTGCCAAAGTTCTGTGCTCCAATAATATTTTTGGCAATTCATAGTCTCGCGCCAGATCTTGCAATACCGATTCATCGGTCGATGGCTGTCCGCCGGGAGTTTTTTTGATGACTGGCAAATCCATTTCGTCAAAAAAGATGGCCCTTAAATCTTTCGTGGAAGCTAAGTTGAATTCTTTTCCAGCTTCTTTAAAAGCTTTCTCTTCAAGACCATTGATACGTTGCCCTAGATTATTTGACTGGATTTTCAATTCGTCAGCATTTACTAAAGCTCCGTTTTGTTCAACGTCAGATAACACCGGAATCAAAGGCAAGTCGATATCCGCTAATACTTTTTCAAGAGATTTGGTTTGACTCAGTTTTTCTTTCAAAACGTTGTGACACCTCAAGGTAATATCAGCATCCTCCGCGGCATAATGCGTCGCTGTTTCCAATTCCACGTTATTAAAAGTGATTTGTTTTACGCCCTTGCCGGCAACCTCTTCGTAACTAGTGGCTTCGTAATTTAAATAAAATTTAGCCATGGCATCTAGATTGTGACGCGTTGCCGTTGAATCCAAAACGTAAGACATCAGCATGCTATCGCTCTCAATATTATTTAATTCCAAGCCGTGTTGAGAGAGGACGTTACGATCAAATTTAATGTGCTGACCGACAATTGGCACTTTCTCTAATAATGGCTTGAGCTTTTTTAATACCAGTTCTTTTTTTAATTGCTGGGGCGCCTCATCATAATCGTGACTAATAGGGATGTAGGCTCCCTCGCCTTCTTTAGCAGAAAGTGAAATACCAACTAATTCTGCAGTCGTGAAATCCAAGCCATCGGTTTCTGTATCGAGCGCAATCAACTTGGCTTTGCTCAATTTTTTAATTAATGCATCCAATTCTGTTTCCTTAAGGATGCACTCGTAACTGGCGTTGATGTTTTTTAATTTTGGAGGTTCTTTTTTTAAAGCATCGGGTGGCTCAGTGGGTTTAGACTTTGCGGTCGATTTATCCACCTTACTTTTAATAAGCGTTTTAAATTCTAATTCCGTAAACAATTCATGAATTTTAGCTTCATCTCTTGGTTCAACTTTGAGGTCTTCAATACCAAAATCCAGAGCAACGTCTTTTTTAATAGTGGTTAATTGCTTGGATAATTTGAGCTGCTCGATGCCTTCTCTTAGATATTCACCAACTTTTCCAGGAATTTCTTCAGCCGATTCAATAATCTTTTCTACTGTGTCGTATTTGCTGAGCCAATTTACTGCAGTTTTTGGACCAACTTTATTGACTCCCGGAATGTTGTCTGAAGTATCGCCTACCAAGGCTAGATAATCGATGATTTGATCAGGTCTGACGCCAAATTTTTTCATCACTTTGTCTTCGTTCAATAATTCATTGGTCATCGTATTTACTAAAGTAATGTTTTTCGTCACTAGTTGTGCCAAATCTTTATCACCGGTAGAGACTACTGTTTTGATGCCTTTTTTTTCTGCCTCGGTAGCAAGCGTACCGATGACGTCATCGGCTTCTACCCCGTCGACAATAAAAAGTTTTAATCCCAAAGCGCGGCAGATGTCATGAATGGGTTGAATTTGAGGTCTCAAATCATCCGGCATTGGCGGGCGATTGGCTTTGTATTCGCTATACATTTCGTTTCGAAAAGTCTCCCCCTTGGCATCAAAGATCATGCCCACTGGACTATTGGGGTGGTCTTCTAAAATTCGCATCACCATTGTAGTCACGCCACGAACCGCCCCAGTGGGTTGGCCAGTTGAAGTAGTGAGTGGCGGCAAGGCATGATAAGCCCGATAAATGTAAGACGAACCGTCGACTAAAATGACTGAGTCGTTATCGGTGATGCTTTCGGGTTTCGCCATAAATACTTTTAATAGGTGATTCGTTATAATTTACTAAAGTTTATTCGACCTATGTCAAAAGTTCTAACCCAGATTGCATTTTTTTTCTTTGGCACTCGCAGAAGAATACTCGGTTCAATATTTTCAGCCTGTGTATATCTGCTCGCTTTTGCTTTCTTCATGGAATACCAATTGGGTTTAGAACCTTGTCCAATGTGTATCGTGCAAAGAATAGCCATCGCGCTAGTGGCTCTTTTGGCATTAATTGCAATAGTTCATAACCAAGGTTTGAACTGGTATTTTGGTTTCATAACTTTTATCACACTAGGAGGGGCGGCCTCAGCTACGCGACATCTATACTTGCAATCGCTCCCCGCCGATCAAATTCCTACTTGCGGGCCTGACTTGGCCTACTTAATAAAATTCTCTTATTTTGAAGACGCTTTGCGCATGCTTTTCATTGGCGATGGCAATTGTGCCGAAGTGGTGTGGAGTCTTTTGGGAATCTCAATACCTGGTTGGGTTTTGATTGCTTGCGTCCAAATTTTATTGATGTCGGCTCTGGTCTTCAAGGTCAAAACTTAGTCTGTCTAAAATTAATTTATCTCGTTTAGAAAAAACTGTTCGCACACAATATTTTCTCACTACGGACACTACAGTTAAAATTAATGTTTGGACTGCAGAAATCAGCAACGCATCTTTTATCCCGAAACTTATCATCAACAATAAAGAAATATAAGAAGTAGCCCAAGCGATCGGCAATGCAATAGCGGTATCCGCCATCGATTCTTTTAAATTTCTTTTATTAAGTTTCATACCTATGGATGACGCCTTTATAGAACAAACATCCGACAAATTTTGTCGTAGAAAGATATATAATGAGATCTATGGGGACTCCTACTTTAAGACAAATTGCGATGCTGGAACTTATTCCAAGATCACCCCGAAAAACTTACACCAAAGAGATTAAAAACAAATTAGCAGATCGTGGGTTTGAAATTGACGAAAGAAGTATTCAAAGGGATTTAATCGCCTTGGAGCGAACATTGCCTTTGGTATGCGATTCTAGAGACAAGCCTTACGGTTGGTCTTGGGCCAAAAGTAGCGAGGGTATTCAAGCACCAGCCATGGATCCCGTCGAAGCATTAACGTTATCCTTGGCTGAACAATATTTAGAACCACTGATGCCAAAAGCAAGTTTTAAGCGAGTTGGCATTTTTTTTGATCGCGCCAATGCTGTTTTAAAAGAGCAAAGTCCAAAGCTTATTAATCGCTGGCGTCAAAGAGTGAGAGTACTACCAGAAATGTTGCGATTCAAACGACCACAAATTAATAGTGAGGTTGAACAGGCATTATACAAAGCAGCTTTTGAAGGGAAACAAATAAAAGCTTTATATAGAAAAAGAGGAGAATCAAAATCTAATCTTCGACACATTCACACTTTAGGACTAGTAATGAAAGGAAATACAAACTATCTAATTTGCATGATGAATGAAGACAAAATCCGTCCCAGGCACTTACCTTTACATCGGTTTGAAAAGGTAGAGATATTAGCGGAAAAATCAATTGAGCCTAAAAAGTTTAATTTAGACGAATTTACGCACACAAATAATTTAAGTTTTGCATATTCGGAAAAGCTTTATACTTTTGAGGCACTGTTCAATTTAACTGCAGCCGCTCATCTAATTGAGACTCCTCTTAACGGAACTCAAAAGATAATTAAGCAAGCTGATGGAAAACTTTTAATATCTGCCAGAATGACCGATACGCTGCAATTCGAGCAGTGGCTAATGAGCTTTGGAGCAGAAGTAGAAATCCTAAAACCTAAAAAATTAAGAGATAAATTCAAAGCTTTAGCCAAAGAATTAAATAAAAAATATATAGAAACAAAATGTTGAATTTAAATAAAAATTTTTAACTTTTATTTTAATTAGTGAATCGTTTTATAAGCTCCGGTTTTGAAATTAATGATTCAATAACTCTATTCATCATCTCCTTTTTATCAAAAATCTTATATAACTGATCACTTATTTCAAGGTTCTTAATGTTTTTATCTTTATATATTTTTTCTAATTCGTCTCTCTTATTTGATTCTGTATTATCTGAAAGTAAAACTTGTTTAAACCTCTCGTCATTAACAAGATCTGTTATAAGTTTTTTCGACCCATCTTCCGTTCCCTCGGGGACTTTTCCATAAAACTCATTGATTTCATTTATTATCTCCGATAGGAGATCATATTCCTCTTCATCAGAAATCTTTCCTCCACCAGGATTATTTGGATCTAAAACAGTATCTCCATCTTCGAGAGAAATATTAATTTGTCCTTTGATATCTAAATTTAAAGATTCAAGATCTACTAGATCAGATACATCAATTTTTTCAACTCCATCGGGTGGAAATTTCTTTCTTAGGTACTCAAAGAATAGGTAATACCTATAAAGTTCAACATTATCGAACTGATTAATCATGGATAGATAACTAAATAATTTACAGTAATGTCTTATTTGAGATTTGGACAACTCTTTGTCCTCATCATCCGAAAGGTTTCTCCACCTCTCAATTACTTGATTGAGAATTGGTTGTAACTTTGAATCATCTCTGTTGTCGGATACAAATAAATCACTCCATTCATTGATCTCCTCGAGACTAACCAAGTCGTGATGTCTAATTTTATCTAATAGGTCATATATTGAATTTGGATCAGTATCTTCAGAAAGAATAGTGGTTTGATAAAAATCTTGGAATGAGTTCTGAATTGTCTCAATTTTATTTACGAAATCTAATATGAAGGTGTTATTTTTTCCTTTCTTCTTTCTATTCAACCTTGAAAGGGTTTGAACACATTGAACGCCCTGAAGTGGTTTATCAACAAACATTGAATGAAGGAGTGGTTCGTTAAATCCTGTTTGAAACTTATCACAAACAATTAAGAGTTTATATTTAGGATTTTTAAATCCTTCTGAAATGTCTGACCCATCGAACCCATTTTCTTTATTAATATAATTTTCAGTTATTTCCTCTCCGTTATAGTCTGTTGTCCCACTAAACCCAATAAGAGTTTTAATTTTATTGTGAAGATCTTTTTCTTTAAGTTGTTTGTTAATTTCTGTGTGGTATTTGACTGTATCGGGAATTGATCTAACAATTAACATTCCCTTTCCTCTTCCATCAATGGAATTGATAGTATTATTTAAAAGATGGTCGAGAATGACTGAAACTTTACTAGAAATGGTCTTTGGGTTTGAGTCTACCCATTTAATTAATTCTTTTTTAACTTGTTTCTCTGGTAACTCTAAATCTTCACCCTTACTCCTTAATTTGAAGTATCTATTTACAGGTGTAAATGATTTTAATACATCCAATGTGAAACCCTCACCAATAGATTGTTTCATTGTGTAAGTATGAAAAGGTTTTTTCGAACCGTCTGATTGAGGTGTTCCAAAAACCTCTAAAGTTTGAGGTTTTGGTGTTCCTGTAAACCCAAAAAAGGAAATATGATCTTGTTTTTGATGAGAGTCCATTTCTTTTTTAAGAGTAAGAATTTCGTCATTGACGAGATCATCGGTTATGTCTAGATCATCTTCTTTATTAACTGATAGAGTTTTTTGAAGGTTTTTCGTACCCTTACCACCCTGAGATGAATGAACCTCATCAACAATAACCCCAAAGGATCTACCCTCTAGTTCTTTAATTCTATTTACTACAACTGAGAACTTTTGAATGGTGGTAATGATGATATTTTTACCTCTAGACAGAGAGTCTCTTAATTGTTCTGAGTTCTTATCGATGGTTTCAACAACTCCTTGAACTTTTTCTAGACTTTTAACAGTATCTTGAAGTTGTCTATCAAGTACTTTTCTGTCAGTGATAATAATGATGGAATCAAATACTCTGTCCTCTCCTTCATTTTTGAAAAGATTGGTTAACATAAAAGATAACCAACCTATCTCAAATGATTTTCCGGAACCTGTAGTGTGTTGAACTAAATAATTCTTACCCACACCATCTTCAGAAACCTGATCTTTGAGTTTTCTTATTACGTCTAACTGGTGATATCTTGGGAAGATTAGAACTGGTTTCTTTTCTTCAATTACTTTCTTTTTTTCATCACTCCAAACAGATTCTGTTTCATAAGTAAATAAAACAAAGTTTTCAATAATGTCTAAAAGTGATGTTGGGGTAAGAATTTCCTTCCACAGATAATCAACTTTATAACCATCACTTTCTGTTTCTAGGTTATTAAGGGTCTTGTTATAGGGTAAAAAGAAGGTGTTTTCTCCATTCAACCTCGTGGTCATATTCACCACATCGTTATCAACACTAAAATGACAGATACATCTTTGGAATTGTAAAAGTGGTTCACCCTTTGGATTTCGATCAAATTTATATTGATGATCAGAGTCTTCAACTGTTTGACCTGTAAGTTGATTTTTTAATTCTATAGTTAAAATTGGTATCCCATTTATAAAAATACCTATATCAATGGAGTTGTTATTATGTGGTGAATAGTAAAGTTGTCTAACTAATAAAAATCTATTCTTTAGATATTTCTCGTTTCTATACTTTTCATTAAGAGAACTGTTGGGTTGGAAATAAACTGTTCTTATGTTTCCTCCATAAACATCATTAAATCCTTTTCTTAAAACATGTATTAGTCCATTACTTTCAATTTCTTTGTTAAGTCTTGATAAAACCTTTTGATCAATTGAATCTCCATATTTTTTGGATAAATTCTCGTACTTCTCAGGTTGACTATCTTTTAGAAAAGTCATGAACTCATCACCTACAACACAAAGATTTTCGTCATACCAGGTATCTTCTTTTTTATGAATTTTTGAATGAAACTGAAGACCATCATCAATTAAATTATTAAGTTCTGTTTCAATATATTTTTCGTATCTTTTTTCGGTAGGAACAGAAACCATTTAACTAACCACCTTTTTTTTACCTGTTACCACTTCAGATATAAGTGATTGTTTATATTCCTGTAAAAGTTTGATTCTCTTGTTCTCTGTAGAAACTTTCTCATAAATCTTTGAATTGGAATGTTTAATAAACTCATTAATTTTAATAATTTCGTTAATTGGAGGAAGTGGAAACTTTGTTGATAGTATTCCATCTGGTGACACCCTTGGTACCTTTACTCCAGTTGATAGGGAATTCAAATATCCAATCAACACATCTGAGAAAAAAGAGTTAAATATAAATTCTGATAAGTTTTTTTGTTCGGTTCTTAATACAATCATCTCCCCAATTGAATACCCGTCAAAGTCAACCCTTAGAACTTTTTTAAGATAAATCCTCAATTTATTCAGAAGTATATCTCCGGGAATAAATTTATAACCTTCACCAGAATGTTCACTAAAGAAGTTGGTACAAATTCCAGTGTCTGACTCAACGTATTCAGGTGAAATTTTTTTGTCGTTTTCATTTGGGGTTCGTTTTTCTTTTATATGTTCTACTAAATATTTAAGTTTTTTTATCTCCCAATGTCTTGGAATCTCACCAATCCAATCCACCCCACTATCCTTCATTTCTACATTTGAATTTAATCCCTTGGTAACTAACTCATTAATAAGTAAGTTTTTTTGTTCCTTAAGAAATTTAATTTTTAGTTCTATTTTTTCTATCAGTTTATCTATCTGATATGTTTTTTGATCAAGATAATTAACAATCTTGTTTTGTTCTTCCTGTGGTGGATTTGGTATGGGAAAGTTTTTTAGGGTTTCTTTTCCCAACCCCCATCTATACTCGTAATGAACTCCCTCACCAAAATGAAATAAAACTTTTTCCTTATACAGAGATTGAAAATAGTATTTCATAAAGTGAAGGTTTATCTCTTCTGATCGGAGTTTAATTGTTCTATATGATGGACTTATCAACCCTTCTGTTTTGGGTACATCAACCCAACCCGAAATAAGATCCATAGGATTGAAAATCAAACATAATGGGTCCACCAAATTGTATTTTTCATATGATTCAGGAAGTTGTCCTTCGTTAGTATCTACTTTTCTTTCTTTGACACCTGTCAAGGTCAATGACAAAACAGGGTAACTATCAAATTTATCTGTTTGAACATCACTAAAGTAAAAATGGTTTTTTACTTTATCAATTTTCCATTCTTGAGGGAGGGTATCTAACCACTCAAAACTATGATTAGATAGAATCACTCATTCAACTCCTTTATATTTTTTTTTATTTCTTGGTCTAGGGTTACTAAAGTCTCTTGAATAGATTCAGATTTCTTTAAGGGTTGATATCTGTAAAATTCTTTAACAAAATTTAATTCGTAACCTATTTTATCTTTTGTTCTATCCATCCATGAGTTTGGTATGAATGGTTTAACTTCGATTTGATAGTATTCATCTATAGATTTACAAAAAGGAATTCTTTCATGATCTCGAAGTTTCGTATCAGGTTGTGGGTTTCCATTCTTTAATTTCTTAATACTTCCATTTTCAATAACTGGTTGTTCTACTTGAACCTTTGTATATCCAAAATAAGAGTTATCATATATTTTTGATATTTCAGTTTCTTTAAATTCAAGGTATGTGTTTAGAATTATATTTAGACTCTCTGGTGTAATTTCTTTTCTTTTGTCACCAAGTTTTTTCTTTAAAATCTCAAAGTAACTTGAACCATCAATTAATTGAATTTTTCCTTTTCTGTCGAGAGATTTTTTATTTGTAACTATCCAAAGATAGGTTGTAATACCAGTATTAAAAAACATACTGTCTGGAAGTTGAACTATTGTTTCTAACCAATCATTTTCAATTATCCATTTTCTAATTTCACTTTCACCACTTCCTGAATCTCCTGTAAACATTGGTGATCCATTAAAAACAACACCTATACGAGATCCACTGGGTTCCATTTTTGAAATCATGTGTTGAAGAAAAAGAAGTTGTCCATCTGATGTTCTGGGTGTTCCAACAGAGAATCTTCCATCAAGTTCTTTAGACTCGTTTTTTACATATTTTTCATCTTTTTTCCAACTCACTCCATAAGGTGGATTACATATCATGTAATCAAACTTACGATTAGTGTCTTGATAACCGTCTTTACTTAAAGTACTTCCAAGTTTTATGTTTTCAGGTTGTTCACTTGTAATCAGAAAGTCAGATTTACAAATTGAATAAGTTTGTGGGTTTAGTTCCTGACCAAACATATTAACTTCTACCTCTTTACTTACATTTTCTTGTATCCAGTCTTTACCAACCGTTAACATTCCACCTGTTCCACAACATGGGTCATATAAAGAAACTATTTTATTTGGTTTTGATAACTCATCTATTTCAGGTGAAAAGACCAAGGACACTAAAAGATTAACAATATCTCTGGGTGTATAGTGTTCTCCACTGGTCTCATTACTCATTTCTGAGAACTTTCTTAATAGTTCTTCAAAAATACTTCCCATTAAATAGTTGTCTACTTTAGATGGGTGAAGATCTACCTCACTAAATTTCTCAACAAGAATATAAAGTGAGTCATTTTCTTCTAACTTTTCAATATGGTTTTGAAGACCAAAATTCTGAACGATGTCCTGAACATTCGGTGAAAACGATCTAAGGTATTCATATAAGTTTTCATTTAGTTTTGATGGTTCATTTACAAGTCTTCTCAAATCGTATCTTGAATGATTTGAGAAATTGATACCTAGTTTGGTATGAATAATGTCTGATGGATTATCAAACTTGTCTTTAAGTTCGTTATAAAGTTTTACTACTTCGTCTTTATGTTCTTCTTGAACACAATCTAATCTTCTTAATACTAAGAATGGAAGAATGACATCACCATACTCATGTTGTTTAAATAAACCTCTAAGTACATCGTCACAAATACCCCAAATAAAACTCTCTATATTCATTTTTAAATTAAAATTAGTTCAAATTTATTATCAACATTATCTATCTTCCCTATGATCTTCAATGAAGTCCATTTCAAGGTCCTCAATTTTATTTGAAGAATCACTCAGCTCTTCAAATTTTCTTAAGGTTGGCATTAATCTTGAATTCCAAGAAGACATAGATTTTCCTAAGGCTTTTTTTGCTGATTCCAAACCAGAATTTATTTTTTTAAATTCGTCGGTAAATTTAATTGCGCGACGGTGTAACTCTGAACCGAGTTCAATTATTCTATTAGCGTTGCCTGCCATTTTTTGTTGTGTAAAAGACAATTCAACGGTCTTCAAGCAAGCGTAAACAAGTGAAGGTGGACAAAGCATCACTTTTAATTTCGCAGATTTTTCTACAATATCCGGCATTTCTTCAACCGCAGCTGTAAAAGCGGACACGTTATCAAGCCACATGATGACAAAATCTGGAGAACCCGTTTCGTAAGCAGAATAATCTTTAGTTGAAAGATCCTTGACGTGATTGAAGAGATCTTTTGCATGTTTTTTTAAATAGGCCTTTTTTTTCTGCAAATCTTGTTCCTCAATAGCCTCAATGTATGCTTTCAAGGGTGCCTTACTATCAATTACAATTGAACCGCCTTCAGCTGTTTTAATGATGATGTCTGGTCTTAGCCCCGATTCGTCTCCTTCTCTTGATTCTTGTTCAAAATAACTTACATCTTTAACAAAACTTAATTCATCTAACATTCTCTTAAGGGATTGTTCAGCAAACGATCCTCTCACACTCGAATTAGATAAGGCCGCAACCCATTTCGAATGCGAAGAGCTTAGACTGCTTAAACCCTCTCTGAGCTCTGTTGTATTCTCATTCCATGATGTCTTAGCGCTAGAAATCTCTTTCGATAAATCTTTCACTTCTTTTTGAAGGTCTTGTTTGATGATATTAATACTTTGATTGATCGAGGCATCTTCTCTACCTTCTCTATTTTTTATTTCTTCGATGACCTTTTTTGAAGTTTCATTAAACTGATTCTCAAAAGTATTTTTTATTAAAGACTTATTAAGCAAAAAGAAAATTATTCCGCCGAACAAAACACCAGCAAAAAAAGAAAAAAATATTATTATCGCTTCCATAGTCAATTTAGATTAATGCAGTGTTCTATATGTTTCTAAATCTTTCGAGAGAATTTCAAAAGATTCTTGATGGCTTTTCAATACCTTAATGATTTCCATTCTTATATTTATTAATTCTTCCTGAAGGACAATTATCTTTTCTTCTTCGGTCAAGGCTTCTTTATTGAAACTTGATATTTCTGCTTTTTTTAGTTTTTTCTTCATTTTCTTAATGTAACTTATTGAATAAGTGCTTTCTTTTATTATTTTTGTTTTTTTTAATCCTTTTTGTACTGTGCATGGCTGTTATTAAAACGTCATTATCAACAATTAATGCGACTTTATTAAGTTGCTTATCATTTTTCTTTATAAAATCCTCATATTCTTTAGTTTCAGATATGTTCTTGAGGGCTTTTTTTGTAAAAAAATATCTAAATGACTGGTGATCTCTTATTTTCTCACCATGTTCATAAATAAATTCAGCTACATCAGTGGAAATTCCTCGTTGTTGCAGTCTAAGTACGGCGTGTTTAGTCTTATATAATTTGTTCATAAATGCATAATTTAATGTTTTTTTTACATTTGTCAACTTTTAATTTCATATATGTGAATAAATTACACATTAAAATCGCTTTTTATTGCATTTATAAAATATTTCACTTATTATTCACTAGTGATTGGTAATTATGAATAAAGAATTAGAATACATAGATCGCTTGCTTAGATCTTCTATAAAACTAGAGGACGTTACTGAAAATTTTAATGGAGATACTAAAGATTCTTTTAAAATTCTTTTAGATCTAGCTTCAAGCAATCCTAAAGAAGATAATGATTTGTATGTTACTTCTCAATCGCGAGATTACGATTTTGATGACTGGTTAGATAACGATAGACCTGTAGATCAAATCAGGTTTGATCCATCACTAGCATCTCAAGAAGCTCCTCTTAATCCTAAGAATCTAAATTTAATTCTTTTACTATTAAATAAAAATTCTTTAACAGCAGAGATTTTTTGGACAGGATTTTCCGAAGCTTGGTTACAGAAAAAAGATATAAAAGTGCCTCTATCTGTAGGTGAGATTGTACAAATTTTAGAGATTTTGAAAAAAGAAGAATCTAAAGAAGAAAATGATGCATCTATTAAAAATCTATTTAGCAAATTCAAATCTTTTATTAGAAATAATGGGATTTTGTCCAAAGCATCTTGGACGCACATAGAAACTCCGATTGCCTCTACATTAGATATAGGTGCCGTCGGCAGCTTAAGAATGGATCGAAAAGATATTATCGATGGACTATTTAAAGAAGAATATTCTATTTTACTAAATGCGTATTTAGCTCTTCAAGGCATTTCTCCGTTAGGAGGAGATGGAAGAGAAAAATCGAAATCCGATAGAAACACTCCTAGTGAAAAGGAATTAAATAAATTAATTGATTTCGGTTTGATTTCTGATGTTGATGAAGAAAAGAAATTAAATTTAACTCGTTTAAAGAAACCTTTGCAATATCGTGGCAAAAAAAACCTAATAACAGGAAAAAATATTTCTTCAGAAAACATGGCAAGAATACAATACATAGAACATTTAGGATTGATAAACGATTCTTTGGCAAGTCTTATAACTAAATTAGAGAAACTAGAAAATAGTGAGAGCGAGGACGAAGCATATCTACTAGAATTTGGATTAGACGAGTGCTTAAGGAGAAGTTTTTCGATAAAAGTAGACGCATTAAAAAAAGAAAATCCTTATTTATCTGGCCTGAAAGATAATAAAGATTGGCTTAGTCAACTTCCAAAAGATATGCCCAAAGAAGAAGTTGAAAGATGTTATGAATCAATAATAAAAAATAAAAATGCTCATACTGACGATCCAACTATAAAGTACTTTTTGAGTTACTTTGCTCCATACACAAGCGATAGTCTGGCAAAAATTTTTATAAACTCAATCAAATATTTAAAAGCCTGTATTTATGCTCGTTATTGTTTAGAACGATATGAGCTTAATCGAATTGGAAGTATTGCAATGAATTCCTTAACTGAAGCATCTTTGACCTTGGCTGCAAATTTTTCATCTATAAAAACAATAAAGAATCAAATGTCGAGAAAAAATTCCTCTATTTTTTTAGAAAAAAAATATAGAAAATCGAGCGTATTTACTGAGGAATTTTTAAAAAATTTCGTTAAATTTATTAAACAGCCTGGTCGAAATAACATTTGGAAAGAATTTGTATTCTCTGGAAATTTTGATAGCTATGTAGATGAAGAAATTCTAAACAATGTTTTGAGAAAATTTGATCAGTGTTTTATAAATAAAGTGAGACTTCCAAAAAATAGTCCGCCATCAATTTTTTCTCTTGCTAATTCAGAATCTATAAAAAAAGAATTATTGAATGACTCATCTTTAAAGAACAGATCTGCGCTTATTAAAAGCTTTTATGAGAGTAAGCTAAAAATTCTTAATGAATCGGATTATTACTTGAAAGATTGGGAAAAAAAGGCAGGAGATGCTTGAAGATTTAAAAAAAGGAATAAGTTTTTCTGTGAAATTAATTTTAATAATCTCAGGAATGACTACAACATTTGCATTTATGATTGGAGTTGTCTGGCTATTTTCAGAATTAGCAAACATATTTTCAGGTCAAGCAACCAAAGACGAATATCTGCTTTATTTTGTAGTTTTTAATATAGTATTAACTTTCGCTATGTTACTTTTTGGAGATCGTAATTTTGAAAAAAAAGAAATCCCTAATAAATCCCCATACTAAATGACTCAAGGCGATTTATTTCAAAAAGAAAATTCTCTTGCAATTTCCGGAGATCAAGGTGAGGCAGAATACGTTCCAAATTTTTTTTCTACTGAAGAAGCTGATCATTATTTTAATTTAATTAATTCTGAAACTCCTTGGGAAAGGCCGCATATAAAAATGTTCGATAAATCTTTTCCAATTCCAAGAGATACCGCATGGTATGGTGAGAAAGGCTACATATATTCAGGCATAAAAAACAAACCTCTCGGCCTTACAGAAACTCTAAAAGAATTAAAAAATAAAGTAAGTAATAGGTGTAATGCTGAATTTAACTCGTTACTTCTTAATAGATATCAAACTGGTATTGATAAACTTGGATGGCATGCAGATGATGAGCCCGAGCTTAAAGAATGTCAGTGCATTGCTTCGCTCTCTTTTGGCGAGGGAAGAGATTTTAGAATAAGAAAAAAATCAAATTTTAGATCAAATAAAGATAAAACTTTCAAATTATTTCTTGAACATGGAAGTCTCTTAATTATGCGGGCTCCTTTACAAACCTACTGGGAACATGAAGTCCCAAAAAGAAAAACTGAGAACTCAAGAATAAATTTAACTTTCAGATATGTCTCTTGACTTAAGCAATGAAGTTGATTACAAAAATTGGAATACCTTTTTTAGTGACACTTTTGAAGACTTCTTTATTGAAAGAAAGCTCAAAAATAAATATGAAGTAAAAGGGTATCTTTATAATTTAAAGGATTCTGCCAAGACGCTATGGCGATCTTATAGAAGCAAAATTGTTGAAGTAAATTATGACGATCCATTGATTCAGGAAGCCTATTTTTTTAGGTACTGCGTTTTATATCACTCGACTGTTTTCAAAGTCTTAAATTTTGTTAAAGATTTCTATAAACCCCAGACAGATTCTCAATATTTAGAATATTCTTTTATTTCAGCCGGCCCTGGTAGTGAAGTTTTAGGTTTTTTTAATTGGATTCATAAGAATTTTCCACGAGAATTAGAAACTTATAATGAAATTACTCTTTATGATAAATCAACTTGGGGTATTCCTAGAAAGGTCATCACAAAGGCTTTAGAAAAAAAATTGTCAATTTTTGAAGGCTATAGAATCAACTCTATTCACAAGGACATATTTGAATTTTCTTACGATTTAGATGACACAAATCAAAAAATAGTCTTGTTCCAAAATTGTTTAAATGAAATTTTGGTATCGGAGGAATCTAAAGAAGAACTTTTTCTTATTTTACAAAAAATTTCTAATTCTTTAGTTTCTGGAGGAATGCTAATTTTTATAGATAGAGCTAACTACTCTCATACTTTTGAATTTTTAAATGAAGTAGAAACGAGGTTGAGAAAGAAATCTTTTATTCAAATTTTTAATCAGGATTACCTTTCTCAGGTCAATGAGTCTCGACTAGATAGAATTGAAATTCCTGAGTTAATTAAAAATAACCTTTTTACAGGAGAATCTGGGCTCAAGCTTTCTTTAAGGAATGAAATTATTTGTAAAATTTTTCAAAAAAAATAACTCAAAGTGGATTCTGTAAGTGGAATCCCCAGAAATATAAGAGCTAACGCGGAAATCAAAATCGTAAATATTGTTTGCAAAGAATCTGCACACATCATTATGAAAGTCATTATTGCAGTACTGGAAAGAATTTGCGGTGTTAAATAATCAAGATTTGAAAAATCAATATGATCTGGAATTTTTCTCTCGGGAAATTTTTCCTCCAATTTTGGCTGCACAGTATCTTGATACAAGCCTGCAATAGGGTATGTTGCTGCTAAAGCACTTCCTGTGGTCACTAGTTTCAGGCCAAGCTTTATAAATTTTCGTCTCTCTAGATCAACCATATTTATATTTTTTTAGTTTCAATATAAAAGATTATAAAAAATCATTCAAATTTGGCTTGCTTGACCTCAGTCCAAAAGTAAGGACTGCGTCTTTGTTTACCAATGAGTCGAGCAAACTCATCGAAGAAATAAACATCTGCTCCAATGGGTCCTGTGGTCCCTATGTGCAATTCAAAAGTTCCGTCTTGAAATTTTAGGAGATGTTTATTGTGATCTATTTCTATTTTTTCGGTAGGTTTTTTCATGCCTCTTCCCAAAATCTGATGGTGGTTGGATTGATAGCAGCTGGATCTTTGACCAGGCTTAAAATGGATTGAAAAAATTCATTTGCAGCTTCGTCGGACACCAAAAGCCTTAAAGATTCAATGACTCGAGTAATTCTAAGTTGATTGTGGTCGTAACCGTTAATCCAAGATTTATTACGGCTTAGAAAACCCAAAAACCACGTTGCCGATTTCAATAAGTTCGCTTTAACCTCCACATTATTTTTTAATTTTTCGATCACTTGCTCATTATCTAAATAGTATCCGTGAAAACTATTTTGACTGCGTTTGTTCGTTGGAAAAATTAATTGAATAAAATCGTGATTGCTTTCAATTTCGGCATCCGAAAACTGCCAGATGAGATCTAGGTTTCTACCTTTGAAATCTTCTGCGTGGTTGGTCAAAAATTTTTCAAAGTCCATTATTTTAAGATTGATTTAAAAAAGATAAGTTCATCATATTATTTTGTAACGACAAGATATGTCGTATTTAAATAACATAATCGTTACATGGAGAATTCTAAAACTTACCAGTTCATTCCTTATCCAGAAGAAGATATTGAAATTGCATTCAATCTCATGGCAGAAATGCGAGCGGATATGTGGTACTGGCAAAAAAAAGAATGGTATTTAAAGCAAAAAATTAAAGAAAATGTAAGCAATGATTTTTTATTCAAGTTTTATACAGATCTTCTTACTAGAGTAGAAAAAATTGTAAATAAAGTTTACGCGGCCCAAAGCGACACTAGATTTGATATCACGAAATACACAACCACAAAACACGAGGATGAGATATTTGAAAAAATTATTAAACTGGCAGATAAAATCATTGAAGCAAATCCCAGGGAAAATAAATCCTTAGAAATAGTCAATCAGCCCTATCCGCTGCCTTTCAAAATTAATTACCAATAAATGACAAAATTTACCTTGAATAAAAAAGTTATGGATGACCTTGAAACATTAGTTGAGTCGAATCTCAAGTCAGACGAAATTGATATTGAGACTTTTTTTAGAACATTAACGACGCATGTAATTCGATTGAACTATGATTATGCAGTTAACTTTTTTTCAGCGACCGCAATGATTGCCCAGTGCAATGAATTGGTAATGGGGGATTTGTATCAAGAAGCTGATTTCAAAAAAATTACAAAATCAGAAAAAAAGGCCAAAGCAGGAATGATTGAAAGCAAAGAAATTCACTAGATTTTATAACCTCCTATAAAAAAGGGAGCCAATGGCTCCCTTTTTTAAATTGAGCTTTCTTAGTCCCAACCTTTGATCGGAACGACTATGCCTCTTCTGACAATAGATCGATTTCTTCGAACAGAATTTTGGAATTCTGCAAAATCTGGATTGTCCATGTCTAAAGAGTCCATGAAACCCATGAGCTCAGTCATGTTCTCTGCGCCAATAAAAGCAAAGTGCGTGTATTCTGAACTTGCAATTGCTCTTTGTATTCCAAAAGCTCCTGTGAGTAGTCCGCTAGCCACAGAAGCGTCAGTGAACTTTTTGTAAGCTTCTAAATAAGAGGCTTCGTTTCTAACGTTCATTTCAAAAACTGCAAAGGCTCTCTCTTGAGTCCAGTCACCAACCTCATAGACAACTTTGTTTAAAATTTGCTCAGTAGGCACTGATACGGCTGCCATTTCAGTTAGAAACTCTGCGTATTCAGGACAGGCATTTATGATCGATAGCGTTTCATCTATTTCTTCAGCGCCTTCATAAGTAACGACAAAAGTATGTGTTGAAGGCTCATTGCCATTGAATGCCTCACCCATTAATGCCACCGAAGAAGGACTTGCTTGTCCGCAGTCTGACGCATTGAATTTATCCATGGCCGCAACAACTGCAGGCGGATTATTCGCAGCGATTCCAAAGAAAGCGTAGTAAGTGTCCTTTTCCATGCCATGATCGTCAGCAAAAACTAATCCGCTAGACAGTAGTAAAAATAATAATATTTTTTTCATTTTAATCTCCTTATTAATTATTCAGCTGCATAAAGTTGCTCACAAGCCTCATAAGAGTCTGCAACGACAGCATCTTGTAAAGCTACAAAAGCATCATAGGCTCTGCCCCATTCAGCTCCAGCGAAATACTCATCGACAAGTTGACCGACCGCGGCTCCATCTTTAGAAATACCTCTTACCATTAAGGTGCCAACTTCTTTGGGTCCACTACCTATGGATTGCATGATAGCAAGATTAAAATCATGACCCGCGTTTTGGATTGCGGATTCCATTTCAACTCCTGCAGCTATATAGGCTGGTAGATTTTCTGGAGCAACAACAACTCTTGTTGCTCTTTCAAAACCAGGGCTTAACTCAAATCCTTTAAGTGGCTTCCAGTTAGCACTGTAAACAAGATCTCTCAAAGACTCGAGTCTTTTTGGAACATTGTAAGGATCGTAATTTCCAGAAAGTTGGTCTTCAAAACTTGAAAACGCACTCCATACAAACATTTCACCTGGATAACTATGTCCTGATGCGGTTATACACACACCAGCAGCATATGATCCTTGGGAACCAAATACTTGCTCTGCATTTGCTCTTAAGAATTCAGTATATTCAGTCGGGTTACTTGCTTTGACATGAAAGGAAGTGAAGCTTCCCTCAGGTGCTTGCTGAGCTATCACACTAAATGATATTGCTAGCGATGAAACTAAAATTAATATTTTTTTCATATTTCCTCCTTAAATTATCTTACGTAGACTACTTCACAGGTCATTACAAAACCTCTTTCAAGATCTCTCAATCTTGGAAATTTTGCGGTTGCAGCCATATTCCAGTCTTCAGTTCTTGCGTCAAGAAATTCACCCAACCTTACTGAGGTTGGAGCCTGTATGACTACCATAATTTGGCCCGTGTAATCGCCTGTATTTATTTGAAATGCGCCGAAAGTTACATCTTCAAAACCATTGGCTTGAGCAGTTGATTGATAATCAGTTAGTTCCTGAATATATCTTTGCGGCGTTTTAGTTGAGACGTTGATATTGTAGTTTGCATACGTCATCCCAATCTCGAATCCATCTCCAACAGGAGTTAAAGCTGAATAATGATCAATCATTCGAACAGTTCTTTTATCTGCAATTTTTGCAATTTCAGCTGCAATTTCAGGGTCGTAATAGTTTCCACTTAGGGAATCTGAATGACTATCGTAAAGGCTAAAAAAGTACATGTCGCCAAATTCTTCTGCACCTGAACCAGGCAGACAAACGCCTGAGCTAGAGGTGTTAGACGGCGGGCTGGTTATTGGGGCACTTGATCTAGCCCAGTCCATGTATCCCATTGGATCTGCTGTGTTTATTGTAAAAACGTTCATCGCTGGAGCTGCAAATACAAAACTTGCCAGAAATGAAGTTAAAATTAAAAGTGTTTTTTTCATTTTTATTCTCTCCTAAAAAAAATTAAAAACGGATATTTATTATCCACTAAAATAGGAAAAATTAAACGACAATTATTCGAAGATTTTGTGAACAAATTTTTAATTATTTTTTCAATTTTTTTTTCTATGCTGTTGCTATCTGCAGAAGAGGAAATAAAAATTTTGAGAGTTATTGATGGAGATACTGTT
Source organism: uncultured SAR86 cluster bacterium (assembly GCA_902553315.1). Classification (GTDB taxonomy): domain Bacteria; phylum Pseudomonadota; class Gammaproteobacteria; order Magnimaribacterales; family AG-339-G14; genus AG-339-G14. The sequence goes on from CACDKN010000001.1 coordinate 128,405, forward strand.
TCGGCTGAATCAAGAGGGACTGAAATAAAAATTAGACTCTCTGAAATCGATGCGCCTGAAATGGGTCAGCCTTTTGGAACGAATTCAAAAAAATGTCTTTCTGAATTGATTCGTGAAAACTCTGGTTTAAAATTTAAGTCTGATGGCCAAGATGGCTATGGTCGCTCTTTGGGATGGTTAATGGCCGATCAAATTAATTTGAATTATGAAATGGTAAAGCGAGGATGCGCATGGGTTTACGATCGATACGTCGTCGACAAAACAATTTATAGTTTTCAAAACGGTGCGCGTTTGAAAAAATTAGGTTTGTGGAGGAGCCAAAATCCTGTAAAACCTTGGATTTGGAGAAGAAGCAATTAGCAAATGAATAAAAATAAATTAGACCAATTAGACTTTAGCAATCCATTCGCAAGATTAAGTGCAGATTTCTATAACAAGCAGGATTGGAGCTCGTTACCCAAGGCAAAATTAGTGAGTTTTAATAAAGATCTTGCAAACGAATTGGGCTTAGAAAAAATAGATCCCGATGATTTGGTGCAAATCTTCAATGGTGAAGTAAAAATTTCTAAATCCGAGCCCTTAGCCATGGCTTATGCGGGCCATCAATTTGGTAACTGGGTGCCTGAGCTAGGCGATGGCCGAGGCATCTTATTTGGTCAAATCAAAACTAAGTCAGGACTTCAAGATTTACATATAAAAGGAGCCGGCAAAACACCCTACTCTAGATTTGGAGACGGCAGAGCTGTGCTTCGTTCGTCGATTCGAGAATATCTTTGCGGCGAAGCCATGCACGGATTGAACATTCCCTCGTCTAGATCCCTGCTTATCTTTACTGGCGAGGAGCCAGTTTTTAGGGAAACCACTGAACCTGGCGCAATGATTGTCAGAACCGCCAAAACTCACGTCCGCTTTGGTAATTTCGAATTTTTATGCCACAACGACAAAAAAGAACTTTTGCCCGAATTAATCAATCACGTCATTGAAGAATATTTTCCTGAGTACATAGATCTGGAAAATAAGAATGAATTATTTTTTGAATCGGTGGTACGAAAGACAGCCGAACTTATTGCACACTGGCAAAGTGTAGGATTTGCGCACGGCGTGATGAATACTGACAACATGTCGATACTCGGCGAAACTTTTGATTTTGGTCCATTTGGTTTCTTGGAGAATTATCAACCTGATTACATCTGCAATCATTCTGATTACCAAGGGCGTTACGCGTTTAACAATCAACCCAACATAGGTCTATGGAATTGTCAGGCTCTGGCTGCAGCTTTGACTCCAATAATAAGTGAAGAGGCTTTAAAAAAATCCTTACAGAACTATCAAATGTATTTTTACAATCACTTCATTTTACTTTTCAGACAAAAAATTGGTTTGTTAAAAAAGGAAGAAAAAGATTTTGAATTGATAGAAAAAATTCTTGATTGGCTTAAAGAAGAAAAGCTGGATTACACAAATTTTTTTAGGAACTTCGATGAGTACGTTTTCGGCAAAACTGAATTCAGTTGGAAGGAGGATTACTTGGCAAGATTTGCGAAAGAGAAAATTTCACAGGAACAATGCATCGAAACAATTAAAGCTAAAAACCCAAAATTTATTCTAAGAAATTATCTTGCACAAAATGCGATAAAGAAAGCCGAAGTCGGAGATTTTACCGAAGTAGAAAAACTGCTAGGCATTCTTAAGTCTCCATTTTCAGAGCATAAAGAATTAGAAGATTATGCGAAAGAATCTCCGGACTGGGGAAAGAATTTAGAAATCTCGTGCTCGTCTTAACTACGTTTATTACAGATTCGACAAACTCTTTGCAACCCCATTAAGCCAAAACGGTCTTTGTCAAAAAAAGAAAAAGGCAGATCTTTTTTGCAAACCTCGCATTGTTTTTTGTCTTTCACAAAATAAATTTAACAGATTTTGAGGGTAAAAAAAAAGCTGCCCTGGTAAACCAGGGCAACTAGGGGGGAGAAGAAACTTTTGGTTACTCCATTAACGTCAGGAAGCGAAAGTTAAAATTCCTAAGCTACCTACATACACTATAGTAGATAAACATAAGACATAACCTAAGGTACCTAACAGTGCTTTTGTATAGTTCATTTAACAACTCCGTTTTCGAACATCGTAATTATAAAACAACTCAGTATTACCAAAAATTTAGCAAATCAGACTTAAAAAAACATCATTTGATCTAAAAGTTATCAAAATTGCTCTTTTTATTACCAAAGTTGCTCTACTACGCTGAAAGTATACTCAGAATAGGATTTCAAGCGAGTCAAACTTTAACAATTTTGCTCAGATTTCACATATTTTATATAGATTTCACAAAAAGTTATTAAAAATGACTTTTTTTATGCATTTTTTTGTTATCTGTTTTCTTTTAATTAGCTGATAAGATAATTTTCTTAATTTTTAAGGAGGAAAATGAAACAAATTCAACTTAGCAAGCCAGGTGGTTTAGACAATTTAAAGATAATTGAAACCGATAATCCCAGTTTAAATTCTGATGAGGTTTTATTAAAAGTATCTGCGAGTAGTTTGAATTATCACGATCTTATGGTGGCTTTAGGCTTAATTCCTACCGAAGATAAAAGAGTACCGCTTTCAGACGCTGCAGGAGAAATCGTCGAAATTGGTAATGAAGTCACTAAATGGAAATCTGGCGATCAAGTTATGAGTATGTGTTTTCCAAATTGGGTTTCTGGAGCTCCTAAATATGAACTTTTGAGTTTTATTGGCGATAACCAAGACGGTTATGCTACCGAATACATCGCTATACCTGAAACGGCCTTAACTAAGATTCCAAACAATCTTAATCTTAAAGAAGCAGCTACCCTGCCTTGTGCCGGACTGACGGCTTGGAGAGCATTAGTTGACGAAGGTAAATTAAAAGCGGGTGAATCTGTTTTAGTTCAAGGAACAGGAGGAGTCTCTGTCTTCGCTTTGCAATTAGCAAAAACTTACGGTGCAACCGTTATTGCTACTTCGTCCAGTGAGGAAAAATTGGAAAAATTAAAAGCCTTAGGAGCTGATCATTTGATCAACTACAAGACTCATCCAGAGTGGGGCAAAGAAGTCTTAAAGCTTACTAATAATGAAGGCGTAGACCATGTAGTGGAAGTAGGTGGCGCCGGGACTTTTAGTGAGTCCGTTCGTTGCACTAAACTTGCGGGACATATCGCTTTGATTGGTGTTTTAAGCGGCCCTTCGGTAAGCGAAATTATTTTACCGAGAATTTTTTTGAAACAAATCAGACTCAGTGGCATTGCAATGGCGAATCAAGATTCACAAATAGCGATGGTGGATTATTTAGAAAAAAATGAAATTAAACCTGAAATTAGTGACAGCTTTGAATTAGCAGACTTAGCGGCTGCTTTTCAGCATCAAATTGACAACAAACACTTTGGGAAAATTTCAATTGATATCGGTTAACCCCTATGCGAGTATTTATCTTAGAAATGCTAAATAACTTGGGGAGTTGAAATGAAAAAAGTAATTCTGTTTCTTTCGATATTCGTGCTTGTCAGCTGCACCGATGAGTCTTTGAACATTATCGACACGCCCATCAGCAAAGTTAAAGACCCTAACGCTGACTACAACGAATTGAGGAACACTTACTTCGGTGACACTCATGTGCATACCAAGCATTCTTTTGACGCATACTTATTCGGTACTACCGGTTCTCCCGCTGATGCTTACGGGTACGCGCGAGGCGAAACAGTTAAACACCCAGCCGGTTTTGATATGAAATTAGTCGAGCCATTAGATTTTTACATGGTTTCGGATCACGGATTTTTTATGGGGATGATGGAAGCCTACGCCGATACATCAACAGATGCTTCTAAGAGTCCCGGAGCTGAAGTGTTTCACGACATGAATGCGCCAGAAAACCTGACCATTGAAAATGGTGCTTCTAGACTTAACACTTTCGCATCAACATTAAGAACCTTTTTTCTAAACCCAAGATCTTATTTTGATCCAGAGCTTTGGCGTGCAATCTTGACCAATAATTTGGCCCGAGGTCTGAAAATTTACGATCACGACGTGCACCTTTCGGCTTGGGCAGATGTGGTAAAAGCTGCAAACGATGCTTACGATCCGGGAAATTTCACGACTTTCATAGGGTACGAATTTACAACTTCAACTGATGTTGCCAATGAAAACTTACATCGAAACGTCATGTTTAAATCGTCGAGCGCGCCAGAAAGACCTTACACGAGGATTGATTCTATTAATCCAGAAGACTTATGGAATTGGATGGACAAAATCAGAGAGCAAGGTATTGATAGCATTGCTTTCCCTCACAACAGTAATGGCTCCAATGGGCAAATGTTTGAAATGGAAACTTTTTATGGCGAGCCATTATCGAAAGAATATGCAGCTTTAAGGATGAGAAATGAGCCGATCGTGGAAATGACTCAGGTCAAAGGAACGTCCGATACTCATCCACTTCTATCTCCCAACGATGAATGGGCAGATTTCGAAATCATGAACCAAAGAATTGGAAGCATTCCTCCTGCGTTTAGTTTTCCGGGGGGTAGTTACGTCAGGGATGCCTACGTAAGAGGGTTGATGTCAAATCAGTTTGGGACTGGTAACCCCTACAAATTTGGTCTGATCGGAGCCAGTGACACTCATGTAATTGGCGCCGGTTTAAGAGAAGAAAATTACTGGTCCAAAATCGGGTTAGTAGATGCTGATCCTCGAGCAAGAGGTTCTATTCCAGTTGCAGACGAAGATAGAGATCTTGTTCCCAACCGAGGAGGCGTTTCCTTTCAAGAATTTGAACAAGGAAGTTATGTGATTGGTGGTTTAGAAAACTGGGGAGCTTCTGGTTTAGCCGGAGCTTGGGCAGAAGAAAACACTAGAGAATCAATTTTTAATGCTTTTCGAAGAAAAGAGACCTTTGCAACTTCTGGACCAAGAATATCGGTTAGGTTCTTTGGTGGTTATGACATTGATCAACTTAGTTTTAGTGATGAAAACGTTATTAAATCTGCATACGAAGTTGGTGTGCCAATGGGAGGAGACTTACTTGAAAAAGAAACCGATAAAGCACCAAGTTTTTTAATTTGGGCTCAGAGAGACGTAAATGGAGCCCCGCTTCAGAGGGTTCAAATAATCAAAGGTTCTATCAGTAGAGGAGACTCTACTCCAACGGAAGAAGTTTACGATGTTGCCTGCTCCAATGGTTTGCAAGTTGATCCAACGACTAATCGTTGTCCTGACAATGGTGCCCGAGTTGACATTGAGACATGCGCCATATCTCAAAATACTGGCTCAGCTGAGTTAAAAGTAATTTGGACAGATCCAGATTTTGATAAAAACGATAGCGCTTTCTATTACATCAGAGTACTTGAAAATCCAACTTGTCGCTGGTCTACTTGGGATGCAATTCGAGCAGGCTTTAAACCTAAAGAAGATCTACACGAAACTATTCAAGATAGAGCTTGGAGCTCGCCGATTTGGTACACTCCAAACGATGCTGAAAATCCTCCGCCCATAAGGATAAATGCTGAAAGACTTTAATTATCTTTAAAGAGCAATGTTTCGAAAAATTTTTATTTTTCTTTCAATAGGAGCGGTCATCTTGGGCTTGGATCTTATCTACTCCACCTTAAAAGATGAGAAATTAATTTTTATTTCAGAAGAGGAGGTCTATAGCTTAATGAACTCATGGGCGCTTCAAGTCGGAAGAAACCCCAATCCTAAAGAAGCGAAAGCTGTCATAGACAACCTCATTGAAGAAGAGATTCTCTATCGCGAAGCCTTAAGATTAGGCCTTGATGCGAACGATCAAATCATTAAGAGACGACTTGCGCAAAAGCTAATGTTTCTAAAGCAAGAATCTAGGGGAGAAAAAATAACAGATGAAGAGCTTAAAGATTTTTACGTCCAGAATGAAGAAAAATATTTAATTCCAAAGCAGTACGATTTTACTCACATCTTCTTTGCAAAGGATAACGACGGAGCTCAGCGAGCTAAGATTGCCTTTGATGAAATTAAAACAACAGAAAACTTAAAGGGCGATGTTTTTTTTCTAGGAAAAAATTTCACCAATAAGAGTGCAATTGAATTGAGGAAAGATTTCGGTAGAGATTTTTCAATGGCTTTTGAAACTATTGAACAAAATATTTGGTCAAAGCCAATAAAGTCAACCTATGGAAGTCATTTAATCAAAATAATCAGTATTAGAGATGCGCGCCTGCCAAAACTTGAAGAGATTAAACCCAGAGTAATAGTCGATCTTAATTTACAAAAAAAAGATTCAGCTCTATCAGAATACATTCAAGAGCTAAAAGAAAATTACGAAGTAGTGATTAGTCGGGGTTTGCAAGAAACTTACAATGAATAAAGTGCTCTTGGGTTTGATCTGTGTTGTGCTGGTTTCTCCAGTATTTTCACACGAATTTAGTCCAGCGCATCTCATTATCGAAGAAGATGAGGACTTTGAATATGAAGTCACTTGGATGTACCCAATCAGAAATCTAGGGCCAGTCAATCTCACTCTACCCAATGACTGTCGTTCCAACTCTCTTGAGACTTTTCAGGAAAGCAAATACTTGTCTGAAAAAATCTCTCTGCAATGCAGCGATTCCATCAAGGGAAAAGATATTTTTATCAAAGGTCTTTCGATTCTGAACGACGCTTTAGTAACAATCAAATTTTTAGACGGCGAAAGATATGAGGGACTGGTAAGTGTTAAAGATTCAAAGTTGACTGTCCCGGAAGAGGTGCAAGTCTTTCCTACGGGATATTTTATGCTTGGCGTGGAACACTTAATTGGAGGACCAGATCATTTGTTATTTGTTTTTGGTTTGTTGTTTATTGTTTTTGGTTGGCAGAATTTAATTAAAACTATCACTGCTTTCACCTTGGCTCATAGCATTACATTGGGGTTGTCTGTGTTGGAAATAGTCAGTTTACCGTCGGCAACAATTGAAGCGTTAATTGCGCTAACCATCATTTACTTAGCTTTGGAAATAAAAGATGAGAGAAATAATAAAAGCACGCCTTGGCTCATGGCTTTTGGATTTGGCTTACTGCATGGATTTGGATTTGCCGGCGCGCTAAGTGAAATAGGTATTGCGAATGAGCAATTGTTGCTCTCTTTATTATTTTTTAATATTGGAATTGAAATTGGCCAATTAATTATGATTCCTTTATTTTTAATTTCAATTTGGCTACTCCAAAAAGTAAAATTTAATTTTTCTGTTACTAAGCTTTCCTCCTATGCGATTGGAGGGATGGGAAGTTTTTGGTTGATTGAGAGAGTTTTAGGAATATTTTAAAAAAGGCTGCCGGAGCAGCCTTTTTTTATTTATTTAAATCAAAGGAATTTGCCCTGAATTAAAACCATTTGGTTCCTGACATGAAAGAACCTTGTCAAACGCTTCCTGAATCTCAGGAGCGGTATCTAAGAAATTAGCTAAGCCAGCCTCTCTCATTTCTTTTGATTGATGAAAATTACCCCAAGCCAGATCAAACTCTTCCGTTTCATAATCTGGAGCCAAAACAACATAAGTGTAAGGCGAGTCTAGTGAGTTTTCGTCTGAAACCAACCAATCTTCAAAATCGTCTATGACTGAAATTAATTCGTCAACTCCTTGACCTTCATTGTAAGCGCAGAATTGATATTCTGAAGAAAAAGCAGTCAAGTCAAAAGTACCTAATCCATCTCTACTTCTTCTCACGTAAGCGTCGAAGGAAAAAGTATCGGCTTTTGATCCGCAAGCAAGAATGTCAGCATTGGCTTCTGCCCAGTCGGCAGTTTTGTCGTAGCCTTCCCAAGTTTCCCAGCCAGCTTCAGCATCTTCTTTCGAATTCCATAAAAGTTGCCAATAGCCATCTTCTTCCGTTCCTTCAGGCTTTTCTCCTTCGAAACCAATTCCAAATGCTTCAACTAAAGTTGAATTTGTCTCGACCAACAAGTCTTGCCATTCCGGAAGCATATCGGTATTAAAATTCTCAGGCGACCAATTTTGGCCTGTGTTACATGGAACGTATTCCATGTAAAATTTTTGGGGATATTCTTCGGATCCAAGATCTGCATAGGTCATTTCTGGTTCAGAACTGCATGCAGAAAAAATGGCTAGAGTTGCGATCAAAGTTAATATGTATAACTTATTTTTCATTTTTACTCTCCGTTAAAATTTAATGAATATTTAGTATCTCTCCAAAAAAGATTGCGATCAAGCTAGTCGACGCAAGAATTGTGAAAACTAAGAAAAATTTAAAGATTTATTAATGATCTAATTTTTTCCTTCAAAGGCTCTAGATGCGGATTGGGACCATTTTGGAAAATCTTATTTAGCATTTCTTCGTGATCCGGATAATCTAAAATTCCTTTTTGATAACTTTCTCTGGACTTTAGTTTTTGCCAGTAATTTGAAACCTTCGGTAATTCTGGCATCTCAAGAATTTGGCCTAACTTCATCTCTTCCAATCTATGAAAACAACTCATTAAATTGATATCTGCGTGACTAAACTCTCCTAACAAAAAACTGTCTGGACTGAGATTTTTTTCTAAGTTCACTATTTCTTTTGAGAATCCCTTATAAACTATTGGCCCAATCCTTTTTTTAATCGAAGAAAAATACATCATTATAAATGCGCTCTTACGCTCGCGTCGGGGATGCTTAATTAAAATTCTTAATATTGAACTAAACTTTAAATTTTTAATTAGATCCTCAATCAATCCAGTGGAAAATAAAGGAATTATGGTTCCCAAACTTTTCCCCATCGCCACGCCTTCAGTGACGGTGGTGTCTTGTACCCAGTTTTTTAATTCCTTTCTTTTTTCCGGATCTTTTGGCCAAAGATTGATGTCGTTGGTTCCATTTAATTCATCAATTCTTTCGATGATGTAAGCACTGTCTCGAATGATTTCTTCGTCCCACTTTAAAACTGGAACAACTCCAGTGGGATTCACATTTTTTAAAAAGTCATTGGTTAGATTTCCAGCTTCATCGCTATGGTCGCATAATTTTATACGTTCACTTTCAAAATTTAGACCCTTTTCATAGAGAGCGACTCTCACCATTTGGCTACATAAGGACCAATGAGCATGATACAACTTGAGTTCCGGCATTTTGATTTTTAATAGTTTACTTACAATTTACTTACAAATATCCATTTAATGATATATTAAAATTTTACTAAGCTTATGTTGGATAAAATTTTTCTCACGCTTTTCGGCCTTGAATGGTTTGGTTTTGGCGTATTGGGTCTTTTTTTTCCTGACATTATCGCCGGAATGCTTGGGGTAACTGCTTATTCGGAATCAAATCTTTATCTCAACGAAACTCGAGCTCTTTATGCTTTTTTTACTATTCTTGGCCTTATGTCCTTTATAAGTCTGATCAGACCAACCCTTCAAAAAAGAGTTTATTTAACTTTTACTATTCTAATGGGTAGCTTTTTAATTGGTAGGCTTTTAAGTTTCGGATTAGATGCAAGTTTCGATGGAACCTCAGCAGCAATTTTTATAAACGAATTTATCGTCTTTGCCATTGCTTATTGGCGATACACCCGAAGAGAATTTATTTTTTAATCCAATATTTTTGAAATAAAGTCAAAAGCGTCTTTTTTCGCTCTTCTACGTATTTCCCAGTTTCCTCCAGTCCAAGTACCTAACTTAGCAACTTTTTCAAAAAGTTTAATTCGATCTTCTACCGTATTTCCAGCTAATATTTCTCCATCATCCGTTTCAAAGGAAATATCTCCCTTGAGATCTATTCTGGCAAATTTTTCTGTATTAGGAGCGATAGAATCCGGCCAATAAGTCTTTGGTTGAACTGCGTCGAAACCGTGCAAACCCTCCTCATAAAGAATGTCTTTACAGTTTCCTCCACTCTCGGATATACCTTTAGTTAATTTTTGCGTCAGTGAAAACGGAGTGTAATCATCCTTGCCGCCAAGAAGATTTAGCATCGGTGCTTTTGACCAGCGCATGTCCTCGGGCCAGTACATTGCTAGTGGGTAATAACTTAGATGCGAAGCAAATCTTTCACCATTGGGAGCTAACTTTTCTGCTAGCGGCAGCCAGGCTGCGTAAAGCGAAGAAGTGCCGCCCAGACTCCAGCCAGTAATACCAATTTTCTTATTATCAATGTCTGGATGTTTTGATAAAAACTTCAAAGCCTCGTATGCATCAGCCATCAACATCGCGTAGGTAACAGAAATTTGATCTTCGGCGGTATTTGTTACTCCTCTGGCATCAAAACTATCGACTTTAAAAACGGCATATCCTGCTTCCAATAATTGCACCATGAACTCGTGTTGAGCACCGCCCCAGCCCCCACTGTGATGGACACATACCATACAAGACAATTTGCTGCTAAACTTTTCCGGAAATAATAACCACCCTTGAAGATCTTGCATGGGCGCCTTGTCAAAATCGTTTATGATCTGGTGAAATTCAAAAGGGTTCGATGACTTATATTCTACGTAACCAAACTCTCCTTTTTTAAAAGTTATATCTTCATTCATAAATTACTCCCGAGATTTAAATATTACAATTTATGAGTATGATATGACATCTAAATTTGGCATAATAAAAGACCTTTGAGATCGGCCCGATTTTGATTTAAGGGAGAAATATGAATCATAATTTACCTCTAGACTCTCTATTAGACATCGCTATTAAAAACGGCGAAGGTACGATTGTTGATAACGGTGCTTTAGTTGTTACTACCGGTAAGAGAACAGGCAGAAGTCCCGCTGATAGGTTTCTGGTGAATGATGAAAAAACACAACACGTAGTCGATTGGGGCGAAAACAACCAGCCTACCGAAAGGGAAACTTTCGAAAAACTTTGGGACGAATCTGAAGAATATTTAAAAAATAAAACAGTTTATACAGCAGACCTGCATGTTGGAGCAAGTGAAGAACATTATCAACCGGTGAGAGTCGAAAATGAATTGGCTTGGCACAACATGTTTTGTCAAAGTCTTTTCATTAGACCACCATCTTTCAATCCCAAGAATAAAACTCCTTGGCAACTAAGATGTGCTCCAGGGTTTACCTGCGACCCCAAAAGACACGGCACTAATTCCGATGGAACGGTGATGGTGAATTTCACCACGCATCAAATATTGATTCTTGGTATTGCCTACGCTGGGGAAATGAAAAAATCCATGTTTGGAATAATGAATTTTATAATGCCTGAAGAAGACGTTCTATCGATGCACTGCGCTGCTAACGCCGGTAAGGACGGTGATGTTTCGTTGTTCTTTGGTTTATCCGGGACAGGAAAAACAACTCTTTCTGCAGATCCAGATCGATGGTTAATAGGAGACGATGAGCACGGTTGGGGCGATGGCATTGTTTTCAATATTGAGGGCGGTTGTTATGCGAAAACGATTGATCTCTCACAAAAGAATGAACCCGTTATTTGGAACGCTATCAAGCACGGTTCTATTATCGAAAATGTTGTTTTTAATCCCACTTCGCTTCAAGTAGATTATACAGATACATCTCTCACCGAAAACGGAAGATGTGTTTATCCTTTAAGTCATGTGGATCAGCATTTAGAAAAGAATTACGGCGGAGAGCCGAATGCAATTATTTTCCTAACTTGTGATTTGACTGGCGTAATGCCGCCAGTTTCAATTCTCTCGAAAGAACAAGCAGCATATCATTTCTTAAGCGGCTACACCGCAAAAGTTGGTTCTACTGAATTAGGCTCTACTTCAGCGATTGATTCAACTTTTTCAAATTGCTACGGCGCTCCTTTCTTTCCAAGAAAAGCTCAGGTCTATGCAGACCTCCTAATGAAAAGAATTGAAGGCTTCGGAAGCAAAGTTTACATTGTGAACTCTGGTTGGACTGGCGGTTCCTACGGAACTGGTTCCAGATTTAAAATTCCTACCACTCGAAGCATTATAAAAGCTATTCAATCTGGTGATATTGAGAACAGCTCAAGAGATAAACTCGACATCATGAATGTCGAGATACCTACTGAATTGCCAGGAGTAGAAACCAATCTATTGAACCCACAAAAAACTTGGTCAAATTCAGATCAGTACAATCAAGCTGCTGAAGAGTTGGCAACTAAGTTCAACGAAAACATTTCAAAATTTGAAGTTTCAGAAGAGATAAGAAATTCTGGTCCAGTTTTATAAACTCCTAAATTATGTCTGAATCTTTTGACAAGACATTAAACTTATTAAAAGACTTAAACCTTGAAGATTTTTCAAAGCATTCATTTAGAGGCATTGAAAAAGAATCGCTTAGAGTTTCAAATAAAACGATTTCCACTACTGATCATCCTGTTTCTTTAGGGTCAACTCTAACCAATCAGTTCATTACTACTGATTTTTCTGAAGCGCTGCTTGAATTAATTACTAACAAAAAACATACAATAAATTCTTCACTCAAACAGTTAGAAGAAATACTCAATTTTGTTTATTTGAATTGTGAAGACACTATTTGGCCAAGTAGCGTGCCCTGCACAATCAGTGATGAACAAGACATTAGGATCGCCGAGTACGGATCTAATAATTCCGGAAGATTAAAAAACCTCTACAGAAAAGGCCTGAGTGAAAGATATGGAAGTATGATGCAATGCGTGTCTGGAATTCATTACAACTTCTCTTTGGATGATGATTTTTTTTTGAAGTTAAGGCCAGAAAATTTATCGCTTCAAGAATTCAAAAATGACTCTTATTTGAGTTTGGTAAGAAATTTTAGAAGAAATGCCTGGCTGTTGTTATACCTCTTTGGTGCCAGTCCAATTGTCCCTAAGTCATTTATTTCTGGAAGAACAAATTTCCTAAAAGATCTAAACAATGAAGACTGTTTTTTAGAATTTGCAACCTGTCTAAGAATGAGTGAACTTGGATACATGTCTAATGCTCAAGACAATCTTTACATTGCCTATAATAATTTAGACGAGTATGTAGAAAATTTAATGTTTGCGCTCACTAAAAAATTTCCAAGGTATGCAGAAATAGGAACTGAAAAGGATGGCGATTTTATTCAAATCAATGATTCCATCATTCAAATTGAAAACGAGTACTACAGCTCCATCAGACCCAAGCGTGTGATTGGCTCTGGAGAAAGACCGATTAATGTATTAAAAGAAAAAGGCATTGAATACGTTGAAGTAAGATGTATGGATAATGACCCCTTTGAACCTTTAAGTCTTTCTCATGAGACGAGCCATTTCTTAGAAATGTATCTAATGATTTGTTTTATCGATGAAAATAAAGTTACTGAAAAAGACGAAGTTATCGAGATTCAAACCAATTGGCAGAATGTAGTCAAAGATGGAAGAAATCCTGATTTAAAAATTATTCAAAATGGAAAGGCAATTCCTCTCGACTTAGCGGCTGAAAATGTTTTTATTAAAATGGAAAAATTTATAGACGCTCTTTCCGAAGATTCTAGTGAGATGAAATTAAGCTTGCAAAATACTCTTGATCTTCAAAAGGCTAAATTGGAAGATTCTAGCCTTACTCCTTCAGGAAAAATTTTAAAATCCATTAAAGAAAATAACAGCACTTGGGTTGAATTTAACATGGAGCTTTTTGAACAGCATAAAAATTATTTCTCAAAACTTCACAATGAGCTTGCTTATCTAGATGAAGAAGCAAAAAGCTCTATAGAAAAATTTAATCAAATGGAGCAAGAAGAAGAAATTCCATTTGCAGATTTTTTAAAAAACTATTTAAATGCATTAAATTAATCAAGGAGAGTTATGAAAGCATTTGTGTGTAGAGAGTTTGGACCCGTTAACTCTCATAAAGTTGAAGAAATAGAAGATCCAAGAGCAGAACCCGGAATGGTAATCATTGATGTAAAAGCTGCCGGAGTGAGCTTCCCAGACGTTTTGATCATTCAAGGCAAATATCAATTTCAGCCCCCTTTTCCTTTTTCTCCGGGAGGAGAAGTTGCCGGAATAATTTCAGATGTTGGCGATGGAGTAGCCGATTGGAAAGTTGGTGACAGAGTCATTGCAATGATAGGAAATGGTGGAATAGCGGAAAAAGTTTCTGCTTTCGCTGGAACTTTGATGAAATTACCTGAAACGATGGATTTTAAAGATGGAGCAGCTTTCCCACTCAATTATGGGACAACTTACTATGCATTAAAACAAAGAGGTCAATTAAAAGAAGGTGAGACACTCTTAGTAACTGGTGCTGGAGGCGGAGTCGGAACGACTGCAATAGAAATTGGCAAGGCAATGGGTGCAAGAGTTATAGCCGCTGCAAGCAATCAAGAAAAATTAGACATTGCGAAAAGATTAGGAGCTGACGAAGTTGTGAACTATGGCGATGGTGAATTGAAGGAAAAAGTAAAAGCTCTCACAGAGGGACTGGGAGCAGACGTCATTTACGATGCTGTAGGAGGAGATATTTTTTTACAGTGCATGCGATGTGTAAATTGGGGTGGTAGAGTTTTAGTGATTGGTTTTCCAGCAGGAATTCCTAAAGTTCCTACAAATCTTGCTCTTCTTAAAGGATGTTCTATTGTCGGTGTTTTTTGGGGAAGTTTTACTGGCAGAGAGCCTGAAGAAAATAATAAGAATTTTGAAGAGCTTTTTGCCTTACATGCTGAAGGCAAGATTAAACCTGAAATCACCAAAAGTTATTCTTTAGACGAGGCTGTGGAAGCTATCGAATCTCTTGAAAAAAGAACTGCAACAGGAAAAGTAGTTATAGAGGTTTGAAACAAGAGAGAATTGAAAAAGAAGAGTGAAAGAGTTTAATAAAAAAAAGGAGGCATTAGCCTCCTTTTTTTTGATTGCTTTTTTAAGCTGTTTCTTCTTTAGGTCCTGGCGCCATCCACATACCGCCTAATAAACCTACTAGAATTGCAACGTAAAATATAATTCCTAACGGATCGGAAGGAATTAAAGAAGCACCTATGTAACCAGTTGCTCCCATTCCATCAACAAACTGTTGCATTCCACCGGTAAGCTCTTCTCCAGTTTCGGAAGCAGCATAAGCCCAGTTATTAACAGTTGAAGTAATCATTCCATAAGTATTTACATTAAAAGCCACAACGCACAAAGAAATTATAGAGTGCAAAACTTTTCCAAAAGTATTCGCTCCATAAAGATTTGCGTTTGTAACTCCCCTGAACATCATCCAAAGCAAAATAATATTTCCAATAAAAAAGAGTCCATTCATTTGCAAGACTGCAATGTACGTCTCGTTTAATAAAGCTATTTGTGAAGTTTCCATTTTTCCTTCTCCTTAATTATTTTTTGGGCCCCAAATTAAACCCAAAATCATTAAAGTAACAATAACCAAGAAAGCAATTCCAACAGGAGTTGGAGTCATGCCAGGAGTAGTACTGCCAGCAAAGTCTATTATGCCTTGAGCTAATTCTGGCTCAGGTGTATTCTCGATACCAATAACTTCCAATCTACCTGCAAAGATTTTCCATCCATTAGCAGCTAAACTAAATTGAATCCAAGAACCCACCATGACGCACAATCCGAAGCCTGTTGAAAGAAGTTTGGTTACAACGTTTGATTCAGAGTTTTCTCTTGTCATGTTAGCAACTCTTAAAGCTAACCATATTGCGATGATAGTTCCGATAAATGCCATAGCGCTTATTAGTCTAGCCATTTGAAAGCTATCTGCAGCTGAAGATAAATCCATAATGTCTCTCCCTTAATATGAATTATAATTTTTATTGAGAATTAATCTCAACACCTAGATTAAATATTAAAGGTTAAAAGAAGAAATTCAACAAAAATTAAGTGACTATTTGGCGAACGTTATGAGACTTTTTAAAGCTTTGGCTATATTTTCTGGATTGTGCGGGCTTTTGAAAAACCCAAAATACTTACCCTCAGGGCTGATTAACGCAAGATTCATGCTGTGATCCATATCGTAGTCGGTTGATTCTGAATTAAGCACTGGTACAAATGGTAGAGTCAAATTGGTGGCCAGTGTGTAAATTTGATCAATCGCGCCTGAAACACCTACAAAGTTAGGATTAAAAGCTTGTGCATATTCCAATATAGCTTCTGGAGTATCTCTATCTGGATCAACTGAAACAATGGTAAAAGAAATTTTTTCTTTTGCATCAGGCATTTCTAATTCAAGAAACTCCGAAGTTTTAGCCATTTGTTTCATTGTCATCGGACACATGTCGGGGCAAGAGGCGAAACCCATAAAAATTAAGCTCCACTTCCCTTCCAAATTTTTATTGGTAAATTCGTTAGGTCCAGTGGCCAGCGCAAAGTCGCTAAGCTGCCTTTCCGTATTCAACTTATAAAATTTTAATAACTTGTACTGATCTGCGGTCAATTCTTTTTCAGTGACTGTGTCGTAAACAAACAAACCAATAACCATTGAGATAATGGCCAAACAGGAAATAACTGTGTATTTAATATTATTTGACTGACTCATTATTAAAAAAGAATCCTATCCAAAGGCATCGCAATAAACAATACCGTTAAATACAAAATTGAATAAAAGAAAAATGGGATGGCTTTTTTATTCTCTTTATCAAAATTTAAAGCAAACGCGAAGTAGATGAAAACAGCGCCTAAAGACGATGAAACAGTCAAATAAAAAGTTCCTAAATATCCTGTCGCGAACGGAAGCCAAGAGACCGCTAGCAGCAAAAACGAGTAAAGTATGATTTGAATTTTAGTGTATTTAATTCCTCTAACGACCGGCATCATGGGTATTCCAGCTTCCTCGTAATCTGATTTTCTATCAATAGCCAAAGCCCAAAAATGTGGTGGTGTCCAAACAAAAATTATCATTACTAAAAGGAGTGGAAGAATATCAATAGACCCCATCACCGCTACCCAGCCAAGCAATGGCGGCATCGCTCCTGCCAAACCGCCAATGACGATATTTTGGGTGCCAGTAAATTTTAGAATCTTTGTGTAAAAAAAAGCGTAAAAAATCCAAGTTAAAGTTGTCAACGACCAGGCAAGAACATTGTTAAAGAACAACAAAATGAAAGAGCCCACAGCAAACAACATAAAGGCAAAGACTGAAGCATTTTTAACCGATATCAAATTTCGAACTAAAGGTCTGTTGCCGGTTCTTTTCATTTTACTATCAATCGATACGTCTAAAATTTGGTTAATTGCCGCACTAGAGGCGGCTATCATGCCAATTCCTAAGATCCCTGTAAGCGCTTGACTCAAATTAGTGGAAAAAGAACCAGCCAAAAACATTGAAGTAGCAGCGGTAAGTACTAAAAGGTAAATAATGCTTGGTTTAGTCAATTCTAAATAAGCATTGATGTTTGATTTTGGATAATTGAGGCTATCGGTTGACACTGGTTTTGAGTCTAAAGTATGAAATTGCTAATAATAAAAACAAGGCTCCTAAATTATGGGCTATCGCAACGTATAAAGGAAGTCGATAAATTATATTAGACACTCCTAGTAGAAGTTGCAGGAATAAGAAGAAACTTAAAATTCCAGAATATTTCTTCAGTTTGTCGCTGTAAAAAGAAGCAATCAAAGCAATGAAATAAAAGGTTATGAGTAACGCGCCCAATCGATGCACCAAATGTATAGCGGTTCGAGATTGGTGATCCAGTTTTCCACCCAAGTAATCTGGACCAATGCTTTGCATAAAATTAAAGCCCATTTGGAAATTGGTATCAGGCAAGATTTGCCCCTGGCATAAAGGAAAATCAGGACAAGCAAAAGCTGCGTAATTTGAACTCAACCAGACTCCTAGGATTATTTGGGCTATCAAAACAGGAAAAGCAAAATTTAAAAGATTTGAAGATCTTTTACTGATCATTAAAGAATTACTCGGCCCTGTATCTAGATCTTTTAATTTCATATAGGTTAAAAACAACAAGGTTGTGGTGGCGAAGCCACCCAAGAGATGCATGGTCACAACTTGCGGCCAAAGCTTGAGACTAACGGTCAAGTATCCGAAAGTTGATTGTGCTAGAACGAGCAGAACAAGAGCTCCAGCCAACTTAGTCACCAGAGAATTAAAAGGTTTTAAATAAAGAGACAAACCAAACAAGCCAATTATTAATAATCCTAAAAACCCTGCAAAGTATCGATGCACAACTTCAGGGACTGCCTTTTCAAGTTCAAATTTACGTTCTGGATAAAGCTCATTGGCTTGTGCAATCTCAGCTTCTGACATTGGGAAGATAGCAAAGCCATAACAACCAGGCCAATCGGGGCAACCTAGCCCAGCGTCTACTAACCTGGTCCAAGCGCCAAGACTTACCACCCCAAAAGCTAAAAATACTCCGAGAAAAGCGATTACTTTTATTCTTTTTAAATTAACCAATTTTTGACGCCTTCAATAATTTTTTTAAATCCGCTAAAAGTTTTTTTCCGTCAATATCTCCAGAATAATGAAGAATGACATTGCCGAGTGGATCGGCAACAAAAAGATTAGGAGCTTCGAACAAATTAATTTTTGATCCTTCAAACTTTTCTTCCAATAAATTTAAATCGTTAATGGTTATAAAATTCAGATTCTCATAATTCGAAGACAAGCTAGATTTAAGCAGATTTAGTTCATTCTCTGGCGAAGCAACATATCTTTTAAATCTGCCTTGCTCACGGGCTAACAACACGTTCACTTGTCTAGCAATGTAAATTGTTTCCAGACAAGCTTCGTCGCATTTATCTTTGATGAAAGTAATGAGCATCCATTTTCTTTCCATGCTGTCGATGTCTAGATATTGGTAGTCCAACTCTAGATCCAATTCACCTAAATAAAGAGTTGGCTCTAAAAGATCGCCATAATTCACTTTTGTCTTAGGTCCAAAGCCTAAATAGTACCAAGCGGTGCTTAGAGTAATTACCAAGATAGGTATTAGGAAGATGGTTAAAGCAATGTAGAAACCTCGATTTTGACTCATTTGTTTCTGCCTCTCAAAACGTAAAGTGAAACTCCAACCAAAATTACTATTGCTAGCCCGAACCATTGAAATGCGTAACCAAAGTGTCTGTAAGAAGAAAGATTGATGGGCTGCCAAATAGAAGTGAAACTTGCCGGAGATAATTCCGAAAGTTCCAGTACATTAGAATTAAGATCTTGATCAATCAATTTTTCTATTTCAGACAAAGCAAGAGTTTGAAGTAGATAAAAATTTTCTCCAAGTTTTTGAGAGGTTTCGTTACTGAGCGTCAGGCCTTTCGAAACTGGTCTTAACGTTCCAACCAAACTCAATGATTCAAGCGGTGTATTTATTTTTTCAAAATTTTGTCTATCGTTCATTTCTACCCAACCTCTAGAGATCATTATTGTTTTGCCGTTCTCCAATCGAAAAGGGCTTAAGACACTTACTCCGGGTTTTCCATCGTGTATTTTGTTATCTAAATAAAAAAGGTCTTTCAAAAAGATCCCTTTTATAGAAACGTTTCTATACAAATAATTTTCTGAATCGAGATTATAAGTTATTTCCTCTATCGGGTAGGATTGCTGCGTGGAATAAGTATTTTCTAATTCCTTTTTTTCATATCCCCTATTTATTTGCCATACCCCAAGCGATAATGTAAAAGCAAATAAAGTAAAGAAAGTTATTAAAGCAGCCCATCTTACTTTCTTCATTTTTAAACTATACTACCTAACATGATATTCAAAATAATAATCGCAGTCCTTGCTGCCGCTATGTTGATAAGTCTCTTTTCAAGTGCATTTTTTTTAGTAAAAGATAAGGGTTCAACATCAAGAGCTTTTTACACTTTAAGAGTCAGAGTAACCATTGCACTTCTTTTATTGGCCACGATTGCCATCGGAATATCTACCGGGAATTTAGAAGTTGGTGCTCCTTGGGGTTAAAAAATATAAACAACTAAAACCAACAGAATCCAAACCACATCGACGAAGTGCCAGTACCAAGATCCTGCGGCCAATCCAAAATGATCGTGTTCGCTAAAAGCTCCTTGGAATCCTCTTATAGTCATTATTGTCAAAATAATCGCTCCTAAACAAACATGGAATCCGTGAAACCCTGTCATTAAGAAGAAAGTAGTTCCATAAATTCCAGCCCCTAGAGTAAGACCCATGTGAGCATATGCTTCGTAATACTCGACGCTTTGTAGAACCACAAAAATATAACCTAAAGATATGGTGGCGACCATCCAAGCTTTGAAAGATTTACGGTTGCCTTTTTTTAAAGCGGCTTCAGCTAGCGCAATCGTCCCACTTGAAGTAACCAAGCAAAGCGTATTCCAAAAAGGTAGCCAGGTATGAATCTTAGTTATTGGAGGAATTGACATGTTGTGATGCGCCCCGGGAAATCTTTCATTATCTGGTGTCTCCATTAAAGGCCAAGAGGCTTCAAAGCCAGGCCATAAAATGTTAGCAATTCCTTTCTCACCTTCACCACCCAACCATGGGACCGCAAAAATTCTTACGTAACCGAGGGCTAAGAAAAAAGCAAAGAAAAACATGACTTCAGAGAAAATAAACCAAGACATACCATGCACAAAAGACGTGTTGAGTTGGTTGCTATACATCCCGGCATCGTTTTCTTTTATTACTTCAGAAAACCAAAAAAACATGGTCCCCCACATCAATAGAAAACTTGAAATTAAAATCCAATGTGAATAAGTGTCTTCTTTGCCTAGATCATTAATGGTGTAGCCAGCGCCATAAACAAAAAGTAAAAGCGATATAGCCATAAATATTGGCAGCTTGCTACTGGCCGGAACGTAATAAGAAGATTCAGAACTCATTTATTTATAGGCGAATTGTTCGGTAACGTCGAATAAAGTATACCCCAAAGCCAACGTAGAAATATCTCTTGGAATTTCTGGATCAATTATAAACTTCACCGGAATCGTAATCGATTCGCCCGCAGCCAAGTACTGTTGTTCGAAACAAAAACACTCCGTCTTATGGAAATATTTAGCCCCTCTTCCAGGCGACACACTTGGGATTGCTTGAGCGACCATTGGTTCAGCAGTTGTATTTGTGAAAGTAAAATTCATTAAATAGTCTTTGCCCGTTTCTATTGTCATCTGTGGGGAATCTGATTTAAAACTCCAAGGCATATTTTTATTGTTAAGAGTTACGAAAGTAACCTTCATGCTTCTTGTGTCCAACTCTTCATTATAGGAAGTATAGGTTGGGCCTGTGACTTTTCCATTTAACCCGGTGATGTCACAGAAAATATCGTAAAGCGGAACTAGCGCAAAACCAAAGCCAAACATTCCAAATGTAATTAGCAGTAAGCGAAATACATTCTTGGTTTGGCTCATAGTTATGAATTGGTTTGTGGCTTAGTTAGATCAGGCGACGTTTCAAACGTGTGGTACGGCGCAGGGGAATCAACAGTCCACTCCAAGCCTTTGCCTTTAGCGCCTTCCCAAACTTCAGCAGTCGCTGACTTACCGTAATAAACACATTTCAAAACATTGAATAAAAACAGTAATTGCGAAAGTCCGAAAAGAAAAGCTCCAACGCTCACAATCATATTGTAATCAGCAAATTGCATGGCGTAATCTGGAATTCTTCTTGGCATTCCCGCCAATCCAACAAAATGCATTGGGAAGAAAGTTAGGTTCACAGAAATAAACGACAGCCAAAAGTGCGTCTTACCTAATACTTCGTCGTACATGTAGCCAGTCCATTTTGGCAGCCAGTAATACACCGCTGCTACGATGGAGAAAAGAGCTCCAGGTACAAGGACGTAATGAAAGTGTGCGACGACAAAATAAGTATCGTGATATTGGAAATCGGCTGGAGCGATGGCAAGCATCAATCCTGATAAGCCTCCGATTGTGAACAAAGCTACGAAAGCAATCGCAAACAACATGGGTGTTTCAAAAGTTAAAGATCCTCTAAACATGGTTGAGAGCCAATTGAAAACTTTCACTCCTGTTGGAATTGCAATCAACATAGTTGAATACATAAAGAAAAGTTCTCCAGCAATTGGCATTCCTACGGTGAACATGTGGTGTGCCCATACTACGAATGATAAAAGTGCGATTGAAGCAATTGCATAAACCATTGATGAGTAACCAAAAATTGGTTTTCTGGAAAAGGTTTCAATGATGTGGGAGACAATACCGAAAGCAGGCAAAATCATTATGTAAACCTCAGGGTGTCCAAAGAACCAAAAGACGTGCTGAAATAAGACTGGATCTCCTCCGCCGGCAGCACTAAAGAAACTTGTGCCAAAATGAATGTCCATTAGCATCATTGTCACCGCTCCAGCTAAAACTGGCATAACTGCGATCAGCAAGTAGGCTGTAATTAACCAAGACCAAACAAAGAGTGGCATTTTCATCAACGTCATGCCAGGAGCTCTCATGTTAAGAATGGTAGTAATGATGTTTATCGATCCCATAATGGAAGAAGCTCCCATGATGTGAACTGAAAAAATAAAGAAAGTTACAGTTGGTGGCGCATATTCAGTTGATAAAGGCGCATAAAAAGTCCAACCAAAATTAGGCGCACCGCCTTCCATTAAAAAGGTTGAAAGCAGGACCCCAAAAGCAGCTGGCAAAATCCAGAAGCTTAGATTATTAAGTCTTGGAAGCGCCATGTCTGGGGCACCAATTTGCATAGGAATCATCCAATTGGCCAGACCCACAAAGGCCGGCATAATGACCCCGAAGACCATAATTAGTCCATGATTCGTAACCATTTGGTTGTAGAATTCCGGCGACACGATCTGACTACCAGGCTCAAAAAGCTCTGCTCTGATGACCATTGCCATGGCTCCACCGACAAAAAGCATGATGAAACTAAACCAAAGATACAGCGAACCGATATCCTTATGGTTTGTAGTGTACAACCATCGAGAGAACCCTTTTGCTGGTCCGTGGTGATGGTCGTCGTGATGTGACTCTATGACTGCACTCATTTTATTTCCTCTATAATTTATTAGTTTTGTAATCTAGTATTTCTTTAGGAGCTACGATTTCTGCATTACCTGTAGGATCGTTGTTCCAGGATTTTCTGGTGTAAGTTATGACCGCAGCAATTTCTACTTCGGTTAACTGCTCAGCGTATGATTGCATAGCAGCGCCTTGAACTCCTTCCATTAAAATTTCTATTTGTCTTGCTTTGTCATTCATGACGATGTCGCTACCAGCCAAAGCAGGAAACACAGGTGCTAACCCTTGTCCATTAACTTGATGACAGGCAACGCAATTCTTTTGGTAAATCCCCTCTCCCATGGCCATCAACTCTTCAGTGGTCCAAAGTTTTTCAGTCAACGCGGCTTGTTGAAGCTTGGCTTCTTTCTTTTGCATGATGAATTCTTTGTATTGATCGGGTGAGACTGCCTCCACAACGATTGGCATGTAACCGTGATATTGACCGCAAAGCTCAGTGCATTGTCCTCTGAAAATTCCAGGCTCATTGACCTGTGTCCATCCGGTGTTTACAAATCCAGGAATTGCATCTTGTTTAATCGCAAAGTCTGGCACCCACCAAGAGTGGATCACATCATTTGCAGTTATTAGGAATCTTATTCTTGCTCCCGTCGGAATCACTAAATGCTCATCCACTTCTAAAAGATAATTTTCTCCTTTAGGCGCAAGATTGTTTCTTTCATCCAATGAGGTAGATAAGTTACTAAAAAAGCTTACCTCGTCTTCAATGTATTCGTATTGCCATTTCCATTGGTGACCTGTAATCAAAATATTGATATCCCCTTCGGTGTCGTCGTAGGCTCTGATCATAGTAATAGTTGCCGGAATGGACATACCGATCAAAATCAAAGCAAACAAAATAGTCCAAGTGAATTCTAAGAAAGTACTGTCATCAAATTTTGCCGCTTCGACGCCCTCTTTTTTTCTGTACCTAAACAAGATAAAAGCCATCGCTCCCAACACGGCAACACCGATAGCAAAACAAATCCAGAAAATGGTCATGTGGAGACCAAAGATTTCTTGTCCCAAAGCCGTAGCTCCAGGAGACATATTCACGTCATCCCAACCAGCTAAGGCTGGCAAAGATAAAAGTGGCAAAGCAAACAGAATTGTTCTAAAAATAATCATCACTCGAAACGTATAGATTGAAATTTTGTCTGTATTTTAGCTTATTAGAGCCTCAGGCTCCACGCGACTCAAGCAAGCCTGAAGTGTCTGGTTTAAGGCCTGTCCACTGTGAAAAAGACTCAGCCGCTTGTTCCACCAACATGCCCCATCCGTCGTAAACCTTAGCTACGGATTGCTCTTTTGCCATCTGCATGAATTTTGTATCGGTCTGAGAGTAGTATAAATCAAGGGCTGCAGCCGCACCCTTAAAAATGGATGAATCTACTTCTAAATTTTGGTCTGCTGAAGTTGAAGCGGAAGTTGCATTTATGACAAGGTCAAATGAAGTAGTTTCTAAATTATCCAGAGTTAAACTCGAAGGCATAAGAATAGAACTTTTCATCTGAGACCCGCCTAATTCTTGGATTTGAGCCACTAACTGAATGGCTTTTTCTGGCGTTCTATTCGCTACAATTACCTGCTCAGGATTTTCCTTTAATAACGATGGAACAATACCCTTTGCCGCTCCTCCAGCGCCAAGAATCAGAATTTTTTTGTCAGCAATATTTATTTCCTTGGTTTTTAAGTCGGTTACCAATCCAAGTCCATCTGTGCAATCTGCAAAGATTTTATCGTCTTTTAAAAAAAGCATATTTGCAGCTGCTGCTTGTTTAGCTCTCGAAGAAATATCATCAGAAATTTCCAAAACAACTTCTTTTAAGGGAAGTGTGACGCTAAGTCCGTGGCCTCCGCTTTCAAAAAAACTTTTGACCCATTCTAAACACTCATTTTTGCTTACCAAATATTTTTCAAAAACTAATTCTAGATCAAATTGATCGGCAAAGTTTGTATGGATTTCTGGTGATTTACTGTGTTCTATCGGAGACCCTATTACGCCTAACTTCATTTTCTAATCCATTTACCAGTAATTAACTCTTGGACTGAGGATGGCTTATTTAGTTTGCCTAGCCTACCATCGGCAATGTAAAGATCTGGACCAAAAATCTTTTTTATTTCTGCTTTATTTTTAGCTGTCTCTTCACCGCTCAAATTAGCAGAAGTTGAGCAAATTGGACTATTTAATTCATTAGTGATGCCAATAACATCAGGATGTGAAGATAACCTTAAAGCAACCATTCCGGTATCTCCCTTTAACCATTTTGGTATTGAATCTAGCGCAGGAATTAGCCAAGTATGCGGACCTGGCCATTTTTCATACAAATCTTTTTTTTCTGATTGAGTTAAATTTTCTATAAAGGGTCGTAAGTGATTTTTATTTCCTGCTAGGACAATAACAGCTTTATTTTTTGGTCTTTTCTTTAGTTCAAAAAGATTTTCTACAGCCTTTGATGAAAATGGATTACAGCCTAAACCCCAAACGCCCTCGGTAGGATGGGCAAACACTTCATCGTTGGAAAAAACGCTCTTTAAAGATCTCATTAACTTCTCTAAAATTCAGCTAATTTAAGCTTAACTTCCTTGAAGTTCGTCATTCTCCTTCTTAAGTTGCTCTTTATTAGCTACTCTTGCTTCACTTATTGAATTTTGAAGTCCTTCATTAGCTACAGAAAGAATTTGAGCAGCTAAATGTCCGGCATTTATAGCTCCTGCCTTTCCAATTGCTACTGTCGCGACAGGAACGCCTTTGGGCATTTGAACCGTAGAAAGCAACGCATCAAAACCGTTTAAAGGACCGCCATCGCCAGGAACGCCAATCACTGGTAAAGAAGTATGCGCAGCAATGTTTCCTGCCAAGTGTGCGGCCATCCCAGCTATGCCGATAAAAACTTTTGTTCCATCTGCAATAGTTGCTTTGATATGTTCTTGCAAATATTCAGGCATTCGATGTGCGCTTAAAACATTTATGCTGTAATCCACATCCAATTGTTTTAAGACTTCGCCTGCTGCCTCTGCTAACTCCATGTCGGTTTTAGAACCGATTACTATTGATACTTTCAAAATAAACCCTACCTAAAAAATATTACTTATAATATTTATTCTAAATTAAAACTGAAATGACGATAAGAAGTATTTTAACTTTCCCGAATCCAGAGCTGAGAAAGATTGCCAAGGAAGTTATAAATTTTGATTCTGCTTTATCTGCTTTAGCCGATGATCTGTTGGAAACAATGTATGAATTCAAGGGCATTGGTTTGGCAGCAACACAAATTGGAGTGCACCAAAGAATTATCGTTGCAGATGTTTCGGATGAGCAGAACGAACCTTATATTTTTGTGAACCCAAAAGTAAAGGTTTTGAATCAAGATGAAAAGGGTGGTTACGACGAAGGCTGTTTATCTATTCCAGGATTTTACGAAGAGGTTGTGCGTCCTTTAAAAGTAGAAATAAGATTTCAAGATCTAGACGGCAAAGAAAAAAAAATAATACCTGAAGGGCTCCTTGGTGTCGTTGTCCAACACGAAACAGATCATTTAGATGGAAAATTAATGGTCGACTACATTTCATCTGTTAAGAGACAACGTATTCGATCAAAACTTTTAAAACAAAAAAAATAAAGATGAAAATTATTTTTGCTGGTACACCAGAAATTGGATTGGAAACTTTGAAAACTATTCATGGTTCAAATCATGAAATTAGTTTGGTGCTTACCAACGAAGACAAACCCTCTGGTCGAGGAAAACTAATTTCGAAAAGCCCAGTTAAAATTTTTGCTGAAGACAATGAAATAATGTTGAAGCAGCCTAAAAATTTAAAAGAAAAGGGGTTAGTGACGTATCTTAAAAACATTAATGCAGATCTTTTAGTAGTGTTCGCATATGGACATATTATCCCGGAAGAAATTTTAGAAATTTTTGAGAAGGGAGCATTGAACGTTCACACTTCTTTACTTCCAGAGCTAAGAGGGGCCGCGCCAATTCAAAGAGCAATTATGAACGGGGATACGGAAACAGGTATTTCTTTTATGAAAATGGAAAAAGGACTGGACACTGGTCCTATTTATTCGCAAGAAAAAATAGAGATAGAAGAAAATGAAACTTCTGAAACGTTAACTGCAAAAATGTCTGAAGTGAGTTCTTCTAGAATTCTACAAATTATTGATTTAATTGATAAAAATAAT
The DNA here is from genome assembly GCA_902553315.1 of uncultured SAR86 cluster bacterium. Classification (GTDB taxonomy): domain Bacteria; phylum Pseudomonadota; class Gammaproteobacteria; order Magnimaribacterales; family AG-339-G14; genus AG-339-G14. The sequence continues at coordinate 155,386 of CACDKN010000001.1, forward strand.
TTTAAATTAACTCCACAAAATTCAAGTAATGCAACTTATGCGCCTAAGATAATGAAAGAAGAAGCAAAAATAAATTGGGATGAATCTGCAATAAAAATTGTAAATCTTATAAATGGCCTTAGTCCTTCACCAGCTGCATTTAGTTTCCTTAAAAATGAAAGAATAAATTTTTATTTGGCTAAGTTAGATCAGAGATCCTCTTTAGCTCCAGGTGAAATTATTCACATTTCTAATGAAGAACTTCTTATAGGCGCTAAAGATCTTTGCGTTAAGATAATTGAACTTTCAAGACCCGGGAAAAAGAGACAGGCCTTTGAAACATTTTATAACGGCTCAAAGAAAATTTTTTCGAACGAAAAAGTTTTTACCTAGTTACTTATTAAAATTACTGAGAGTATAATTTTACAAGGTAGAAATATTGAACATAGTAATTTTAGGGGCCGGTCAAGTTGGCTCAGAGCTTTCAGCAATTCTTGCTTCCGATCATGACGTTACACTCATAGATTTAAAACAAGAAGAACTTCAAAAAATATCAGATCATCATGATCTGAAAACTATTTGTGGAAATGCTTGTTATCCAAAAACTTTAGAGCAGGCAGAAATAGAAACTGCTGATCTTGCAATTGCAATGACACAGTACGACGAAGTAAATATGGTCGCTTGTCAGATGATTAAACACATGAGTAAGAAAACGAAAACGATGGCAAGAATTAGGGCGACTCAATACTTGGGGGGGAAAGGAAGTGAAATTTTTGAGGCAGGTGATTACACGATTGACGTTGTAATCAGTCCTGAGAATTTAATTACCGATTTTATTAAAAGATTAATTGAAGTTCCAGGCGCTAACAAAGTATTAGATTTTGGTAATGGGCAAGCTTCCATGGTTAGTGTGAAAGCAAAAGGAGGATTGATAACTGGTCACAAAATCTCGGAACTAAAAGAGTTGATCCCTAATGTTGATGTTCGTGTCGCTGCGATAAACAGAGATGAAAATCTTTTGATACCGAAAGGCGAAGATACAATAGACAAAGGCGATGAAGTTTATTTCATTTCTGCAAAGTCAAATATAAAAAAAATTATTTCAGCTATTTACCAAAGTGATAAAAGTTATAAAAATATTATGATCGCAGGAGGTGGAAGAATTGGACGAAGGCTTGCAAATTCTTTGGAATCAAAATATAGAGTTAAAATCATTGAAGCTGATAAAGACAGATGTATTTACTTAAATGAAAAGTTAGGGAACTCTTTAATATTACATGGCGACTCTTCTGATTCGGAATTGCTTGAAGAAGAAAACATAGAAAACATGGATCTTTTTTGTGCCTTAACAAATAACGACGAAGCAAATGTTATGTCTTCTTTATTGGCAAAAAAATTAGGCGCTAAAAAAATAGTATCACTTGTAAATAAACAAAATTACTTAGACTTAATCAAAGAAAATGAAGAAGTTGACATAACAATAGCTCCTACAGACATAGCAATTGGAGTGGTTTTAAAAAATTTATCAAAGAAAGAGTTAGTAACGGCTCATTCTCTCAAGAGAGGACAGGCTGAAGCCATCGAAATAGTTGCTAAAACTTCTGATAATCCAGAAAATATTGTTGGAAAAGAGATTGGCGATATCATAACTCCCGAGGGAACAGCAATCGCTGCTGTTTTTGACAATAAAAATATAAAAATTGCTCATCACGACCTAAAAGTCCAGGAAAACGACCATTTAATAGTATTTCTCTCAGATTCTAGTAAATTCGAAGAAGTTGAAAGAAGATTAACTAAATAAAGCAAATTTAATGAAGTTAAGGCTAATTTCAAAGATTTTAGGAACAGGTTTAATACTTTTTTCCTTCATTCAGTTGATTCCAGCTTCAATATCTCTCATTTATGCTGAGAACAATGTATTTAGCTTTTTCCAATCGGGATTAATAACTTTTTTTGCAGGGTTATTTCTTTTTGGAGTTAATTATTCCAAAGATTACGAAGATCTAAAAATACGTGATGGCTTTTTGTTAATAGTGCTCTTATGGTTTGTTTTCTCAATTTTCGCGGCCATACCCTTTATTTTACAAGAAAATGGCTTATCGATAGTGAATGCTTACTTTGAGTCTGTTTCAGGTTTAACAACGACCGGGGCAACTATCTTTGTAAATTTGGATGATCAACTTAAGTCTGTCTTATTTTATAGAGCATTATTGCAATGGGTAGGCGGTTTAGGGATAGTTGTTTTAGCATTAGCGTTATTTCCCATTCTAGGGATAGGTGGAATGCAACTTTATAGGGGCGAGGCCTCAAATCCAGTAAATAACAACAAATTAAGGCCGAAGATGGCTGAAACTGCCAAATCTTTATGGTTTATTTACCTAATTTTGACAATTTTATGTTTTTTTAGCTATAGATTCTCTGGGATGAGTGTTTTTGACGCAGTAACTCATTCTTTTTCTACTATTGCAATTGGCGGTTTTTCTAATTATGACGCAAGTTTTGGTTACTTTTCAAATAACTACATCTACTTCTTTGCTTCTATATTTATGTTCTTATCGGCATTAAGTTTTTCTCTGCACTTTTTGGCTTATAGCAGACTAAATTTATCGGCATATTTTCAAGACAAAGAACTAAAATTTTTTGCTTTCATTGCTTTTTTTGCTTTTTTACTAATATTCATAACCCTTCAAGCATTTGATAGTTCTGAGAACTTAGACACAGTTATGATTTCTCTATTCCAGACAATCTCTTTCATAACCACTACAGGTTTCCTGGCGACAGACCACTCAAGCTTACCTTTATTCATTCCGTACTTATTGATAGCTCTTGCAGGAATGGGAGCATGCGCAGGGTCTACCGGTGGAGGTTTAAAAGCCATCAGGGTTTACATCCTTTATCGCCAGGCAAAAAATGAATTAAAAAAATTGATTCATCCTAATTCTGTTATTCCTCTCAAGATAGGAGAGAACGTTGTAGATTCAGAAATTTCGGACTCGGTTTGGGGATTTGTATCTGTGTATTTATTTGCTCTCTTTTTTGGGATCCTTTTAATTCTTTCAACAGGATTATCTTTAGAAACAGCTTTCTCTACTATATTTTCTTGCTTGAATAATCTTGGTCCTGCCTTGGGTGAGGCTACTAATAACTATGCTAGTTTAAACGATGCGAGTAAAATAATTTTATCGTTTACAATGATATTAGGAAGGTTAGAGATATATACTTTATTGGTTTTATTCACTACCTTCTTTTGGAGATATTAGTAAGTACTTACTATAGTTAAAAAACAATTTTGAACTGAATTCAATGACTGCGAAAAACATGGAAGAGCTTGTGGCTCTTTGCAAAAGAAGAGGCTTTATTTTCCAATCCAGCGAGATCTATGGCGGCCTTCAAGGAGTCTACGACTATGGCCCATTAGGAGTAGAATTAAAAAATAATATTAAGAAATCTTGGTGGGCGTCTATCGTTTATGACAGAGATGATGTCGAAGGTTTAGATGCTTCAATTTTGACTCATCAGGAAGTACTAAAATACTCTGGACATGAAGACACATTTACTGATCCCATGGTTGATTGTAAATCTTGCGGTGAAAGATTCAGAGCAGATCAAGTTCCAGATTATTGTAAAGAAGAAGATTTAACTGAGCCCCGTCAATTTAATTTAATGTTTAAAACTAACGTTGGGCCTGTTGACGACGGAGAAAACTTCGCTTATTTAAGACCAGAAACGGCCCAACAAATTTTTACAAATTTCAAGAATATAACCGATGCAACATCTAGAAAGCCACCCTTTGGAATTGCCCAAATTGGAAAAGCTTTTAGAAATGAAATCACTCCTAGGAATTTTATCTTTAGAGTTAGAGAATTTGAGCAAATGGAACTTGAGTTTTTCGTAAAAACAGGTGAAGACGAAAAATGGCATAAATACTGGGTTGATGAAAGATTAGATTGGTGGGAAAAGCAAGGCGTTAATAGAGAGCATATAGAGCTCCTTGAAGTAGCTAAAGATGAATTGGCACACTATTCCAAGGCCACGGTTGATTTAATGTATAAATTTCCTCACGGCTTAGAGGAATTGGAAGGCATTGCTAACAGAACTGACTTTGACTTAGGCTCTCACAGTAAAAACCAAAACGAACTAAGCATAAATGCTAAAACAAAGGAAAATAAGCATTCTAACGCTAAATTAGCTGTTCAAAACGAAGATAACTCCTGGAGCGTGCCCTATGTTATTGAACCCTCAGCCGGAGTTGATAGGGGCTTTTTAGCTATTTTAAATGAAGCTTTTATTGAGGAAGAGCTTGAAAATGGCTCAAAAAGGGTTGTTTTGGCCTTAAAACCACATCTAGCACCAATTAAAGCGGCTGTTATTCCTTTAAAGAAGAATAATGAAGAATTAGTAATTTTGGCTAAAAAATTAAAAGATCAGCTACAAAACCATAGATTGGGAAGAGTTTTGTTAGAAAATACTGGAAATATCGGAAAAAGCTATAGAAAACACGACGAAATTGGAACCCCAATATGCATTACCGTAGATTTTGATAGCCTTGAGAAGAATACGGTTACAGTCAGAGATAGGGACACAATGGAGCAAGAAACCATCCCAATAGATGACTTGTCGAAAAAGTACCGCGATTCCATTCTTTAATGCCTAAATACGTAGTATTAGACAGAGATGGTGTTATCAATGTCGACCTGTTCGACTATGTTTTAGATACAAAAGACTTTAAATTTGAAAAGGGGAGTTTTGACGCATTAGTAAAGCTTGCTGAGAATGATTTTGAGATAATTGTTGCTACCAACCAAAAGTGTATCAATTTAGGTCTAATTTCTGCTGAAGGAATTGAGGAAATAAATGATTTTTGGATCTCTCAAGTGACTAAGGTAGGGGTGTCAGTGAAGTCAGTTGAGGTTTGTCCACATCGTGACGAAGAGATGTGTAATTGTAGAAAACCCGAAACTGGGCTTCTAGAAAATGCCGAACGCAAACATAACATAAATCTAAAAGGTTCTTATTTTGTTGGCGATAAATTATCCGATGTTGAATGTGCAATGAGACACGGCTGCAGACCAATTTTGGTTGAAACTGGATATGGTCTGCGCTCGATTGCTGAAAGAGGACACAGAGAGAACTTGATAATTGTGAAAAATTTAGCGGCTGCGGTCGAAATAATTATTAAGGAAATCTAAAAATCTATATTACTTACGAGATTGACATTGGCTTCAATAAATTCTCTCCTGGTTTCTACATTATCTCCCATTAATTGCTCAAAGAGATCGCTGGCCTCATCGGCATCATCAATTTTCACCTGAACCAATCTCCTGCCGACCGGATTCATTGTAGTTTCCCATAACTGATCTGGATTCATTTCTCCTAAGCCTTTGTAACGTTGGATGTTTGAGCCCCTTCTAACTTCTTCCATCAAAGATTTAAAAGTAAAAAATAAATCATCGATAATTTCCACATCTTCATTTTTTTGAATTGAACTTATTCCTGGTTTTATTTTTTTTGATCTCTCTTGGAAATCTAAAATTAACTTGTATTTTTTTGATTTAAAAAAACTAAATGGAATTAAATCGATCACTGAGTTGCCAAACTCGTTTCTCGAAGAAACCAAGTTTTTAACTTTTTCATCTAGATTAAGGCTGCTTGAATCAGAAATTTTATTATAAGCAGTTATCCAGGATTTAACTTCTTTTTGTGATCCACTTTTGGGAAAAGGTTTTACTTTCAATAATGTCATCAAAAAATCAAACGAGATGTTCAAATCTGGTATTGTCGTAAGTTCATCGAAATTCTTAAACGCTTTTAAAAGATCTGTAAAATCTTGTGATTTCATTTTTACTGTTTTGGTCAGATTTAATTCATAACTTTCCGAAATTTTTTCTAACAGATAATCATTTAAAGCTGGATCGTCTTTAAGATAAACGTCTTTCTTACCTTTTGAAACTTTATACAAAGGTGGCTGAGCAATAAATATATGTCCAGCTTCAATCAACTCTGGCATTTGTCTGTAAAAGAAAGTAAGTAAAAGTGTTCTTATGTGAGAGCCGTCTACATCTGCATCTGTCATTACAATTATTGAGTGGTATCTAAGTTTTTCTAAATTAAATTCTTCCTTGATTCCGCAACCCAAAGCAGTAATCAAAGTAACTATTTCATCGGAGCCCAAAACTTTATCAATTCTGGCTTTTTCTACATTTAATATTTTTCCTTTCAAAGGCAATATCGCTTGATTTTGTCGGTTCCTGCCCTGCTTTGCCGACCCTCCTGCCGATTCTCCCTCAACCAAATATAGTTCACTTACTGATGGATCCTTTTCTTGACAATCGGAAAGCTTCCCGGGCAAACCCAAACCATCCAGAACCCCCTTTCTTCGAGTCATTTCTCTGGCTTTTCTCGCAGCTTCTCTTGCTCTAGCTGCATCAATAATTTTTGTAGCTATTGACTTTGCATCCGTAGGATTTTCAAGTAGATAATCGGTTAAGTGTTTATAAGTTTCTTTTTCTACAACCGGTTGAATTTCAGAAGAAACAAGTTTGTCTTTAGTTTGGGAAGAAAATTTTGGATCAGGTAATTTTGCAGAAATTATTGCCGTTAGCCCTTCTCTTACGTCCTCACCGGAAGTCTGGACTGTTTCGTTTTTAGCCAAGCTTTCTTTTTCAATGAAATTATTAATAGTTCGGGTCAGTGCAGTCCTAAATCCAATCAAATGACTTCCACCATCTTTTTGAGGAATGTTGTTTGTGAAACATTGAATGTTTTCTTGATAAGAATCATTCCACTGCAATGCAACTTCAATGGAAATTCCGTCGGATTGTTCTTTAATGAATCTGAAGGTTTTGTTTAGCGGAGATTTATTTTTATTTTTAAATTCAACAAACTCAATCAAACCACCGGTGGATTTAAAAATTTCTGATTTAGAGTTTCTCTCATCTGTTAAAGAAATCTCAATACCCGAATTTAGATACGACAGCTCTCTGAGCTTTTTCTTTAAAATTTCATAATCAAAAGCAATATCTTCTCCAAAAATTGCCTTGGCAGGTTTAACTCTTATCTCGGTTCCTTGTTCTTTAGTAGCCCCTGAAGATTTAATTTTTGTTTTTGGATCCCCATGACTATAAGATTGTCTCCAGATTTTTCCTTCCCTCCATATTGTAAGCTCTAATATTTCCGACAGCGCATTTACAACTGACACTCCTACCCCATGCAATCCACCTGAAACTTTATAAGAATTGTCATCAAACTTTCCTCCTGCGTGAAGTTTAGTCATGATAACTTCAGCGGCTGAAATGCCTTCGTCTTTATGATGATCTACTGGAATTCCTCGTCCGTTATCTTTAATCGATACTTCATTATCATCATGAATAGTTACTTCAATTTTGTCACAATAACCAGCAAGCGCTTCATCTATAGAATTATCAACGACTTCAAAGACCATATGATGCAATCCTGTGCCATCGTCAGTATCTCCAATGTACATTCCAGGCCTTTTTTTTACTGCTTCTAAACCTTTTAAGACCTTTATATTTGAGGAATCATAAGTCTTTTGAGATGCGGCTTTTTGTTTGGCTTTAGAGGGTTTTTTTGCCATGTAACATTATAAATCAATTAACTGATCTACATGCGTATTTTCTAGTTTTTTTATTGAAGTTATTACCTTTTGACCTTTAAAGTTTCTCAAAAAATTAAATGCCAAATCTAAGTTATTTTGATCTAATTCAGAAGGGAGATCATCTATCAAATAAATAATTTTTTTAGAGACATTATTTAAAAGATACTCACCAAAGGACAAAAAAGTCAATAAAATCAGTAGTTTCTGCTCTCCTCTTGACATGATGTTACCACTTTTTTCGTTATATACTTCGACATCTAAGTCAAATTTATGAGCTCCTGATTTTGTATACCCTTTTTTTAGGTCTTCTTCATATTCTTTTCTCAAAGATATTTCCAGGTCTTCGCCTATCCAACCTGAAAAAAAAGATATTTCTAAGGAGCCCAATATTTTCTTCCACTTTTCGTCTTTAATTTTCTCTAGAATATTTGATTTCAAATTTTCTATAACCATAAAAATAATTTCTTTTCTATCCTTATTGATTTCATAACTTTCCTTAACAAGAAGCTTGGTCCAGACTCCTATCTGATCTTTATCCTTAATTTTCAAAGCCTTGTTTCTAGAATGCAAAATTTTTCTAAACCTTTTTAATTTATCTAGATATTCATGTTTCACGTGAAACAAATAATAATCAATAAAGTCTCTTCTAACGTCTTTATTTTGCTCAAGAAATCTCAAAGAAAAATTATTAATCAATAATGGCAAAAGATCATATTTATCAAATGAATCATAATTTTCTTTTATTAAAGCTTTGCCTTTTCTCTTTTCTAAAGCCCTTTTGCAATCATGTATATCAGAGCTAATTCTAAAAAAATCTGCGTCTTTGTTTATCATCGAATTGATTGAAATTGTTCTGAAGGATTTTGATTTCAACGCGAAATGTATTCCCTCTAGGATAGATGTTTTTCCTGCACCATTATCTCCATAAATCAGTGCAGAGTTTTCTATCGGTAAAAGGAAATCTTTGAAAGATCTAAAATTTAGAAGGTGTAATTTTTTAAGGCACATAAAATCATAGTCGCATAGGCATGATTACATGAACCAAATTGTCATTTTTATTGTTTTTAATGATACAAGAATTTTCAGAGCCAAAAAAAACAAACTCTACCTCGGGATTATCAATTACCGATAAAGATTCTTGAATGTAACTTATATTGAATCCTATCTCTAATTCATCGCCTGAATAATCTACAGCTATTTCTTCTTCAGCCGATTCTTTGCTGGGATTGTTGGCACAGATCCTTAAATTGTCTTTGGAAAGGATAAATTTTACCCCTCTATATTTTTCGTTAGAAAGGACTGAAGCCCTGCTTAAAGCCGTTTGCATAAGAGACTTTTCCACCTTTAAGGTTTGTTCTTCTCCTTTTGGAAACACTTTTTGATAATCGGGATAGTTTCCTTCAATCAATTTACTGACGAACCTAAATTCATTAGAAGATATCAAAATTTGATTTGTTGAAAAACATAAATTTACTTCGCCAGGAAATAAATTTAATAGTTTTTGTAATTCAATTGCTGACTTTCTTGGTAAAATTAACTTATTTTCGTTTAATTCAGCATCTAAGGTTTCTGTGGCCCAAGCTAGTCTATGGCCATCAGTCGCTACTAGATTTACTTTTGCACCTTCTATTTCAATTAAGATACCATTTAAGTAGTACCTAACGTCTTGAGAAGCCATAGCAAATGATGTTTGATCAATCAGATCAGCCAATAAATCTCCTTTTATTTTAGTTTCCAAATCAAATTTTTCTATCTCAACTACTGGAAAGTCTTGTATCGGTAATATTGCAAATTCTCCATTAAATTTTAAAGCTGTAACTATTAATTGATTATCTTTGAGAGAAAATTCTAATGTTGTGTCTTCAGATAGGGATCTGGTTAAATCAAATATCTTTCTAGCGGAAACAGTTGTTTCTCCATTCTCCTTTATATCTTTGCATTCAACACTAAAGGAAAGCTCTATTTCTAAATCAGTGGCTATAAGCGTAATTTCATCGCTTTCAGCTTTTATATAAATATTAGAGAGTATGGGAATAGACTGTCTGCTTTCAGCCACAGAAGCTAGCAAAGACAAAGGTTCAGCTATACTAGATTTAGGGATTTTAAAATTCATTATGCTGTTAAGGCCCTCACCAATTTTTTGTAATCTTCTTCAATGTTTGTATCTACTGATCTTAGCTCGTTTATTCTTCTGCAAGCATGAAGCACAGTTGTATGATCTCTACCGCCGAAAGACTCTCCAATTTCTGGCAAGCTATGAGTTGTTAAATCTTTAGCTAATCTCATAGAAAGCTGTCTAGGCCTGGCTAAAGACCTATTTCTTTTGTTAGACAGTAGATCTGAGAGCTTTATATTATAGTAATCTGAGACAGTTTTTTGAATATTATCTATACTGACTTGCCGCGCCTGGATCGAAAGAAGATCTGCTAAAGACTCCTTGATCAAACTTACATCAATTTCTTTGTTAGTGAATTGAGCTTGAGCTCCTACTCGAGCCAAAGAGCCTTCCAATTCCCTAACATTTGACCTTATTTTTTGTGCCATAAAAAAAGCACTTTCTTGTGGCAAATCATAGCCTCTTTCTTCGGCTTTACTTAATAAAATTGCCACTCTTGTTTCAAGTTCGGGTGGTTCAATTACAACAGGCAGACCCCATCCCAATCTTGATTTTAATCGTTCCTCTAGGCCATTTATCTCTTTAGGATACCTATCACAGGTAAGAATCATTTGCTGACCTCCCTCAAGTAAAGAATTGAAGGTATGAAATAGTTCTTCTTGCGACTGTTCTTTACCTGCAAAAAATTGAATGTCATCGATTAAAAGAGCATCAACCGATCTATAAAAGTTTTTGAATTCATTTATTGCTCCTAATTGGAGCGATTTAACCATATCGCCAACAAATCTTTCTGAATGCACATAAACTACTTTTTTCGAGGGATCATCAGTTTTTATTTTATTTCCAACTGCGTGCATAAGGTGTGTTTTTCCTAGTCCAACCCCACCATATATAAAAAGCGGATTATAAGCTCCTTGAGGCAAGTCTGATACCTGTTTTGCAGCGGCTAAAGCAATATGATTCGATTTTCCTTCCACAAAAGTATCAAAATTAAAATTCTCAACCAACGAATTTTCTTTATTTGAAAATAAAGATATATTTTTATTTTTTTTCTTTAATTTCAGTAACTTATGCTTAGTCGAAAGGTCATAAATTAAGGAAAAATTATTATTTCCAGACGCTTTAGACAAAAAATCTCTAAATTTTTGGTCAAAATTTACTCTTATATGCTCTTTAATGAAGTCATTAGGAGCCAATACATAAAATGATTTGACTCCGTTATCGTCAGAATATTGAGTAAAATCTAAGGGGTTGATCCAGGCGGAAAATTCTTCTTCGTTTAACTCATCCTTAAAGCTGCTTTTACAATCTTTCCAAATTTGCAATATATCTCCTAAATACTAATTGAATCTTATTATTTTTAAAAAATCTTATCCACAGGATATCCATTATATATGTTGTGGATAACTTGTTAATAAGAAATAAAGCTTATTATTGATTTTTCTTTAAAAAACTATAACATTCTTCATCCTTATGAAAAGAACTTACCAGCCCAGTAAAATAAAACGAAAAAGAACGCATGGCTTTAGAAAAAGAAACTCTTCAGTTGGAGGAAAGCTCGTGCTAAAAAATAGAAGAAATAAGGGAAGAAAAAAACTAGCCGCATAAATTGTTAGTTACTGCCCTCAAAGGAAAGTCTCATTTTGACAAAATCTTTAAAAAGCCTGATCTAATTGTTAATCATGGCTGCTTGAAAATTATTATAAAAAAAAATAATCTTGAAGAAATTAAACTAGGATTAATAGTTCCAAAAAAAAATCTTTCTTTAGCAGCAAGAAGAAACTACATAAAAAGAAGTGCTAGGGAATTGGTTAGGAATAAAATTTTTATAGGGTATGATTTAGTTTTTTTATTGGCTCACAAGATAGAAGATTATTCAAAACAAGAAATAAAAAATAATATTAATAAATTGAAAAGAAAGATAGAATCCAAGCTTAATGATTTCTAAAACTTTTAATAAAGCTGAAACCTATGCTGTTAAATTTTTATTATCTTTTATAAAAATTTATAAGTTATTTTTAAGCCCTGTTTTAGGTAACAATTGTCGATATCATCCCACTTGCAGTTCTTACGCAATAGAAGCACTTGAAACTCATGGCTTGATTAAAGGCCTTTACCTTTCTATAAAACGTGTTTCAAAATGTCATCCTTTAGGTGGAAGTGGGATAGATCATGTCCCAGAAGCTGATAAGAAAAACATTCAATAATGCAAAGATATTTTTTAATATTTTCAATTATCTTCTTAAGTTATTTGCTTTTAATCAATTACAATCCGCCTCAAGAAGAATCAACTTTTGATAGTGTTTTAAACGATAGTGAGTATTCACAATTAATTCAAGAAGAAGCATTTGTATCTAGAGACGACATTATTGAAGACGAGGTATTTCTCCTAGAAGAAACATGCTCAACAAACAATCTTTTTTTGATTTCTAATGATGTGTGGAAAATTAAAATTGACTTACCTTCAGGCAAAATATCTTATTTAGAACTTACTGATTACCCAAAAACCTCTGGCTCAAGTGAGAACAAATTGCTTTTAAATGAGTGCGGCTTGGAAAGATATTCACACACAAGTGGCTTTGCCTTTTTAGATAAAACTATCGATTCTGATTCTCTTTTTAAGCTCAGTGAAAACTATAAAGATGGGCTAAATAATGTGTATGTATTTGAAAAGAAATCCGATGATCTTTTGTTTAAAAAATTCATTAGCTTTGAATCAAAAAATTATTTGCTTAAGATCAAAGATACGGTTCAAAATTTATCTCCCGAAGAAATAAAATTAGCCGCATATTCAAAATTAGATAGATCTGCTGAGGTGGTAGAGTCTAAAGGATCTGGATTTACAGATCCTTCAAGCTTTGCTTACCTGGGGCCGGCTTTCAGAACTGAAGAAGAAAACTACATCAAAGTTCCTTTCAATGACATACAAGAGGATAAGTTTAAACAGAGTTCATCAGATGGTTGGGCTGCAATTTTGCAACATTATTTCTTGTCTTCGATTGTTCCTGAACCAGGAAAAAATTACGTTTATCAAGCTAAACAAAAAAGGAGTGGTGATTTCTCTGTAGGAATTGTTGGTGAAACATCGGTTTTAAGGCCTGACGAAAGTTTTGTTTTTGACCACAAATTTTATTCAGGGCCAAAAATTCAAAGCGAGCTAATTAAGGCCCATCCGGAATTATATTTAGCTGTTGATTATGGTTTTTTATGGTGGATTGGTCAGCCAATGTATCAGGCGATGAATTTTTTCTTTAATTTAGTAGGAAACTGGGGCTGGTCAATTATTTTAGTCACTATACTAATAAAAGTCTTGTTATGGCCACTTTCTTACGTTTCATACAAAAATATGGGAAAGATGAGGGAGGTTCAGCCCTTACTTAAAGACATTCAAGAAAGGTATGCGGACGACAGACAGGCTTTGTCTAAAGCTATGATGGATTTATACAAAAAAGAAAAAGTAAACCCAGCGCTAGGTTGTTTGCCAATGATTCTACAACTTCCGTTTTTTTTGGCATTTTATTGGGTTCTCATAGAGACTGTTGAACTGCGTTATGCTCCTTTTCTCTTTTGGATAAGTGATTTATCAGCCAGAGACCCTTTATTTATTCTGCCCATACTAAATACGCTGGCTATGTGGGGAATGCAACAACTTCAGCCGCAACCTGTCGGTGCCGATCCAATACAAGTGAACGTATTCAAATACATGCCATTTATTTTCGGGGTACTTTTTGCTTTTTTTCCAGCTGGACTCGTTCTTTATTGGTTCATGAATTCTCTTGTGTCTGCTGTACAAATGTATATGCACGGCCCTAAGAAATAAATAGAATTGATTGCTTTAGACGACACTATAGTTGCATGTTCTTCTCCGCCCGGTGTTGGTGCTATTTCTTTGATAAGAGTTTCAAGCCCTGACATTTCATTTTTAGCTGAAAGTTTATCTCTAGACGGACTTAAAGCAAATGAGGCAAAAGTTACTGAAATTGAGTTAAAAAAGGATTTTAAAGAGAAGTGTGTACTCACTCTTTTTAAAAAACCTAATTCTTTTACAGGTGAAGACATTTTAGAAGTCTCTTGTCACGGAAATCCTTTGATAGTGAGATTATTAATCTCATATTTTGTATCTAAAGGCTGCAGAGAGGCGAAACCGGGTGAGTTTTCTTTAAGGTCTTTTATGAATAATAAACTCACGCTTTTAGAAGCTGAAGCTATTGACGACTTAATAAATGCAGAGACTGAAGAACAACTATTGGCTAGTTCGAGATCTCTTAGTGGAAGCTTTGATAGCAAAATAGACCTTGTAATAGAGAAATTAAAAAATTTAAGGATTTATGTTGAGAGCAATATAGATTTTTCAGATGATGAGATAATAAGTGATTTTCATGAGTTTTATTCGAATTTAAATGATTTTAATACTTTTTTAGACGATTTTATAGATGAAGTTGGAGCCTCTAAGTACCTTAATGAAGGGGTAAAAGTTGTGTTGACAGGTCCTCCAAACGTCGGAAAGTCGACCTTAATGAACTATTTTACAGGTGTAAAAACTTCTATTGTCTCTGAAATTCCTGGAACTACTAGAGATATTGTTCAAAAAGAGGTTAAAATAAATAATTTGAAGTTTTCTCTTCACGATACCGCTGGCATAAGAGAAGCAACAAAAGACCCTATTGAAACCGAGGGAATAAAATTAGCTAATAAAATAATTAAAGATTGCGATTTGATTATTGAAATTATAGATAAGAACACAAAAAACTATTTTAGGTCCTACAACAAGCCTGTGATTAGAATATTAAATAAAATAGATATTTCTGATTACAGGGATAAAGATAGGCTTAATCTATCTTTCTTAGATAAAAAAGATCTAACTAAGCTAAGTAATGAACTTTTCAAAGCGCTTAAGATACCTAAAAATTTGAACAGTATAAGTTTTTCAGCTAGATCCAGGCATATAAGCCTTCTTTACAAAGCTAGAAAAGAAATATTTGAAAGCTTAAAATTTAAGAACGACACCGATCTAGAGTTGATAGCAGAAAACTTAAAAAGGGCCAGCGATTTTTTAGGAGAGATAAAAGCTCCCTACACCTCGGATCAACTGCTAGGAGAAATTTTTTCTTCTTTTTGTATTGGAAAATAATTGTTGAAAGGTTGTTAATTAAATTTTTATAAAACTTAAACATTTATTTATATAAGAAGTTATCAACACGAATAAACAACTTAATAACAAAGCATTAAGATTTTTTTTACTGACTTATTTTCTTTTTATAATCAAAAAAAACTTGAGGATAAAAAGTTATTAACAGAAAATAGCGTTCCCAATAACAACAACAATAATATATATAATATATAAATATTATCTATATTTTTTATAAGCGTAGTGGATAATTTTGAAATAATAGTAATCGGTGGAGGCCATGCTGGAGTGGAAGCCGCTTATGCTTGCGCGAGATTAAAAAAAAGAACTTGTCTTATTACTAATTCTTACGAGGACCTGGGAAAAATGTCATGCAACCCAGCTATAGGAGGAATAGGAAAAAGTCATCTGGTAAGAGAGATAGACGCCATGGGCGGACTAATGGCATTAGCCGCGGACGCAGCAGGCATCCATTTTAGGGTATTAAATGCGTCGAAAGGACCTGCGGTAAGAGCAACAAGATCACAATCAGATAGATCGCTTTACTCAAATAAAGTTAAGGATATTATTAGTAGTGAACACTTACTTACTATTAGAGAGGGCGAAGTTGAAGAGATAATTTTAGAAAACGAAGAAGCAAAAGGAATTGTTTTAGAAAGCAGTGAAAAAATATATTCAAACAAAGTGATCTTAACCGCTGGAACTTTTTTAAATGGAAAATTATTTACTGGAGAAACCCAAGAAGAAGGCGGAAGAATAGGAGATAAGCCTTCAAAAAAACTAGCAAAATTTTTGTTGTCTTTGAGTCTTAGCTCGGGGAGACTGAAGACCGGGACTCCTCCGAGAATAGATGCAAAAAGTGTAAATTGGGATCTTACTCAAGAACAGCCAGGAGACAACCCAAGGCCAACAATGTCATTTATATCTACTGACAACGTGCACCCGAGACAATTGAGTTGTTTTATTACAAGAACAAATTCTCGAACTCATGAAATAATTTCGGAAGGTATAGATAAATCACCAATATTTTCTGGGAAGATTGAAGGAATTGGGCCTAGATATTGTCCTTCTATAGAAGATAAAATTTTTAGATTTTCTGATAAGGATTCACACCAAATATTTATAGAACCAGAGGGTCTAAAAGCTAATGAAGTGTATCCAAACGGAATATCAACAAGCATGCCAAAAGAAATACAAAAAAGAATGGTTAACTCAATTAAAGGTTTTGAAGATGCGGTAATAACAAAGTTTGGGTATGCCGTAGAATATGATTTCTTCGACCCCAGAGAACTTCAACATACTTTGGAAACAAAAAAAATTAAAAATCTTTTTTTTGCGGGGCAAATTAATGGGACTACAGGATATGAAGAAGCTGCTGCTCAAGGCTTGATAGCTGGAATAAACGCATCCCAAGCATTAAATGATCAGGATCCTTGGATTCCTCGAAGAGATGAGAGTTATATAGGGGTCTTGATTGACGATTTGGTTACTTTGGGCACTAAAGAGCCATATAGAATGTTCACATCAAGAGCAGAATATAGATTACTTTTGAGAGAAGACAATGCTGATCAAAGGTTAACCCCAATAGCGAGAAAAATGGGACTTATTAATGAAAAAAGATGGGAAATATTTAATAGAAAACAAGACAACATAAAAAAAGAAAAACAAAGGCTTAAAAAACTTAAAATTTCAAAGGAAAGCCTAAAAAGTAAAGAAGACAAAAACAAACAAAAGGAGAGCGATTATATTTCTGCATTGGATGCTTTAAAAAGACCCGAGGTTTCATACGAAGACGTATGCTCTTCTTTGGGAATAAAACCAGCTGAATCAGAAATAGCCCTCGACGTTACAACATCAGAAAAATATTCTGGCTATATTGAAAGACAAAAAAAAGAAATACAGAAAGTAAAAAGAAACGAAAACGCAAAAATCCCTGAAAAAATAAACTTCGATGATATTGAAGGCTTGTCCAATGAGTCCAAACAAAAGCTCAATTTAGTGAAGCCTAAAACATTAGCTCACGCTCAACGAATACCAGGCTTAACGCCTGCTGCAATTTCGCTGCTGTTAGTCCACATCAAAAAAAAGAACACACAAGAAATAAATGTTGTTTGATCTAACCGATCAAAAAAGTCTAAAACCAATAGACGAGAGACAACAAACAAACTTAAATAAATTTCTCGCATTACTCGGAAAGTGGAATAAGACTAGAAACTTGGTTTCCAGAAAAACGTCTTTACGAGATTTAAATCATCATGTAATCGATTGCTTGGCGCTGAACAAAGAATTAAATTGTAAAAAATTATTAGACGTTGGAAGTGGAGCAGGATTTCCGGGAGTAGTGACAGCTATATCAAACCCTCAGATGGAAATAACTTTGCTTGATTCAAACCTAAAAAAAGTTTCTTTCCTCAATCATGTAAAAGCAGAGCTCCAATTAAAGAATATTAAAGTTATTCATAATAGGATAGAAGATTTTGATTTGTCAAAAGAAGACTGGATTGTCTCTAGAGCTTTTTCAAGCCCAGAAGAGTTAATAAACAAAATTAAAGAAAAGGCTCCGAGAGATCTTGTTTTCTTAATGATGGTTTCCAAAAATATAAAGCCCTCAATACTCGGATACGATGTTGATTACATTGAATCTTCAGCAGCAAATATCTTAAAAAAAAATAGAGGGTTTTTAAAAATATCGTTATCTAAAAACTGATATAGTTTAAAAATTGACTACTTTAGTTGTTGCAAATCAAAAAGGCGGCGTAGGAAAGACAACCACCGCTTTAAATCTTGCCGCTTCTCTATCGGCAGCATCGAGGAGCGTATTGTTGGTGGATCTAGATTCACAAAAGAATTCTACATCTGGCTCAGGCATAACTGAAAAATTAAGTAATTTAACTCTTTTAGATGTTCTAATAGACGAAGAGCCAATAAGCTCGATAATCCTAAAAACCGAATACAAATTTGATTTAATTCCCGCAAGCCAAGAGCTAATTTCCGCTGAAATGGAGCTTATAAACAAAAGTAATCCTACCGCGCTCCTCAAGAAAAAGTTAAACCAGGTGAAGCATAACTACGATTACATAGTAATAGATTGCCCACCATCTCTTGGAATGTTGTCAGTCAGCGCATTGCGCGCGGCCGACCAAGTATTAATACCTCTGCAGTGCGAGTATTATTCTTTGGAGGGTCTCGCCTCCATGAGCAAAACAATTGAGGAGATTAATTCTTCAACGGGCGACGAAATTAAAATATCTGTTATTCTAAGAACTATGTTTGATATTAGAAATAAGTCTGCAAGAGATGTCTCAAGTGAACTTGAAAAACATTTCGCCAACGAATTGTGTTCAACCATTATTCCAAGAAACGTAAAGCTTTCGGAGGCGCCTAGCTATGGAATGCCCGCTCTATATTATGAGCCGGAGGCCAAAGGCACTATCGCTTATCTTGCGCTAGCAGGAGAATTAATTAATAAATACGAAAGAACAGGGCCAAGTGAACTCTGAAAATAATAAAAGAGCTAAAAGAGGCTTAGGTGCATTATTAGGCACAGAAATTAGTTTAGATGGAAAAAAAGTTAGCGTTCTAAGTGTAGAAATTGAAAAAATAAGGTTCAGCAGATTTCAACCAAGAACCGTAATTAATGATGAGAAATTAGATGAACTAAAAGAGTCAATTCTTTCTCAAGGGATTATCCAACCTTTAATAGTTAGGCAGACTGCGGGTGGGGGTTATGAGTTAATCGCTGGCGAGAGGAGACTTAGAGCGGCAAGATTGGCTGGCTTAGAGCAAGCACCAGTAGTAGTAAAAGAGGTCAGTGACGAAGAAATCAATAAAATTGGATTAATAGAAAATTTACAAAGAGAAGATTTAAACCCTATTGATGAAGCAAGAGGCATACAAAGACTTCAAAAAGAATTCAATCTTACTCAAGATGACTTGGGTAAGTCACTTGGAAAGTCTAGAGCAGCTGTGGCCAACAGCATAAGGTTGCTTCAATTATCAAAAGAAGTTCAAGACTTGCTTCAAGAAGGAGTTCTAAATATGGGCCATGCAAGGCCATTACTTAGTTTGCCCGAGGGCATTCAAGAAAGTTTTGCAAAAAAGATCAGTAAAAATGGCCTTTCTGTTAGACAAACCGAAGCTCTGGTAAATAGTTATCAGTCTCAAAAGAATCCTAAAGTTACTTCCAAAAAAGATCCAAATTTATTGAATTTAGAAAACGAATTAAGCGATTACTTGGGCTCGTCAGTAACGATTTCACATAAAAAAAATGGATCGGGAAAGATAACTTTTGTTTATAAAAATCTTGAGCAACTGGATTCAATAATTAAGCCTTTGAAAAAAGAGGAATAAATAAAAAAATCTCATATTATTCTTGAATAGTTAAGTCAGACCTAACTATAATGCGGTGCCCAAGAAA
Organism: uncultured SAR86 cluster bacterium; assembly: GCA_902553315.1. GTDB lineage: Bacteria > Pseudomonadota > Gammaproteobacteria > Magnimaribacterales > AG-339-G14 > AG-339-G14. The sequence goes on from CACDKN010000001.1 coordinate 174,641, forward strand.
TTATGGCCGAGAAAAACCTTATAGATCCTTCAGCTTCATCGGATTTAACGCCGACTTCAGATTATATTAGCCATCACCTAACAAATTTAACTTACGGCTGGTGTGAAAAAACAGAAAGTTGGGGGTTTGCCAATCATCAACAATCGTTATTTTCAGAATCTTCTTGCAAGGTCACTGAAATGGGTTTTTGGGCTTTCCATTTAGATACAATTTTTATGTCGTCAATTCTAGGAATTATCTTTTTTGGCTTCTTTGGTTTGGTGGTAAGTGCAGCAAAAAAGGGCGTTCCCGGAAAATTACAAAACTTTGCTGAGTTTGTTTTTGAATTCATCAGTAACGCCGTAAGTACAAATTTTCATGGTACCTCGAAAATTGTTGGCCCCTTAGCGTTTACTTCTTGTGTTTGGATTTTATCTTGGAACTTAATGGATTTATTGCCAGTAGAGTTGACAAATTTTGTAGGCGCTTCTGGAAGCGGAATCGATTATTTTAAAGTGTTACCCACCGCAGATGTAAATGCACCTCTCGCACTAGCACTGGTAGTTATGTTTTTTGTAACTTACTACACCATAGCTAACCACGGTATTTTAGGATTTTTAAAAGAATTCATTAACCCAATAGAATTGGTTGGGTACTTCTCTAAACATGTTGCTTTGGCTTTGAGGCTATATGGAAATTTGTTTGCCGGAGAAATGATTTTTATTTTGATTGGAATCATGTTTGGACAGTTCTTGATGTCGTTTGGACAAACCCTTTGGTTTTTCCCAGGACTCATAATGAATTTGGCTTGGGCGTTGTTTCACATTCTTATTATTGCTTTGCAGGCATATATATTTATGATGCTGACCATAGCTTACATTAACCTGGCTTGTGCAAAACACTAGTCAATAAAACAAGGAGAAAAAAATGGAAGAGTTAAGATTGATTGCGGGAGCTATACTTACCGGCTTTGGCGCTCTGGGTGCCGGAATCGGTATCGGAACTTTAACTTCAAAATACATAGAAGCTTTAGCTAGACAACCTGAACTACAAGGTTTACTTTTCGGACAGCTCTTAATTGCAATGGGATTAATCGATGCTTTGCCAGTAATCTCTCTAGCAGTTGGGCTTTTGTTTTTATTTACTTAAAGCATGAACGTCAACGCTACCTTTTTTGCTGAGTTACTAGCTTTTAGTATTTTTATATTTATTACTTATAGATACCTTTGGCCTAGTTTCTCTTCTATCTTGGACGAAAGAAGAGATGAAATTTCTAAAGGCCTAGAAGCCGCGAGCGAGTCTCAAAAAAAACTTGAGGACGCACAAGACCAATCTAGAAAAATGATTGAAGACGCCAAATCTGAAGCTTCTAATTTAATAAATCAGGCAGGCACAAGGGGCGATCAAATTGTCGAAGAAGCAAAAACTCAAGCAACAGAAGAGCAGCAAAAGATTAAACTTGCAGCTGAGGCGGACATAGAACAAAACGTTTCAAAAGCCAAAGAAACTTTGAAGCAAGAAGTTTCTTCTTTAGTGCTTGCAGGCGCGACAAAAATTCTCGAAAAAGAAGTCAATGCAGAATCCAATAAAGAGATTATAGACGACTTAATAAAGGAGCTTTAATGTCTGAATATTTAACTCAATCTAGACCTTACGCTGAAGCTATATTTGAGATTTCTGAACAGGATAATTCAACTGATAGTTGGATTAAAGATTTGGCAATGATTTCATCAGCTTTTCAAGAAAAACAGATAAAGTCGTTAATTGAAACTCCAGACATTTCGCAGCGAGAAAAAACTGAAAAATTTATAGCTATTTTTGAGGGCGAAGTCTCTGAAAAGACTGTGAATTTTTTAAAAGCTCTTGGCGAAGCTAATAGATTGAAAATTCTCGACAATATTATTTTTAATTTTTTAGACTTGGTGGCAAAAAAAAGGAATCAAAAAAATGTTGTTGTTTCTTCAGCTTTTGATCTGGAAGCAGATCAGTTAGAAAAAATAAAAATTGCGATGCAAAAACGATTGGAGGCAGACATTATAATCTCATCAACAATCGATGAAACTTTGATTGGCGGTATGAAAATTTCATATGAAGATCAAGTGATTGATCTTTCTTTAAAAAACAAACTTGAGTCTTTAAAAGCTCAATTAAGAAACTAAAAGGTGATGTATGGATAATTTAAATCCTTCAGAAATAAGTCAAATAATAAAAGAAAGAATTAATAATTTAGAGTCTTCAACACAAGAGTCCAACGAGGGAACTATCGTATTTTTATCCGATGGTATCGCGAGGATCCATGGGTTGAGCGAGGTAATGTATGGTGAGTTAATAGAATTCGAAGGCGGAATCACGGGAATGGCTTTAAACCTTGAAAGAGATTCTGTCGGAGTAGTTATTTTTGGAGACTACAAAAAATTAGCTGAAGGGGATACTGCTAAATGCACAGGCAAGATCCTTGAAGTTCCGGTTGGGCCAGAACTTATTGGCAGAGTCGTAGATGCTTTAGGAAACCCGATAGATGGCAAAGGTCCAATGGACTGTTCGAGCACTTCCCCAATAGAAAAAGTTGCTCCTGGAGTAATGACGAGAAAGCCAGTCGATCAACCAGTCCAGATAGGCTTGAAAGCAGTTGATAGTATGGTGCCAATTGGTAGAGGACAAAGAGAGCTCATCATTGGCGATAGGCAAACAGGGAAAACTGCAATTGCTTTAGACGCGATCATCAACCAAAAAGGTACCGGGGTAAAATGTATTTATGTCGCTGTTGGGCAAAAACAATCTTCCATAGCTGCTGTAGTAAGAAAATTAGAAGAATTTGGTGCGATGGAACATACAATTGTTGTTGCTGCTGGAGCAGCAGATCCAGCGCCAATGCAATTTCTCGCGCCTTATGCTGGCTGTTCAATGGGCGAGTATTTTAGAGACCTTGGTGAAGATGCGCTGATAATTTATGACGATCTATCAAAGCAAGCTGTAGCATATCGTCAAATTTCTCTTCTTCTAAGAAGGCCGCCAGGACGAGAGGCTTACCCTGGAGATATTTTTTACCTTCATTCAAGATTGCTAGAAAGGGGTTGTCGAGTCAATGAAGAATACGTTTCGGAGCAAACTGGAGGAAAAGTTAAAGACAAAACAGGTTCTTTGACTGCACTTCCTATAATTGAAACTCAAGCGGGCGATGTTTCTGCTTTTGTTCCTACGAATGTAATTTCAATTACAGACGGTCAAATATTTTTAGAGACTTCATATTTCAATAAAGGCCTTCTTCCTGCTATGAATCCGGGAATTTCGGTTTCCAGGGTTGGTGGAGCTGCTCAAACCCCCTTGATAAAGAAACTTGGCGGTGGAGTGAGAATAGCTCTTGCTCAATTTAGAGAATTAGAGGCTTTTGCTCAGTTTGCTTCAGATTTAGACGACGCATCAAGAGAGCAACTTGAATTGGGTCAAAAAGTAACCGAGTTGATGAAGCAAAAACAATACTCACCTATGTCAGTTGCTGAGATGGGCCTAGTTTTATTTGCTGTTGAAAAAGGTTACTTAAATGATGTCGAGCTAAATAAAATCGCAGATTTCGAGTCTGCATTGCTTTCTTATATGTCTTCAGAACACAAAGATTTTATGGAGGGCCTTTCTGAGACTGGCGAGTATTCTGACGAAGTCATAAAAACTTTTACAGATGCTCTTGATAAATTTAAAACTTCACAAACCTTTTAATGGCCAATACCAAAGAAATAAGAAAACAGATTTCAAGTATTTCAAATACTCAGAAAATTACTAGCGCTATGGAAATGGTAGCTTCTAGTAAAATGAGAAAGACTCAAGACAGAATGGAAATGGGCAGGCCTTATGCCGATCGCATGCTTTCTGTGATAGGACATTTGGCAAATTCTAATCCAGAGTACAAACCTCTTTATATGTCGGAGCGAGAGGTTAAAGCTGTTGGAATTATTGTTGTCGGTTCTGATAAAGGGCTATGTGGCGGTTTAAATATAAATTTGTTTAGAAATTTGCTTCCATTTTTGAAAGACTTGAGTGATCAGAACATAGAGCAAAAATTTTGTCCAATAGGTACTAAGGCAAGAGTATTTTTCAACAATTTTGGTGGGGAAGTAGTATCAACAGCAGAAAAGTTAGGTGACATCCCAGCGCTCGAAAGTTTGATTGGTGCAATTAAAGTTCTTTTAGATAAATTTGAACAAGGTGAAATAGATCAGGTTTTTTTAGCTAGCAACAGATTTGAAAATACTATGACTCAGGAGCCAAACATAAAGCAGTTGTTGCCATTATTGCCTGAAGACACTCCAGAATTAAAGCGTCGCTGGGATTATATTTATGAGCCAGATGCGAAAGAATTACTTGATGGATTGATGCAAAGATATATTGAGTCTTTGGTTTATCAAGCTGTCATTGAAAATATTGCTTGTGAGCAGGCAGCGAAGATGGTTGCCATGAAAAATGCAACAGAAAACGCCGGAACTATCATTGATGAATTACAACTTATTTACAACAACGCAAGACAAGCTGCGATAACTCAAGAATTGTCAGAGATCGTAGCTGGGGCTGAAGCATTATAACTATCGAGGAAATCAAATGAGCGAAGGAATAGTAGTACAGGTAATTGGAGCCGTAATCGATGTGGAGTTCTCCAGGGAGAATCTACCAAAAGTTTACGACGCTCTATCCATTGAAGAATCGGGATTGGTTTTAGAAGTCCAGCAGCAATTGGGAGACGGGATCGTTAGAACCATCGCAATGGGACAAACTGAAGGGTTAAAAAGAGGAACAAAAGTGGTGAACACTGGGGATGCAGTTACAGTTCCAGTTGGCGAGAAAACGCTTGGGCGAATTTTAAATGTTTTAGGGGACCCAATTGATGGGAAGGGAGATGTTGGCGAAGAAGAAAGAATGCCTATTCACCGAGATCCACCCAGTTACGAAGAACAAGCAGAATCCTCAGAGATTTTAGAAACAGGAATCAAAGTTATAGATCTTATGTGTCCTTTTGCAAAAGGCGGGAAAGTAGGTTTATTTGGCGGAGCGGGAGTAGGAAAAACAGTCAACATGATGGAATTGATAAGAAACATTGCCTACGAAACAAGCGGTTACTCAGTATTTGCAGGAGTTGGTGAAAGAACTCGTGAAGGAAACGATTTCTATTTAGAAATGACCGAATCTCAAGTTCTAGACAAAGTTGCCTTGGTTTATGGACAAATGAATGAACCCCCTGGGTGTCGAATGAGAGTTGCTTTGTCGGGCCTAACGATTGCCGAAAAGTTTAGAGATGAAGGCAGGGACGTATTATTATTTATTGATAATATTTATCGATACACTTTGGCAGGAGTGGAGTGCTCTTCGCTGCTAGGAAGAATGCCTTCAGCGGTTGGCTATCAACCAACGCTTGCCGAAGAAATGGGCGTGTTGCAAGAACGAATAACCTCTACAAAAACTGGATCGATCACTTCAGTTCAAGCTATCTATGTTCCTGCCGATGATCTAACCGACCCTTCGCCGGCAACAACATTCGCTCACTTGGATGCAACCGTTGTACTTTCAAGACAAATTGCATCGCTTGGAATATATCCCGCGGTTGATCCATTAGACTCTACTAGCAGACAGTTGGATCCAAATATTGTTGGCCAAGAGCATTACGAAGTTGCCAAAGGAGTGCAACAAGTTCTGCAAAGATATTTGGAATTAAAAGACATCATCGCAATTCTTGGAATGGATGAATTGTCCGATGAAGATAAACAAACGGTTAATCGAGCTCGAAGAATTGAAAAATATCTTTCACAACCTTTCTTCGTTGCAGAGATTTTTACCAACTCTCCTGGAAAATTTGTTTCGATTAAAGACACTGTGAGAGGCTTTAAAGGTATTCTTGATGGCGAGTATGACGATTTACCTGAACAAGCTTTCCTAATGGTAGGCGCTATTGAGGAAGTTGTAGAAAAAGCGAAAACTTTGTAATGGTTACGATGCAATGCACAATAGTTAGCGCAGAAAAAGAAATTTTTTCTGAGCAAGTCTCTATGGTGGTTGCAACTGGTTCATTAGGAGAAATTGGAATAACTCCTGGACATTCTCAGTTATTGACTGGAATTATTCCTGGGCCAGTGAAAGTGGTAAAAGAAAATGGTGAGGATGAAATCTTTTTTCTTTCGGGAGGGTTCATAGAAGTTCAACCCGATGTTGTTACGCTTTTATCGGATGTGGCAGTAAGGGCCGAAGACATAGATGAAGCAGAAGCAGAAAAAGCTCGTGAAGAAGCTGAAAAGATTAAAAATGATTCGGAAGCAGGAGTTGATTTCTCTAGAGCCAGAGCAGAGTTGGCTGAAGCAGCGGCCAGATTGCAAACTTTGCGCAAACTAAGAAAAAAATAGTTTAATATCTCTCTTTAATAAGATTTTTGGGGCCCAGATGAAAATCGATGTAATTATTTTAGCTGCTGGAAAAGGAACTCGTATGGGGTCCAATACGCCTAAGGTGCTAAGTGAACTTGCCAGCAAACCTTTGCTCCAACACGTTATTGATACTTGCTCTCAACTTAGTAATAGTAAGTTACACATTGTCGTCGGAGTCGGAAAAAATCAAGTAAAACAGTCAGTTTTGACGCCTAAAGGAACAAATTGGATTTCCCAAAACAGACAATTGGGAACGGGTCACGCGGTTAAACAAGCTTTGAAATCACTTCGACCAGGAGCTACGACTTTGATAATGTATGGAGACGTTCCATTAGTTAACATAAAAACATTAAAGAAATTAGTTTCCGTTGGAAAAAATAACTTGGGCTTATTAACTTTTAATTTAGACAAGCCCAAAGGCTACGGAAGAATTTTAAGAAGAGGAAACAAAGTTGCCGCAATCGTAGAGGAGAAAGATGCGTCGATTACAGAAAAAGAAATTACCGAAGTAAATTCTGGGATTATTTCTACTTCGGCCAAAATATTGAAAGAATTGATCCCCCAAATAAAAAATAAAAATTCTGCAAAAGAATACTATTTAACCGATGTCATTCAACTAGCCACAGAAAATAAAATTTCCATTAAAACGGTTAATCCAGATTCAACCAACGAAGTTTTAGGCGCAAATGATAAGCAAGAACTTCAGAAGCTTGAGCGCGTATATCATTTAAATATTGCTGAGGAATTTATGAAAAGGGGCGTGAACTTTGCTGACACCCATAGATTGGAATTTCGAGGGAAAGTTACCTTAGGGAAAAACTCATTTATAGACATCAACGTCATTGTTGAGGGGGAGTCTAAAATTGGTAAAAATTGTTTCATTGGAGCAGGCGCAGTAATAAGAAATTCAACTTTAGGAGACGGAGTAAGGGTCGAACCGTATTCGGTGATTGAAAATTCTTCGATTGGAGAAGACTCTAAAATAGGTCCATTTGCGCACGTTGGTCCTGAGGCTTGGCTGGATAAAGAAGTAGAAATTGGCAATTATGTTGAGGTGAAAAGAAGCAAACTTGGAAGCAAAACTAAAGCAAAACATTTGGCTTATATTGGCGATGGCGAAGTAGGAAGCTCAGTAAACATTGGAGCGGGAACAATTTTTGTTAATTATGATGGCAAGAAAAAACATAAAACAAAAGTTGGCTCAGGAGCTTTTATTGGCTCCAATTCAGCTTTGATCGCCCCATTACAAATAGGCAAAAATAGTATGATTGGAGCAGGCTCGGTAGTAACCGAAAACGTCCCAGAAAATAAGTTGGCTTTGGGCAGAAGTAGGCAACGAAATTTAAAAATAAGATAATGTGTGGAATCATAGCAGCAGCAACGGATAGAAGTGTCGGCAAGCTTCTAATTAAGGGCCTCTATAAAATGGAATATAGAGGTTATGATTCTGCAGGAATCGCGATGCATGTTGATGATCAAGTGGCGCACCTAAGAACCTTAGGCAAGGTTAAACTCTTGGAAGAGAGAATGAAGCTAGAAAAGCCTAAAGGAAAAATAGGCATTGCTCATACCCGTTGGGCAACCCATGGGGAGCCTTCTAAATTAAATGCGCACCCTCACCAATCCAATGACAGAGTCTTTATCGTTCACAACGGTATTATTGAAAACTATTTATCACTTAAAGAAGAACTCACCAAAGAAGGATATACTTTCTCTTCAGAAACTGATTCAGAATTAATTGCTCATTTGTTGGATCGAAATTTAAAAACAAACAATTCATTACTTGAAGCGGTGCAAGGCTTAAAAGATAAGCTTGACGGTGCCTATGCAATTGCCGCGCTAGATCAAAATGAACCAGACAATTTAGTTCTAGCCAGGAACAGATCACCATTAGTAATAGGGCTCGGCAAAAACGAGAATTTTGCAGCTTCTGATCCTTTAGCACTAGCAGAACTGACTAATAAATTTTTGATCATGGAAGATGGCGATGTAGCCAAAGTTGCACCTGACTTAGTAGAAGTTTTTGATGCAAAAAATCAATTAGTCAATAGAGAACAATTGACAATTGATATCAAAGCAGAAGCTGCCTCAAAGGGTGATTTTAAACACTACATGGAAAAAGAAATTTTTGAGCAACCACAAGCAGTACTAAATACTTTGGATGGAAGAATAGGCGGAGAGGATGTTTTAGAGAATATTTTTGGAGAGGGCTCTTCGGAATTATTAGCTAAGGTTAAAAGAGTCCAAGTTGTAGCTTGCGGCACAAGTTTGCATGCGGGCAGAGTCGCGGCAAATTGGTTTTCGGCAATTGCAGGGCTGCCAACGCAAATGGATTACGCCAGCGAGTACCGATATAAAAATCCTTACATCGATGAAGATACTTTGTTGGTGACAATCTCACAATCGGGCGAGACCGCCGATACTCTTGCTGCCTTGAGATATGCAAACGACAAAGGCTATCTTGGATCTTTAGCAATCTGTAACGTGCCAACCAGTTCACTTGCTAGAGAATCTGATTTTCTTTTGTTAACAAACGCTGGTCCGGAAATAGGGGTGGCTTCAACCAAAGCTTTCACCACTCAGCTAACGGCTCTAATGCTTTTGACCTTGTCTCTAGCAAAAGCTACCGGAAAAAATCCTCGCTTGCGAGGCCGAATTATAAAAGCGCTGAGATTTTTGCCAGAAAAAATTTCTGAAGCTCTTGCATTAAAACCAGAAATCATAGAAATTGCTCCAGAAATCGCGAATAAGAACAATGCTTTATTTTTAGGCAGAGGAATCTTTTACCCTATTGCCAAAGAGGGTGCGTTAAAGCTTAAAGAAATTTCATACATTCACGCAGAGGCTTATCCTGCTGGAGAATTGAAACATGGCCCTTTGGCTTTAATAGATGAAGAGATGCCAGTAATAGCTATTGCTCCAGAACACGAATTGGCTGAAAAATTAGTATCTAACCTTGAAGAAGTCAAAGCGAGAGGAGGGGCCCTTTACGTATTTGGCAACGATGAAGAAAGATTGGGCTTAACTTCTGGAAAATACATTAACATGCCAGACTGTGATTTTTTGCTTACCCCGATTTTGTATTCGATTCCTCTACAAATCTTATCCTATGAAGTAGCTTTGCTAAGAGGCACAGACATTGACCAGCCAAGAAATTTAGCAAAGTCAGTCACGGTGGAGTAGAAGGAAACCGAAAATAATTATTTAATTGATTCTCTTATCATCGGAAATGCAGGTGGAGAGTCTTCAAATTGCACTCTTCCAATTTCAACAAAACCATGTCTTTCGTACAATGCTTTGTTTAATTCATTAGACGCCTCTAAATATGCTCTGTCGCCTTTAGCATCGATCATTGCAAGCGCCTCTTTTAATAAAAAAGATCCTATACCTTTTCTTTGTTGGGAAGGATCAACAGCGATAAATGGTAAATACCAAGCATCGTCCGGATGATATTTTTCAAATTCTTCAAAGAATTTAACAACTACTTCTATTCGATCTGCAGGTATATATTCAAAAGTTGGTTCCAAAATTGAATTATCAAACTCAACCCTAGGAGGATGCCATAGAGACGAACCGAAAAGATTTTCTTCGGAGTAAACAATATTATTTTCAAAAGCTATCTTTGAAAATTCCTCCATCCAAATATCGAAGCACTTGAGGTAAGAAAATGCATCGGGGAAGACCCATCTTAATAAAGCATCAGATGAAAAACCTACCGTAAGAACTGCTTTCACTCGCTCTAAATCTGCAACAGACGATTTAACTATTTTGGGTTTATCCATAAGCAAAGTATTTAAATTTTAAGTTTAATTAAAGTAGATAGTTTAATCCATTCAGAGACTGCGGAGTAAGCAGTGGTAGCTATTTAAAATAAAAAAATAAAGGCTTTTTGATTATTTTTTTCTTTGTAATATTATCTGCGTGTGAAGAATATTTTATTGGCTGGCGCAACAGGATTTTTAGGTAATAAAATCCTTCAAGAACTTGGAAAAGAAGATTTTAAAATTACCGCTGTATCGAGAACAAAAATAAAAAACATACCTGAAAACGCTCAGGAGAAGATTATTGATTTTGATTGTTTAAAAGAATTAAATTTTCCTGAAACAGATCATGTTTATCTTGCTCTTGGACAACCAATGTACCTTCATAATTTAGCTGGACTAATAAACAAAGATTTGAAGGAGAGCCTTTCGTTAGTAGATTATGAATATCAACTTCAGATAGCAAAAAAAGCCTTAGAAGTGGGCGCTAAATCAATAACCTTGATTTCTGCAGTTGGTTCAAGTGCTAGTTCTATTAACTATTATTTGAGAACAAAAGGAAAACTTGAAGAAGAAATTGTGAAACTTAGTTTTAATAGCATTAATATTTTTAGGCCTGGTCATATTGTTGGGAATAAAGGCAGATTCGATACAATCTTCGCTGACTTAGTTTCTGCGATTACCGATCCATTTTTAGTTGGACCTGTAAAAAAATTTAGAAGCATATCAATTAAAAACTTGCCGAAAGTAGTTGTGAATTTATCTTCGCAGGAAAAATCTGGAATCAATTATTATGAATTCATAGATTTTAAAAAATCCAATTAGGTAAGACATTAAAAATTCAGCCTTCAATATCAAAGTCTATAAAATATAAAGATTGTCACAATAAATTATTTTAATTAGACTGAGTTTCCATTTATTTTATGAACAACCAATTGAGATCAGATAAATTAGCCATTTCGCTTTCTTTAGTATGCGTAATCCACTGTCTATTTGTCCCTTCTTTTGTGATCTTATCCTCTGGGTACTATGCTGCGACTCTAGACAATGAGTTTGTGCATAATTTGATTTTATTCTTTGCAATTCCTGTAAGCTTGGTTGCCTTAACACTGGGATATAAGAATCATGGCGCCCCACAGTATTTTTTTATCGGTACAACAGGATTGATAATTTTAGTCATGGCGGTAATTTTGGGAGAACCTTTGTATGGAGAAACAGGAGAGATACTCTTTACAATTCTAGGATCGGTTTTTGTAGTATTTGCTCACTATAAAAATCACCAAATTTGCAAGGAAATAAATTGTTCTTGTCATGATGATTAATCAAGGTATTTTAGAATTATCGTTCAATTGAGGGAGAAAAAATGCAAGAAAAAACTTTAGACGTCGTTGTTTATGGAGCAACTGGATATACGGGTAAATTAGTCGTTGAATACCTGCTGAATCAATATGGTAAAGGTGAAGATTTTAAATGGGCTATTGCTGGCAGAAACCAAGACAAACTTAATAATCTAATTGAGGAGTTCGAGCTAGGCTCAGAAGTTCCCGCTATCACTGCCGATGGAAATGACATCCAAAGCCTAGAGACAATGGTTCAACAAGCTAAATGTATTCTGACGACTGCCGGCCCTTATCAATTATATGGTTCAAATCTAGTTAAGGCTTGTGCGGAGAATGGCACAGATTATGTTGATCTTTGTGGAGAGCCAGCTTGGATGCATCGCATGATAGAAGAGCACAGCGATAAGGCCAATCAAACTGGAGCCAGAATTGTATTTTCTTGTGGTTTTGACAGCATACCCTTTGATCTTGGAGTTTACTTTCTTCAAGAAAAAGTAAAATCAAAAGTGGGTGACACAGCAACTGCGATCAGAGGAAGAGTAAGAGCAATGAACGGAGAATTCTCAGGTGGAACGGCTCTATCAATGACCTCGACAATGGCATCTCTTAAAGAAAAGCCAGAATTGATAGAGATATTGGCTAACCCCTTTTCTCTGGCAAACGGCTTCCAAGGCCCAGAACAACCAAACGATTCCAAACCTCAATTTGATGAAAAACTAGAGACCTGGGTTGCTCCTTTTTTTATGGCACCCATAAATAGTAAAAATATTCACCGTTCTAACGCATTGTTAAATCACTCTTATGGAAAGGAATTCACTTATAACGAGATGTGGATTCAAGGACCTGGAGATGAAGGACAGGCTGCAGCTGAATTAATTTCCAAAGTTAATCCTTTAGAAAACGCTCCTAAGCCAGGAGAAGGGCCTTCAAAAGAAGCTCGAGAAAATGGAAATTATGACATCCTTTTTTGCGCAGATTTAGACAATGGCTCTTCAATGCATGCGTCTGTTACAGGAGACTTAGATCCTGGATATGGATCCACATCGAAAATGATTGCAGAAAGCGCTATTTGCCTGATTCAAGACTGTACTGATCTAGCAGGCGGAATTTATACTCCTGCGGCATCAATGGGAAGTAAATTAATCTCTAGATTAGAAGCAAGCGCTGGGCTTAGGTTTTCTGAAGAAAATTAAATTAATCCATGAGCTTGGAGGTAACTTTAATCTATACAATTCTTTTGATTGTCTTCTTGCTCATCTTAACAATTCGAGTTCTTGATTTGAGAGGAAGTCCAGTCACAAAGTTTCTTCATGCTCCCGATAGAGTTGTAAGCCCAGTGACCCTTGAACGTGCGATTAGAGCCCATGGTAATTTAATTGAATACGCACCATTATTTTTACTACTTCTGTTATTGGCAGAAATAAATCAATTAAACGCAGTCATTCTTCATTTAAGTGGCGCCTCGTTTCTTCTTGGAAGATTAATGCATGGCATAGGTTTCGGATTTTTAAGGCACAGTCCAATTATGAGAATTGGTGGGATGGCGCTGACGTTTTTAGGTTTTATTATTTTATTGCTAACCACAGCAAGTCAGTTGCTAAGTGTTTAATCTTTTAAAAAACCCTTCATGAATTCAGGAACTACTTTGGCTCTGGAGTGATCTGAAATCCTAACGCATTTATTTTCCATAGTACCTAGTCCCTCAATGGTTGTTGTTAGCTCATCTCCGTCTTTTAGAAATTTTCCCGAAGCGATACCAACTCCACTTGGAGTTCCTGTCCAAATGGCGTCTCCAACTTTAAGCGTTACAATTTCAGAGAGATAAGAAATAATTGAAGGCACATCAAAAATTAGATCATTAGTGTTGTCTTTTTGCACTGTTTCGCCATTCAATCTGCACTCAATGTCTAAGCTTTTGTAATCCTCGAGACTATCTAGTGATACCAAACATGGGCCCATTGGACCATAAGTGTCGAAAGATTTTCCCAAATTGAACATTGCTGGAGTTGTTGCAAATTGAGCAGGGCGGTCAGAAATATCCTGTCCGACACACATACCCGCTACGTGCTCCCAAGCATTTTCTTTCGAAATATTTTTCCCATCTTTTCCGATAACAACAACTAATTCCGCTTCCCAATCTACGTAGTCGCTTCGCATTTCAATATTTGATTTTGGTCCAACAAAACAAGAAGTATGTTTAGTAAATATCATTGGCACTTCAGGAATATCCATTCCACTCTCTTCTGCGTGTTTTCGATAATTTAAACCAACGGCGTAACAATTTTGACTTTTGGGGACGGGGTTTCCTAATTCGATCTCAGAAACTTTACCCGTGGCAGATTCGCTTGATAGGGATTCGTAAATTTCACTAAGCTTGCTTTGAGATTTTAATGCTTCCACGCTATCTGTGCTGATAGAACCATTTGAGACAGTAGCTACGTCGTAGTAATTTTCATCCTTGATAAGAACGGCTTTGCCGTCTACTGTTCCTAATTTAAAACTCATTTTTTTCCTCTTCTTAAGTATTTTTCCAGATTTAAAAGTCTAAAATCTTTCAGTTATATTTAAGCATAATTTTATTAGTTCGTATCAAATCGAATTAATAAAATTTTAGAGCGTGCTAATATTATTTTTTGTTTGATTAATGAATAAAGGTTTAGAAAATATATTGTCTAGAAATTCTCCAAGAGAATTATCCAAGCCTATTCCTTCGGCTGAAGAAATGGAACAAGTTTATCAAGCAGCTTTAAGAGCACCAGATCATGCTTGGCAAAGACCTTCTAGATTTATAGAAGTGAAAGGAGAAGGATTAAAGAAGTTATCGTCTGTTTTTAAAAAGTATGCTGAGGAGAATATTTCTGATTTATCTGAGGAAGTGCTTAAAAAATATGAAGCTGCCCCATTCCGAGCCCCTATGATTATCATTTTAGTTTCCGAAATTAAAGAACATCCAAAAGTACCAGAAATAGAACAAATGTTTTCAACGGCAGCTGCCGCCGAAAATATTTTATTGGCTTTACATTCTTTGGGTTATGGCGGGGTTTGGCGAACAGGAAAATTCGCTCTCAATGATAAAATTAACAAATACTTAGATTTATCAGAGAATCAAAAGGTAATAGGCTATTTATATGTGGGTACTCCAACAGGTACGCAAAAGAAAATACCAGAAATGGACGCAGCCAAGTTTGTAACGAAATGGGGGTAAAAAGTAACTATAAAACCTGGGGAGAAATTGAAATTAACAATAACAAAAGTTTTAACTAGCATAGCGCTAGTTGGGGGATGTTTTCTTCCAGTAATAATGGACTTGGGCAGCTCACACTTATTTAATGAATTATGGGACTCTCATGCTCGAACGCATTTGGTTTGGTCAATTTCTTCATTTTTTTTAATTTTTATTTTGGGCATGTATTATTTGTGGATAAAAAATGACGAATTCACTCCTGCTTTAATGAGTCTATGCGTTTTGTTTGGGTACAGTATTTCTGCAGTTTCAATTTCATTCTATGGTGGAGTTTTCCTTGGCGAGGGTGGAGTTGAACCAGAGCCCTTTGGAATTCCAATTAATCTAATCCACTTCTCCTCGATGTTATTAGTTCAGTTATTTGCTTTATTTCTATTGATTAGAAGAAGAGCGGTTTGAAATGAAATCTTTAAAAGTTAAAAAAGAAAATGAAATATGCTGGGTCTATTTAAGCAGACCTGATTCCATGAACGCTTTAAACAAAGAACTCTTGGAAGAACTGACAGAGTTTAATAATAATTTAAAAAACGATCTAGAAACCAAAGTGGTTATATATTCAGGAGATGGAGAAAACTTTTCTGCAGGAGCAGATATCAAAGAAAAAAATTCTTTTGGCTCTAGTCTCGAAGCTTGGCGTTCTAATATTGGAAAGCCCGCGGTTATGTCTTTTCTAGAAATAAATCAAATCACCATCGCAGCTATTAATGGGTACTGTTTAGGAGGAGGGGCTTGTTTTGCTTCCGCTTGTGATTTTAGAATCGCTGCTGAAGACGCTTTGTTGGGTTATCCAGAAATTAATCTTGGAATGAATCTTAATTGGTTTGGATTACCTTTGGCAGTAAGATTAGTTGGTCCAGCTAAAGCCAAAAAACTTGTCATTGGGGGAGAGCAAGAAACTGCCACAACGCTTTTAGAATGGGGATTTTACGACGAGGTATGTAAAAAAGAACAATTAAAAGTTGGCGCTGAAAGAATGGCGAATTTTTACGCCTCAAAGGCAGCGTTACCTGCACAAATGATCAAGAAGAGTGTGAATGTCATAGCTTACAACTCAGATTTAGCAGCAATGCACATGGATTACGATCAATTTTTATTAAGTAGAGAATAACAACTTTGAACGGCCTACTAATTTTTTTAAGTTTGCTTACATTATTTTTTGTGAGCTCTTATTATTATTTTTATTTAAAACTCTTAGACCCAGGGAAAATCTCTATTCCGACGGAAGGTAAAGTTGCTGAACTTTCTAAAGGAAAACTTTTTTATCAATGGTTTTCTCCAGAAGAAGAAAATGGAGAAACTATTATTCTAGTTCATGGATTTTCAACGCCCAGTGTAGTTTGGGGAGGCATACTTCCTTTTCTTCAAAAAGAAGGATACAAAGTTTTGGCTTACGATCATTATGGACGAGGTTATTCTTCTCGACCCAAGACTAAATACACTAAAAATTTATTTATAGAGACTTTGAACGAATTGATAGGATCTCAAGTCATTAAACAAAAAATACATCTAGTGGGTTATTCTATGGGTGGGCCAATTGTTGCTGGGTTTGCTGAATCATATCCTGAAAAAGTTAAGTCTATTTCTTTGATTGCGCCTGCTGGATATCTGACTTTGTCTCTTCCTTGGTATCGTAAATTTCTTTATCGTGTGCTAACTCTGCCAATTTTAAGTCAATATATTGGCATAGTTGTTCCCTCACTATTTTATGGAGGAGATGCAACAATAAAACTCTCAACTTTAGAGGATGCTAATCACGTTTCTCAAGAAAAAATAACTCAGGTTTATAAAGAACAGATGAAATATGAAGGATTTACTAGGTCGCTCTTGTCGACAATAAAAAACTTTAATTTATTTAATGATAAAGACAGTTTTAAAACTTTGGGTCAGTTAAATATTCCTACTTCTGTTGTATGGGGTACTGCAGATGAGACCTGTTCTTTTGATGGGCATAAAGAATTAAAAAAAGATATTTCCAATATTTTTAGCACGGTGATCGAAGATGGATACCACGACATTACCTATTCGATGCCAACCAAAGTTTCTGAACACTTAATAAATTTCCTTAAGCAAGCATGAAAATAATTTCAATATTTGTTCTTGTTTTATTGAGCTCATGTGCTGCCTCTGTATCAAGCGACGTTGTCTTTGAGGAGTTTTCGTATGGAGAGCACAAAAATCAAAAAGTTGACTTTTATCCTGGCAAAACGAACAAAGTTTTGGTTTGGATTCATGGCGGAGGCTGGATTTTTAGTGGCAAAAGAGAAACGAGATGGATTCGAAGACTTGGTAGGTATTTTAAGGTAAATGAAGACGTTAATATTTTCTCTATTGGATATAGATATGGAAGAAATACAGCTCCTCAAGCTGCTGACGATGTGTTGTGTGCTTATCAAGCTATTGCTAGTGAAATTGAAGTTAGGGGTCTTTCTAAAGATGATGTCACTATTATGGGTTTAAGCGCAGGTGGGCACTTAGCATTATTGGCGGGCTTCAAAAATTCTGGAGATTTTTCTTTTCCCTGCAAGGCTTCAATAAAACCAAAAGCCATAATTAATTTCTTTGGCATCGTAGACATTGAAGACAATTTCAATTTTCTTAAAGAAAACAGACCCTGGCTGAACTATATTAATATTTGGGTGCCTCCAAACAAAACCATAAAGGAAATTTCGACAAAATATTCTCCCATTCAGTATTTACATCAAGACATTCCCAAACTTGTTACCGTTCATGGAACCGATGATTCTTTGGTGCCTTATCGACAAGCATTGATGTTAGAAAAGGCGCTGCCAGAAAAAAACATATTAATTACTGTGGATGGAGGGGAACATTGGCGCTTCACAGATGAAGAGCATAGCGCGATCAAAAAACAGATAGATGAATTCATGATTGAAGAAGTTTGGAATTAATAAATGAATTACTGGAAGGCTAATTTATTAATTCTTTCAATAATATTATTTATTTGGTTTATTGTTTCTTTTGGTTTTGGAATCATTTGGTCTGAGAGCCTTGATGAAATCAAAATCTGGGGATTCAAATTGGGTTTTTGGTTTGCTCAACAAGGAAGTATTTACATTTTTGTATTGTTGATTTTTGTCTATGTCGCGTTGATGAATCGTTTAGATAAAAAATATAAATCCAAAGAGGATGATTAATGGATGCTCAGTTATTAACTTTTGTATTCGTTGGAATAACTTTCTCTCTCTATATTGGTATTGCTATTTGGTCTCGCGCTAAATCTACTAGCGACTTTTACATAGCCGATAAAGGAGTAAATCCAATTGCCAATGGGATGGCAACAGCAGCGGACTGGATGTCAGCTGCTTCATTTATTTCAATGGCCGGATTAATATCCTTTCTTGGAAAGGACGGTTCAGTTTATTTAATGGGTTGGACGGGAGGCTACGTATTACTTGCCTTGCTTTTGGCTCCTTATCTTAGAAAATTTGGTCAATACACAGTGCCAGATTTTATTGGCACTAGATATTATTCTGACGCTGCAAGGCTGGTTGCAGTGTTGTGCTTGATTTTCATTTCTTTTACTTACATTGCAGGACAAATGCGAGGCGTTGGAATTGTTTTTTCAAGGTTTCTTGAAGTAGATATTGAATTGGGAGTAATTATTGGAATGGGTATAGTTTTTTTCTATGCTGTTTTGGGGGGCATGAAAGGAATTACATATACTCAAGTTGCACAATATTGTGTCCTTATCTTCGCCTACATGGTTCCTGCAATTTTTATTTCTATACTCATTACAAACAATCCCATTCCTCAATTAGGATTTGGTGACCAAATCAATGGCTCCTCGGTTTATTTATTGGATAAACTTGACCAACTTCATCTTGAGCTGGGATTCGATCCGTATACCTCTAATTCAAAAAGCACAATTGATGTATTTTTCATTACTGCTGCATTAATGTTTGGAACCGCAGGGTTGCCCCATGTAATCGTAAGATTTTTTACTGTCCCCAAAGTTAGCGATGCAAGAAAATCTGCAGGCTATGCTTTAGTTTTTATAGCCTTGCTTTACACAACCGCCCCAGCAGTGTCAGCATTTGCCAGAGTCAATTTCATAGAATCAGTCCAGGAAGTAAATTATGACGAAGCTCCAAATTGGTTTAAAAATTGGGAACAAATTGGCCTCATTGCATGGACCGACAAAAACGATGACGGAAAGATAAACTATTCAAGCGGAACTGCGTTGAAGGGTGCCAAACCAAATTATAACGATAAGATGGGCTCTTACGGTCAACGTCTAGTCACCAATGAAAACGATCTCAGCAATCCTAACGAAGTCTACATCGATAGAGACATTATGGTCTTGGCAAATCCTGAGATTGCAAAATTACCAAATTGGGTAATAGCCTTGGTGGCGGCAGGAGCTTTGGCAGCAGCACTCTCTACCGCGGCGGGCCTTTTGTTGGTGATTTCTGCTTCAATCTCACATGATCTTATGAAAAAGACTCTGATGCCAAAGATAAATGATAGGCAAGAGTTACTATTTGCTCGGACTGCAGCAGCAGTTGCAATTATTGTTGCAGGTCTCTTTGGGATATATCCTCCGGGATTTGTTGCCCAAGTAGTTGCATTTGCTTTCGGTTTAGCAGCTTCTACGATATTTCCAGTATTATTTTTAGGAATTTTTTATAAAAGGCTCAATAAAGAGGGCGCAATTGCCGGAATGCTTTCTGGTTTAATAGTCACTTCAAGTTATATAATTTTTTTTAAATTTATTAATCCTGAATTGAATACTGCTGAGAATTGGATTTTTGGAATTTCGCCTGAAGGCTTTGGATTCTTGGGAATGTTTATAAATTTTGGGATAGCGATCTTTGTTTCGGCATTTTTTAAAGCTCCACCACAAAGAGTTTATGATCTTGTTGAAGACATTAGAAAGCCATAAGCTTACTTAAACTTCTTACGCATATTTCTTACAGCTTCCATACCGAAAACAGGTTTTTTTCCTTTTGGTACAGTATTTCCTTTTCTGATTAACTCTTCGAAGGAAGCACCACTTTTGAACATTTCGTAGAGTGTTTCTACATCCATATTTGTACCGACAGGTTCGTCAGAAAAATCTGGCGCAATATTTTTTTTAAATTCTTCAGCAGAACGAAAGTGTTCAAAAAATATCTCTACCAGATTTCCATCTGGATCTTTGTAGTACATTCCTGTTATCCAACCATGGTTTATCGTCCAATAAGGTAGTAGGCCCTTTTCTTTAGCAGAAAAGTAAAAATCGAACCATTTTTCAATCGGATTTAGCTTGTATGAAATATGATCAAGGCCAACAATCGAGGGTGTGGAAGAATTAAGCCAGTTTTTAAATCTCATTATTTGTTTTGGGATGAAGCTTAATTGGTCGTAAACCTTAGAAGTATTAGCTATCGCAACCCGGTGATGCTCATCATCAAATGCTAAGAAGGTAAGTTCAGGACTCTCGTAAAGAGGTTCACAGCCAAAAAGTTTGGAATAAAAATCTATCATTAATTCGAAGTTCATTGTTTTAAATGCTACATGATGGAACTCATCGGGCGCATCAGAAGATTTAAGATTTTTATAAATCTCTAAGTTCAGCTTCTTTTCTGCTCTCATAGATAAATTCTAACCTATAAATAAAAAGTCATGATTAATTTGTTTAGTAAGTTTTTGTGAATATAATTCTTCCATGACTTCTCTGACAGTAAACGAAGTATATGCAATCGGATTGCCAATAATTCTTTCGATGATCTTATTGGAAGTTTTTATTTCTAATTTAAGAAATAAAGCATGGTACAAAAAAGGCGATACTTTATGCACCACTGGTCTTTTAACAGGAAATATTTTGATGAGTTTTTCTGTAAAGGGATTAATTTTGGCATTTCACTTTTACTTATATCAATTCAGAATCATAGATTTAGAAAGCATTGTCCCACTTTGGGTAATGTGGTTTTTGACTTTTGTTTTAATAGATTTAATTTTTTACGTTTATCATCGATTGTCTCATAGGGTTAGATTCCTTTGGGCAATTCATATGAGCCACCACTCTAGTGAAGAAATGAATTTTGCTGTTTCTTTTAGGCAGGCTTGGTTTGGCCCACTATCAAAAGTTCCTTTTTTTATGGTCATGCCATTGATAGGATTTGATCCGACCATTATTGCTGTAGCTGGAGTTATAAGCACTCTTTGGGGCATAGTAGGACACACTCAAATTGTGAATAAATTAGGGCCTTTAGAATATTTATTTAATACGCCTTCTCATCATCGAGTACATCATGGATCTAATCCAGAATACATAGATAAGAATTACGGCAATTTATTTATCATTTGGGACAAAATGTTTGGCACTTTTGAACCTGAAAAAGCTCCTGTTACTTTCGGACTCGTCAATAATGTGAATACTTTTAATCCTGTAAGAATTACTTTTATGGGTTGGATTTCGATGATGAAGGATATGAGAGCTGCTAAAAATTTTAAAGAATTTTGCTTACATTTCTTCGGACCACCTAACACAAAGACACGAAGCGGCTCTTTTTGAAGCTTACTCCAATATTATTCTTACGCCACCAACATAAATCTCTTCATCTTTCCAAGCATCATTTTCTTTGGCATTTTCTATAATTTTTTCTTTGTCCAAAGCTTTCAATACGAAGGCATAGATACCTTCACCCCTTCCATCGTCTTTTTGTATGAAACTTATGTTTGATTCTTTTAAAGGAATAGTTAATTCATCTCCTATCGCTCTTTCTTTTCCAAGCGCTTTTTCCCACTTCGAACAAAGAATTTCTGGAGCTGTTGATTGAAGAATTACACCAGACAGACAATTAACTAAAGATTTATTTATGTTTTTTTTCCAGCTTGTACCAGCCCACAACCAAGCTTCATCAGGTATCATCTTGTCTAGAGAAAGGATAGCGCCACCTACCTGCCTAGGATGAAGGTGAATAGTTCTTGCATGAATTCCTTCTTCATTTCTTTCACCATTCCAAACAATTTCTATATCAGTTTTTTTTATTCTTTCATTTTCACTTTCAAAATTTTCAACATCAACAATAATCATATATCCTCCCTCACCACCTCTTTTATCAAAAAATCTTTCTGCAGTAGTGTTCTCCTTCACAGGCATTACTATTTCAAAAAAGGTGTCATTAAGAGGGATCAAAACATTTTCTAGGCCAAAATTTATTAACCCGGGATCATGAAAAGTTTCTTTGAGATCGAAAATGTTACATATCTTTCTAGATAGCTCATCTCTTTCTTTGGATACAAATACTAACTGTCTTAATCTCATAATCTTTGTAGAATAACAAATAAAAAACTAGTGAGGAACAAATGAAAAATCTAGACACGGGAACAGAACACCTTCTTGCAAGAATTGAAAATAACGTTGGTTACTTGACCATGAATCGACCTGAAGCAAGGAATGCAATGTCTTCTGAAATGAATGGAGCTTTGCAAGAAAAAATTGCTGAGTTCGAATTGAATAAAGAAGTTAGGTGCATTGTTTTAACAGGCGCTGGCAATGCATTTTGTGCCGGTGGAGATGTGAAGGGCATGAATGCAAAGAATGAGGGAAATGGCGAAGAAGATACAATTGATAAAGCCATTCATAGACAAAGAGATAATCAACGTGGCACTTCAGGCAAGCTCTACAAAATGCCGAAACCGACCATTGCCTCGCTTCCAGGAGCTGCTGCTGGCGCTGGATTGTCCTACGCTTTGTCCTGTGATTTAAGAATTATGTCGTCAGCCGCATTTATGACAACAGCTTTTGCTAAAGTTGGATTTTCTGGAGATTACGGCGGAACATATTTTATGTCTCAGCTTATCGGTTCGGCAAAAGCAAGAGAATTATATTATCTCTCGGATCGAGTTTCAGCGGAAGAAGCTTTGAATCTTGGACTGACCAATTGGGTTGTAGACGCTGAAAGTCTTAAAGCCAAAACAAAAGAAATTGCAGAACAGCTCGCTGCTGGGCCATCGGTAGCTTTTAGGTATATGAAAGAGAATTTAAACCGAGCAATGAATGGCGATGTTGATGAGTGCCTCGATCTTGAAGCGACGCATCATGTGCACTGTGGACAAACAACCGATCACAAAAATGCTGTTAAAGCTTTTGTAGAAAAAAAACAGCCTGAATTTTCAGGAAAATAAGTTGTAATGAATTTAATTTTAGTTTTCTTTTCAGGATTAATTTCAGGAATGATAATTTTTCAGTCTGCCCTAGTCGCTCCTACAGTTTTTAAAGTAATTCCAGAAGATCAGGCAGGCCCATTTTTGAGGAGTATATTTCCAAAATTATTTTTTACGATAGCTTTAATTGGGCTTTTTTCTTTTCTTATATCTTTATTCAGTAATAACTTGATGACAACTTTAATTCCATTGAGCACGGTCATATTTATGGCAACTTGTTACTATTTAGTTCCAATGACAAATAGAGCGAGAGATGAAGGAAATACTGTGTCATTCAATCGGTTGCATTTCGTGAGTGTCTCTCTAACTCTTTTAGTTTTGTTTGGAAATATTTCTTTAATAATATTTATTTAATAGGATGAATCAGTTAAATATTTTTGGAGAGCCTATTGAAGAGTGTTGCTCTAATCCCATAACTGGTTTTTTTCGCGACGGTTTTTGCCGAACAGACGAAATGGATAGAGGGCTGCATGTAGTATGTGCACAAATGACTGAAGATTTTTTAGAGTTTTCTAAATTACGAGGCAACGATTTATCGACTCCAAAACCTGAATTTAATTTCCCCGGTTTGAAAGAGGGAGATCATTGGTGCATCTGTGCTGAAAGGTGGAAAGAAGCTTTTGAATACGACAAAGCTCCAAAATTGTTTTTACGAAAAAGTAATCAAAAAATTTTGGAACTTGTCGATTTGGAAACGTTAAAAAAGTTTTCTATCGATCTATCATAAATTCAATTTGAAACGCGATTAAAATGCTGTTTCTTTCTGCTTCCGTGTTTAAGATAGACTTCTCGTGCAATTTTTTTAAAGTCACTATTTTTTCTCATTGCCCAAACTGTATCTCTAGCCTTTTTTGCAGAGAGTTTTGGATCGACAATTTGATCGAAGTAAATGTCTTTTAATTCAGCGTTGTGAATCAGTTTGATTTCAACATTTTCAAGTTGTGGGATCATTTTCTTAGTCCATTCAGCAGTTGAGTCCTGATCCAAACTTTGTTTAAAGACTGAATAGATTCTAGGTAAATTGATACCAGTAACGCCACTTTGCATTTGAACTTGGCTGATATGGATTCCGGGCTCAAAGTCTGTGAAGAGCTCTGCAAGCAAAGGTGAAGTTTTCTGCCATGGCTGCCAAAGATTGTAACTAGCAAAAGACATTATCATCGCTCGCATCCTAAAATTTATCCATCCATTGGTATTTAAGTAAGTAATACACGCATCTAAAAAAGGAAACCCAGTTTGGCCTTTTATCCATTTTTCTATTAGTTCAGAGTCCTCTTCTGTCCTCAATTCGTCGCAATAGGGATGCATGGATCTAAATTCAAGTTCTGGTTCTGTTTCAAGTTTTTGCACAAAGTGACAATGCCAATGGAGTCTTTTTTTAAAAGACAAAAGATCTTTTTTATAAGGTGAGAAGACTAAAACGTTATTTAATTCTTGATAGATTTTTCTAATCGAAATTGATCCAAAAGCTATATGTGGAGAGAGTCTAGAACAAGCAGTTTCTGCTTCTTTTGGACAAGACATTTTTTTACTGTATCCATCCGCTCGATATTCAAAGAAAGAGTTGAGTAAGACAGAAGCTAATTTTTCCCCACCTTTTTGTATGTTGTTTAGAGAAGAATTATTAATTTTTAAACTTTGTTCAAAATCTTCAAAACTTGAAAGCGGTAATTTCTTTACAAAATTGGTATTACTTGGAAGATCTAATAAAGGCTTATTCATTATTTTATTCCAATCATTTGACCAATTATCTCTGTCAAATTGATGGAGTTGTAGACCAAAATTGTCATATATTGCTACAGCTTCACTTTTGAAATTATTTAAAAATTTCTTAAAGTCTTCACGATGATAAAGGTTATCAGTGCAGTGGTTGAGATGAATTTTTGAATGGGGTAGTTCTTTATTTAAAAAAATACTTAATTTTTCAAAAGAACCTTCGAAGATTAAAACCTTAGAATTTAGTTTTTTTAGATTTTCGTTAAGCTCTTTTAGACAATCAACAGCAAATTTTAATTGCCTCGAGGACCTCCCATAAGATTGCCAGTAATTTTTATCATAAACGTAAACGACGCAATAATTTTCTTTTTTTGAACCATAATACAAAGCTGGGTTGTCAAGCAGCCTCAGGTCTCTTTGCAAAACTATTACATCCATAGGGGACAAAGATATTACTTTAAAATATTTAAAAATCGCCTTATAAGAATATAAAAAGAATTTGCTAGAATAAGTTTAACAAATGATAGATTATCTTAGAGCGCAAAAAGTTATTCACTGGTTGATGGCAATCGTCATCATGCTGGATTTAAATGTTGCGCAAAAATTTGGCGGGGACATGGAGCTCTGGGATCGTCTAGAATCTAGAGTCGATCATGCTACTGCTGGGCTTATAGTAACCTTCTTATTTATCTTGAGAATATTTCTTAGATTTTTATATGGCGCACCGAGCTTACCAGAATCGATGCCTGGCTGGCAGGTTGTTATGGCAAAGACTGGCCATTACGGCTTGTATTTTTTGATGGGATTATTAATTGTTACTGGAATTGCTTCCGCGAATTTCACAAGTGATCCAATAGTTGTCTTTGGTGCATTAAATTTATCGTCAGAGGTAGATAATTCTAATATGTTTAATTTGATCAGGGCTGTCCACGAGTTTGCGACAAATGCGATTATCGCGCTGATTGTGGTGCATATATTAGCTGCTTTGTACCATCATTTTATTGTCAAGGACGATACAACTAAAAATATGACTAAGTTTTGGACAAGAAAAACCGTCAAATGACAGATTATGAAACTCAATGGTTACATAGAAGGTTATTTTGGGAAGCTGCTCTCATGGAATGAGCGAGAAGAAATTTTACAGCAGATAGTTGATCAAAAATTAAATACTTATTTTTATTGTCCTAAAGAAGATCCCTACCATCGATTAAATTGGAAGGAGCCTTATCCAGAATCGATAAAAAAAGGGCTAGGTCAATTCAGTAAAAGTTGTAGAGCAAACGAAGTAAAATTTTTGTTTGGAATTTCACCAGGAATAGATTTTAAAAACTCTTATGATGAGCTCTTTAGGAAAATTTCTGAATCCAGGCAATTGGAGATTTTAGATGTAGCGATTCTTTTTGATGACCTTTTTGAAGAGCAAAATGGAGAGAAGCATGCTGAGATTTTGAATAGATGCAATGATAAGTTCAAAGACATTAATTTTTACTGCGTACCTTCTGAGTACTGCGAGCAATTGGCAAAACCAAATTTATTAGAAAGTATTTATTTAAAAGAATTATCGAAAAATTTAGATAAAGAAATTCCAATTTTTTGGACAGGATCCAAGGTTGTATCTTCAAGTTATACCGAAGAATCCATCGAGAGCTGGAAGGGTGCACTGAATCATAAATTAATCGTTTGGGATAACTTTTATGCCAACGACTATTGCCTACCAAAAGTAGTGATTGAAGCGTTTGATGCAGACGATCAATCTAAATTAGAAAGCCTAGAAGGAATCATGATAAATGGAACAGGTTTGTTAAATGTAGATAAGTTTTGCTTAGAAGCTTTAGCCAATAAAATTTTTCATCGACAAGAAGAGGTTCATTCTCTTTTCGAAAATGCTGGACTTCCTGAGCAATTTGAAAAGGTTTCAAATTTATTTAAATTGGATGCAAGCTTTACTGGTTCAGCGGAGGAAATTAGCGCAGTCGAATTTTTACTTTGGAAATGGACTGGGCCTATAAAACAAGAAATTTATCCATACCTACATATTTTGAGAAAATTTTTGAAAAAGGAAGACTCATCAGGATTGCTTGAATCTCGTTTTAATTTAAAGAAAATTGATTAGAATTATTTTAAAAATCCTAGTGATTTGCGCCTGCAGCTTTGAAACTATTTTTGTTTTTGCCGAAGAAGTATCTTTCGGAACGCTTTCTAAAGAAGTATTGCAATCTAATTTTTTGGGCGAGAGAAAATTGTCGATTTATTACCCTGACAAAAATAAAATTGATCAGAATACCGTTTTTATAATTGCCCAAGACGGCCAATACCTTTTTGACGGCGAAATAAATTGGGTTAAAGAAGAATGGGGTATAGACGAAACGCTTCAATCTCTTCATGAAAAAAATCGACTGCCTAATGTTGTTATTATTGGCGTAGAAAACGCTGCACACTCAAATGGAGGAGAGTTCATTGATGAATCTAGGAGATATGCTGAATATTTTCCAAAGGAAGTAATTAACTATTTTGGTTTTGGATTTAGGAAATTTGCTTATAGAAACTTTGTAGATGTTGAAAGGTTTAATTACTTAAAATTCTTAGAAGAAGAGTTAATTCCTTACTTAGAAGTAAAGTTTGAAAGAGATTTGAATTCAAAAAATCTAGGAATACTCGGATCAAGTATGGGCGGACTGATTTCATTAAACGCTTTAATTGAGTTACCCCATCGGTTTGGATTTGCAGCATCCGTTTCAACCCACTGGATAGGCATAAGGCCATTGGATTACGCTTTACTTCCCTTTAGAAACGAGATTAAATTTTTTGGCGATCCATACACGACAGAAGCGATATATTCTTACATAACTGAAAATCTTGACGTGTTAAAAGATAAAAAGGTTTACTTCGATCGAGGTACCGAAAGTCTTGATCAATTTTATGAGGAACCTCAAAACAGAATAGACGAACTCTTCTATTCTAACGACTTAAACTTTCAAAGTTTAATTTTCGACGGTTTTGGACATAACCCTGAGGATTTTGGAAAAAGGTTTGAAGGTGTCCTTAATTTTCTTTTAAAAGATAGCTAATTTTTTTAAATCCTCTAGATTTAAATATTAGATTTACTTGATGAATTTGTTATGTAACTTTCTAATTTCTCAAGTTCTGGACAAGATTCAGGACAGAGTTTTTGAAGTCTTCCCACATTTATTTTTGCCTGATCTAAACGATTGGTTTCCACAAATAACTCGCCCTGGTATTCCAAAGCTGATTTATTTTCTGGATCTATATTCAAAGCTTTCACATAGGATTCTTCAGATGCCTGGTACTTTTCGAGCTTCCTATAAGTAAAAGCTAGCAGGGTCCAACCGTCTGAATCGTTTGGTTCAGATTTTGTATAATTTTTTAAAATTTTTTGAGCTTTAGAAAATTGACCTTTATCAATCATTTTATAAGCCTTTGAATACATTTTAGTGGGGTTACTTTTGTCGTACTTAACTGAGTATGCTGGATATGCAACAAATATCGTTAGCAGGGCGGCAAAAATTAAACTAGTTTTCCAATTATGTTTCATAAGAGGATATTAAACTCATAGATACAAAATAAAGAGAATAAATTTATTGCATTTATTTATATGAATTTAAATCCTTAAACCTTTCTTAATATTGTTAAAATTTGGATTATCAATGATAGACAGAGAAAAATTCCAACCCGGTTACTTCAAATCTACTTGGCCAGTCGAATGTGGAGGAAATAGAAGACAAAAATCATCGAAGGGACGATTAAATGCTGAAAATGCAGTTGCAGAAGTGCAAACCGTTCCTTCAGATAAATGGAATGTTATGGTGATTAAAAGAGATGCAGGTGAATTTTATTTAGGCGGAACAATGCCGTATTTTTTTGGGCCAGAGCCATATGGATGGGTGCAGAAATTTGACCCAATTACATTAGAAACTTTGAGCGAAAGCCCAAAATTGCCTTGCGGGGGACACGTTTGGTGTGGAGCAATAGCTGCACACGAAAATGGAAACATTATTAAAGTTAACGGAAATTACATGCACTCTTTGGATAGAAATTGCGGAGTTGTAAAAGAAACGAAACTACCTATTGATAGAGCCCACAATGGATTATTGGTTCTTTCAGATGGAACCATTGTGACAAAAGATTGCAGATTAGAAGGTCAAGGAAATTCTTCCATAACTAGACTTGATCCAAATACATTAGAAACACTCGATGCTCCTTTATCATTACCTGAAGGGTCAATGGGAAGAATTGCATCAGATTTAAGTAGTGATGGCGAATTTATTTTCGTCCCTGGCATAGAAAAAATTTGGAAGATAAGAGTTTCAGAAGAAGGTCTGGAAGTTGAAGATGATTGGGCTCCAAGGTATAGAGAATTGAATGGAAATCAAGGCTTGGCTTGGGACGGATGCATTTCAGACGATTACATTTGGATCATGGACAATGGAGACATTGATTCTGTCAGATCAATTTATGGCGTCCACCCGAATGGAAGGTTTAAAGAATATCAGTCTCTTAGCTGGCGCTCGCCAGCACCTTGGAAAGGTAAACAAAGGCTAATAAGAATTTCACTTACTTCAGGACAATTAAATTTTATTGAACCTTTTGCCAAAGACGGAGGAGGAATAATCGCCCCTCCAGTAAATATCCCCGAACTTAATATGTGTGTTGCTTGGGATAGTATTAATGGAGGCATTGCCGGTATTTCATACTCTGAAGAGGAATTGGAAGTTTCTTGGAAGAAAGATTTACGAGCAACGATGCAACCTGTAGTTTTTCCAGATAGCCAGGAACTAGTTATTAATCATTTCGAAAAAGGCAGAGATCAAATCGTTGTTCTGGATATTCTTTCTGGAGAAATATTAAGCCAAGTCGATGTGAATTCTTCTTTAGCCAATGGTATGTTTTTGACTCCTGGCAATAATAGAGATATCTTCTATTGTTCCACGGGAGCTTTTTCAAGAATAAGTTGGTCTTAAGATGTTAAAAAATTACGCTGTCACGATAGCTGTTTCTGCAGTTGTTGCCTTCTTTCTCTTTTATTTTCTATTTGCTTACTCAGGAATAATGTTATCTGTTGAATCTGGCTATCAAATTGGAGACATTTCTAGATGGTGTGAAAGAATAAGTTCCGGGTATTTTAGAGAACCTTCCAACGCTCTCAGCAATATAGGATTCATCCTGACAGGAATTTTTATGGTCTGGATTCTTTCAAGAGAAGAGGTAACAGGTCAAAATTTTTTTATAGGATTTACTTCAATATCAGTTCTTTATGCTTCAGCCTCAATCTTTTTAGGTCCCGGTTCATTGATGATGCATGGAACTCATACGGAGTGGGGACAATGGATTGATAACGTAAGCATGGTGGCCTACATAATTATTCCCTGGCTTCTTAATTTTAAAATTTTAAATGGGTGGAGTGAAAATCAATTCTTATCAGCTTACTTTGTAATTTTATTTTTATTTTCTTTCTTGAGTTGGTTTTTTGGGTCTGACCTCGGAATAGATTTTAGTCTATTTGGATTATCCATAGGTTTGTGGATAATTTCTGAATTTCTATACAATTTTTATTCTGCTTCAATGAGATTTTTCTCGGGATTTGTAGGTTACGCCGTGCTTTGGTTGTTTGGCACCTCTCCTTATGAGGTCGTGATAAATATCCAAGATTTTTGGTGGACTCTATTTTTTTGGTTGCCCGGCTTGATAGCAACAAGGAAACCCGATAGTTTTAGAAAGTATAATCCTTGGTTTTTTGCAGGATGTTTCTTTTATATTTTAGCTTTCACGATCTGGCTCCAAGGAAATTTAATAGTTAATCCGGATTCCGAGTGGTGCTATCCTGATTCTATTATTCAACCGCACGCCTTGTGGCATATAATCTGTGCATTAGCGACACTTTCTTTCTTTTTCTTCTATAGAACAGAGAAAAGATCATTAGCGAGTTAATTTATGAAAAAAAAGTATTTAATATTTTTCTTAATTTTATTTTTAAATCCCCTTGCTATGGCCGATCCATTGAAAGATGCTGTAGAAAGTGACGTAAGATCAAATAAAAGTATCGCGCGAGACGTTCATCGTAATCCTTATGAAACTCTGTCTTTTTTTGGAATAGAGCCCAACATGAAAGTTGTTGAACTTTCTCCAGGAGGAGGATGGTACACAGAAATACTAGCTAGCTATCTAAGAGAAGATGGGCAGCTAATAGCTGCTCATTTCGATCCCTCAATGGGAGGGTTTGCTAAGAGAGTCAGAGATAGTTTTGAAAAAAAGCTTTCTAGTAATTCAATTTATGATCGAGTTAAAGTAGTTTCTTTAAATTCTAAGTATTCTGAAGAAAATTCAGTAGACGCCATTTTAACTTTTCGAAATTTACATAATTGGATTGGACCTAGTTGGGATCTGATCATGACAAACACATACCAATCACTGAAGGAAGGAGGGATTTTCGGAGTCGTCGAACACAGGGCCAAAGAGAATACGTCGGTTCAAGAGATGAAAAAAACCGGGTATGTAACTGAGAATTACGCCATCGAATATATAGAAAAATACGGCTTTAAATTGATTTCCAAAAGTGAAGTAAACTCGAATATTAAAGATACTAAAGATCATCCAAAGGGGGTATGGACCCTGCCTCCAGTAATGAGGCTCAAAGAGGTAGACCAGGAGAAGTATCTGGAAATCGGAGAAAGTGATAGATTTACCTTTTTATTTCAAAAGATTTGAGGAAATGTAATGACTAATGAAAATGAAACGGTTTTAGTAACTGGCGGCTCAGGATTTATCGCAACCCATTGTATTTTAAAGCTTGCTGCCGCAGGCTATAAAATTAAATCTACCGTCAGAAATTTAGATAGAGTTACTGATTTAAATGAAATTTTAAACAAAGCTGGCTCGCAACATGAAAGATTAAATAGAGTTGAAGTCGAATGGACAAGTGCCGATCTTACCAAAGATGAAGGTTGGGATGATGCAGTTTCTGGATGTAAATATGTTCTTCACGTGGCCTCACCTGTTTCCTTAGATGTTAAAGATGAAAATGAGTTAATAACTCCAGCCCGTGAAGGTACTTTAAGGGTTCTGAAAGCTGCTTCTAAAGCTAAAGTCGAAAGAGTAGTTTTAACTTCTTCGGTGGCTGCAATTTTAAACGGCGAAGAAAAATCAAGTTATGACGAGAATGATTGGACAAATCCAGAAGCTCAGGATTGCTCAGCGTATAGCAAATCTAAAACATATGCAGAAAAAGCAGCTTGGGATTTTGTCGAAAATGTAGATTCAAACTTGGAGTTGGCTGTAATTAATCCCTCTTGGGTTCTTGGGCCAATTCTTGAATCAGATATCGGATCAAGCGTCCAATCAATTCAAATGTTATTAAATGGAGCTCTTCCTCTAGTCCCTAAAATTAGCTTTGGAATGGTAGATGTTCGCGATGTTGCTGATTTACACGTCCTCGCGATGACTTCCGATAAAGCGCCTGGCAATAGATTCATTGCGAGTGCTAATACTTTAAGCATGCCTGAATGGACAAGAATTCTCAGGGAGGCTATTCCAGAATACAAAAAGAGATTGCCTAAAAGAACGGCTCCGGACTTACTGATAAAGTTTTTGGGAATTTTTAGTAAAACAGCTGGTTTCATTGCTGAGCAGCTCGGCAGAACGAAACATTTAGATAATTCTAAGGCAAAAAATTTATTGGGCTGGGAGCCCAGATCAGGTGAGGAAGCCTTGATAGCTTCAGCTAAAAGTTTGATAGAGTTAAATCAAGTAAAAGCTCTCTGACCCTTTTAAAATAAGATTAATGTTTGAAGTCTACTATTTAAGTTTTTTTGGAATTTGGGCTCTTCTTAGTTTGGTAGTTATAGAAGCTATTATAGCTATGGGCGCTTCAAGATCTCAAAAAAAGTATACGCCTGGAATTTTAAACTCTGACTTAGGACCTGAATCATTTGTTTTTCGAAGCGACAGAGCTTTTAAAAATTCTTTAGAAAATATTATTCCGTTTTTGGGAGCGGCAATAATAAGTATTTTACTAAGCATGGACCCGCTGAGACTTGCAAAACTGATATTGGTCTACGTATTAGCTCGATACATCTATACGGCCGTTTACTACTCAATTGCAACGAGAAAAAATCCAAGCTTTCGTAGTTTATTTTATTTGGTGGGCCTTATAGTCACTATAATCATGTTAGTTGACATTGGTTGGTTTTTATTAAAATAGGAGAAGATTATGTCTTTTGAAAGCGATGAAAAAAGATTAAAGAAGGGAACTGAAATTTTAAAAAAATTAAACTTTCTACACAAAGCGGAAGGAAGTTTCTCTACAGATTTTAGATCTCATACTATAGAAACTTTATTTGGAACAGTTTGGACAAGGCCCGGCTTAGAAATTCAAGAAAGAAGTATGATAACCCTAGCAGGATTAATAGCTTTGAATAGAGAAAACGAATTGCGTTTACATTTTCGTGGAGCTAGAAATCTAGGTTTAAGTAAGGAAAAAATAGAAGAAATAATTTTTCATTTAGCTCACTATGCGGGCTGGCCAAATGCAGTTACTTCTGGAAAAGTTTTAGAGGAAGTCTGGAAAGAAATGGACGATGAAGAAAATAGTGAAGGTTAGTTAATACTAGAAATTTTTATTTCTTTTGAATTTTTCGGAAGCACAACATGAGTGCCGTCATCAGCTAGAGTAAAATCACTAAAAATTTCATCTACTCCTCTGGTAAATACTTCAGCCATAAGGGAAATTACGGGCGCTGGGGCTAGGTGATAAAACACCAAGTGTTTCACATTAGCCTTTTTTGCCAATCTAGCTCCGTCTTTAGGAGAGATATGATAATCCTGTATATCGAACATAATTTTTGCATTCCCTTCATTGCCAATAGATTCTTGCGCTTTTTGTAATCGGCTAATTATGTCCATTGAGAGGGCTTCCATAAATAATACATCTGCGTCTTTAGCATATTTGAGAAGATTTTCGCTATAGATAGTGTCTCCACTAAGCACTATGGATCTTCCCTTGTAATCAAATCTAAAACCAAGTGAAGGGCTCACAGGTTCGTGTTCCACCAAAAATGCAGTTATTTTAAGATCCCCGTCATCGTAAAAAGGAGATTCACTAGGGGAGATTGTAATTGCTTCATAACCATTTGCGCTTTGGACAAGTACGGCATCACCGTGATGATCGAACCTATATTGAGCATCCAATGCATAGGCCTGTTCAAACCCGTCTGTTATTTTTTTTATTCCTTCAGGACCAAAAACTTTCAGTTTTTCATTCCGTCCAGAAACCCAGCTGCCCAAGTGAAAGTCTTGTAAATCAGAAAAATGATCAGAATGTAGATGCGTAATTAAAATTGCTTCGAATTCAAAGGGTATTCCAAAAGTTCTCAAATTACTCGCACTTCCATCACCCGTATCGACTATAAAAACTTTTTCTCCTGCCTTAACGAGGATACAAGTTTCAGCCCTGTCAGGATTTGGCAAAGGAGACCTAGAGCCGCAAACAATTGCGCTTAAGGCATCTTCTGTTGTTAAGGGAGACTCAGCATTTAACTGTTGGGCAATGGCAAAATCTATAATGCTATCTTGTATTGAAGGTATTCTCAGCAAAGTGAAAATTAAAATAGTTAAAACTATCAATATTAATATAGAATATTTTGTCAATCTAAACATAAATTTTGAATTACTCTATCAATTGATAGTTATTTGTCAAAAATTCTTAGTAGATAAATGGAAATTTTAAGAACGCCCGAAAAATCCTTTGCTAACCTAAAGGATTATCCTTACGAACCTCATTACACAACAATTTCGACTCATGATGATTCAGAGTTGAGGATTCATCATATTGATGTTGGTCCTAAGGATGGACCTATTATTTTATGCATGCATGGGCAACCTGTTTGGAGTTACTTGTATACAAAGATGATTCCATTTTTTTCTGATGCCGGAATTAGGGTAATTTGTCCTGATCTTCCAGGGTACGGAAAATCTGATAAACCTGCTGCAAGAGAGGACTATAGCTTTCAGAGACAAGTAGATTGGATGACTGATTGGCTAAAAACTAATGATTTTAAAAATATTTCTTTTTTTGGTCAAGATTGGGGAGGGTTGATTGGGTTGAGGATGGTAGCAAATGAACCTGATCGCTTTAATAAGGTAGCCATGGGAAATACAGGACTGCCTTACAATCCAGACGTATCTTTTGATGTAGTAGACAAGGTAAACAGTTTTAGAGAAAGTAATTTAAAACTCACTCCAGTTACAATGTTTAAGCAAGTAAGACAAATGGATAGTAAAAAAACTCATCCAGCTTTGAAATTTATGTATTGGCAAAAATTTTGTTGGGAAACAGTTGATTTACCAATAGGCTTTTTGATGGAGCAAAGTATGGGTAAGCCTTCAACAATTCAGAGACTTTTATATTTGGCTTTCGTTAATTTGGGGATAAGTAACTATTTTCCTTTCAAATCACAACTAGCTAAGGCTTACGATGCCCCTTTTCCAAATGATAAATACAAAATGGGTCCTCGAGCCATGCCAAGTCACGTTCCAACAATTCCCGATGAATCCTTGGAAGCCCAAAGAATCGCTAGGGACGTTTTCAAGCATTGGGACAAACCTTTTTTAAGTGTTTTTGCTGGAGATGATCCTGTTACTAATGGAATAGAGCGAGATGTTTTAAATATGTGTCCAAATGCTAAAAGTGCTGAACATATTGGCGGGGGTCATTTTTATCAATGGACTAGACCCAAAGAGTTGTCAGAGCTTTTGATAAATTTTATTAAGCAGTAGGAGAGAAAATGAAAGTAGAGAACAAAGTTATTCCATCGGAAGAGCAGATGAAAGGTTTCGTAGAAGGGGATATAGATAGTCCAATTTCAATGCTCAATCTTTTAAAATTCAAGGACAAAGCAGAGTATGAGGATGGCAGAACAACAGATCTCACTGGTAGAGAAGCCTATCAAATATATGCTTTAGCAGTCGCTAAATTGGTTGAGAACACCGGCGGGAAAGTTTTATTTGGCGCAGAAGTAAGCAGGTTGATGTTAGGAGAAGTTGAAGAATTATGGGATACAGTTGCAATAGCTCAGTACCCCAGTAGAAGAAAAATGCTCGAAATGATGATGAGCCCTGAATATGCAGAGATATCTGTGCATCGTACTGCAGGATTAAAAGGGCAGTTAAATATCGAGACAAAAAACCATGAGTGAAAACACTCGAATTACCTTTATAGGCAGTCCACCATCTCCTTACACTAGGAAAATGATTGCTTTGATGAGATATAGACGAATACCTTACAAGGTCATTTGGGGCAACCCGCAAGAATTACTTACCAATGGATCTTTATCTCATTTAAACATTGAACCTGCAAAACCAAATCTCCAACCAACTTTTCTTCTTCCCGATGAAACCGGAGAATTGAAAGCCTATACAGATTCAACGCCACTCATAAGACGCTTCGAAACAGAATTTGAAATCAGAAAATGTATTCCTAAGGATAAGTTTTTAAGCTTTTTAAATTATCTTCTTGAAGATTTTGCCGATGAATGGGTAACAAAGTATATGTTTCATTATCGATGGCATTTCGATGAGGATATTGATAATGCCGGAACACTTTTGCCATTAAATCAAATCGTGAATCTTGATGAAGATTCGTTGGCTTCATTTAAAAAATATATTTCTGAAAGACAAGTTAGTAGATTAGGAGTAGTTGGTTCTAGTGAAATCACTGCCGAAACCATTGAAAAAAGTTTTAAAAGATTTTTAAGCTTATTAGAAAAACATTTTTCTATTTTCCCTTTCTTGCTCGGTAAAAGGCCAGCTTCAGCTGATTTTGCAATGTTTGGACAGTTGAGTCAGCTTGTTGGATTCGATCCCACCTCCAGGAAAATAGCTCACGAGATTTCACCAAGAACAGTTGCTTGGGTCAGTTTAATGGAAGATTTATCAGGCCTTGAAGTTTCAGATCAAGATTGGATATTAGACGAAGTACCTGAGTCACTTAGTAATATTTTTAAAGAAATTGGTAAGGTTTATGCCCCTGCTTTATTAGCTAACAAAGAAGCAACTTCGAAAGATGAAAAAACTTGGAAAGCTTTAATAGATGATTCTGAGTGGACTCAACAAACTTTTCCTTATCAAGTTAAATGTCTTAATTGGATTAATGAAGAATTTGAAAAATTAGATAATAAAATAAAAAATAAAGTGAACTTATTTCTTAAAAAAAATAATTGCGAGAAGCTTTTAAAAAACTAAATTAAAAAGAAATTGAAATCTATTTCGGTAATCAAAAGCTGATATTATAAAATCTTGCTGTAATTCGTTGACCGAGGGGATAAATTAGTTGAGCTTGTTAAGTAAAATTTTTCCAGAAAATCCAAATGAATACAAAGGTAATACCTTAGCCTTTTATGCACTTATTTTGTATACAGGATTGTTAATTTGGAGAAGCACAATTCATTTACTTTTTTGGGAGTTTGGACTGCACGATATTGCGAATGTAATGCCTATAAAAGGATCTCCTGACCCAATGAATTTAATTTATCTATTTTTTTCTCTCTGGGGTTTAGAACAAGTTATTAGGACAGGCCTTACCATTATGGTATTGATAAAATATAGGGGATTTATCCCTCTAATGTTATTAATTAACATCTTCGAGTGGGGATTAAGAGGTATTTATCCTTTGACAGATTTTTTCCCATCTCTTAATCCTGACTATACTAATGGAGTTACTCCAGGAGCTGAGGGAGTGCCATATATTCTAATTTTCTTAGTTATTTCTCTCATTCTTTCCTTGCGGACTAAAAAGAATTAAATACATGTCTTTTGAAGAGAGAATTACTCTTGTAACGATAAGTTTTAGAAGCAAAAGTTCTCTAGAAAAGCTAATTAAAAATGTTTCAGATGATTACGAAATCATTATCGTAGATAATTCCCAAGACTTCGAAACTACCAAAGAATTTTCAAATAAGCCACATTTAAAGATATTAAGTCCTAAGCGTAATTTAGGATTTGGAGCAGCTTGCAATTTAGGTGCGAAAGCATCGAGGAGAGATTATCTTTTTTTTGTAAATCCAGATTGTATTCTGAAAGAAAAAACAATTGAAAACCTTTATCAAGCTTCTCAAAAATATAAAAATGCTAGCGCTTTTTCTCCAAAAATTCTTGATTCTAAGGGAAAACAAACATTCAAAAGAAGGTCAGTTCTTTTGAGCCGAAAAGATTGGATGTCAAGAGTTCCGCCAATCGAAGATTCTGAGGTAACAGTAATAGCTGGTTCAGCTTTTTTAATTGAAAAAACAAAATTTTTGTCAATTGGAGGATTCGATGAGAATATCTTTCTTTTTCACGAAGACGATGATCTCTCCATCAGATTAAGAAATACTATAGGACCTTTATATAACATTCCTTCTGCGATAATAATTCATGAAGGTGGAAGCTCTAGTGAGCGTAGTCCGGAAATAGCAAGCTTGAAGGGATTTCATATGGGCAAGTCAAGAGTATATGGCCAAAAAAAACACAAAATAAATTTTCCATTAACAAGAAATTTAATTTTTTCATTCGTTCAATTGTTTTCGATTGAAATAATTTTTTCAAAAAGAAAAAGAGCAAAATATTTTTCTTTTTTTAAAGGCGTTTTAAGCGAAATAAACAAAGAAAGTTTTACAGGATAATATATAACTATGATTTTAGTGACTGGTGGTGCAGGTTTTATAGGTTCTAACTTTATTTTACGTTGGATCAAAAAAAATAATGAGTTCGTATTGAATTTTGACAATTTAACTTATGCATCAAATTTAAAAAACTTATCAAGTATTGAAGACAATAAAAATTATTTTTTCGTTAAAGGGGACATTAACGACAAAACATTACTTAAGGATGTTTTATCTAAGCACAAACCTAGATTGATAGTGAATTTTGCGGCAGAAACTCATGTCGATAATTCTATAACCTCTCCAGAGGCCTTTATAAATTCAAATATAACTGGAACTTTTAATCTGCTTTCCGCCACCTTAGAGTTTTATTTATCTTTGTCCTTTGAAGAAAAGGAAAAATTTAAGTTCTTGCACGTTTCAACTGATGAAGTATTTGGATCCTTAAAGTTAGATGACGATAAATCAACAGAATTAAGCGCTTATAGACCTAATAGTCCTTACTCGGCTTCAAAAGCAGCAAGTGATCATTTAGTGAGAGCTTGGGCAGAAACTTTTAAATTACCAGTTAACATTACTAATTGTACTAATAATTATGGTCCACATCAGCACACCGAGAAACTTATTCCTCTTTTGATAAGCAATTGCTTAAACTGGAAAAAACTCCCAATATATGGCGATGGCAAAAATATAAGAGATTGGCTTTTTGTAGAGGATCATTGCGAAGCTATTTGCGAAGTTTTAGATAAAGGAAAAGTTGGTGAAACCTATAACATTGGAGGAAATAATCAAACTTCAAATATTGAAATAACGCAAAAAATTTGTTCTATTTTAGATAAGTTATCTCCCAACAAAAAAGGAAATCATTCCCAATTGATAGAATTCGTGGAAGATAGGCCAGGTCATGATTTTCGCTACAATTTAGATACTTCAAAAATAAAAAAAGAGCTCAATTGGCAGCCTTCGGAAACCTTCGATTCTGGATTAAAAAAAACGGTATCATGGTACTTTGAAAAATACATAAGCGGTGAAAAATAGAAAGGGAATTGTATTGGCAGGAGGTTCGGGAACTCGTTTGTATCCCATAACTAATAGCATCTCAAAACAGTTGTTGCCAGTCTATGACAAGCCTATGATCTATTATCCTATTACCACTCTAATGCTAGCTGGCATAAAGGACATTTTAATAATTTCTACCCCTAGCGATTTGGGATTATTTAAAAATATGCTGGGTGATGGTTCTCAGTGGGGAGTTAATTTTAGTTACGAATCTCAAGCTTCTCCAGACGGAATAGCTCAAGCTCTTATAATCGCTGAAAATTTCTTAAATAATGAGAGCTCCGCTCTAGTTTTAGGAGATAATATTTTTTTTGGAGCGTCAATGCCTGAAAGACTAGATGCAGCAAGTAATTTCCAGGAGGGAGCCAAGGTTTTTGCTTATCATGTAAATGATCCAGATCGATATGGTGTAGTCGAATTCAATAATGAGAATAAAGTTTTAAGTTTGGAAGAAAAACCTAAATCTCCTAAAAGTAATTACGTCGTAACAGGATTATATTTTTATGACTCAGAAGCTTCGGAAGTTGCTAAATCTTTAAAGCCTTCATCAAGAGGCGAGTTGGAGATTACTGATGTTAATAATTGGTATTTGGAAAATAAGACGCTTGAAGTCGAACTGTTAGATCACGGATTTGCTTGGCTAGATACTGGAACTCATGAGAGTCTTCATGAAGCCGGTAGTTTTATAGAAACCATTCAAAAAAGACAAGGCCTTATGGTGGCTTGTCCAGAAGAAATTGCTTATAAAAAGAAATGGATCAATGCAGATTCTCTTGAGAGCTTAGCGCAACCGCTCCTTAAAAGCTCTTACGGAAAATATCTTCTTTCGCTTCTAAATTAGCTCTTGCTCAAGCGCCTTGTCTTTAGAAGAAACTAAGAATTCTTTATTCTCGAAGTTATTTTTTAAGAAACTATTTCCATTTATACCTTTGTAGTGTTCCTCAGAATAAGTTTTATCCAAGAAATATTGCATCAAGACTTCGTTAGAGAGAGTTATAAATCCATGTGCAAAACTGGAAGGAATCAAAATTGCGTCTCCCGTCGTTAGTTCAAATTCCTCTATGTCTCTTTCTAAGGGATTATCAGAAGGAACAATTAGATCTAATACTTCTCCAGAATGAATAACTATTAATTTATTTTGTTCGAAAGGCTTAGTTTGATAATGAAATCCTCTAAAAGTATCTTTTTTTTCACTGAAGGATAAAAGTTGATATCGAAAATCAAATTTTTGTTCAGGAATTTTGCTTGTTAAATTCTCAATATCTAATGCACTAAGATACCCTCTATCGTCGTTGAAAACATTAAAAGCTTGTTTAAAGACTATGGGCTTTTCTAATTTCATTGCTTCTCGACAATAACATACTTTCAAAATCTTGACTTGATGAAGCTCTATAAATGTTTTTTGGAAACTTAGTAATTTTTTTAAAATAATCAACTGCCTTAAAATCTTTATTTATCAATGATTTAGAGCCTAAAATTTTTACGATTTTTTCTGCAAGGTCTTCAATTGTAATTTGATTATTTGAAAGAATCATATATTTACCTTTTTGAAGATCTAGACTAGCCATAAGACATTCTGAAATTTCGTCTATATGAGTTAAATTCATTTGTATTTTTTTTTCAGGAATATTTATTTCTTCATTTAATAATGATTTTTTTATGAAAATATCTATAACCTTTTCTCGGTTATCATCTGAACCAAAAGAATCGAATAAAAAGATTTCGGTAATTTCAAAGGTTTGTTCGGCCCACTTTATAAAATCACTTTTACTTTTAGCATAAAGATTTTGTTCATCTTCTGGAATTAACTGGATGTAAGAAGAAGTCGTTATTATTTTTTTTAGATTAATTTCCTCAAGTGTTTTGCATACTTGGATGGGAAAATTCAAATTAGATTGAAGAATTTCGTTTTCTTCGAACTCACTCTTAGGAGAAGGATTATATAAAGTTGCTAGATGAATCAAAATCTCTGAAGAATAATCTTCCAACATTTTAAAATCAAAATCCTTAAGAATTTTTTTAGCATTTTTTTGATGGATTGAAATCTTGTGATCTCTCTCGAAATTTAAAACGAAATTGTATTTTTCAAGCAAGGTATGAAGTAAGTTTCTTCCTATGAAGCCTGTTATACCTGTTGTATAGATTACGTCAGACAACTTTCAATTTCAAAGAGCTTCTTAATTGTAAGGTCCATTTTCTCTCTCGTCTGCCTATTGTGACAACCCAGTAAAATTCCATTTTCCATAATGTAATCACTCACTTCAAAGGTTCCAAAAGATTCCCAATTAAATTTTTTGGCAACAGGCTGACGCATAATATTTCCAGTAAAAATTGTTCTGGTCTGAATTCCTGATTCTTCAAGAAAAATTTGTATTTCTTTTCTTTTCTTTTCGAGTTTATTTGTAAAAATTAAGGGAAAAGCTAACCAACCTGTTTCGACATTTTTATAAGAGCTTGGAACGCTAAAATTATCCGATTCGCTTAATTTTTCTTTGAGATAATTGTAATTATCTAATCTATTTTTTAGGTTTTTCTCTAAGTTTTTGATTTGAACCAAAGCAAATGCAGCTGAAATTTCAGAAGGTAGAAAGTTATAAGCTATATCATCAAAAATATATTTATCGTCATAATTCATACCATCTATTTTTGCATTGAATCTTCTTTCATAATCTTCTGTTTCTCCATAAAGTGAGGACCTTCTTCCCCAGCCTCTTAGTGATAGAGCTAAATCATAATGCTCTTTCTCAGAAAAACATGTCATTCCTCCAAAACCGGCGCCTGTAACTACGTGAGACGCATAGAAACTTGTTGTGGATACATCAGACCAATTTTTCTTGCTTGTTTCATATTTATACCCAATAGTATCTGCAGAGTCTTCGATAGTCTTGAGATCGTTACTTTTGGCGAAATCAGAAATTTCCTCCCAATTTGCTACATTTCCAATTAGATTGGGAACACAAATTGCAGACACATTTTCCAGGGGCGCTTGTTTTAATTTGTTAATATCAATTTGCATTGTTTCTCTTTCCACATCTATAAAAAAGGGGATTAGTTCTGATTGAACTAATGGAGAAATAGTTGTAGAAAAGGTAAGGGCAGGGGTAAGGACTCTTGTTCCCTTTTTCAAATTAAGTGATTGAACTGCAATTAAATTTGCAGAAGAACCACTGTTAGTCATTAAACCAAATTTTTTATTAAATAACTTTGCAACTTGCCCTTCTAAGGCTCTAACATTTTCACCACACATTAATGCTAGTCGGTTTTCTCGAAGGACTTTGATCACTGCATCAATTTCTTCATCGGAATAATTCGCTTCGGCATAAAAAACTTTTGTCATAGTAGAATTATAAATTGTCGTTAATGCTATAGATATATAAAAATATCAAATAGAATTAACAAAAAAAATTTCAAGGTAAAAATAAAATGAATAGAGTTACAAATCATTTAGGAACTAAATATCCTATTATTCAAGCCCCAATGGGATGGATAGCAAGAAGCCAGTTAGCCTCGGCTGTTTCCAATGCTGGGGGATTAGGAGTAATAGAAACTTCTTCTGGTGAAGTAGAAGCTTGCAAAAAAGAAATTCAAAAAATGTCTACCCTGACTAGCAATCCTTTCGGGGTAAATTTACCCATTCTTTTTTTACAAGATGACTCAATTGTTGATTTTGTGGCTGAATGCGGAGTTAAATTTGTTACTACTTCAGCTGGAAGTCCCGCCAAATACATTGACCGCTTAAAATCAGCTGGCTTAATTGTCTATCATGCTGTTCCAAGTTTGGCTGGAGCTATGAAAGCTCAAGAGGCTGGAGTGGATGGATTAGTTGTAGAAGGGACAGAAGGAGGGGGTTTTAAAAACCCTGAAGAAATTGGCCTTCATGTTCTAATTCAGGCGATTAGAAAAAAAACAGATCTTCCAATTATTGCTGCTGGTGGTATTGCCGACGGCGTAGGGATGGCTGCAGCCTTTGCTAGTGGAGCAGAAGGTGTTCAGATGGGAACTAGATTTGTATCAAGCAAAGAAAGCCCCGTCCACCAAAATTGGAAAGATGCAATTCTAACGGGGTCAGAATCTGATACCTATATTTTGAATAAATCTGGATCTCCCTGTCTGAGAGCAATTAAAACGGATTACAGCAAAGAGATCTATGAAAAAGGGTCCATGGACATGAGTGTTTTCAAGGGTGTGCAAGATCTTTATTTTGGAGGTGACTTGAACGCCGCCCCAGCACTTACAGGACAATCTATGGGTTTGATCGATGAAATTAAAAGTGTTGAAGAAATTATAAATTTAACTGTGACAGAGTTTAATAGAACTTTAGAATCGCTTAATAACTCTAAAATTTAAGGACTACTTTGGCTGAAGTATTGTTGAAGAAGCTTTTTTTAGCTTCTTAGGATAATCAATATTGTAATGTAATCCTCTACTTTCT
Organism: uncultured SAR86 cluster bacterium; assembly: GCA_902553315.1. Lineage (GTDB taxonomy): Bacteria > Pseudomonadota > Gammaproteobacteria > Magnimaribacterales > AG-339-G14 > AG-339-G14. The sequence continues at coordinate 218,391 of CACDKN010000001.1, forward strand.
TTTCTCTTTATTGCGCTATCAATAATTAGTTCCGAAACTAAGACCAAATTTCTAAGTTCAAGAAAATCTGAAGTAACCTCATAATTTTTATAAAATTCTTGAACTTCTTTTTTAATTAACTCCATTTTTTCTTTTGCCTTTTTTAAACGATCCTTACTTCTGACGATACCAACATAATTCCACATTAATCTTCGAGTCGCATCCCAGTTGTGATTAATTAATATGTTTTCTCCAGCTCTGATTACTTTTGAACTATCCCATGCTGGTAAATCGATAAGATTAGGACTGAATGTTTCCTTTATTTTTTTTGCAGCTGCTTTAGCAAAAACTACGCATTCCAAGAGTGAATTACTAGCCATTCTATTAGCTCCATGAAGTCCTGTAGAAGAGGTCTCGCCGATAGCAAATAAATTCACTACGTCTGTCTGTCCATCTAGGTCGGTAGCAATTCCCCCACAGGTGTAATGTGCAGCAGGAACAACCGGTATCGGTTGTTTTGTAATGTCAAAACCAAATTCTAAGCACTTTTTAAAAATACTTGGGAATAGCTTCTTCACTTCACTAGATGACTTATGAGAAATATCCAATAAAACGTTGTCTTTTCCACTAACTTTCATTTCATTGTCAATCGACCTTGCAACAATGTCCCTTGGCGCTAGATCTGCTCTGGAATCATATTTTTCCATAAAGGGCTCACCAGAGAGATTTTTTAATATAGCCCCTTCGCCTCTTAATGCTTCACTAATCAAAAAAGATTTTGCTTCGGGATGAAAAAGGCAAGTAGGGTGAAATTGATTAAATTCCATATTTTCAAGACGACATCCAGCTCTCCATGCAAGCGCGTAGCCATCGCCACTTGCCCCATCAGGATTGCTTGTGTAGAGATAAGCCTTACTTGCTCCGCCAGTTGCTAAAATTATCGAGCCTGCGGAAATACTTAAGACTTCTTCTTTTTGTTTATCAAAAATATATGCTCCCAAACATCTATTTCTTTTAACAATTAAATCCACCGCCAAGTGATTTTCAAAAATTTTAATATTCTTGCTTTTGAGTACTTTGGCAGCTAAAGAGTCAGATACTTCTCGGCCGGTCGCATCAGCAGCATGCACCACTCTTCTAAATGAATGCCCTCCTTCTTGAGTTAAATGCAATTCTTTATTATTTTTTTTAGTAAAAATTACACCCGAATCCTCTAGCCAACTAATTGCGTCTTTTCCATTTTCAATACAGCGTTCTACGGCTTTTCTATTACATAATCCATCTCCAGCTTTTAGAGTATCTTCAATATGACTTTTGGTTGAATCTTCTTTTGAAAGTACGGCAGCGATGCCTCCTTGAGCATACCAAGTTGAACTATCGACGATCTGGTTTTTTGAGATTATGGTTACTTTGAATTTATCGCATAACTCAAGAGCTGCCGTTAATCCTGCAGCACCGCTTCCTATTATGAGAATATCGGTTTTAACCTTCAAAGTTAAATAAACAACCTAATCAACAAAGCTGAAATGAACACTGTAAATATCAAAACTAAAAAATATTTGAAGAAATTTCTATATTTACCAGACGACCAATTTATTCTATCCGGTCTATTTCTTTGTTTCGCAGATGCTCTGAGTGGAGCTAACAAAAAAAATACAGCTAATGAAGCAGTAATAATTATTGAAAAAATAATAAAATTTAAGTCCACTATCGACTTCTAAGCTTGGCAAGAAGTCTCAACATCTCCAAATATAACCAAATGAGAGTCACCATGAGAGAAAAGGCTCCAAACCACTCCATATACTTTGGTGCGTTTTGTTCTGAGCCTTGTTCAATAAAATCAAAATCTAATACTAAGTTTAAGGCGGCAATAGCTACAACAAAAAGACTAAAACCTATTCCAAACAACCCATTTGAGTGAATGAAACCAATGCTAGAGCCAAACATATTCATCACAATACTAACCATGTAAAGCAGACCAATCCCCATTGTTGCTGATACGATCATTAATCTAAAATTTTCGGTAGGTTTGATTACGCCAGTTTTATAAAGGACTAGAAGCGAGGCAAGAGTACCCAAAGTCAACCCAACGGCCTGTATTACTATTCCTTGGTATTGAGATTCAAAAATTGCGGAGATAGCTCCTAAAAATAATCCTTGAGCCAGAGCATAAGCAGGGGCTGTCACGCCTGACCAATTTTTCTTGAATATTGTTGCAAGTGCTAAAACAAAACCAACTATAGCCCCACCTATGGCGAGTGGCATCACACTTGAGGCGTCTTCAGAAATAAAAAAAAGGTTCCAAGTATAGCTTGCAGTAAGGACCACTAAAGCTAAAAGAATCCCAGTCTTATTTACGGTACCTTGAAGAGTCATGAAACTTCCAATATTTTCTGAAGGTTCAAAATTAGAGAAAGTGGCATCATTCAAGGCAGGATTTCCTGAGCGGCCAAACATTTGAAGTGCGTTATGTTTTGACATATTTATAAGTTAAAATTTAATAATAATATTTTATACCATGTCTGCACTAACCAATGCTTATATTTTTTTGATATTAGCCATTATTGCAGAAGTTATCGGGACTTTATATTTGAGGGAAACCGAAGGGTTTACAAAAATAGCGCCTTCCATAATTACTGCTATCTCTTATGCTGCTAGCTTCTATTGGCTATCTTTCACTTTAGACGAAATTCCAGTTGGAGTGGCTTATGCTACGTGGTCAGGAGTAGGAATTTTTCTGATCACTTTTTTGGCTGCAATTAAGTACTTACAATTGCCAAATTTACTCACTTCAGTTGGAATGATTTTTGTAATTATTGGAGTTGTTTTGATTAATCTATTCAGTTCAGAAAACTAGGGGATTAACCACTCTTCATTTTGGTTTCCGTTTTTCCAAGAAAATTTACTTCTTCTGTGCCCTATATTTTTAAGGAATAAAAACTCTAACTCATGGTATTCAAATAATATCACTGCAAAATTTTTGTATCCTTTTTCAACATCTATTTCATCTCTATTTAGGTCATATTTGGAAGGATCTAATATGGAATCACCTGGAGGCCCATTCACTGAATAGCATAGCTTAGAATTTTCACGAGAATTTTCCCAAGCCTTTTTAGTAATTTTATCATCTTCATGAACCGTAACTGATCCCGTTAATCGAAGCTGAATTTTTTTTTCTGAATCATATGAATGGACATATGCTTTAAATCGATCTTCTACAGACTTAATCTTTTTTGATCTAAGGTCGGTATGAAATCTGAGCAACCTATTTTTTTTATCATATTCTCTCAAGACCACAGTTCTTGGTGAATCAGAAATACAAAGCGTGGGGGTATGAAAAATTGACTTAGCATTGTCAACCGCGTCTTCAAGTAAATTCTCCGAGTACTTCAAAGAAAGTTCTAAGGAATTATAAAAATCTAGCTCTGAATTCATATATTATTTCTCATTAAACTATTAATTATGGACGTTTCATATATTTTAGACGAATTAAATCCAATACAAAGAGAAGCTGTAACTGATGAATCTCATCACTCATTAATCCTAGCAGGAGCTGGCTCTGGGAAGACAAAAGTTATAACGCATAAAGTGGCTTGGCTTTCATCAGTCAAAGGGGTAAATCCTTTGTCTTTGTTAACTGTAACATTCACTAATAAAGCGGCAAAAGAAATGCGAGGAAGAATAGAAAATATTCTTGAAGAAAATTTAAACCAAATGTGGTGCGGAACATTCCATGGAATTTTTCATAGAATGTTAAAAATTCATTGGCAAGAAGCCAAGCTAGTAAAAGACTTTTCAGTTATCGATAGTGAAGACCAAATGAGAGTTTTAAAACGCGTTATTCAAAATATGAATCTGGACTTAGATACTTGGCAACCAAGAGATACCCAGTGGTTTATTAACAAGCAAAAAGATGAAGGGAGAAGAAAAGCTAAATTGAACAACAATGCTACTTTTGTAGAAGAAAAAATGGTTGATATCATGGATGAATATCAAAAAACATGTGATCGAGAGGGATTAGTTGATTTTGCTGAAATCTTAATAAGGTCCTATGAGCTCTTGGACCAAAATTCAGAATTGTTGAAACACTATCAGGCTAGATTTCAGCACATCCTAGTTGACGAATTTCAAGACACGAATGAAATTCAATATTTACTTTTAAAAAAACTTGTTGGCAAGGATGGTCGCATGACAGTAGTCGGCGATGACGATCAATCAATTTATAGCTGGCGTGGGGCAAAAAGTACAAACATCAAAAGATTTACTAAAGATTTTAATGAAGTCAAAACAATTAAGTTAGAGCAAAATTATAGATCTTCAAAAAATATCCTAGCTTGCGCAAATTCAGTGATACGGAATAATCCAGATAGACTAGGTAAGGAATTATGGTCTCAGAAAGATGAAGGTGAGCAGGTAAAGGTTTATCGAGCTTTCAACGAAAGAGACGAGGCCTCCTTTATAGTTGGAATAATTAAAAGATGGCTTGAAGAGGGAGGAAGCCTCTCAGATACTGCAATAATATATAGGTCTAACGCGCAATCTAGAATATTAGAAGACGCTATTTTAAATTCAGAATTGCCTTATAGAATCTATGGAGGTGTTCGTTTTTACGAAAGAATGGAAATTAAGAATGCTTTGGCTTACGCAAAGTTAGCAATAAATAAAAATAATGATTCTCAATTTGAAAGAGTAATAAACACTCCGACAAGAGGAATTGGAGTTAAGACAATGGATCAGATCAGAGAGCATGCTAAAAAAGATAATTTATCTCTGTGGCAAGCATCCGAGCAAATCATCGCGAATAAAGAAACTAAAGCTGCTCAAAATATTTCTAATTTCTTTGAAGTAATAAAAAAACTAGAAGAGATGAATTTCAATGAGAACCTTGATATGTTTTTTGAAAATGTTATTTCTCTGAGTGGACTTAAAGAATTTCATGGAAAAGAGCCAGGAGAAAAGGGTAGATCAAGAGTTGAAAATTTAGAGGAGCTTATTTCTGCAACTTCTGAATTTTTCTCTTTAGGCGAAGACAAAAACGACGAGAGGTCTCTACTGGAGCTTTTTTTAGATCAAGCTTCTTTAGACGCTGGCGAAAACCAGGCAAATGAAAATGAAGATGCTATTCAAATGATGACCTTGCATTCTTCAAAGGGCTTAGAATTCCCTTTAGTTTTTATCGCAGGCTGTGAGGAAGGTTTGTTTCCGCATAGAAGATCAGCAGAAGACCCCAAACAGTTGGCCGAAGAAAGAAGGCTTTGTTATGTTGGAATGACTAGGGCGATGGAAAGACTTTATTTAACTCATGCGGAATCGCGAAATATTTATGGGATTGATAGTTTCAGCCCTGTTTCCAGATTTATCAAAGAAATACCAGAAGAGTTAATCTATGAAATAAGAGTTTCTACAGAAACAGAAATCAAAGATAAAGGATTTGAACCAAGAATAGTTGGCGGAACAGATTACAACGTGGGAAAGTTTTCTCTTGGAGATAGAGTAGTGCATAAAAATTTTGGCGAAGGGGTAATACTCAATTATGAGGGGGACGGCTCCAATGCTAGAGTAGAAGTAAATTTTGATAATGGGGGAATTAAATGGCTGGTACTAAGCTTTGCGAATTTAGAAAAACTTTAATTTATTTTTTAGTTCTTTTCTTCTTCGCTGCATGCTCTGAAGATACGTCTCAGAATGAAACAACATTTAAAAAAAAGAATTTTTCTTGGACGTTGGTTACGACTTGGCCCAAAAATTATCCAGGAGTTGGTCTTGGTCCGGAAAACTTTGCCAAATTAGTTGAGGAAATGAGCGATGGAAGATTAAAAATTAAGGTCTATGGAAACGGTGAGCTCATTCCAGCTTTAGAAGTTTTCGATGCAGTTTCGAGAGGAACGGTTGAGATGGGGCATGGTGCTTCATATTATTGGATTGGAAAATTACCTGTGGCTCAATTTTTCACTACTCTTCCTTTTGGTTTAAACGCACAAGAGCGAAATGCCTGGCTTCATTATGCTGGAGGATTGGAGCTTTGGGAGAAAGCGTATGAACCATTCAATCTAATTCCGATGGCTGGAGGAAGCACTGGAGTCCAAATGGGAGGTTGGTTTAATAAAGAAATTAATTCTCTAGAGGACTTAAATGGAATAAGAATTAGAATGCCTGGATTAGCCGGCGAAGTTTTTTCAAGAGCTGGGGGAGAGGCAGTTTTAATGCCTGGAAGTGAAATTTTTACAAATCTTCAGACAGGAGTGATAGATGCTGCTGAGTGGATAGGCCCTTACAATGATTTGACTTTTGGATTTCATCAAGTGGCTAAATATTATTATTATCCAGGTTGGCAAGAACCAGGAGCAATGACGGAATTTATTTTCAATCAAGAGGCTTTTAATGAGCTTCCAAACGATTTAAAAGCGATTGTCAGAACAGCTGCCAGGGCAGTGAATCAAGACATGTTGGATGAGTATACGGCTAGAAATAATCAAGCTCTGATTTCGTTGATAGAAGATCATAATGTAATTCTTAAAAAGTTTCCTGATGAAGTCCTTTACGAACTAGAAAGAATCTCTAAAGAAGTATTGGAAGAGTTTGTAGAAGAAGATAAATTCGCAACAGAGGTGTATCAATCGATCCTTGATTTCAAAAAAGGAGTCACTAATTATCATAAAATTTCTGAAGAAGCCATTTACGATCTTAGATAGTTATTTTTTTAGATAGGAAGGATTATCTATAAAAACTTTTTCCTTGGAAAGTTCAAATAAAAATTTTTCTAAAGAATCTTTACTAAAATTTTCATTTTTAATGTTTTCAATTAACTTTTGTTTTGATGAAATTTCCTCACCAAATAAGCTGAGGCTAAGATCATTTAATTTTTTAGAAATTTTGTTTTCACCATTAATTTGTCTTTTTACAATTTTTAAAATATTTAAAGCAATTCTTACTTTAAAAACGTCCAATTCTTCAAGTTTCTCGAAATCTATTTGTTCAAAAATGAAATAATGCAGAACATCAATTAGTTCTGCTTTTGTGGGTCTATCAAAAAGATTTTTCAAAACTCTTTATTTTTGATCATGTTCATTAAATCAAATTCCGTTTCAGATACTCTCCTGCCAATTGCAGCTTTTTCAATAGAATTTAAATTATTTTGTAGGTGAGCAAAAGTCTGGATCATGCATATTACCCCCCATCTCAAAGATCCATAGATTTGCCAAGCATCTAATTCAAAGCGATCCACTGTTTCAGATGAAATTGATTCATAGCCCTTTATTAGATCATCTAAGTCTCCTAAACCAGCAACTCTTTTAGAATTATTTCCGAATCTCCATGATTTCACGCAAGCCCAACTTAAATCTTCTGAGGGATCGCCAATGTGGGCAAGCTCCCAATCGATTATAGATTCAATAGAATTTTCTGTGATTATAAAATTTCCCAACCGGTAATCTCCATGAATTAAAACGTTATTTTTTTTCTTTATCTTTACTTTAGCTAAGTAATTGAAAACATACTCAAAGACTGGCTGCGGCTCATTGAAGGAAGAATAAACCTCATAAAGCTTGTTAAGAGAATCATAAAAAGTCATTTTTTCTAATTCTTTTATTTCGCTTAAATCCGTCCGATGAATTTTTGCTAAAATCTCCCCAATTCTATAGGTAAGGTTTGGTCTAATTTGAGCGAAATTTTCGTCTCTTAAAATTTTTCTAGGAATTGTTTCTCCTGAAATAAACTCCATTACATAGCCACTTCCAACCCCACTTGATTCGTCAAATTCTTTAATAATTTCAGGTACCGGTATATCGTTCTTCTTAACAATTTTTTGAACTTTAGCTTCTATTTTTTTTGTAATTGCTAATCGAGACCCTGAATTTTCAGGCGTTTTTCTTAACACAAACCTTTTTCCATTTTTTAAAGTAATGTTATAAATATCTGCTGATGCACCTCCTGAAAGGGGGTAGAATTCTTCAAATTCAGCCTCAAGAAGGCTCTCGACGAATTTTTGAAGATCAGCCATTTTGTTGATTTTGAAGTGAAGCATCTCTCTCTCCAAAATCCCAACCAGATCCATTATTTTCGTAATTCTTGAGAATTCTTTTAGCAACAGACTGTATATGGACCTCATCTGGCCCATCATAAATCCTAGCCTCTCTAGCATGTCTATACATTAAGCTTAGAGGCGTATCATCTGTTAATCCTTTAGCACCATGTACCTGAATTGCCCTGTCAATTACGTTGTGAAGCATCTGTGCTCCTAATACTTTAATAAGTCCAATTTCTATTCTTGCATCGTCTCCTTGATCTATTCTTTTTGCAGCATCAAGAGTAAGTTGTCTAGACGATTGAATTTCACACGCACTATCAAAAACAAATTTCTGAAGGAGCTGCTTTTGAGTTAATGAAGTTCCAAAAGTTTCTCTTTCATGCATTCTTGAACAAAGTAAATCAAATGCTCTTTGGGCTTGGCCCAGCCATCTCATGCAGTGAAAAATTCTTCCTGGGCCCAGTCGTTTTTGAGCTATTAAAAATCCATGTCCCCTAGGACCAAGTAAATTTTCCTCTGGAACTTCTACGTTGTCATATTCAACCTCATAGTGGCCGCCATTTATCCCAAGAACAGGAGTTTCTCTAATGATTTTATAACCAGGATTATCAGTTGGAACAATTATCATGCTAAAGGCTCCATGACCTGGAGAGTCTAATTCAGTTTTGCACATAACCGTTGTATAGGCCGCTCTAGAAGCACCCGTGGTGAACCATTTCCTTCCGTTAATTCGCCATACGCCATTTTCTAAGACAGCTGTTGTTTTAAGTTGCGTAGGATCGGAACTAGCAACATCTGGCTCTGTCATTCCAAAACTTGGAAATATTTCACCTTTGATCAATGGTTCAAGGTATTTCTCTCTCCAATTATCGGATGCAAACTCTCTTAACATGATTGAATCTTGAAGGGATACTGTTCCAAGACCTACGTTTGCATAAGCTGATCTTCCAATAACTTCATTGACATAGACGTATTCCATAAATGGCATGCCCCCGCCACCGATGTCTTTTGGATGCCCTAAGGCCCAAATATTTTCATCCTTAGCCATTTGAGTAATACTTTTCAGTATTTTTTGAGATTCTTTTGAATTATTGGCTAATATGTCTTCGACCGGATAGATCTCTTCTTCTATAAAACTTTTTACTTTAGATCTAATTTTGGTCCAATCGTTTTTCATTTAAAATCAGCCTTTAGAGAATTCTTTAACAGCTTTCCATACTCTGAGAATATTTCCATTCAGAATTTGGTCTATTTCGCTCTCAGAATAACCTCTTACAAGAAGCTCTTCGATAAGATTTGGAAACTTAGACACATCATTAATGTCTTCAGGTAAAGGGACTTCACCATCAAAATCAGAACCTAAACCGACATGATCAATACCAACAAGATTTTTTACACGATCAATATTGTCTACTACATTTTTTACAGTCACTATCATGTCAGGATTTGATTTTGTATCTGCTACAAAATCAGAGCCGAAGCAAATTTGTAGCACTCCATTGTTTTTAGCCAAAGCAATTAGCATCTCGTCTGAAACATTTCTCTCCCAACCAGGCGTAAAATGTCTTAAAGAACTATGTGTCGCTATAACTGGAGTTTCGCTAATTTCTAAAACCTTCATGAATGCGGCATCCGAGACGTGAGATATATCAATCATTACCCCTTGCTTATTCATTTCTTTGACAACTTCAAATCCAAAAGGACTGAGACCGTCTTTCCATCTCTTGTTTTCATCGTATGAACTATCGGATATGTGATTACTCTTAGAATGCGCTAAGGTAATGTAATTTACTCCGAGATCAGCAAAATATTTTATGTTTTCTAACTTTCCTTCTATTGGAGCTCCATTTTCGATTCCATAGGCAATTCCTACTAAATTTTTATTCTTCTCTAAAATACTAATATCAGACGGATCTTTTATAAAAGTGAATTTATCCGAATTGTCTGAAATAATTTTGTTCATCATTTCTATTAATTCTACAGCTAAGTCGAAAGAGGTGCCTTCTGGTTCAGTGCTTGCTGGAATATAAATTGCAAAAAAAGGAAGATTTAGACCACCCTCTATGGCTCTTGGATAATCAAAGTGATAGGAAGAAATTTTTGTTATGTCGTCGCTTACACCGGTATTATTTTTTTGACGCCAAATCTGAAAGGGAGTGTCAATATGGGAATCTATGATAATTTTATTTTGACTATACTCTTTTGCTTTTTGACTTAAATCTTCTGCGCAAGAGACTAATAAAATGATTAAAAAAATGAAAATTTTTTTCATAGCTATTTTTTAATATAACAAAAAAACTTTTGTTTCGTTAGAACTAAAAGATTAATTCTGGCAACAATGTAGCTAGAAAAGGAAAATAAGCAACTAAACACAAAACCAAAATTTGAATCAAAATAAAAGGAAAAACGCCTTTGTACATTGACTCAGTACTAATAGTTTCCGGAGTTACGCTTCTTAAATAAAATAAAGCAAATCCAAAGGGAGGGGTAAGAAAAGATGTTTGCAGATTGATTGCGAGCATCACTCCTAACCAGAGAGGATCAGCCCCCATAGCCATCAAGATCGGCCCAACGATTGGCACAACTATAAAAGTAATTTCAATGAAGTCTAAAATAAATCCTAAGACAAAAACTAAAAGCATTACTAAAAACATTGAACCAAACAATCCGCCAGGTATTGCATTGAAAATTTCAGTTATCAGTTCTTCACCTCCCAGTCCTCTGAAAACTAAAGAAAAAATTGACGCTCCAATTAAAATTAAGAAAACCATAGAAGATATAAAAGCACTTTGGGTAGTAGATTCTTTAAAAATTTTAAAATTTAATTTTTTGTGAATTAAAGCAATAAATATAGCTCCCAAAGCTCCTATGCCAGCAGCTTCTGTGGGAGAAGCAATGCCAGTAATAATTGATCCCAGAACAGCAAAAATAAGAAAGAAAGGAGGGATCAGTGTTGAGATTAGTTCAAAAAAGTTTTCGTGTTTTTGATTTTCATCTAAAGTTAAGACTTCCTTTTTTAAGGATAAAACAAAATAGAGACCGTATAAAAATACTAAAATTAAACCAGGTATTATAGCTGCCATAAATAAATCACCAACCGAAAGAGATTTAGCTACGTAGTTACCAATCTTTAACTGAGATTGTTGATAAGCAGTGGCTAATACGTCTCCCAATATTACCAATGCAATTGATGGTGGAATTATTTGCCCTAAGGTTCCTGTTGCAGCAATGAGGCCGGTAGATACTTTTTCAGAATAACCCCTTGCTAACATTGCGGGCAAAGATATTAAGCCCATAGCTATTACTGTTGCGCCAACAATTCCTGTACTAGCAGCAAGTAAAGTTCCAACAAACAAGATAGAAATTCCAAGACCACTTTTATATCTACTGAACAAGTTAGACATGGAAGTTAACAACAGCTCAGCAACTTTAGATTTCTCTAAAATAACACCCATAAATACAAATAATGGCACGGCAACGAGCGTTGCATTTGTCATAATCCCAAAAAGTCTATTTGGCATTGTTTCAAGCAAGTTTATTTCAAAGGCTCCAAAAATACTTGCTACGAAAGCGAAAAGGATTGAAACACCTCCCAAAGTAAAGGCAACTGGGAATCCTAAGAGAAGAGTCAAACAAATTACAAAAAATAATAACAGCGGGAGAAGTTCAATCATCATTAAAGTAAGAAAGAATATTTGCGAAACTTTGCATAATTAGCAGAACGGCAGAAACTAGAATAATTGATTTATAAAGGTATACAAATGGCAAACCTCCAGGTTCAGCAGAAGTTTCTTTTATCAACCAAGAAAATGAAACGTAATCGATTGATAAAATGAAAATGACCCACAACATTGGTTGTAAGAAAAAAATATTTCCAAAAAGATTAATAATTTTTTTTCTTCTTTTGGAAAATTTTCTATAAAAGATATCAACCCTTACATGTTGATCTTTCTTTAAAGCATATGCAGCACAAACTAGGAAAGTGATCCCGTGACAATAAATTATAAGCTCCTGCAGGCTCAATATTCCAATCCCAAAAACATATCTAGATACAACAACGTATGCTGTCAAAAAGATCATAAGAACCATAAACCAGGTACTTACCTTGCCAAGAATAGAGGGAAAAAATATTAGTATAGATTGGCAAATTTGGTTAATATTTTTTATCATTATTAAAATCTTAATATAAACATGTTAGTAGTTATATCACCAGCTAAGACTCTAGATTATTCTCCTTTGAAAGAATCTATTGGTTTTTCTGAACCTTTGTTTATAGATAAAACAGAATCTCTAGTCAAAGAAATGCGAAATTATGACCCCGATATGCTTTCATCACTAATGAAAATTAGTGAAAATTTAGGTTTTTTAAATTTTGAAAGGTTTCAAACCTGGAAACAAGATTCGGCTCCTGGAGTTGATTCAAAACAATCTGTTTTTGCTTTTCAAGGAGATGTTTATAAAGGCCTAGATATTTCTTCTTTAGACGAGGATGTTGTTAATTACTCTCAAAAATATCTAAGAATCTTGTCTGGTCTTTATGGACTTTTAAAACCTTTAGATTTGATAGCTCCTTATCGCTTGGAGATGGGTACTAAATTAAAGATTGGAGATTCTTCAAATCTTTATGAGTTTTGGAAGCCATATTTGACCAATGCCATTAACAAAGATTTAAGGATTCAAAAAACTAATTTTTTAATTAATTTAGCTTCAAATGAATACTTTTCTGTACTAGATCCTAATAATGTTGAGGCTGAAATTATTTCTCCTGTTTTTAAAGATTTTAAAAATGGTGACTACAAAATCATCAGCTTTCACGCCAAAAAGGCAAGAGGACTCATGACTAGATTTATTATGACCAATAATATTAAAGACCCAACAGATATAAAACAGTTTGATTATGAAGGTTATAAGTTCTCTTCCAAATTTTCTAAAGACAATTCCCCAGTTTTTTTGAGGAAGCTTTAAATTTCTTAGGATTTATTATTTTTTCCGTACTCTTTAATCTCTAAAATATCTTCGAATTCAGGTTCTCTTTTCTCTACCCTAGACATCATGGCTTCAGCCATATCTTCTTGAGGAAGCATGGCTCCGCTCCAAAGTGCATTATATTCAAGACCATCTGATATTGAATGATCACGTGAAAAGTTTAATACAGCTTTGGTTCCATAGACTGCTAAAGGACTTTTAGAAGCAATCTCATTTGCCATTTCTTGAATTCCTTCTAACATGGATTCATGAGTCTCAAATACTTTGTTAACTAAACCGCATTCTAAAGATTCTTCGGCATACATTCTTCTTCCTGTGTAGGCCAGTTCTCTGACTTTTCCTTCTGGAACAACTCTAGGCAAACGCTGGAGAGTACCAATATCAGCAGCCATACCAATATTTACTTCTTGGATACAGAAAAATGCATCTTTGCTTGCAAATCTTATATCTGCTGCAGTTGCCATATCCAGTCCTCCTCCGATGCAGCCACCTTGGATTCCGCAGAGCACAGGAATTCTTAATTTCTCTAATTTTGTTAAATTTTCTTGAAGTTCCATGGCAACTCTATATAAACCTTCACCAATTCTTGCTTTGTCTGGTCTGTTATCTTTTTTTGCTTCTCCTGTCCCGAGTGTTCCAAAATTTGCAAGATCCATTCCTGCACAAAAATGTTTTCCGGTAGATGAAAGAACTAAAACTCTTAAGGATGTATCTTTCCTAATTTCATCAAGAACTCTTGGCAGCTCGTACCAAAAATTAAGAGTCATCTTGTTGAATTCCTCACCTCTATTTAACTTTAGGTGACCAATTCCATTTTCTTTTTTGAAATCAAAACTTTCGTAAGTCATTTAATTCTCCTACTCTTTCGTCTTTAAATCTTCGACTAAGCTGTCAGCTATGTCCTCTAATTCATCTATTAAATCATAAGAACTATGATAAGGAAGGACAACTTTTCTACTTTTTTTACTGAGTCTTTTGAGACCTTTAGAAATTTCTTCAGCTTTTTTAACTAATTCTCTTTCGTTTTCCATAGTTCACTTATAATTAAAACATAATTGTAAATTAATTAGATTATTTTTAAAGTTAGCATTTATATCCATGGAAATCTCCAAGCTAGAACAACCCATATATAAAATTTTAAAAAAAGCTTCGTTAATTGCTAAAAAATACTTTGAAAACAGAAAATCTCTTAACGTTCAAAACAAAAAAGATTTTTCCCCCGTTTCTGAAGCTGACCTTAAAATAAACGATTTTCTTGTCTCGAAAGTATCAAAACTAACTCCTGGAATAAAAATTTTGTCGGAGGAAAATGAATCTCAACCTAATAACTTTAATGAAAAATATTTCTGGCTGATCGATCCTTTAGACGGCACGAAAGAATTCATAAAGGGGTCTAAGAGCTTTTCGATTAACCTTGCCTTAGTTTTTGAAGAGAAGCCTATTTTTGGTGCAATTGCAAAGCCTTGTGAGGAGGAAATAATCATCGGCTCAGTTCATAATTCCGCTAAGTTATATAGAGAAGATATTTCTTGCAATTTACACCCTAGATCAATTGAGGAAAAATGCATCGTTAGTGCCAGCGCTAGTCATTCAGATAAAGAAGAGGAAAAATTTTTTATTAAATTAAAAAAAGAGTTTAAAAAAGTTGATATTCTAAAAAAAGGAAGTTCTCTGAAATTTTGTGATTTAAGCAGCGGCATTAGTAATATTTACCCCAGGTTTGGACCAGTTTATCAATGGGATTTGGCAGCAGGGCAAGCTATTATTGAGTCTCTGGAAGGTTCAATAATTTTTAAAAATTCCGAAGAGAGTGTTTATAAGTTTGATCCTTCGAGAAAAATTAATGGATTTATTGCAGTCTCGTCTAAAAAAGACGAAGAAATTATAAAAAAACTGTCGTTTTTTTAAATTTGTACCTTTTTTTTTTCAACTTAAGACTTTGTATATAATTTAATTTTTACTATAAAATCCGCAATTATGGGTAAAGAATTGCAACCTATGGACGTTTCAGCCCCAGGCCAAAATCTGGAGGCTTATTTATCGTCTGTTCAAAACATTGCCATCCTGACTCCAGAAGAAGAAAAACGTCTTGCGGAAGATCTCTATTATAAGAATGATCTTGAAGCTGCGAGACAGCTAGTAATGGCACATCTAAGATTTGTTGTTCATATTGCAAGAGGTTACTCAGGGTACGGCCTTCCCCAAGCAGATCTTATCCAAGAGGGGAATGTAGGATTAATGAAAGCGGTCAGAAAATTCAACCCAGAAGTTGGGGTTAGATTGATTTCATTCGCTGTGCATTGGATAAAATCAGAAATGCATGAATACATCATTAAAAATTGGAAAATAGTTAAAGTCGCTACAACAAAAGCACAAAGAAAGTTATTTTTTAATTTAAGAAGTCAAAAGAAAGAATTAAATTGGCTTACCGATGAAGAAATTAAGACTATATCAAATGAATTAGGGGTGGATGAAAAATCTGTCAAAGAAATGGAATCAAGGTTGTCTTCATCAGACATGTCTTTTGATCCGCCTACCGAAGCAAGTGATGATGAAGCTTCTTTTACGCCTTCCGGTTTCTTAGCTGATGAAACTAAAGATCCTGCTGATCTCATTGAAAAAGAAAATTCTGATGAATACAGCCATGAACTTCTTCACAAAGCTCTTTCTGCTTTGGATCCTAGAAGTAAAGAAATACTTATTGATAGATGGTTGCAAGATCAGAAACTTACACTTCATGAATTGGCAGATAAGTATGGAGTTAGTGCAGAAAGAATTAGGCAGATAGAAAAAGCTGCCATGGAAAAAGTAAAAAGTTACATTTCCTAAACTTTATTTTGAATGAATGAATTAAGCATAGTCTTGAATGGCGAGTCGTTTAAATTAAACAAGCAAGTTTCTATAACTGAATTATTTAAAGTTTTAGATCTTTCAAGCAAATTTATGGCAGTCGAAATCAATGACGAAATAATCTTCAGAAGCTCGTGGGATTCTTATCTCATCAATGAAAATGACAAGGTTGAACTGGTCAGGGCTATTGGGGGAGGGTAGTTGTCTAAACAATCTTTTAAAATTGCAGGAAAAGATTATTCGTCAAGACTTTTAGTCGGTACAGGAAAATACAAAAACGAAGAAATTGCCTTTGAAGCCATTCAAGCCTCTGGCGCTGAAATTGTAACGGTTGCAGTTAGAAGAATTGAATTAGATTCAAAAAAAAGACTTGATTGCATTTTAAATTATATTTCCCCAAAAAAATTTACAATTCTTCCAAACACAGCTGGATGTTTTAATGCAAAAGATGCTATCAGGGTTGCCAAATTAGGAAGAGAAATCTTGTCTGATTCAAATTTAGTTAAATTAGAAGTTCTATCAGATCCTAAATCATTGTTGCCAGTAATGGATGAAACGTTAGTAGCCGCTAAAGAACTGGTAAAGGATGGATTTGAGGTAATGGTTTATAGCACCGATAATCTAGATTACGCCATGAAGTTAGAAGATCTTGGATGTGCAGCGGTTATGCCCTTAGCAGCCCCTATTGGCTCAGGTTTAGGTATAGTCAATCCAAATGCAATATCAAAAATAGTTGAAAAACTTTCTTGTCCAGTCTTGGTAGACGCTGGAATTGGCACTGCTTCTGAGGTTTCTCAGGCGATGGAACTTGGTTGTGACGGAGTGTTATTAAATACTGCAATTGCAAGAGCAAAAAATCCGGTACTAATGGCTGAAGCCATGAAAGAAGCTGCCATTTCAGGAAGGAAAGCTTTTCTTGCTGGAAGGATCCCTAAAATAGACAAAGGTTCTCCAAGCTCGCCAACTAAGGGAAGAATAAACTCTTGAAAAATAGTGTAAGAAGTTTCGTTAGACCAAGGACAAGATTATCTAAAACTAAAAAAAATCTAATTTCTCATGCATCATCTCAAGAATTTTGTTTGTCAGAAAACTTTGAAAATTTCAAACATCATTCGCCTTATAAAAAAAATATTTTAGAAATAGGTTTTGGAGATGGAGAAAATCTTATTTTTAATGCTTTAAAGGACTTAGATTCATTTCATGTTGGTATAGAAGTCTATGAAGCAGGTGTTGCTAAAGTACTGGAATTTAAAAAAAAAAATAATTTAGAAAATATTTTTTTAATTCAAGGAGACGCAAAAGCGATTCTAGAAAAAAATACTACTATTAAATTTTTTGATGAGGTTATAATTTTTTTCCCCGACCCTTGGCCTAAAAGAAGACATAATAAAAGAAGACTCTTGTCTAACAATTTTTTAAATTCTCTTAAGATGGTATTAAAAGACAAAAGTGTCTTAAAAATTAAAACCGATTGGGATGATTATGCTCATGAGATAGAAAATGACTTAAATCAAATTTTTTCGAATACTAAAAAGCATATCAACAAAAAAATAGATCTTTTTACAAAATACGAAAAAATGGCAATTGAAGAAAAAAGGAATATTATTTATTTTGAAGCTTACTGAGTTCGTTTAACATTTTTTTAACTGATAACGATCTGTGGCTTAACTCCATTCTTTTTTTAAAACTAATTTGAGCCATCGTTTGATTACTATTTTTTATTTTAAACAATGGATCGTAACCAAATCCCTTATCTCCAATTTCACTTTTACCAATTGTCCCATTTAACTCTCCATAAGTATAAAGTTCGATGTCATTGTTTGGATCATAAAAAAAGAGAACGGATATATATTTTGCCTCCCTTTTTGTAGTGTTGATCATTTTTTTTAAAAGTTTTTTATTATTTCTTTCGTCGCTTGCGTTTTTACCGGAATAACGAGCCGAATATATTCCTGGCTCGTTATTTAAAAATTTTACTTCTAATCCGGAATCGTCTGCTAAAGCTGGAAGTCCAGAGATTTCATTAGCTCTTTTAGCTTTTAAAAATGCATTTTCTTCGTAACTTGTTCCAGTTTCCGGAATATCTATTTTTGAGACTTCCTTTAATGGAATAATTTTAAATTTAGTCTCTTTAAATAAAAAATTAAACTCTTTAATTTTTCCATGATTGTTTGATGATAGAACTATTTTCAAATTTTTTGTTTCAACTTATACAAAGCAACTTCGGTAAATAAGTTTGGGGCTAGATTCATTAACATTGTCGATTTCCCAAAACTGTTCGTTAATTTTCTTTCAATAATTTCAACGTTTAACTTTTGACAAAGATTTTCAAAATCCTTCAATGAACAAAGATGAAGATTTGGAGTCGCATACCATTCATGAGGTAAGGCGCTAGAAACTGGCATTTTACCTGTAAGTGCTAGTTGCATTCTGCAACGTAAATTTGCGAAATTCGGAATACTTACAACACATTCTTTCCCAATTCTTACAATTTCTTTTAATGCACTTTCAGGTTTTTTTAAGGCTTGAATTGATTGGCTCATTATCACCACATCAAAAGAACCATTTGCAAAATTACTTAAGCCTTTATCAATGTCTTGCTCAATGACATTTAATCCTTTGCTTAAAGATAGCTCAATATTTTTTTCTGAGATATCTATTCCATAACCAGATACGTTTAGGGTCTCTTTCAGACTTGCCAATAGAGTTCCATCACCACAGCCCAAATCTAAGACTTCAGCATTTTTTTGGATCCATGAATTTAAAATACTATTCATTGTTAAGGAAAGTTTTGATACTTTTAACATATCTTTCGTCAGGAAACAGAAAGCCGTCATGCCCTTGAGAACTTTTAATTTCAGCATAGCTAACTGACTTTTTTGAAGCAATTAGTGCATTAACAATTTCTTTTGATCTTTCAGGAGCAAATCTCCAATCAGAAGAAAATGACAAGACTAAAAAATCTGTATTTGTTTTTTCTAAAGTTTTATTTAAGTCGTTTCCATAATCTCTGGATGGATCAAAATAATCTAATGCTTTCGTCATCAATAAATAAGTATGCGCGTTAAATTTCTCTGAAAACGTATCGGCTTGATATCTCAAATAGCTTTCAACTTCAAACTCAACGTCAAACCCGTAATCATAATTTTCCTTTTTTAAATCTCTTCCAAATTTTTCTTTCATCATTTCCTCTGAGAGATAGGTTATGTGACCAAGCATTCTAGCTAGTCCCAGTCCTCTTTTCGGATGGAAATTACCTTTGTCAAAATTTGGGTCGGTAACTATGGCTTGCCTCGCCACTTCATTGAAAGCAATATTTTGAGCACTTAATTTGGGTGCAGCAGCTATTACGACACTTTTCTTTATGTACTCGTCATAATCAATGGTCCACTGCAGAGCTTGCATTCCTCCTAAACTTCCCCCGGCAACCGCATGCCAAAAATCTAATCCGAGATATTCACGGAGTAAGTTTTGACTTTTAACCCAGTCTTTTACAGTTATCAACGGAAAGTCTTTTCCGTAAGCCTCTCCAGTTTCTGGATTGATAAATCCAGGGCCGGATGAGCCATGACATCCACCAAGGTTATTGAGAGACACAACAAAATACTTATTAGTATCGAAGGCCTTGTCAGGACCGATTAACTCATTCCACCAGCCGGCTTTATCTTGATCCTCCTTGGAATATCCAGCGGCGTGGTGATTTCCACTCAGAGCGTGGCAGATAAGAATTGCATTGGATTTGTTTTCATTTAAAGATCCATAGGTTTCATAAATAATCTTAAACTCTTTCAAAAGCTTTCCAGATTCAAGATGAAAGTCTTCTTTGTAATCAAAGAAGTTTGGTTCAATAATTCCTAAGTTTTCTGACATCTTTAAAATAAACCAGGTAGTTCTAGGTAAAATCTTAAGTTATGAATCACTCTGTCAATTTGAATTAAAATGAAAAAGACTATTATTGGAGAAAAATCAATTCCTCCAAAGGCTGTTAATCTTTGAAATGGTCTCAATAGAGGCTGAGTAATTCCATGGCATATAAATAGCAAGGCATTGTTACTTGTTGGCGCTACCCAGCTTCCAATTATAGAGATGAACAAGGAATATCTTAGTATTAGAGATATCGTAAGAAGAACGCTTAGACAAGCCCAAGTTATTGACTCAATCGAATCCGTTCCTAAAGATTGACTCTCAACATAAAGATAAAAAGATAGACCTTTAAAAAAAATAGACAACACAAGACTGGACAAATCTATATTAAAAATTACTGGCAGAATTAGTCTCAAGGGCCTAGATATCGGCTCTAAAATTGAAAACGAGTACTTCACAATTGGGTTTAAAAAACTCAATTCAAAAAATCTAAAAAGTAAATAAATTAAAAATAATATTGATAATAAATTTGATACAACCGAAGAAACGAATAATGGATCCATTAGCTTTCTCCTAGTTTTTTAGATTTATTTATAGCTTCTTCAATCGCAAATTTTAAAATATTTTCGATTCCAGACGATTCTATTTTATTTAAAGCAGCTTCAGTTACTCCTCCTTTTGAAGCAACCATAGATTTAATATCATTGAATGATGGACTTTCATCTGATTTATGCATTTCAAAAGTCCCTCCTAAAAGATCTCCTATCCACGGTTCAGGATTATCAAATCCATTAGATTTAGCTATTTCAGAAAGTAGGTTTGCTAAGTAACTTATGTAGGCTGGACCAGCTCCAAAAATTGAAGTGAATGCATCAAATTTTGATTCTTCAATCTCAAGGCATCTACCTAATTTATTAAGAATGCCTAAAGCTTCATTTTTATCAATCTCACAATTTGAACAAATTGCAATTGGGCTGATTCCTTTACTTACCCCCAGAGTAGGCATGGCTCTAATAATATTTTTTGAACTCTGTAGTTGAGAATTTAGTTTTTCAAGAGATATTCCAGCAATGAATGAGATGATCAATTTTGTCCCGATTAAGTTTTTAATTTTAGATAAAATTTCTTCTGTCTTATTCGGCTTAATTGTAAGGAAAATAACATCTGAAATCTCACACAATTCACCTAAAGGGACATAAGTGACTCCTAATTTTACGACTTCTTTGGCTTCGATCGGGTCAAAAGCATAAATTTTATAGGAATCTTTTAAACCATGAATGGTGTGACGAGCTAAGTTCCCCGCCCCAATAAATCCTATATTTTTATTATTCTCTTTCACCAAAAATACCCGTTCCAATTCTAACCATTGACGAACCAGCCTCTACAGCAATTTTAAAATCGTGCGTCATTCCCATAGATAATTCACATTGTTTTTCACTGGGCTCACAAATTTCTTTTGCTAATTTCCAAGCCTCCTCATAAATAAATTTTAATTCACCATCATCGGCATTGACACTAGGCATAATCATTATCCCATTAAAATCAAGATTGCTTAGTTTCTGAACTTCTTGTTTAAAAGAAACTACTTCTTCTTTTTTAATTCCACCCTTATTCACGTCGTTGTCTAAATTTACTTGTATTAGAATTTTTAATTTTTTCCCAACTGGAACATACTTATTTAGCTTTACAGCTATTTTAAGCCGATCTAGGGTGTGGACCCACGCAAAATTTTCTGCGATGTCTTTACACTTATTAGACTGGATTTTCCCTATAAAGTGCCAAATTATTTTTTTATTCTTTAAATTCTTAATTTTTTCTAAAGATTCTTGCAAGTAGTTCTCACCGAAATTTTCTATTCCCAATTTATTTGCTTTTATAATTTCAGAACAAGGCTTTTTTTTACTTACAGCAATGACTTGGACTTTTTGAGATTTATTCTCTTTCGAAATTTCATCTATTGAGTCAAAAATTTTTGTAATTTTTTCCTTCATCTTAAATTACATTTCCTCAGGAGCATTAATTGCAAGAATATTTAAGCCGTCAGTAATTATTCTTTTGATTGATAAAACAATTGTGAATTTTGCATCTCTTAAGTTTTTTTCTTCTTCAATAAACTTGTTTGCATTGTAATAAGAATGAAATTTAGAAGCTAAATCACGCAAATAAAAACACAGAGGATGAATTTCTAAATCAATTTGACATTGCTCAAGAGTGTCCTGAAATAATTCTATTTCATTTATTAAACTTAATTCTTGTTCTCCAGTTATCAAATTTAAGTTTTCAAGACCGTTTTTGGAATCTATAACAAAATCTCTTTTCTCAACTTCTTTTAAAAGGCTGCAAATTCTGGCGTGCGCGTACTGTATGTAATAAACGGGATTATTCTTATCTTTCTTTAATGCTAATTCGACATCAAATTCTAAAGCTTGATCACTTTTTCTTGCCAAAAAGAAAAACCTTGATGCGTCTATTCCAACCTCTTCTATTAATTCATTAAGAGACACAAAATCACCTTTTCTTGTAGACATGCTTACAGTTTTCCCAGATCGATTGAGTGAAACGAATTGTATAATAATTGTTTCAAGCAAATCTCCTTTCAAACCCAAAGCATCTAAGGCTCCTTTAATTCTGGGGATATAACCATGATGATCTGCACCCCAAATATTTACTAAGCGATCAAATTTTCTATCAAATTTAAATTTGTGGTAAGCAACATCAGAAGCAAAGTAGGTCGGATCTTTGTTATCTCTTATCAAAACCCTATCTTTTTCGTCTCCTCTTTCCTTTGATTTAAACCAAAGCGCATCATTAGATACATATGTTGAATTATTTTTTTCTAAGGTATGAATAACCTCATCGAACATACTCTTTCCTTTTGATTTCTCATAAAGTTTTTTTTCACTTATCCAATTCTCATGAAACACTCTAAACTTTGAGAGAACTCTTTTAATGTCATCTATTTGAAGAGAGAGAATAAAAACAGTTAGCTCGTCGAAATCTGGAAATTCTTCTTTTACTTGCTTGAGTATTTCTGGAATCACGTCAGAACTTAGTACTGAAGAATCTCCCTTAACAACGTATTTGTCGCCAAAGGTTTTTTTAACCGACTGCGCGGAATGAATTATATATTCGCCTTGGTAGCAGTCTTCTGGAAATTTTATTTGTTGGTCAAAAAGTTCTTGATAACGCAAAAATACACTTAGCGCTAAAATGTCTGTTTGTAGCCCTCTATCGTTAACGTAATATTCTTCTTCAACTTCGTTTCCTGAGTGTCTTAAAAGGTTGGCCAGGGCTGAACCAAAAGCTGCTCCTCGCCCATGGCCAACATGTATCGGCCCGGTTGGGTTACTAGAGACGTATTCAATTAAATATTTTTTTGGCGACTCGGTTCTACAAAAGAAAAAATTTTCATTTAAAGCATTATTAAGAATGGAAGCCTGAGCTTCTTCTGCTAAAAAAAAATTTATAAAGCCTGGATCTGCAACTTCTACTTTTTTTAACCACTTCTTTTCGGGAAGTCTTTTAATAATTTTTTCTGCAATCACTTTAGGTTGTTCTTTTAATTCTTTACCAAGCACCAAAGCGATATTTGAGCTCCAATTTCCATGTGTTTTTAATTTAGTTCTTGAGACTTCAAAAGCTTCAATCTCTATAGAAAATAATTTCTTCGTCGTACTTGCTAAAATACCTCTTATTTCGGACTTCATTTATTCACTCTATTTTGATATTCGCAATTACGGGTGTCCACTTTGACAATATCTCCTTGTTCAATAAAAAGAGGAACTTTAATTTCTATTCCATTTATTAAAACTGCGTCTTTTAAAGTATTTGTAGAGGTATCTCCTTTGAATCCCGGCTCAGTAGCTGATATTTCAATCTCTACAAAATTTTTAATTTCTACACTCACTATTTTTTCATTCCACATTGATATTTCATATTCTTCCCCTTCGGTCATCCAATTTACTTTTTCTTCAATTAAGTTTTTTTCTACATTTGTTTGTTCAAAAGTCTCAGAGTTCATAAATACCAGCTGATCTTCTTGCGAATACAGAAATTGCATTTTTGAAATTTCAATATCCGCTTTTTCAACTGTCTCTCCAGTCTTAAATGTTTTATCTAATACTTGAGAGGTTGAGAGATTTTTATATTTTACTCGCATTACCGCCTGCCCTTTGCCAGGTTTATGGAATTGATGATCAATAATTTCGCAGAGGTTATCATCAATAATTATCTTCATGCCTGTTCTAAATTCATTAGTTTGGACTATAGTCATTTTTTTGGATTTTCGGATTGATAAGGGTTAAAATCTGCTCTCTTATTTTTTAAGTACATTAAATTGTTGCAAGATAATTTTATTTTACTTAAAGTGAGAACTTTAAGGGGTTATTTAAGTAATTATTTTATTGGATCCCCTTTTTTTTTGTAAAAAAAATGAGGACTAATATGTCATTTTTAATAATAAATAGATCTCTGCTCACAATTTTTTTGCTAGTTTCATTTAATCTTCTTTCTCAAGTAGATCCTGTGTTGCAAGAAAATAAAGTTAGAGCTGATAATGCAGCAATTTCCCAAGAAAAAATCGATTCCTCTCAAGTCAAAATAGATCAAGATGCTTCAGAATATAAAGGCGTTACAAAGCAAATTGAGGGGTTAAAGGTTTACAACGCTCAAAAGAAAAAACAGATTAAAAGACAGATTGCTAGGATGGAAGAAATTGAAGAAACAATGAAATATGCAGCTGTCCTGCAAAGGCAAATTCCTCCTTTATCAAGGAGAATGCATGAAGGGCTAAGCAAATTTGTTGAACTGGATCTTCCTTTCAGAACAGGTGAAAGGGCAGAAAGGCTAAAATTTATTCAAGATGCCTTAGATAATCCAACGGTTTCTCCTGCTGAAAAACTCAGACAAGTTTTGGAAGGTTTTACTGTTGAAGCTGAGTATGGTCGAAAAATAGACACTTATAAAGACACGGTCATTATTGATGACCAAGAAAGAGAAGTTAACATTTTAAGAGTTGGCAGAATGGTGTTGGCTTACCAAACTACTGATCTAGACGAGACAGGAATTTGGAACAAGGAGACTAAAGGTTGGGAAAGTCTACCCGGAAGGTATCAAAGACCTGTTAGAGATGGAATTTCTATGGCTAAAAAACTTAAGACAGTTGGAATGCTTGAGTTGCCAGTACCAGCAGCTGAGGTAATTCAATGAAAACATTAGTTAAATTATCTTTATTTTTATCTCTTTTATTTTCGGGATTTATATCTTCTCAAGAAAACGAAGATAAACCTGAAAACATAGCATTAGATCTAGATCAACTTTTAGAATTAGTTAAGCAAGGAAGATTTGCTGAGGCTGAGGAAGCGGCTGAGAGAGAAGAGAGATTTATTAAAGAAAAGAATAGACAGGCAACGCTTTTAGCAAACGCTAAAGCTGAAAGATCTCGTTTAGAAGCAGAAGCGTCTCGTTTAGAGACTACCTTTGAAGCTAATGACGCTAAGCTCGTTTTGTTAGAAGATCAATTAAAGACTAGATTGGGTTCGCTTTATGAGACATTTGGGCACCTTCAAGGTGTTGCGTCTGATACGCAAGCAACTTTTGAAACCTCTCTTACCTCAGGCCAATTTGGTCAGGATAGAGAAATATTCTTAGAAGATCTTGCTAAAAAGATGGGAGAAGGAGTAAGCGTTGCTACTATAGAAGAATTGGAAAGGCTATGGTACGAACTTTCAAGAGAGCTGGTCGCGTCAGGCAGTGTAGAAAAATTTTCTGCCACGGTAATAGACAATAACGGTGATGCTTCAACAGAAGAAGTTGTCAGGATAGGGAATTTTAACGTCGTATCTGAGGGAGAGTATCTTACTTATCTTCAAGGCAGAGGAGCATATGAAACCTTACCAAAACAACCAAGCAGATTCTTAGATGGATCCTATGATATCTTTGATGAAGATTCCGGATTTGTCCAATTTGCATTGGATCCAACTGGTCCTCAAGGCGGAGCATTGTTAGTGAATTTAATATCATTACCGTCTTTTTTTGAACAAATCCAATACGGAAGAATCACTGGTTACACTATAATTCTTCTTTTCTTACTTGCTACAGGAGTTTTTGCTTGGAGATTCTATTCCTTGTTCACAATAAATAATGCGATTAAAAAAGAAGTTAGTGGTGAAAAATCTTCTGATAATCCACTTTCAAGGATTTTTACTGTTGCAAATGAAAACAAAACTGACACAGAAACTCTCGAATTAAAATTAGCAGAACAAATTCTTGTAGAAAGACAGTCCATTGATCAGTACATTTGGGTTGTGAGATTAATTTCTGTCATTTCTCCTCTTCTAGGGTTGTTTGGAACAATAATTGGAATGATTAATACTTTCCAAGCTATAACTTTGTTTGGCACAGGCGATCCAAAAACTATGGCGGGAGGAATATCTGAAGCTTTAGTTACAACTATGTTAGGGCTTATGAGTGCAATTCCAACTACATTTATGGCGGCAGCTTTAAGTAATTACTCCAAAGGCATACTTTCAGTTCTTGAGGAGCAAAGTACAGGAATGGTTGCAGCTCGAGCGGAAGAAACTCAACAAGTAACAAGTTAAAGTTATGGCTTGGTTTTATAACCTTCAATCAATACTTTTTGAATTCCTGGAGAAGGGGGGTGGAGTAGTCTTACTGATCGCTTTCTTGATACTAGTTATGTGGTTTTTTATTTTTGAGAGAATTTGGTATTTTCAATTTATTCATCCCACAGTTGAAAGAGACACCATTCAAGAATGGTCAGAGGTAAAAACTCACAAATCTTGGGAAGGCCATGTGATAAGAGTCATGCTTATTTCAAAGGCCGAACAACAAATTAAAACTAATATTGAATTTATTAGAGTTTGCGTCGCCTTAGCGCCTTTATTTGGTTTGCTTGGTACAATTATTGGTATGATCGAAGTTTTTCACATTTTAGCTGTGACTGGCGGCGGAGATGCCAAAGCGATGGCAGGCGGCGTTGCAAGATCAACAATTCCTGCGATGTCAGGTTTAATGGCAGCTATTCCAGCAAGCATTGCAGCAAGATGGCTTGACAATAACGTTCGAAAAAAAACAGATTTGTTATCTGAACGCTTAACATACGAATAAAAAAATTATGAGAAGATCACTTATTAACCAAGCAGTAGAAGACACAGAAGAGCCAAATATTACGCCAATGCTCGATGTGGTTTTTATTTTATTAATCTTTTTTATTGTTACAGCTAATTTTATTAAAGAACCGGGATTAGAAATAAATCGACCAGATTCAGAGACATCAGAGATTACTGAAAATGCAGCTATTTTAATTGCTATAGGAGCCGCAGGTGAAATTTATATGGATGGTAGAAGAATTGACGTGAGGCAGGTTAAAGCTAATGTAATCAGATTGATTGCTGAAAACCCTCAAGGATCGGTAGTCATTCAAGCAGATGTAAAATCAACAGCCGAAAAAATAGTAGCGGTTATGGATGAAGTTAGAGAAGCTGGAGTTGTTGATATTTCGATTGCGTCAGAACCTAATTTTTAAATGATTGAAAAATTTTTAAATACTGATTTAGACAACGTTTACCAAAAATATGGGCTTGCTGCCGCTGCTGGTACAACGATATCAATCGCCTCCTTGATGTTAATGGCAGTTCTAATTGCAACTGGAGACGTTTCATTAGATGACGTAAAAACTCGAAAAATTGTAGACATTGTAATGCCTCCAAAAGATTTAGAACTAATCGATAATTTTGAAAGACCCGATGAGGCTGAACCTGAGCCTGATCAACTACCTCCAGACGTTGATATCGAGACAGTTGATGACTTTGATGACGCTATGAATTTGAATTTTAATTTTAAGGCCAAAAGACAAGGAGTATTTGCGGATGGCTCTTATGTTCCGATATTCCAAGTTCCGCCGCAATATCCTAGAAGAGCTGCAGAAAGAGGAATAGAGGGATGCGTGCTTCTTGAATATACAGTTACTCCTTTAGGAGCTGTTTCCGAGCCAGTAGTTATTCAAGCTAATCCTCCTGGAATTTTTGATAGAGCTGCAACAAGAGCTGCGTTAAGATATAAATATAAACCACTTATTAGAGACGGTGTTGCCGTAGCTGTAGAGGGGGTGAGACAAAGAATAACTTTTATTTTAGAAGGTGAAGGAAAAGGGCCGGGCTATGTTCCACAAAACTGTTTGGAGATGATTTGATGCGAGTTTTAAGTTTTTATTCAATATTTTTTGTCTGTTTATTTCTAAGTTCATTTTTAGTTGCTCAAGAAAAAGAAGAAAGAAAATTTAATTTTCCTGGATACACCATTGAAAAATGTCTTAAAAATTACGAAATCGCTAAAAAACCTAAAAGACGTGTCGCAAAATTACCCAGTCAAAAAGCACAAAGGTTTTTAAAAAGGTTATTTCCTGCTTTAGAAGAGGATGACTTACTACTTGCTCTTGAAATATTAGATGAAATGAAAATTTCTGAAGATTTAACCAATGTGGATAAAGCTCAAATGTGGTACTACTATGCTTATGTACATTTCAGTCAAGATAAATTAAAAGAGGCAGAGAAAGACTATGAAAATTTTTTAAAAATTGAAGAGGCAGATCCTAGGTTAAAAGCAAACGTAATTTTCAGTTTAGCTCAAATAGCTTACTCTAGAGAAGAATACAGAAAATCTATACAAACTATGAAAGAGTGGCTTTCCATTGAGTCCAATCCCAGCTCAACAGGATTTGACATAATGGCTGCTTCTCACTGGCAACTGAATGAAAAGAAAATGGCTTTAAGAAATGCAGACACAGCCATGTGTGTTGCAAAAGCAAATAATTCTAAACCGAGAGAATCTACTTACAATCTTTTATTGGCTCTATTTAATGAATCTCAAAAAACTGATGAAATGTTGCCTCTTTATAAAGAGTTAGTAGATTTTTATCCTAAAAAAAGATACTGGGTTCAACTTTCATCTTTGTACGGAACTATGCAGCAAGAATCTAATCAGCTTTCAGCATTGGAAGCAGCTCACGATCAAAGATTGTTGGATAAAGAATCAGAATATATAGCTTTGTATCAGCTATTGATGCGAGCAGATGCTCCTTTTAAAGCTGCTAAAGCTCTTCAATATGGTGTCGATGAGGAGTTTGTAGAAAGAAAAGAAAAGAATCTAAAGATGCTGGCTCAAGGTTGGCATATGTCTCAAGAATTAAAAAAGGCTGAACCTCTATACAAGGAAGCAGCTGAGAAATCAGAAGAAGGCGAGTTATTTGTGTTTTTGGGACAACTTTATCTAGCTACGGATAGATACGATCTAGCAATGGACTCTTTAAAGCTAGCTTTGAAAAAGGGAAAATTAAAAGATCCGGTCACAGTAAATATTCTTTTAGGTCAAGTATCTTATGAAAAACAAAGTTTTGATGATGCTACAATTTTTTTCAGAAAAGCCCTTGATAGGCTAACTGACTTAAAAATAAAGGACAAAAAATTAAAAGAAAAGAAACAAGACAAGCTTAGAGCGCAAGCTCTTACGTGGTTATCTTATACAGAAAAAGAAGCTAAGAGAGTTAAAATTTTAGAGCAACGAAGGAAGGATCTAGAAGAAAGTTAATCTTTAATATAAGTTTTAATTTCACATTCAATTTTGCTTTTTTCATCGGTAAAACTCTCACTTTTTACCTCCTTCCAATTCTTTAAATCAATTGAAAAAAAAGCATCTCCTTTAAAGTCTTCCATTACATGTGTAAGCACCATCTTGGAACAGTGTGGCTCTAACAAGTTATAAATTTCAGAGCCTCCGATAATAAAAATCTCTTGATCAAGAGCATTAAGGAAATTTAACAACTCGTTTGTCTGTTTAAAAACTTTTATTTCATCTGAAGCTTGGAATCCTTTTTTTGTAAGAATTATATTCAATCTGTTTGGTAAAGGGCGTCCAATAGATTCATAAGTCTTTCTCCCCATGATTACGGGACTTCCAGAGGTAAGTTCTTTAAACCTTCTCAGATCTTCCGGGATATGCCAAGGCAAAGAATTATTCCTTCCAATTACGTTATTTTTTGCTAATGCTGCTACGATTGTTAGCTTCATTAAACAGCTATTGGCGCCGAAATTAATGGGTGGAATTCATAGTCTAAAATTTCTATATCTTCATATTTAAAGTCAGATATTTCCTTAACTTCTTTATTTAATTTTAAACGGGGCAAACTTTTTGGGTCTCTAGTTAATTGAAGATTTGCTTGGTCTAAATGGTTTAAATATAAGTGAGCGTCTCCAAGAGTATGAACGAATCTGTATGGTTTTAATTCACAGACCTGAGCAACCATGTGAGTTAGGAGGGCATATGAGGCTATGTTGAAAGGTACTCCTAAAAAAACGTCTGCACTTCTTTGATAAAGTTGACAAGAAAGATTTCCGTTTGCTACGTAGAATTGAAAGAGAGTGTGACAAGGTGGCAAAGCCATTTGATCAATTAAGGTTGGATTCCAGCCACTGACAATATGCCTTCTTGAATCTGGATCATTTTTTAAACCATCAATTAGATTTGTGATTTGATCAATTGGTTCTTTTCCTGGATTAGGCCATGATCTCCATTGAGCGCCATAAACTGGACCAAGCTCACCATTTTCATCAGCCCATTCATCCCATATCGATACTCCATTTTCTTTTAAATATTTAATATTCGTAGAACCTTTGAGAAACCATATGAGTTCATGGATTATTGATTTTAAATGTATTTTTTTAGTGGTTACGAGGGGAAAGCCTTCACTAAGATCAAAATGCATTTGATGACCAAAGATGCTTTTTGTTCCTGTTCCAGTTCTATCAGATTTTTCAACTCCTTCATCGAGTATTTTTTGCATTAAATCAAGATATTGTTGCATTTTTATTTTTATTGAAAGCAAATATTAATAAAATAATTCCCGCCAAAACCATTGGCAAAGAAAGAATCTGACCACGGGTAATCATATCAAATAAATCAAATCCAATATGAGAATCCGGTGTTCTAAATTGTTCAGTTATGATTCTAAACAATCCATAAAATACTAGAAAATAACCCGACAATGCCATCCGAGGCATCTTTTTCTTAAATAGAAAAAACATTATAAAAAATAATACAGGCCCCTCTAAAAAGGCTTGATACAGTTGGGAAGGATGCCTAGATAACTGAAGGGGATCGCTCCAAAAGGTCATTCCCCATGGAAGGTCAGTTGGCCTTCCAAGCAACTCTCCTCCAAGGAAGTTTCCAATTCTTACAATTCCCAAACCAAGAGGAAAGCTTACAGCGATGTGATCGGAAAATTCGAAAAAAGGAATATTTATTTTTTTACTAAAGATCAAGAATGCAACAATTACTCCAAATAGCCCTCCATGAAAAGACAAACCACCTTCCCAAACCCTGAGAATGGAAAATGGATCAGATAATATTTGATCCATTCCATAGAACAGCATGTAACCAAGTCTTCCTCCTACAATCGCTCCTAAAACTCCATAAAACA
This sequence comes from uncultured SAR86 cluster bacterium, assembly GCA_902553315.1. GTDB lineage: Bacteria > Pseudomonadota > Gammaproteobacteria > Magnimaribacterales > AG-339-G14 > AG-339-G14. The sequence goes on from CACDKN010000001.1 coordinate 249,590, forward strand.
AAAAGTCTTCGACATGTGCTTCTGTGAAATTTGCATTAGTGGCAATATTTCTTTTGGCAAACCAATGAATAGATAGGATTGCTATTACCCAACTAATCCCGTACCAGTAAACTGGCCACCAACCAACAAAGGGAATAGGTAAATAGAAAGCAACAGGATTTATATCAATGATCATAGGAAAGTAATATAAAAAATTCTTACGGCAACCAAAATAACTAAAATTGAAAAAGCTATTCTTAAAGACTCCCCTTTCATTTTATTAGAAATCTCAGCCCCATATTTTGCAAAATAAATACTTGATATTCCGGCCACTAAAATTGCAGGTATAAATACCGAGCCATAAACAAAATCAATTTTGTCTAGATCAATAGGTGCAAATAAAAGTCCTCCAATTAATCCCGACAATGCAAAAAAGAAGCCCATGATTGAAGAAGTTCCTACAGCTTCATGAATTTTTAAACCTCTGAATTGAAAATAAGGAACCATTAAAATTCCTCCACCTATTCCAACAAATGAAGTAATCAGTGCAATAAAACCTCCGACCACGAATAACTCTATTCCGCTAAAAGATGGAATTTTATTTTTTGGAGAAAAATTAAAGGCAAGTTGAATTGCAGCTAAGATAAGTGAAACCGCAATTATAATCTGTAGAATACTTCCCGAAATATAGACAGCAACATACCTACCAAACATAGTTGAAATAATTGCTGCTAAAAACATGTATTTTACAATTTCTAAATTAATATTTTTGTTTAGATAATGGGTATAAGCCGCCATTGGAATTGTTATGGCCATAGTTCCCATTGATGTTCCGGTCGCTAGTAAGGGAATGAATTCAGGAGGAAAATTTAAATAATTAAAGAGAAGAATATAAGCTGGAACAAGAATGATCCCGCTACCAATACCAAAAAAACCTGATAATAATCCTGCAAAAATTCCAAGTAAGATTAATGGGATAATGATTTCTATCATTTCAACGCATTATCGCTTATCTAAGACCTCTGATAAACTTAAGTTTTCTCAAGCATGTGTTTAATTTTGTTGTCAAAACCAAGTCTAGGCGATTATAAATTCGTTCTTTCTTCGAATAGAGACGAATTTTACGAACGGAAAACTAGAAATATGTTTTGGTGGAATAATGTTGAAGGATTACTCGCTGGACAAGATTTAGAACAAGGCGGTACTTGGCTTGGAATAACAAAATCTGGAAGATTTGCGGCGGTAACTAACGTAAGAGAATTTTACCAAACAGATACAAAAGAAAATTTTTTGTCGCGAGGAGACTTAGTAAAAAATTTTTTAAATTCATCCTTGTCGCCTGAGGAGTATGTTCAAAAAGTCGAAGCAAATAAATACATGGGTTTTAACTTGGTTGTTTCTGATTTGAAATATTTTTCAATAATTTCCAGTCAAGGAATCGAAAGTTTCAATCAAGAATTAGTAGTCGTTGGTAATCGAGCTTTGAATACAGAAACAAAGAAATTGAATAATGCAAAAGAGGATTTTAAAAGTATCTTAAATCAAACTTTTACTCATCAAGATTTAATTGAACTTATGCAAAAACCAAAAAAAAATTATGAATTCAATTTCGAACAAATAAACCAAAACCATGGAAGCGAGTTTGATTCAAGATTTATAACGTCTGATATTTACGGAACTAGATCAACAACTGTCATTACAATTGATCGGAAAGACATAGTCAAAGTCACAGAGGTAATATATGACAGTTCAAGCAATTTATCTGATTCAAATACCTTTGAATTTAAAGTTCACTCTTAAGTAAATGCAAGGATATAGAAAGAATGTTGCAATGGTTGTTCTAAATAAAAATAACCAAGTTCTTCTTTGCAGGAGAAAAGGAACAGAAAATTGGCAGTTTCCTCAGGGCGGAATAGATGAAAATGAACTTTGTGAAGATGCAATGTATAGAGAGCTTTATGAAGAGGTAGGGCTTAAATCAACAGAAGTAGAAATTTTAGGTAAAACAAAAGAGGAAATAAAATATGATATTCCCATTACTATGAGATCAAGAGTTTTAGGTGGAAAATACAAAGGTCAATTACAAACCTGGTTTTTACTAAAGTTGAAAGGAGAAAATTTTTCAATTGACTTGAGTAAAGATGTCTCACCGGAGTTCGATAAATTTGATTGGGTTTCTTTTTGGTTTCCTCTGGCAAAAATAATACATTTTAAAAAAGAAGCCTATCGATTGGCATTGAAGGAGTTAAGAGAATTGTTATGAAAAAATTAGCAATTTATGATTTGGACGATACATTACTTTGTGGCGATAGCGAGTTCCATTGGGCTAAATTTACTGTTGAAAAAGGATACATAGAAGAAGAGGTTTATTTGAAAAAAATTAAGGCCTTCGAAATTGACTATAGATCAGGCAACTTAAATTTTGATGAATATTGTTCATTTCTTCTGAATCCGTTGATTGGCATGAATGTCAATGACTTAAACAAATTAGTTGAAGAATTTATTGAGTCTCATGAGAGAAAATTGATTGATTCTTTTACGTTTGAGTTACTCAAAAAACATGAAAATGATTTTAGGATAATAGCATCTGGATCATTAGATTTTATTGTTGAAGGATTTTCTAAATATTTCGGAATAAATGAATTTATCGGCTCATCATACGAAGTTATAGACAATAAGATTACAGGAGTGCTAAACAAAGCCGCTTTTGGAATTGGAAAATTAGAGAAAGTTAAAGAGTGGTGTCAAAATAAAAATTATTTCCTTGAAGAATCTGTTTTTTATACTGACTCGATAAACGATTTGCCTTTAATAAAAGCTTGTCCGAGTAGTATCATAGTTTCACCTGACAAAAAATTAGAGCAATATGCTTTGGAAAGAAATCTACTAATTTTAAATAGATGAAAATCTTATGACAAAAAAAGAAATAGAAAAAAATTATAAGAAATTATTGGACCAGAATTTAAACCTCGACCTGACAAGGGGTCAACCATCCAAAGAACAATTAAAGCTTTCCGAACCCATGGACCAAATTTTGAAAAATAAATTTAATTTTGATGGTGAGGACTTGAGGAATTACGGATTAATAAAAGGCTTAGATTCAACAAGAAAATTAGGCGCAATATTATTAGGAATAAATTATAAGAACGTAATAGCAAACGGAACAAGTAGTCTTAATTTGACTTCAATGGTTATTCAAGCTCTTTTCTTTAAAGGCATCAACGGCGAAGCTTGGAAACATTATAAAAAAATTTCTTTTTTATGTCCGGTGCCTGGATACGATAGACATTTTTCTCTCTTAGAAATGATGGGCATTAATATGATAAATGTTCCTCTCAGGGGCGATGGTCCGGATATGGATTATGCTGAAAAGTTAGTGAAAAAGGATAAATCGATAAAAGGAATAATTTGCGTACCAAAACATTCTAACCCTACTGGAGAAACTTACTCTCTTAAAGTTTTGGAGCGTCTGGCAAGACTTCCGAAAAAAGCCTCTAAAGATTTTATGATTTTCTATGACAACGCCTATAGTGTTCATGATTTTAAAAAATCAAAGAAACTAGGAAATATTTTTAATTTTTGTAAAAAATCAAATACTTCAAATAATATTGTTATGTTTGCGAGTACAAGCAAGATTACTTTCGCAGGAGCTGGGATTTCTTTTTTAGCGGCCTCGGAAAAAACTTTATCTAATTTTTTGTCCTTTTATCAAAACACCAGAGTTGGCTCGGATAAAATAAACCAAGCCAAACATTCAAAGTTTTTAAAAGATAAAAAATCTTTAGAAAAACACATGAATAAACACTCTTTAGTGTTATCAAAAAAATTTGAAATTGTAGAAAAGTATCTCTCAAAACTACCATCCGATATGGCTGACTGGACAAAGCCAACGGGCGGTTACTTCGTTTCTTTTAATTCAAAACCAGGTAAAGCTAAGAAAATCTACAAGCTATGTGAAACCGCTGGTTTAAAACTCACTCCAGTAGGCGCAACATTCCCTTATGGAAAAGATCCCAACAATCAAAACTTGAGAATTTCTCCCACGAAAATAAGCAATTTAGAGTTAAAGAAAGCGATGGAAGTTTTTATAACTTCGGTAATGTTAGCAGGTTAGTTTCTTGCGCCTTGAAGGATTTCGTAAACTTTTCCATTAAAAGGACCAAAATTAGCGTTTACATCAGGATGTGCTACTGGCTCATTAGACTCATCTACTAATAAGTTTTGTTGAGAAACATATGCAGTGTAGAAAACGTCATCATTCTCGGCAAAGACATGATAGAAAGGTTGATCTTTACTAGGCCTTATTTGTGATGGGATGCTTTGGTACCATTCTTCTGTGTTGTTGAACTCGGGATCAACATCAAAAATGACTCCTCTAAAATCGAGAAATTTATGCTTAACAACTTGTCCTATTGAAAAATTGGTTTCGACTACTTCTTTCATTTAATTAATTTATTCTACACTATTATATCTAGTGACATCTTAAATTAATTCAAGCCTTATGAGCTTCTTTTAAGTAATCTTTAGATTGCATTTCTATCAACCTGCTAATTGTTCTTTTAAATTTTTCTTTAAGATTTGTTCCTTTGTAAATATCTCTGAAATCTTCCTCAGCACTGATTATTATTTTGACTCTTCTGTCGTAACATTCGTCGATAAGACTAATAAAACGTCTGGCGACATCATCTGACTCAATCTTTTTCATATCAGAAATGATTAAAGTTTGAAATTCTTTAGATATTTCTATGTAATCCATTGAGCTTCTCGGAGCAGAACAAATGTTGCTGAAATCAAACCAAATAACACCTTTAGAGGATTTTATTATTTCAATTTTTCTTCCAAGAATCTCAATTTGTTTTATTTGTATTTCATTAATTCCTTTGAGGGTGTTGAATATAGTTTCTAACTTTTCTTTAACTATTCTTGAGGTTGGAAAAAAAAATAATTCATTTTGCTCTAAAGTTCTTAAGCGATAATCGTTTATTGAGTTTAGGTTAAAAACTTCGCAATTGGCTTCAATTGCTTCGATTGCCGGAATAAATAATTTTCTTTGCAGCCCACCCTCATAAAGCCTTGAAGGCTCCAAATTAGACGTTGTGATAAAACAAGCTTTAGATTTAAAAAATTCTTGCATAAATTTCCCCAAAAGCATGGCATCTCCGATGTCCTCAACAAAAAATTCGTCAAAACAAAAAAAAGAATATTTTTTAGTCAAATTTTTAACTATTTTATTGATAGGATCTTTTTGGCCTTTTAATTTATTTAAATCTTCGTGAAGAAGCTTCATAAATCTGTGAAAATGTAGCCTTAATTTTTTTTCGGACTTGAGTTCTTTAAAAAATAAGTCCATTAAAAAAGTTTTGCCTCTTCCAACCTCTCCGTGTATATAAATACTCTTAGGAAGTCTAGATTTCCTAAAAATACTTAATGGAAAAGCATATCTTTCTGAATAAACTAATTTAGGTTCTAACTTTTCAATTAATTTGATTTGGTTTTCATCAAATTCTATTTGGCCATTTTCAACGGCTTGTAAGTAATACTTTCTCAGCTTATTAGCTTATGAGTAGTTATCTCAGGCGCGCCATCTAAAAAAGGTGCTAGCTCCATCGCAATAGTTTGGAAATGCTCGGTTTGGGTATGATTGGCATGAGCTTCCTCGTCTTTGTAAATTTCTATCATCATAATAATCTGAGGATCAGACGTTTCATGCATTTGGTAATATTCGCAACCGGGTTCATTTTCAGATACGGCTTGAACAAGTTTTCTCATTACCTCTTTGAAATTATCTAATTCGTTTTCTTTTATTTTTAATTTTGCAATTGCTCCAATCATAATATTCCTCTCATTAAGTTATAATCATTTTACTTTTCTAAATAGTTTGATACAAATCTGGGGATAATAATTATGATAAAAATTTGGGCAACAGAAAGTTCAAGGGCGATGAGACCAATCTGGACGGCTGAAGAAATGGGTCTAAATTATGAATTAACAATGATGCCTTTTCCTCCAAGAGTATTCATGAAAGAGTATCTCGAGGTAAATATGCTTGGAACAATTCCTTACATGATCGACGGAGATGTGAAAATGACTGAATCGGTTGCAATGTCTCAATATCTGGTAGAAAAATATGGTCCGTCTGACTTAAGAGTGATGCCAGATGAAAAGGATTATCCCACTTATTTGAATTGGCTTTATCATGCTGACGCAACGTTAACTTTCCCGCAAACAGTTGTTTTGAGATATAAGCTTCAAGAGCCTGGAGTTGCAGATGCTGCGGTTGATGGTTACAGCAGATGGTTTGTTTCAAGATTGAAACTTTTAGAAACCTCTCTCGAGGGAAAAGAGTATTTATGTTCCGATAGATTTACTATTGCAGACATATGCGTTAGTTACGCAATACTTTTGGCAGATTCTCTAGGTATACATCAAGCTTTTAAGCCAAATATAAAGCGATGGACAGATTCCCTTTTTGAAAGAGAAGCATTTAAAAAATCTAAATCTTATAAATTCGAAGAGTAATTAAATTATGGAAATTAAAAAAAATTGTGAAGTTTTTAACTCTTCGGTGGAAAGGGGATCAAAGAGCTTGTTCTTTTTAGGTAACTCAAATAATCCTCCTCATGACCCCACTTTTGCATTCCCTGTCTTTCTAAAAGGTTAACACCACTAACCATCGTCAGTAAAAAAATTACAAAAATAGGAGAAATAAGCGCTACATATTGCCAACCTTCAATAACTGGGTAGGCAATAACGGCAATTCCAATCCATAAAACAATTTCTCCAAAATAATTAGGGTGTCTGGACCAAGACCAAAGACCACTTTGAATAAATTTATCTGCATTTTCAGGATTATTTTTAAATTTACTTTTTTGTTGATCTGATATTACTTCAATCACAAAACCCAACAACCAAATTATTCCACCAGTTACAGCAAAGGCGTCGATACCTATTTCTTTTTGAGAACTTAAAGCAGCAAAGGCCATTCCAGCAGTAATCAGCACCCAAAGTCCTTGAATAGTCCAGGCCATCAAAAATTGATAGAAATTGGGCTTAATATGTTTAAACCTTTTATCTTCACCAGCATTTTTTACTCTTCTTGAAAGAAATAAACCTAATCTGCTTGCCCAGATTAAAATAAGCGAACAAATTAATACGTCTCTTAAATTTATCTCTTGGGAAAATAAGGTAACTAATAAAATAGCGGTTATATAAGTCATTGAGCCAGTCAGATCGTAATAATGCTCGGTTTGATAGACATAAGAAGGAATAAAAATTATCCACTGCAAGATAAATATATACAGAGTAACAATATACATTATTGGTATGTCCGCAAAGAGAACAGAGTTTGCAGAAATAGCTAAAGTGAAAAGAAAGCCAATTGAGATAGAAAGAAGCGTAAAAAATATTGAAGAAAAAGGCTTCATATTTTGCCAGTATAAACTTAATATAGATTGAAAGGAAAATTAAAAAAGAAAGGAGAAATATGATGAAATCACCCATTTGTGAGATGTTAGAAATTGAATTTCCTCTGGTAGCTTTCTCGCATTGCCGAGACGTAGTAGTTGCTGTTTCGAAAGCAGGGGGCTGCGGTGTTCTTGGAGCTGTTGGAATGTCGCCGGAACAACTTGAAAAAGAATTGAAATGGATCGATGATCACATTGATGGAAAGCCTTATGGAGTCGACGTCCTCATTCCAAACAAAATGGTTGGCAAGGATGAAAAATTTGATCCTGAAAAATTGGCAAAAATGATACCTCAAGAATATGCTGATTTTAGGGCCGATGTTTTAGAAAAACATGGTATTGATTCTCCTGAATTAAGAGAAATAGATACCGCAGGATCAGGATTTGCTGAAAATACTCAATCCGATGGAGCTAAAGCTCTGCTAGACGTTGCCTTTAATCATCCCATAAAAATTATTGCCAATGCTCTTGGAGTTCCGCCAGATTGGATGATTGAGATGGGCAAAGAGAATAATTGCAAGGTGGCAGCTTTATTGGGAACAGCAAAACACGCTATCAATCAGGTGAAAGCCGGAGTTGATATTCTTGTCGTTTCTGGAACTGAAGCTGGAGGACACTGTGGGAGTGTTTCTACGATGGTTTTGATCCCTGAAGTGCACGAAGCTATTCAACCTTACGGAGATGTACCTATTTTGGCTGCTGGTGGAATTGTGACTGGTAAACAGATGGCTGCTGCTATGGCAATGGGTGCGTCAGGGGCCTGGTGTGGATCGGTTTGGTTGACCACAATCGAGTCTGAAGTTGATCCAATTGTAAAAGAGAAAATGGTGGCTGCTAATTCAAGTCAAACGGTAAGATCCAGAAGCAGAACTGGTAAGCATTCAAGGCAATTAGTGACACCTTGGACGGAAGCATGGGAATCAGAGACGGCTCCAGAACCTTTACCGATGCCTTTACAACCAATGGTTGCTGAGCCAGCATTGCAAAAAGTTAATAAACTGGCAGCAGGAGGGCACGATGGTGCAAAAGATCTTGCAACTTATTGGGTTGGCCAAGGCGTTGGATTAATGAACCAAAGTATCTCAGCTAGTGACGTAGTCCAAGAGTTTAAAGAAGATTTTATAAATGCTTATGAAAGGCTTGATAATTTTCTAGGAAACTAAATCTTAGTTTAAGTTTAAGATTTCCGATTTTAGACCTTCGATTACTTTATGGTAGCCACCTTCTTTGGTTCTAAAATCGTTGGTAAAACCATCTAGAACCTTCATCAAGGAATCTTCGGAATTTCCTAAGACTTGGAAATCTTTGAGTTCAAAAATTTCAAAGAATTCTTTTTCCCAATCACTTCCTTGAAATTGTTCTACGTGAAAAACTGCAGCGTTATTATTTTTATAAACTTCGTATAAAAAAACTTTTTTATTGTCTGGAGAAAAATAATATTGATAAATTAAAGTATTGGGTTCATTTTTTTTTACATTATCCGAAATCGCATAAGTGAATTCCTTTGCGGCTTGTTCTTTTCCTTCTAATACCGATAAGTCAATTTGAAAAATAATTGGATCAAGTTTTTTATGATCCATAGAAAAAGTGTTCAAAGAAAATATAAATAAAAGTGCTACAAAGTATTTCATAATGTTTTCCATAAAATTAGCTATTCCACCAAGAAGTGTCAGAAAATGATCTTATATCAATCTCATGAGTCCAAGTAGATTTTTTTTGTTTCGCAATAAAAAGGTAAGTTTCAGCTACTTCCTCAGGAATTATCATACCGTTTTCACCTTTCTTTTCTTTGAACTGCTCAAATAATTCAGGGCCTAACATTTTTCCTAAAGTATCTGGAGCATCTACAGCGCCATCAATAATAATATGGGCTACGTGAATTCCATCTTTTGCAAACTCAGCGTTCAAGGATTGACACAGCATTCGTCTTCCACCCATCGCAGCAGCATGAGAATGTTGACCACCATTACCGCGAACTGCCGATGTTGCTGAGGTAACAATAATGTTGCCAGATTGTCTTTCTTTCATCTTTGGGGTGAGTACTTGGGCGAGCCTGAACAAACCAAAAGTCGCCATGCGCCAGCCCATTTCGAAAGCTTTATAACTAGTATCGGCCAAAGCTCGATCCCCAATTTGTGCGCCAATGTTATAAATTACCGTATCAATAGGACCAATTTCTGATTCAATTTTATTTACTAAATCTTCGATAGAACTTTCCTCTATAACATTCAAAAGCGAACCTGAAGCCTTGCCGCCTGCGTCTTCTATTTCTTTTATAAGTCTTTTTAAACCCTCTTCATCGGTCCTCCTCGCAAGGTATGCATGATAACCATCGGAGGCAAATTTTTTAGCCACTGTTCCCCCAATACCAGCACCGGCTCCAATCACTAAACAAACTTTTTCCATAATTTATTTAAAGCTCCTCACATTGCATCTAAAAATAATCTTTCCCATTCTTCAGGATTAGGTAATCTTGGCGTTGTCACGTTACTGGGATCAGTTATCGAGTGTTTTACAAGTTCAGGAATCATATCTTCGGTAACTCCCATTTCTTTTAGTCCCCCGGGCAAACCAATTTTTTCATTTAATTTCTCAATTTCAATCGCAAGGTCTGCCGATGCATTTTTCCCCATTGCTTGCGCAATTCTTGGATACTTGTCACCCACATGATCTTTATTAAATCTCAATACGGTAGGTAATATAACTCCATTTAGAGTTCCGTGGTGCAACCTTAGTTCTTGATCAGCACCAATGGCATGACTCATGGAATGAACTGCTCCCAGTCCTTTTGAAAATGCCATAGCTCCTTCAGTTGAGGCCATCATCATATTCCATCTCGCATCCTTATCCTGACCGTCTTCACAAGCTCTGACAAGACTTTCTTTCTTAACTATTTTTTCAATACCATCTAAGCCAACTGCTTCGGCTGGTGGATCGTTAATTGGTGACATGATAGCTTCTATACAATGAGTTAAAGCATCCATTCCTGCTCCGGCTGTCAAGATTGGCGGCAAGCCTAGTGTAAGTTCTGGGTCGCATATTGCAGCGGCTGGTCTTAAATGTTCACTTGCTAAAATAAGTTTCCTGCCATCATTCATAATAATTACAGAACCAACCGAAACTTCACTTCCTGTTCCAGAAGTTGTTGGAATAGCTATCATTGGAACGGTTTTATTTATCTTTCCAAAACCTCCTTCATTCAGAGAATAGTCCACTACATCTCCTTCATGATTAGCCATCAAGGCAACAGCTTTGCCGAGGTCCATGCTGGATCCACCACCAAATCCGATTACACCATCACATTCGTTTGTTTTATAAGCGTCCAGCGCTTCATTTACTGCCTTCTCTGTAGGATTTGCCGGAGTTTCTTCGTAAAATGTAGGAGAAAGTTCATTTGACAAAAGATTTCTAATCTTATCTGTCATCCCAATAGATGAGAGCCCGGGGTCCGTACAAATGAGAGGTTTTTTTATTCCATGAGCCTTTAAAATCTCTGAAATTTTCTTCAAAGATCCATTTTCGAAGTGAGGTTTATTAAAAAAATTTAGCTGCATTTTATCCCAAGCTTTTGATCACAGATAAATTATGCATTATTGAATTTGGATGTCTGTGTTCTTTCGAAAGGTTTTGATATTCCTCATCGTTATACCACTTGTCAAACTCGTCTTTTGAATTAAATGTCCACATTGCAACTCGACCTTTTAAACCCTCGCCTTCAATTTTTTCTGGAGCATCATCAAAGGTTATAAATTCACCACCATGTTTTTTTAAAATCCCAAAAAAACCTTTTTCATAGTTACGAAAATTCTCGGCATCTTTAATTTCAAAATTTGCAATCACGTATACTTTACTTGACATAGTCTTACCCCATACTTTCGACGAATAAATATCTTAACAAAAAAAACAAGATTTTTTCTTTATATTAATTTACCGACTCAAAGGCGGCTTAATTGTCTTTAATTCAGAAACAATAATCAGTAATATTTAAGAGAATTGCTTAGCAATTTATACATATGGGGGAAAATAAATGAAAATTTTTAAGCTATGTTTAATGGCAGCGCCGTTAATCACGTCTTTATATGCATTTTCACAAGATGCAGTTTTAGAAGAGTTGGTAGTTACCGCTCAAAAAAGAGAATCAACTTTAATGGATACGTCAGCTGCTTTGGTTGCTGTTTCAGGAGAAGATCTTGATCAGGCCGGAGTAAACGCAATTGACGACATTGCTCTTTTAACTCCTGACGTTCAAGTCTCTGGAGAAGGAAAAGCCAGAATGGGAGTAAGAATAAGAGGTGTAGGAACCTATGGTTTTGATATTGCTGTTGACCCATCTGTTGCCATGGTTGTAGATGGAGTAACTCAGCCAAGAGTTTCTACTTTTATGAACGGATTCGATGACATTGAAAGATTAGAAATCCTAAAAGGACCACAAGGAGCAATTTATGGAACTAATGCTTTAGGTGGAATCGTAAACATTGTTACAAAAAAACCAACCCAAGAACAATCCGCTCGAATAAAAGTCAAAGGTGGAAACAATGGTAGACAAGATTTAAATTTAAGTCTGCAAGGTGGAATTAATGATGCCGTATCTGCTAGATTTAATCTAATTAGAGAAGTCGATGAGGGAGTTTCATTTGACCCTAATTCTGGCCAAGACGATGGAGTCCATTTGTCTGGTTATAGGCTTTCTTTTTATGGAGAAGCTGGAGCCACGGAATGGAATTTGAAAATGGCTAATACTTTGCTTGAGCAAGACGCAACTATTTCTGAAGTAGCTTTTCTTTGTAATTCAAAAGCACCCGGTCAAGCAGCTGAATATTTTGGAGTTGCTGGGTTACCTCCAAATAATACCAATGGAGATGTTTGTTCAGCTAATGCAGCTCCGTCTTCCTATCAGACTTTAGGAACAGCAAATATGTCAAACCCTTTAGTAGTAGCTGCACTTTCGGATCAGTACAGCCAAGCGATGACTATTTCTGGTTTTAATGTAGTTGAAACAACGGATGTCTCTTTTTCTTCAACAACTGATCTTGGTGGAATGTCATTGACTTCAGTCCTTGGATACCAAAAGGTTAATTCCTTTGAAGACAGAGATTTTGACCAATTAGATCTTAATGCAATATTTCAAGAACATGCTGCGGATACTGAAACTACTTCTCTTGAGCTCAGACTTGATTCAGATCCTTCTGATGAAATCGAATGGTCTGTAGGGGTTTATGCAATGAGAGATGAAGGTTCAAGATTAGATACGTTTGCCTCTGGAAATCAAAGTAGTTTTGCTGCCGCCTTTGGATTAGGAGCAGCTGCAGCTGCAGTCTCTACAGCTAACACTACCGAAGCTGCTGCAGGAGATTACGCAATTGGTGTTAATCCAAGAGCTGTGCCAAATATCATTGCAGCATATCAAGCTTGTGCCGCTGCAGGAAACTGTAGAGCTTTCTTGAATCCAACTACTCAAAGACCTGTTCCATTTGGTGAGTTTGTCGATGCTATTGATGTTGCAAATTTAAACCAAGCTTTAAATGGAGAGTGGACAAGTTCAGTAAATGTAGATTTGGACACCGAATCAAATGCAATTTTTGCCAATGTTAAATTTCCTCTAACAGAGCAGCTTAATTTATTACTAGCAGGAAGATATACTGACCATGACAAGCCTTATACTTACACCGGTTCAACAAATGCTCTTAGAGTACCTTTCGTATCTGCTCCATTTGTAGTAAATAATGGTTCCTTTCATGAAGAATTTAATCCCAAAGCAACTCTTGAATATGTCGGTGATGATAGTTTAGCTTGGCTAACTTTTGCCGCTGGATTTAAAGCAGGAAGCGTTGGATTTGCTAACTTCAGCGCATCTGCGGCAGATACGCCTGCTGCCATGGAAGAACTTGAAATGATTGAATTGGGTTATAAAGCAACTCTTCAAGATGGTAGAAGTCAATTAGAAGCCATTGCTTACACTTACGATTATACCGATCATCAACAATTGTTAGTTTGTACCACTGCGGCTGGTCCTGCAGGTTGTGTTAAGACTGGAGACGCAACAATCAATGGTCTTGATTTAGCCTACAGAACGGCTTTAACTTCGCAAACAAGATTTTCCGTTGCTTATTCTTACATTGATGCCAGTTGGGATAGATTCTTAGATGATAGAGATCCCTCTGCAGCAGTAAACCTTGCCGGGAAACAAATGCCTCAAAGTGCTGAAAACAACTTAAACGTTAGCGTCGAACATGTGCAACCAGTTGCAGCTGGCGACATTGTTTACAGTCTTGCGGCAGCTTATAAAGATGATTACGTTTTAGGACTAGATCCTTGGACAAATGTTAATGATGTTCAAGATTTCACAATGGTTAATTTAAATATAACTCTTGAAAGAGCAGGCAACTTTGACATTGGCTTTTTCTGCACTAACTGTAGTGATTTTGAGTACAAGCGAGTAGCGCTTGAACTTGGAAGAGGCGGTGGTGGAGGCCAGCGTTATGCTATGGCCGACGGAAGAAGATACGGTATTGAAGCAACAAGTAACTTTTAAGTTTATTCATCAAAAAGGCGTCTATGGAATTAGACGCCTTTTTTAATTTCTATTTTCCAATTCTTCAATTATATTTCTTAATTCTTCTGCGGAAATATTAAGATTCTTTTCGTAAACCTCTTTAACTCCCTCTCCTAATGAATTCATAAGCACCTCCATTAAGGAAAGATGCATCGCTATCATAGAAAAAGTCTCTTCAGTTGGGTGATACTCAATTACTCTTTTGTCTTTACTAGGTTTTTTAACAAAGTAGTTAGCTTTAGTCGATCTGCTAATTAATCTTTCAATACTCCTTGTATTTAAATTAGTCACGCCAACCAAATCACTCATCGTGAAATAACCTTTTGTTACAAATTTAGAAATCATAATTAATCTGATGAGTTCATACCTACTATCATTCACATAAACCTGATTCCAATCTGAAGTTTCAGCAAATTTAGAAAACACTTCATATTTTGATAATTCAAAATGAAGCATAGCTTCTGATAATGCTTTTAGTTTTGATAGGTCTTTCAATTTATTGCTCATAAAGATAAATCCATTTAACTTATTTGTTAGAATAGTATCTCAAAGGGGAAAAATTCTAAAATAAAAAGTTATGAAGTGGATTAAGTTTTGCGTTATTTTTTTGGCTGTATTTAGTTCATTTCTTATAAAAGCCTACGATAATCCAAACGTTTTAATAATCCTAACGGATGACCTGGGATGGGGTGATGTCTCTTATCATGGAGGCTTCATACCAACCCCAAATATTGACCAACTAGTTGAAAAAGGGATGGAAATGAATAGATTTTATTCTAACCCTGTATGCAGTCCGACGAGAGCTTCTATGTTGACAGGTCTGCATATATTTAATCACGGTGTTGTCAGGCCTTTCATGAATCCAGCAGCAGAACAAACGGGAATGCCTTCAGATTTGAAGATTATGCCTCAGTATTTTAAGGAGGCAGGATATCAAACAGCGTTATCGGGAAAATGGCATCTGGGTATGGCAAAAGAAGAATTTTGGCCAACTAACAGGGGGTTTGATAGCAGTTATGGGCACATGACTGGAGGCATCGGGTATTTTGATCATACCGCCGCAGGTCGGTTGGATTGGCATAGGAATGAAAAGACATTATACGAAGAAGGGTATTCAACTGAGTTAATTGCAACCGAAGCCATTAAAATTATTCAAAATAAGGATCAAAATACACCCCTTTTTCTCTACGTAGCCTTTAACGCGCCGCACACTCCAATTCAGGCTGAACCAAAAGATATTGAAGCTTTCTCATACTTAGAAGACAAAAAAGACAGAGTCTATGCTGCCAATGTTTCTGCCTTAGATAGAGAAATAGGAAGAATAATTCAAGCCGTCGAGAGTGAAGGGATATTAGAAGAGACTATTATCGTATTTTTTAGTGACAATGGCCCTGTTTTTGATATTGATCCGATTGTTAAAGTGATCGCACCGAATTTAATAGATGCCAAAGGTAGTACTGCTGGGTTGAGAGGCAGTAAAGTCTCAGCACTTGAAGGGGGCATCAGAGTTCCAGCAGCTATTTGGTGGAAGGGCGTGATTGAAGGCTCTAAATCTGATCAATTTTTCTTTGTTCAAGATCTATTACCTACTTTGCTGGCTGCAGCAAATATCGAAACGGAAGGAATGGAAAAATTAGACGGCAAAAATAAATGGGACAATCTAATTTCAAATACAGTAATCGCTCCAGAAAATGCGTTTGTTGGGGCTAGAGTAATTGCAGATGAGAGAGCTTTATTCGATGGACAATGGAAACTTTATTCATCCAGACCTCAATTGATACCTGTCTCTGCTTCTTACAGTCTATATAACATCTTGGATGATCCTTACGAAACGGTTGATCTTTCAGAAGTAGAACCTAAGATTTTTGAAAAGATGAAAAAAACTCTCTCTTCGATTGTCGAGCGAGACATTGTAGGTGACATGAATCCAGCCCATGCTTACTTGCATGGTGATGACAGACAAGGAGGAGAATCTTTAGCTTCGCCTTGGTTGGAAGGAAATTATGAGCTCAACCCTCCACCGAATGCTATTAATACTTTTTTTATAACTTTATGGATTTTGACTTTGGCTTTCATAGAGTACCTAACGATCTTAGTATTATTAATATTGGCTCCTTTAATTTATTTTAAATTTTTCAGAAGCAAATGAAATTTCCAACATGGCTTAGATGGACGATATTCGCAATAATTCTTTTTACTTCTTTGATCCTCCCGCTGACTCTTTTTGAAGGTCCTCTTTCTAATTACGGCGAAACCGTCTTGGATTGGGCTGGTAATAATGAATTATTTATCGCCATAGTGGTGATAATTGCCTTGACTGCCGATGTTCTTTTACCCGTGCCAAATGGATTAACAAATACATTAGCTGGCATCTCACTGGGCTGGGCGCTTGCATCGTTTGTTGTTTGGATAGGCTTGAACTTTGGAGCTTGTGTTGGCTATATTTTAGGTAGATTTGCAGCAAGACCTTTGGCAAAAAAAATGATAAGTGAAAGTGATTTTATTGAGGCTGAAAAATCGTTAAACAATTTTAGCGTTCTAGGGTTAATTCTTTCAAGACCAGTTCCGGCTTTTGCCGAGCTTATTACTATAAGTGCTGGACTAGCAAAAATGCCCTTCAAAAATTTTTTGGTTGTAATTGGATTAACTAATATTGGCGTGGCTGTTATTTTTTCGGGTATTGGCGCAGCTGCTATGGAAACAAATTCATCTACATTAGCTCTTATTGGAGCTGCAATATTGCCTGCTGGACTCTATTGGGCTTATTACAAGTTCTTAAAAAAATAAAAGCTCTTAAAAGGATTGCTGATAAGTTAACTTCCACTCTTCCCCAGGAGCGTAATAAGTTGTTTGAAAACTTGCAAGAAAAGGATCTCCAAATTGAGCGTAGCCATATAATTCGTCTGTTATATTTTTTCCAATTAAAGAAATGGTCTGACTATCAGAAATTTGCCAACTCGAGTTAAAGTCCAAAGTTGAATAGCTATGAAGCTGAGAATAGTCGTAAAGCTCTGTAGTTGTGAAATCGTCGCCAACATGAGTCCAACTGAGAGAAGTTAATACAGATCCTCCCCTTAAAGAAAAGTTATGCAAAAACGTAAAATTCGTTCTAGATTCAGGACCCTCTGCATCATAAGCATATTTTGTAAAGTCGTTACCACTGTCGTCAAAAAACTCTTTGTATTTTCCTCCGTAAACTCCTCTAGAAGACAATAAGGATAGATTGTCCGTTAATGAAAATTTCAATTCGATTTCATAACCGTCCACTTCAGCTTTTTGAATGGGGACAGTAACTATAGAAGCAACTCCGTTTTGAGCAATCTTTCCAATAGTCCTTTGGTTATTGACGTATTCAAAGAAAAATAAATTTGCGTTCAACTGCAGTCTATTGCTCAGGTAAGTTCCTTTGGTTCCGATTTCATAATTGTCCGCAGTTTCTGCTGGGAAGCCTGTAACTTTGTCGTCATTACTAAATCCCCCAGAGGCAAAGCCCTTTGCATAAGAAAAGTATATTAAAGAGTCATTATTCAAAGAATAATCGATAGCAAATCTGGAAGAATCGTTTTTAAACTCTTCATTTCCAAGACAATAGGAGTCTTTATAAAAAGTTCCAGCAGGTCCAAAATTTAAAGCAGTGCCTTGAAAAAATGTTTGAGAGCATGTTTGCGCTACGGGCGATCTCACACCTCCAAAGCCATTACTCAGCCCAGGAATTATTGCGTCTGAATAAGTTTTTACCATCTTGTTTTCCTTGGATGTTCTGAAACCAAGTGTCATGTTAGTTTTATCATTCAATGCATATGTGCCTTCAAAGAAATATGCGGTAGAGTCATTTTCTGCAAAAGTAGTTTGCTGAGAACTAAAAGCTTGTAAACTTTGAACAGTTGCACAGTATCTGGCTTGGGTAGCTGGGTCAGAACAATCTTTTCCTAACAAAGCAAACACAGAAGCCAGCATGACATTAGCTCTTGCATCAACTGATGCTTGGGTTTCATCAGTTCCGACTCCGTCATAATACATTGTGTTGAGTTGATTAATACCGGTTTCATCAAAAGTATAAGCACCAATAACGTAATCAAGTTTTCCATTTAAAGCTTTGCCAGACCACCTCAGTTCAATTTGATTTGCGTTGGCATCGTTTACGATGTCTCTTGGATCGAGATATCCGGCAGCTTTTTTACCGTCTGATGGCAAAGCATTTGAAGGTCTATTGCCACCAACACTTAACCCTAGATTTCCATTTAAAGAATCCAATTGAGTGCTTCCTATCAAAAGCTTTAAGTTGCCATGATCATTAGAATAATTAAAATCTAAAGTTGTTCTCTCTAAATCATCCTCTACTCTCGGACTGCTCAGAGAAGTGCCACTCACTCCAGGAACGCTAGCGTTGCAATTATTCTGAATGGCTGCAGCTAGCGTTGGATCAGCAACTGCAGCAGCTCCCATTAAAGCTGAAGCGTTTATACCAACAACTCCAGTACCATTCAAAGGGTGGGCAACGATTTTACAGGCTCCTAGTGCTCGACTTCCATCTCTGTTGTAAATAACGTGAGAAAGGTTAAGAGTAAAATCGTCGTTAAATTTATACAAACCAGACAGTCTTAAAGTTTCAGCATCTATTTCTCCGGAAAAATCATTCAAAGTATTGTTGTAAATGTATCCATCTTGTCTCTCGCTACTATACGACACCCTTAACCCTGAATTAGCCGAAATAGGTAAATTAGCCATAAAAGCCAATTCATCTCTAGAATCACTACCCACACCAATTCTGACTTTAAAATTTTCTCCTTCCAGGTTTGGCTTATTGTAAAAAAAGGAAACGGCCCCAACAGTTGAGTTTTTTCCAAATAAAGTTCCTTGGGGTCCTTTTAGAACTTCGACCCTGTTTAAATCCCAAAGGTCTAGGAAATTTCCTTGAGTTCTCGAGACATAAATTCCATCAATATATGTTGCCGCTTGAGACTCTGAAGTTACCGAAAATCCACTTCCGCCAACACCCCTTATTGTTACTGCTGCTGTTCCATAAGCACCATTCTTAACAACCTGAAGATTAGGCGAAACTCGATCGAGATCTTCGTAGGTGAAAATGCCAACTTCTTCAAGAGTTTCACCAGAAAAAGCTGAAATCGAAATAGGTACAGATTGAGAACCTTCTTCACGTTTTCTTGCGGTAACTATGACTTCTTCAGAAATATTACTGAAAGTATTTTGACTAGATTGAGAAAATCCTAAAACAGGGTTTAATAAAATAGTTATTAATAAAATTCTTAAGTGCACTTTCCCCCCGAAAAAAACTAAATGATAATGTAATTACTCAGCTAATCAACTATTAAATAAAAATTATAATACTGGAAAAAAATAAAAAAATAATTATCATTTCTGTATGTTAGTCAAAGAACAAAATAGGCTCTTGAAGGGCTTAATTGGGCATCTTGATGCTAAAACTAATGTAGACGCTGGAGGTATTATGAAGACCCCAGCTGACACCTACACTTGTCAAAAAAGGCTAGATTTAGAATGGGACACGTTTTTTAAAAATCATCCTCAAATTATTGGCATGTCTGGAGATTTATCCGAACCAAATAGTTATGTGACTGTTGAAGATTTTGGTTCATCAATCCTTGCTACAAGAGACGCTAAAGGAAAGTTCAAGGCATACGCTAATGTTTGTTCACATCGTGGTGCCCAAATAGAGCAAGCAAAGCGCGGGGTTAAAGCGAAATTTTCTTGTCCTTTCCACGGTTGGACTTTTGATAACAATGGAGCTTTAGTCGGATATCCTAAGAGTGATCAGTTTGGACAAATAGATAAAGACTGTTACGGACTGACGGAATTACCAAGTCTAGAAAAATACGGATTTCTTTGGGTTCACCCTCGATCAGATGGAGAGATAAAATTAGATGAATTATTGGGCAGTAAGTTAGAAAAAGAATTTCAAGCTTGGGATTTCGACAGATTAATTCTTTCCAATGAAGAAGAATATCAAACAGAGATGAATTGGAAATTAGCAATCGATACTTTCGGAGAAACCTATCATTTTTCGGTTTTGCATAAAGATTCTCTTTTTCAGTCATTTCATGGCAACTGTCAGATGTTTGATAGTTTTAAGAGGAATGGAAGATTGATTTTATGTAAACGTGATATAGATGAAATGAGAAAATTACCCGAGAAAGATTGGAAGATTTGTACTGGTTCTTTACCAGTTTACTATTTGTTTCCAAACATAATTTTTATGCCCACTCCTGAGGGAGCCTTTCTCGTAAAAGAATATC
The DNA here is from genome assembly GCA_902553315.1 of uncultured SAR86 cluster bacterium. Taxonomy (GTDB): domain Bacteria; phylum Pseudomonadota; class Gammaproteobacteria; order Magnimaribacterales; family AG-339-G14; genus AG-339-G14. The sequence goes on from CACDKN010000001.1 coordinate 269,857, forward strand.
CTTTAGAGAATTCACCACATAAAAGTGTTTCAAAAATTTCATTTTATTTTTATCCAGAAGCTATAGAAGCAGCTAACAAAATGGGCGTATCCGCGGAGACCGGACAAAACCCCTTGGAAGAGTTATACAGCGCTTTTGGCAGTGTGATTAGAGACGAGGATTACGTCGCTGCAGCATCCTCACATAAAGGGTTAAATTCAGGCCATCTAGATTTTTTGACTTTTGGAAAAAATGAACCCGCACTTCATCATTATCACAATACTTATAGAGACGCTCTGGGCTTACAAAAATTGCCTTTGATAAAGGTTTAAAAAATGATCGATTTATATTACGCGCCAACTCCTAATGGTTGGAAGATTTCGATAATGCTTGAAGAGTGTGGAATGGATTACAAAGTAGTGTTTGTAAATTTGGGTAGCGGCGATCAATTTAAACCTGATTTTTTAAAGATAAGTCCCAACAATAGAATGCCAGTAATTGTTGATCATGAAAATATTGTTAATGGTGAGCCGATAAGTGTGTTCGAGTCTGGCGCTATTTTGATGTACTTAGCAGAAAAGGCTGGGAAGTTTTTTCCTCAAACTTCGCCTGAAAGAGAAAGGGTTCTTGAATGGTTATTTTGGCAAGTTGGCGGTTTAGGCCCAATGGCAGGACAGGTGAGTCATTTTGTAAATTACGCATCAAATTTTCCTGGCGATCATTCTTACTCTGAAAAAAGATACAAAGACGAATACGATCGTCTGCTCGGCGTAATGGATCGAGTTTTGGCTGAAAGAGAATATCTTGCCGGAGAGTATTCAATTGCAGATATGGCTTCATTCCCTTGGGTTACAGCTTACAAGCGATATGAAGTAGATTTGGATTCTTTTGCAAATGTTAGAAGGTGGTTTGATGCCATCAAGTCTAGACCAGCAGTGAGAAAGGGCATCGAAGTCGGTAAGGAGGTTAGAAATTTTGGAAAGGGTATATCCAAAGAAAGTCTAAAAACTATGTTTAATCAAGACGCAAAGAGTATTTCAGAAATGGCAAAAGCTAAAAAAGAGGAATAATCAAATTAAATTATTTTTTCTATAAGTTGAAGCCGATCATTGCCAAAATACATATCATCTACATCAAGAAAAAAAGTTGGTGAGCCAAAGCCACCTCGATCAATTAGATTTTGGGTATTATCAATTAGTCTCTGTTTTACTTCAGAATTATTTATGAACTCGATAAATTCTTTCGGATTGACTTCCATTTTCTCTACGAGTCTCTCTAGAAATTCATCTTCAGAAATATTTTCTCCATTGGTCCAGTAAGCTTGAAAGATTTGCTCAACATAAGGTTCTAAATTTCCGTGATCGATAAAATAAAAGCAACCTCTCATAGCCTTAACACTATTAACAGGGAAGATTTTAGGCCAATTGATTTCTATGCCTCTATAGTTAGCCCAATCTAAAAGATCTTTTTGAGAATATTCTAATTTCTCTTTTACTGGATTTTTTCTGCTTTCATAAACACTAGGATTAATAGAATTGAAAATGCCACCAACTAAAATTGGCTTCCAAATGATTTTAAAATCTTTTCTTTTTGATAGATCTAAAATTCCTTTGAATGAAAGATATGTCCAGGGACTACTGCAGTCAAAAAAATATTCTAAAGATTTCATCTCTTAAAAATCTATTATTCCAGATTCTTTTAACGCACTTATATCTGCTTCGCTCTTACCAAGGCTTATTAAAATTTCTTTTGTATGTTCACCAAGATCTGGGCCTTTTGCCGGAGTTTTTTTAGGTTCGTTTTTTAGAAAAACTGGACTATTTACAGTAAGGGTATCTTCTTCGAAGGCTTCGTTTTCATACTTAATCAATACTCCACTATCAAGAAATTGTTGATCGCTTGCAAGATCATTTGATTTGTTCATGAATCCAAAAGTAACACCAGAATCTCTCAATTTATCGATAGCTTCAGTAAGGCTATATTGCAGAAATACATCTTCTAAAATTTTGTATAACTCACGAAAATTAGAATTCAATTTTTTAAAACTAGAAAATTTTGCATTCTCGTTTAAATAATTTAAATCCATTGCATCTAGAAATTTAGGCCATTCTTTAGCTGCGTCGATTATAGCCAAGAGTAAAAACCTACCGTCTTTAGTTTTGTATCTTCCTCCGAAAGGATGAAGAGGAGATTCTTCTTCTCGGTCTGGAAATTCTGCGTTGAACAATCCTGCTTGAATGTAACTACCATTTGACCAAGCTCCATTTGCCATCAATGAAGTGTAAACTTCTCCTCCTTTTCCAGTTTTCTCTCTTCTATATAAAGCTGTCATTATGCTTGCAAACAAAGCAACACCACTTGGCTGATCGCCCATACCAATCGGAACAAATCCTGGGGAAGAATTATCAGATGGTCTCACCATATCCATCAAACCACTTCTTGCCCACCAAGCCAACACATCAAAAGCAGTTCGATGAGAGTCTTCACCGCTTTCACCATAACCAGTCAATGATCCATAAACTAGCCTTTCGTTTGTAGGTAATAAATCCTCGGCACGTATTTTTAACTTTTCTCTAGTTTTTTTTGGCATGTTGGTGACAAATACATCTGCTTCTTTTATCAACTCCTTTAAGATTTCTTGACCTTTAGAGGTGTTTAGATCCAATGCGAGACTTTTTTTATTCCTAGAAGTTAAATGCCAACAGTAATCTTTGTCTCCCTGTGGGTTAACTCTTCTAGTTCGCAGGATAAGATGTCTTAAACTGTCTCCTACTTTAGGAGGCTCGATTTTAATAACCTCGGCCCCAAAATCAGAAAGTATGGTTGTGGAAGCAGGTCCAGCGATAAAGCTAGCGGCATCAATTACTTTTATTCCCTTTAATAATAAATTTTCCGACATTTAAAAATCTTTTCTCAACATAATAATATTGAGTTTGTATTTAGTCTGTCAATCAACTAATTTCTTGAAAACTCATCAGTTGTTTCAATTAATAATTGAGAAATTTCTTTTTCAAAAGCCGAGTGTCCCGAAAATGGAGCAATTTTTAATTTAGATTCAGGCCAACGCGAATGTAATTCGTAAGCAGTGGTTGCTGGACAGACTACGTCATATCTACCTTGAACAATAACTGTGGGAATATGTCTTATGGTATCAATATTATCTAGGAGCTGATTTTCATGATCTAGGAAACCATTGTTAATAAAGTAGTGATTTTCTATTTGAGCAAAAGCTAGCGCAAATTCAGCATTGATCGAATCTTTTACTGCATTTGGATTATGATTTATAAAGCTCGTTGAGGCTTCCCACTTTGACCAGGCCTTAGCAGCCGATAGTTTTTTTTCTTCATCAGATCCGTTAAAAATCTTTCTGTAAGCATCGATTAGATCAAATCTTTCGGCTTCCGGTATTTCATTTAAAAATCCTTGCCAAGCTTCAGGATAGATTTCACTTGCTCCATATTGATAAAACCATTTCAACTCTTTTTCTCTCAGCATGAAGATTCCTCTCAATACAAGTTCTGTAACACACTCTGGGTGTTTTTGTGCATAAGCAAGTGCAAGTGTACTTCCCCAAGATCCGCCAAATACTAACCACTTTTCAATTTCTAACTTTTTTCTTATCGTTTCTATGTCTTGGACTAAATGCCAAGTTGTATTATTTTCTAAATAAGCATGAGGTTTACTTTTTCCACAACCCCTTTGATCAAAAAGGACAATTCTGTATTTTTTTGGATTAAAAAATCTTCTTGAAAATTTACCAGCGCCACCGCCAGGACCGCCGTGAAGAAAAACGGCTGGTTTTCCTCTCGGATTCCCACATTGTTCATAATAAATTTCATGAATTCCGTCCTTAATAAAACCTGAGTCAAACGGCTCTATTGCAGGGTAAAGAATTTGTTTCTTTCTGAAGAATTTCATCAAGACATCATACTTTAGGTTTTTTTTGAAAGATATTTTTTAAAAGGTGCCCAGAGGTAGAATCGAACCACCGACACAAGGATTTTCAGTTCTTCGTTCGTAAGTCCTAATCCCTTTAAAGTATTACCTTTCAGACCATTTGTGTGCACACATGAAAGCAGCAATTTAATTTATCTTTTAAGGGTTTTTAATATTTCCTCAACCTTATTGTCAAAACCCTTCTCATCATTTAAGGCTTCCTTAACACATTCTTTCATATGTCTTTTTAATATTTTTCCTTCAATACTTGTAAGAGCATTTCTAACTGCCTTGATTTGATTGAGTATATCAATGCAATATTTTTCTTCATCAATCATGTTAGCAATTCCACGAACCTGTCCTTCAATTCTGTTAAGACTAGGAATTTCTTCTTTATGGCATGGACTTTTCATACGAATTTAGGAACTAAATAAGTAAATATTGTAGCAAAAATAAACAATACAACTGAAATGTAATAAACGTATCTTGATTGTTTTCTAGTTTGCATGCATAACTTGCCTAACTCAGGATCTGTGGGGCAAGGCATATAATAAGTTTTATAATTCACATATCCAGCAAAAATGATCGTCACTGAAGCAAATATTGTTATAGATAATTTATATTGAGATAAGACAATTAAAAATGGAAAGACTGTTATTAAACTTGCAAAAGAAGCACCTGCACCAATTGCAATAAATAATGAAGGAAGTGCACAACATATTAAAGTTGATGACGAGGCAAACAAGGATAAAAAATTTGCTGATTTATCTTGCATAATTTTTAAAGATTAATAACCTGCATATCAATTGCATTTTGTCCGTTTATTAGAATTTTTTCCTTGATATCATCAAAGATTATTTCATGAGCAACATTGTATGCAATTAAAACTTTTCCTTTGCTCAGATCAACGTCTACTTTTTTTACATTAGTGTCTTTTTTAAATGTTTTTTCAATACCTCTAGCACAAAAATCACACACCATACCTTGAACATTCACGATTGCAATTTGGGTATCTTTAAGATCCATAACGAATTTATCAAATCTCTCAGGATCAACTTCTAATTTCTTACCATCTACAAATTCTTCATGCACATGTCCTTCATGATTATGATGCATGCCGTTATGAGGGGTTTCTCCCCATGCCATTGAAGTAAAAATAAGAATTAATAATATATTTTTCATTTTTCCTCTCAAAATCTATACATTAGATGAATATCCCATTCAGTTTTTTTGCTATAACCAAACTCCATAAGAACATTTCCTTTAAAAAATTTTAACACAGGGTAAGTTGACCACTTATTCTCAAGAGAATTATCTTTTGCCTTAATCATTATCCATGTGTGCAAGTCACCGTAATCACCAAGATAGGGTGCAACTCCTATTTGATAGTATTGTTCTAAATAGTCTTGAATTTTTCTTTCAGTTTCCTTTATTCCAAAACCAACAAATAATCTTCTTGTTTCCCAATCTCCATGTACACCATAAAAAAATTCATCAAAACCTTTTGAACTAACACCAGATTGAAAATACAAATTTCTTTGAGAGTTTTCAGTATTCTTTCTATTTATCAAGTATGTATATCTAACATATGAATAATTATCATTAAAATATTTATTTCTCATAACTTCAATCCCAATCGAGTATTTATAGGATGGCGAATAATGGTAGTAGATAGAATTTTTTATGTTATCTGAAAATGCCATTATGGTTGAACCACCTGTGTAAGATATAGGTCTAGCATCAAGTCCAAACGACATGACAGACAAGAGACAAATAATTCTTATACCCATTGGGGGTATTTTAGTATTATTGTGTTGGTTTTAAAAAGTTTATTTCGTTGGTGCCCAGAGGTGGAATCGAACCACCGACACAAGGATTTTCAGTTCATGACTCGAGAATAGAAACCCTTTATTATTCCATGTTCCAAACTCTTCTGTTCACCTAACTGTTCACCAAATAGTTAAAATTAAATGTTATTTTCTTAGAAATATGAACATCAAAGATAGAGTTTTTCAATGAGAAGATTCTATTATGCATCAAAGTATCGAAAAGGTTCTTTTGAGATTATATAATTGAACTTATGATTATTGAAAATAATTACTATGGGAAATTGATACAAGATGCATAAGACTTCTCACTCAGTAATGTTTCACCACTTTCATGATGACAAACATTTGCGTGCTCAAGGCAGTTTAAGTTCATCTGACTTTATCCAAATGATTGACTGGTTAAACAAACACTATTCAATTTTGGGTGCCAGTCAATATAAGGAGAAGTTTGAAAACGGCACTTTAAAAAATACAGATATATGCATGTCTTTTGATGACGCATTGAAGTGCCAATACGACATTGCTGTTCCAGTGATGGAGAGATTGGGTATTGAAGCATTCTTCTTCGTTTACAGCAGTGCTTTCGGTCAAAACCCCGACCCATTGGAAATCTATAGGTATTTTAGAACTGTTTGCTATTTTGATATTGACAAGTTTTATGAAGATTTTTTTGATTCAGTTGAGCAAATAGATACGAAAGAATTTTCTCGGCATCATGCCAAATACTTAGAACTAAATTACCTAGCAGCATTTCCCTTTTATACCGAAAACGACAAATGGTTCCGATATCTCCGAGACCAGTATCTAGTTGGAAATCAATACGATGAACTCATGAATGAGTTGATGATTCAAAATGATTTTGATGCGAATGCTGCAAAGAAAGACCTATGGATGTCAGAAGAAGATTTGGTTGCTACAGAGTCTAAAGGTCATCTGATTGGTTTGCACTCATACTCACATCCAACTCAGATGAGCAAATTAAGTAAAGAAAAGCAAGAATTGGAATATCAAAAGAATTATGACCATCTTAAGGGTTTAATTGGAAAACCTATTAGAGTCATGTCACATCCATGTGGTGACTACAACGAAACCACTCTAGAAATTCTTAAGAGTATGAAAATAGACATTGGATTCAGGTCTAATATGTCCTTAACAGAAATTCGTTCCCCTCTTGAGATTCCTAGAGAAGACCATGCCAATGTCTTCAAGGCAATGCGTCTATGAAAGTCACTATTTTCAGCAGCAACCAACCACGACACCTAAACATCGCAAAGGAGTTTTCAAAAATTTGTGATTCAGTCTTTCTGGTTAGTGAAGTAAATACCGTGTTTCCTGGTCAAGTTAACGACTTTTACAAAAAGTCGGAAATAATGCAGACATACTTCCAAAATGTAATTCAATCAGAAAGAAACATATTTGGTGACATCAGTTTCATGCCACACAACGTGAGAAACCTCTCCATTAAATCAGGGGACTTAAATAAACTTAGTAGAAAGCAACTATCTGATGCACTTCAATCCGATGTCTATGTTGTCTTTGGTGCTAGTTACATCAAAGGGTGGTTAATTGATTTTCTTATAGAACATCGTGCAATAAACATTCACATGGGTCTTTCTCCTTATTACAGAGGTTCCTCATGCAATTTTTGGGCACTCTTTGATAATAATCCAAGTTATGTGGGAGCAACCATACATCTGTTGAGCAAAGGTTTGGATAGTGGGGATATGCTTTTCCACTGTGTCCCAAAACTTCATCCAGAAGACACTCCATTTGACTTTACTATGCGTTCAGTATTAGTAGCACAGCAAGGTTTGGTCTCTTTGGTTGACTCCAAATTAATATTCTCTGCCCCCACAGTAAAACAGGATAAATCACAAGAAATACGATATACAAAGAACCAAGATTTTACAGATGATGTTGCAAAAGAGTTCTTAGATAGAAATCTTCAATTGAATCCAGATTCATTTTCATATCCTAAGTTATTGAATCCTATTTTTGGTTAATTTTTATAATCACCAACTGTTCACTTATTTTTATCTCGAAAACTCTAAAAACATTGAAGGAATGGTGCCCAGAGGTGGAATCGAACCACCGACACAAGGATTTTCAGTCCTTTGCTCTACCAACTGAGCTATCTGGGCTTGGGAAAGAAAATATCTTAGAAGAATCGTCTTTAATGCGCAATCAATTTAGAATATATGTTTAGCAAAAGGGGAGAGTTTTATTGCCTAAGAAAAAATTAAAATGGGGAGTAATTGGAAATGGGGGAATCGCCAATGCTTTTTCTCATTCGATCAAACATTCTGAAACTTCAGAACTTCAAGCGGTATTCGGAAGGAATGAAACTAAAGTAAAGAATTTTGCACAAAAACATGAAATAGATTCTTTCGACAAACTAGATAATTTTTTGAAAAGCGGCATTGAAGCGGTCTATGTAGCTACTCCTCATGTTTCTCATTTCAAATATTCTTTGGACTGCATAAGAAGTAATCTTCATGTGTTGTGTGAAAAACCTTTAACGATAAATTCCTCTGAATCAACGATATTAATTAATGAAGCCCAAAAAAGAGAAGTTTTTCTTATGGAGGCATTTATGTATAGATGTCACCCTCAGACTTTTAAGATTTTGGAGTACATTGAAAAGCATTTTTCCAATAAAAGAGTTTTTTTAAAGAGTTCATTTGGCTTTAGTGCTGACGTGTCAAAAGAGCATAGATTAAGAAATCCAAAGTTAGCAGGAGGTGCAATTCTAGATGTAGGTTGCTATCCCTTATCTATGGCGAGACTAATTGGCGGAAAGCTAACAGGTCTCCCTTTTGCAGAGCCTTCTAAAATAACCGTAGAAGGGGAGTTAGATGAAACCGGTGTTGATGCTAAATCAATATCGACGATTAAATTTTCAGAAAATATTTCTGCAGAAATCAAGACGGCTATTAATGAGAACTATGAAAACAATTTGATTGTTGAAGCAGAAAACTTGAGATTAGAAATTTCTGACCCTTGGCATTGCGGACAATTTAACAATGGCATTTCTTCGGTTAAATTTATTAATCAAGGAAAAGAAGAAATCATCCAGATAAATGATGAAGTAGGATTGTTTACTAGAGAAATTGATGAGGCGGCAAATTGCATAGCTCAAAATAATTTCGAATCGTCTTTGATGTCCCATAAGGATACTTTAGGAAACATTCTTTCCTTAGAAAAATGGTATTCCAAGCTAGGAGTAATTTACCCAAGCAACGAAATCAAAAATTCTCCAATAATTGATCATTATTTTCATTTAGATTCCAACTTAGAAAAAGATACAACTGAAATACTAGGAAAATCAACTCCGAAAGTAGTCTTTGGTTGTGATAATCAAATTTCAGATTTACATGCCTACTGTATGTTTGAACATTTCTATCAACAAGGTGGAAGAATTTTTGATACCGCTTACATCTACAACAATGGTCTTTCAGATAAATACCTCGGCAATTGGATAAGAAAAAAAAATATTCAAGACGAGGTGATTATTCTTGGAAAGGGCGCCCATACACCACAGTGTGAACCAAGTTTTATAGAGCCTCAAATAAAAGAATCTTTAAAGAGACTTAGCTTAAATAAATTTGATATTTATTGTTTGCATAGAGATAACCCTGAAGTTCCTGTAGGCGAATTTATTGATAAATTAAATGAATTAAAACAAGCTGGATTCATTTCAATTTTGGGTGCGTCAAATTGGAGTCTTAATAGGTTTAGTGAGGCAAATGAATATGCCGAAGCTAATGATAAAGAAGGATTTAAAGTATTGAGTAACAACTTTAGTTTGGCAGAAATGAATCAGCCTGTTTGGCCTGGTTGTTTGAGGTGTGATGAAGAATTTTTAGATTACGTAATTAAGAATAATATTTATTTGTTTCCATGGTCCAGTCAGGCTCGTGGATTTTTTGTACAACAACAATCATTCCCAAAAGTTGCCCATGGAGCTAACCCAACTCTGGAAGAAGAATTAAGGGTTTGGCATAGCCGGTCAAATTTAGATAGAAGAGAGAGGTGTTTTCATTTGGCCGGTGAATTAGGTTGCACGGCAATTGAGTTAGCATTAGCTTACGTCATCAATAGACATGAAAATATTTTTCCTTTAATTGGTCCAAGAAATCTATTTGAATCGGAGAGTTGTATGCGAGCCTTGTCAATCAAACTTACAAGCAAACAAATTACCTTTTTATTAAATGGATAAATTATTTAAAAGAAAGTTTTTCTTTTAAGTGAATATTTTCTGAAGAAGAGCCAATTAAAATTTCGTATTCACCTTCTTTTAATTTCCAATTTTTTGAATTGATGTCCCAATAAGAAAAATTTCTTTCATCTAATTCAAGGGTCACTAATTTTGTTTGTCCTTTTTTTATTCTTACTTTAATAAATGCTTCAAGAGTTTTAAGTGGTTCATTTTTGTTTGGACTTGGAGAACTGACATAACATTGAATTATCTCTTTTCCTTCTCTTTTTCCAATATTTGAAACTTCAAGATTGCAATAAACTTTTTTATTTTTTTGAATGAGACTTAAATTTTTATATTCAAAACTCGTATAACTTAGACCATGGCCAAAAGGAAACAATGTTTTGATGTCTCTTTTTTCATACCATCGGTAACCTAAGAGAAGCTTTTCTTCATAATTCATTTGTGAATTTTTCCCTGGGTAGGACGAAAAAGCCGGAGTACTTTTAATTTCTGTGGGGAAAGTTGTAGGAAGTTTTCCTGAGGGATTAGTTTCTCCAAAAATAATGTCCATGAGAGCATTTCCGTACTCTTGACCGCCAAACCAAGATTGAATAATTGCTTTTGGTTGGGTTACCCAGGGCATACTCACCGGAGAACCAGTGTTCAGAACCACAACACAATTTGAATTTATCTTAGTGATTTGGTTAACTAAATCATCTTGGCTACAGGGTAGCTCAAGAGAGTTTCTATCATTACCTTCCGTCTCCCAATCTGAATTTGTGCCAACAAGTAAAATCACTGCATCTGAATCTTTAGCTATTTTTTTTGCAGCTTCTAATAAATTTTCTTTGTCAGGAGGTAAGCAACCAAATTGAACAGCAGGAAACCTTCCTTCAAAGGAATATATGACTTCGATTAGATATTTTTGATTCTGTTTTAAAATCAATTTTGTTTTTTTAGAAGCACTGCCAAAAGAGAAAAATGCTTCACCTGGTTGTATATCGTTTGCATTATCTATTATTTCTTTGCCATCGATTTTCATGACACATGGTCCAATGCCAAAAACTTCAAATTCGTGTGCGCCTTCAACATCTGCCTTGTATTCACAAGAGAATTTAACTTTGATATTGGGCCGTTCATCTTTGTTAATAATATCTTTTGCAAATCCATCAAAAACCCAAAACTTATTTCCTCTCAAAAATTCTGTCTTTAAGAGCTTAGATTCTTTTATTTCGCTATCAAAATATTCGACTTTAAATCCTTCGGAATCAGAAAACAAAGACTCATTGAATTTTGGAAGGTACTTATGTGTATGTACGCCTTTTGCGTAAGAAATTCTTTTTTTATCTATGTAATTTTTCAAAGCCTCTAAAGGGTGAATTTGATAATGTGGTCTAAGGCTTGCACTTCCTCCTCCAATAATTTGACTAAATTTAGCATTGGGTCCAATGAGAGCAATTGAATTAATTTTTTTTTTCTTCAGAGGAAGTAAATTCTCATTTTTTAATAAAACCATACCTTCGCTTGCACAATTTCTCAATAACCTCTTATGCGATTTTCTATTTTTTTCTTTTTCGGATTTATTTTTTGGAGAACTAAATCTTCCTGTAAATTTCATGGTCGATAAAATTCTTTTTACTTTGTCATCAATTAAAGTTTCGGAAACTTCTTTTTTTTCGACGGCTGTTTTAAGTTTCTCTCCCCAGGTATTTCCTGGTCCAGGCATCTCCATATCTAAGCCACCAGTGGCATTATCAACGGTTTCTAAAGCAGCACCCCAATCGCTTACAACGTAACCATCGAAGCCCCACTCTTTTTTTAAAATATCGATTAATAAATCTTTATTAGAACTGCAATAAATATTGTTGAGTTTGTTATATGCCGACATAACAGACTTTGCTTTTGCTTTTTTTATTCCCATCTCAAAAGGTAAAAGATAGATTTCTCTTAAGGTCCTTTCGTCAAGATTTGAGCTTACTGTGTGTCTTTCAAACTCTGTATCATTAGCGACAAAGTGCTTCAAACAAGCGGAAACTTTTTTTGATTGAACTCCCTTTACATAGGCAACCGCAATTTCTCCTGTTAAAACCGGATCCTCTGAAAAGTTTTCAAAATGCCTCCCTCCAAGAGGGTGTCTATGAAGATTTATAGTAGGCCCAAGAAGAACATCAACGTCTTTATCTAAAGCTTCTTGTCCAAGAGCAATTCCAATTTTATTTATTAATTCTTTGTTCCAAGTCGACCCTAAAGAAATAGGGCAAGGAAAACAGGCTGAGCTTTTTCCAGAAGTAGAATCTCCTCTAACTCCATTAGGACCATCTGACATTTTCATACTCGGAATTTTAAGTCTAGGTATTTTGTTGGAATACCAAGAATTAAAACCAGTTAATAACAAAATTTTCTCATCTAGCGTTAGTTTATTAACTGTTTTCTTTATACTTACCATGAGAGTTGTCTAGATTTTATATTTCTCTAAACCCTTCGGCGGTGTCATGATCGCTATTATCAAGAAATAATTCCAATTGATTATTAAGGTAATCTCTCGTCTCTTTTTTTGAAAGGTCTAATTGTTTTTCATTTATCAGTGTGGTTTGAAGGGTAATCCACTCATCCCAGGCTTTTTTAGAAACAGAGTTAAAGAGCTCTTCTCCTTTAGGACCAGGGTATGGCGGGCGAACCATTTTCGGAAGGTCTTCTTTAAATTTTCTACAAAATACTTTTTCAGTCATATTTTTTTAAAATATCTTTGACAGGTTTAGGAATTCCCATGTTAACTGAATCAGAAATATTTACCCAATTAAAAATTCTTCTATCAATCGACAATCTATCTTTGTTTTTAATAGTCAATACCTTCACTGAGATCAGAAGCTTTTTATGGGATAGATGATGCTCAAAACTTGAAAAATCCTCTTCCACAGGAAGTATTTTAGAAATTTTCTTTGAAGAAAAAAAATCTTTTTCTGGAAGAACCCAAAGATTTTGCCAAATTCCTTTTTCTTTATTTCTTTTAAGAAGAACTTTATTTTTTGTTTTTATTAAAATCCAATCAATTTTTTTTTCGATTTTTTCTTTTTTAGTGATCTTTATTGGTATTTCGTCTTGTATTTCTTTTTGATTCGCTGCGCAATCCTCATCTACCGGACATTCACTACAATTTGGATTATTTGGCCTGCAAATTATTGCTCCAAGATCCATTAGACCTTGAGAATATTCTTTATGCTTTGAATTAGGTAATAGAATATTTGCGAACTCTTTAAGAGATTTTTCAGTCTTATATTTATTCATGGGTGACTTACTTCCAGAGATTCTTAATAAAACTCTTTTTACATTTCCGTCGAGAATTACTCCAGATTGTTCGAATCCTAGTGATAATATTGCCCCGGCAGTTGAAAAACCAATACCAGGAAGAGACATTAAAGCTTCAATTTCGTTAGGAAGTTTGCAGTCAAAATCTTTTTTTAAAATTTTTGCCGTTTTATGAATATTTCTTGCCCTTGTGTAATACCCAAGTCCAGACCACAACGACAAGACTTCATCCAAACTTGTAGAGGCAAGAGTTTTAATTGTTGGATATTCAGAAATAAATTTATTGAAGTAAGGAATGACTGTAGTTACTTGAGTTTGCTGAAGCATGATTTCAGAAATCCAGACTTTGTAAGGATCTTTTTTTTGCCATGGCAGATTTTTCCTACCATTGATTTCATACCAAGATATAATCTTTTCAGAGAAATTATTCATAAATTTATTTTTAATCCTACGCTCCGTTATAATAACTTTTTATGAGAAAAATTGATTTAGAAAGAAATACCAAAGAAACGCAAATTTCACTTTCTTTAAACCTAGATGGGAGTGGAGAAAGTAAACATAAAATAGATTTGCCATTTTTTTCTCACATGCTTGAACAAGTCTCAAAACACGGCGATTTTGATATCAGTCTTTCTGCATCTGGAGATCTTGAAGTTGATGCGCACCACACCGTTGAAGACGTTGGTATTTGTATGGGCGATGCATTCAACAAAGCTCTCGGTGAAAAAAAAGGAATTAAGAGATTTGGATCAGCTTATGCTCCTTTGGATGAGGCTTTGTCTAGAGTAGTTGTAGACTTTTCGGGTAGACCAGGCTTGAGTTGGAATGTTGAATTCACAAAAGAATCAATCAATGATTTTGATTTACAGTTGCTCAGAGAATTTTTTCAAGGTTTTACAAATAAAGCGCTTGCAACGATTCACATTGATAATTTAAAAGGTATCAATGCTCATCATCAAGCAGAGACTATTTTTAAAGCTTTTGCTTTAGCTCTCAAGCAAGCTTGTGCTCTTGATGGAGCAAAAACCGATCAGGTGCCTTCGACCAAAGGGTCATTGTAAGAGGTTTTATTATGCAAATAGGTGTCGTAGATTATGGTGCGAGTAATATCTTTTCTGTTTTAAGGGCATTAACTTTTTTGGGAGCTGATGCAAAAATTATCTCTAAAAGAGAAGACTTCAATTCCGTAGATAAGATAATTTTACCTGGACAAGGATCTATGGGCGCATGTATCGAAAATTTAAAAAAAAACGAACTTCTCGAAAGTTTGAAAAATAAAATATCGGAGAAGCCATATTTAGGAATTTGTTTAGGTCTACAAGTATTATTCTCGGTCAGTGAAGAATCTTTAGGCGACCAAGGATTGAATGTTTTCCCCGAAAAGATTGAAAGATTTATTGACAGTAAAAATTTAAAAATTCCTCACATGGGCTGGAATCAAGTTGAATTCAAAAAAGATCATTTCATTAATTCTGAAATTCCTAATTCTAGCAATTTTTATTTTGTGCATTCTTTCGCTTCTAAAAGAGTTGAAGAGAGTAAAGTTCTGGCTCAAACAACTCATGGAGAAATTTTTAATTCTGCAGTAATTAAAGAAAATATAATCGGTGTCCAATTTCACCCAGAAAAAAGTGGTTCTCAAGGATTAAGATTTTTAAAAAATTTTATAGATTGGAAAATATGATTCCTATTCCAGCGATAGATATACAAGATGGAAAATGTGTGAGGCTTCAAAAAGGTGATCTTGACTCGACCAAAATTTATTTTGAAGATCCATCAGATGCTGCGGCGCATTGGATTAGCATGGGAGCAGAAAGAATACATCTGGTTGATTTAGATGGAGCTTATGAAGGCAAGTCGACAAACTTTTCTGTAATTGAAGAAATTCGAAAGAAATTCCCAAAGTCTATTCTTCAGTTAGGAGGTGGAATTAGAAATCTCGACACGCTAAAAAATTACGAAAATTTAGGTATAGATTTTTTTATTTTAGGTAGTGTGGCAATAAGTGATAAGAATTTTTTTTCAGAAGCTTGTGAAATTTACCCAAAGAGAATCATTTTAGGACTGGATGCAAAAAAAGGTTACGTTTCTACTGAAGCCTGGACGAAAACTTCAGACATATTAGCTACAGATTTAGTTGAGAGGTTTAAAGAACTTCCCATTCATCAAATTATTTATACAGATATTGACAAGGATGGCATGCTACTAGGCCCAAATATTGAAGAGACCAAAAAATTAGCTGATGTGTCAAATTTTCCAATAATTTCGTCTGGAGGAGTGAGCTGCCTTGAAGATTTAGTCAAATTAGCACTATTAGAAAATGTTTACGGAGCGATCTGTGGTAAAGCCCTTTATGAAGGTTCTATTGACTTGAGGGAAATTCTAGAGAGGTTTAGAAAATAATGTCTCTTGCAGTAAGAATTATTCCTTGCCTCGATGTAAGAGGTGGAAGAGTAGTCAAAGGTATTAATTTTAAAAATATTGTTGATGCAGGAAGTCCTTCAGAAGTAGCTAAACGATATGATCTTGAAGGAGCAGACGAGATATGTATGCTTGATATAGATGCATCTTACGAAAAAAGATCTACAACACTCACTACTGTTGAGGAGATAGCGAATCAAGTTTTTATCCCTTTTACAGTTGGAGGAGGGATTAAAACACTTAAAGACGTTGAAGTTCTACTCAAATCCGGTGCGGACAAAGTTTCTATAAATACTGCTGCAATACTTGAACCAAAGTTAGTGGAAGAAGCTTCAAGAGAATTTGGATCTCAATGCATCGTTGTAGCAATCGATGCTAAGCAAGAAGGAGAGAATTGGACAGTTTTTACTCATGGTGGAAAAAATAAAACTGAATTAAATGCTCTGGAATGGGCAAAAAAAGTTGAAGATTTGGGAGCAGGGGAGATCTTAATGACATCTATGGATAAGGATGGAACTAAAAGTGGTTACGATAACGATTTAAATCAAAAACTTTCTTTTTTATTAAAAATACCTTTAATAGCTTCTGGTGGAGCAGGCAATCTTGGTCATTTAGTAGAAGCTATCAAATTAGGCAAAGCAGATGCTGTTTTGGCTGCCAGTATTTTTCATTACGAGGAAATTTCAATCATGAAAGTCAAGGAAGAACTTTCAAAAAATAAAATCTCAGTTAGGTTAAAGATCTAGTTTTCTATATTTATTTTGAGAGTAAGAATAAATAATAGGTTCTCCAGTAGCAATTTCGAGTTTAACGATGTCTTCTGAAGAAATACTTTCTATTTCCTTTACCAAAGCTCTTAAAGAGTTCCCGTGAGCAGTAACTAAAATATTTTTACCTAAATTTAATTTAGGCAAAATTTTATCCTTGTAGTATGGAATTACTCTATTAGAGGTATCTTTCAAACTTTCGCCTCCCGGTGGGGGTACGTCATAAGATCTGCGCCAAATATGAACCTGTTCATCTCCCCACTTTTTCCTAGCTTCGTCTTTATTTAAGCCGGATAGATCTCCATAATTTCTTTCGTTAAGAGCAATATTTTTTATCGTATCTATATTTTTTTCGATAACTCTTTGAATAATGAAACCCGTACTTTGTGCTCTGATTAATTCCGATGTGAAATGAATATCAAAATCTATCTTTAAAGATTTTATTTTTAATCCCGCACGTTCTGCTTCTAATTCACCCAATCTTGTCAAAGGAGGATTCTTCCAACCTGTGAAAAGATTTTTTTCATTCCATTCACTTTGTCCGTGTCTGATCAAAACTAGAAAATTTTTTAATTCATTTGACATAGTTAAAATATTCAAATACGTTATGATACCTCTCTGATGCCATATTTCTTTGAATTTTTGCTTACAAATTGGTTTTTAGCGCTTCCATTAGTATTGGCGATATCTTTATTTTTTTACACAGAAAATTCAAGAAAAGCCACTAAACTTGAACCACAAGAACTTATTTTTCAGTTAAACAACAAAAATGCTTTATTATTAGATTTACGTAATGACAAAGAGTTTGCTAAAGGGAAAATTAGTCAGGCACTTTACTTAGGACCAAATTTAGAAAAATGTAAGAAAGAAATTGACAAAAATACCGATAAGCCGATTATTCTTTTCTGCCAAAATGGAAATAAATCTGAAGAGTTTTCTAAGGAATTAAAAAAATTAGGAAGTGAGGTTCTTATTCTTAAGGGTGGGATCAACAATTGGATCGCTGAAGGTCTTCCATTACTTGATTAAATCAAAGATATCAAAAATCTAATTCTTGCATCTTTCTGGCAAGAGTATTTCTTCCCCAGCCAAGTAATTTTGCAGCCTCACTTTTTTTCCCTTTAGATGCTTTTAAAGCTACTTTAATTAAAGTTTTTTCAAAAATAGGAACTGTTGAATTTAGGATATGATCTTCTCCATTTATAAGTTCTTTTGAAGCCCAAGTTTCAAGCATATCATTCCATGTTAAGTCTGGACCTTTTTTCTGAATAATTAAATCATTAGGAAGATCAGACATTACTATTTCTTGAGCAGAAGATAATACTGTTAAAGAATGACACAGATTTTGAAGTTGTAAAACGTTACCTGGCCAAATAAGATTTCTAAATAATTCTTCTACCTCCGGAGCTAAAATTTTTGGTTCAGATTTTAATTCTTCGCTATACATATTAAGAAAATAATTTGCCAATAAAGGAATGTCTTCTTTTCTTTCTCTGAGAGGCGGTAGCGCGATTCGAATTACATTCAATCGATGAAATAAATCCTCTCTGAAAGCTCCAGTTTTTACCTTATCATTCAAATTTTGGTTTGTGGCGGCAATGATTCTTACATCTACCTTTACCGGGTCAGTTCCGCCAATTCTATAAAATTCATCTGACGAAAGGACTCTTAAAATTCTTGTTTGTGTTTCAAATGGCATGTCTCCAATTTCATCAAGAAATAAAGTTCCCTCATGCGCTTGCTCGAATCTTCCCAGTTTTCTCTGAGAAGCTCCCGTAAAAGCACCTTTTTCATAACCAAAAAGTTCAGATTCCAAAAGCTCGATTGGGATGTCAGCCATATTAAGAGATATTAATTTTTTATTATTTCTCTCCGAATGCTCATAAATCGCTCTAGCCACTAGCTCCTTTCCAGTTCCCGACTCACCATAAAGGAGGACAGTACTGCTTGAATGCGAAAGCTTTCCGATAGAGTTGAAAAGATCCTGCATCACATTTGATTTACCGATGAGTTTTCCACTTTTTAAGTCGATCTCATCACCTGATTTAGAGACTTTTAAATTCTTTTTTTGCTCAGTTAGAGCCTTGCTAATTTTCTCTATAGCTCCGTTTAAATCAAAAGGCTTTGCAATATAGTCCCACGCGCCATTTTCAAAAGCTTCGACAGTTGTGTCTAAATCTGAATGTGCAGTCATCATAATGACTGGTATGTTTGGATATTCGTTTTTAAAAGTATCTAAAAGGTCCATGCCATCTCTGCCAGGCATCTTTAAATCAGTTAAAAGAACATGAGGCTTATCAATATCAAGTTGATTTACGACTTCATTTCCATCTTCAAATACATTTACATTGAAACCTGCGTCCATAAGTCCTTTTTCTAATATAAATCTTATAGACTCATCGTCGTCGGCAATCCATACTTTTTTTGATCTAGGCATTTATTTCCTCTTTTAATAAATCAGATCGTTCTTCAATTGGAAGAATGATTGAAAAAGTTGTTCCTTTTTTATCACTTACACAATCAATTTCTCCATTGTGTTGAGTAATAATACCTCTAGAAATTGCAAGTCCTAATCCCGAGGTTATTTTTTTAGTTGAGACAAGCGGAAAGAAAATTGAATCTATTAAATCCTCTGGAATCCCAGGACCATTATCATTAATTTCTATTAAGCAAGCAGATTTATGAAAAGTTTTGTTAATGAACGTTTCATAGATAATTCTAGTTCTAATAATTAACTTAGTTCCCTTTTTTGCTGACTCAATTGCTTCTATTGAATTTCTTGCTAGGTTATAAAAAACTTGGGTGAGAAGATTATCATCTGCATTAATAAGCGGGATACTTGGGTCGTAATCTCTCTCAACAGATATGTTTGAACGATCTAATGAATTTACAAAGGCTGGAATTTTCTCTAAAACACTGTGAATGTTCAAAAACTTTTGGTTTAGTTGAAAATTTTTCTTAGAAATTTGATCAATGATTTTTGTTATTCGATTTGTTTCTCTTAAGATTATATTTAGAAATTCTTCACTGTCAGGATCTTCAATTTTATTTAAAAGAAGTTGAGCAGATCCTTTGATACCGCTTAAAGGGTTCTTGATTTCATGAGCTAATACTTTAGAAAATGCATTAGTTATGACATCGCCTTTAAACCGCCTTTCTCTTTTAGCTTCCAATGCACTTTTATCAGCATTAAAAAATTCAAAAATAATATACTTTTCTCTTTTTTCAGTTTCAAAAAAATTTGCTAGAAAAGAAGCTTTTTTCTTTAAATTATTTTTTAAAAAAAGAGTAGTTATGTGTCTTTTAAGATGACCCTTATTTTCAAATAATTCCTTCAACTCCAAATCATTTTTTGGTTTTTCCGTGAAGATCTTAGACGTTTCTTGGTTTTCACTCTCTTCAAGAGTTGTGTTCAAAAAGTCTTCTGCCGATTTATTCAGATAGATTACTTTAAGATCCTTATCTGCAATCAGAATTTTTGAAGAAATTGATTCTAAGGCTTTTATAAAAAAAGGATTTAAGCTACTCGTAGTCATGTAAATAAAAATAAAATAATTATCATTGATCTACTAAACGAAACTGTTTGAGGCCTTCCATCCAAAGAGGGAAGAACCATCAAACATTTTCTTTACTTAACTAAAGTCCCAACAATATGAGCTAATATTTTGTAAGGATCGGCATTAGAGGCTGGTCTTCTGTCCTCTAAATATCCATTCCAATCATGCTCAACAGTGTAGACAGGGATTCTTATACTTGCTCCTCTATCACTTACTCCATAAGAAAATTCAGTAATTTTTTGAGTTTCATGTAGACCAGTTAGCCTCATATCGTTATCAGAACCATAAGAAGCAATTCCCTCTTCATGAACCTTTCCTAGTTTTTCACAAATTCCTTCAAATAATTCTTTCGATCCACTTGATCTCATTTCTTCGTTAGAAAAGTTAGAGTGCATCCCGGAACCATTCCAATCTCCTGTTTTTGGCTTCGGATGGATATTAACGCCAACTCCAAACTCTTCGGCAATTTTGAAAAGTAAATATCTGCTAATCCATAAATCATCGGCAGCTTTTATCCCTTTTCCAAAGCATTGGTATTCCCACTGACCAAGAGCAACCTCAGCGTTAGTTCCAGTCAAAGTTATGCCTAATTCTAGGCAAGCTTCCAAGTGAGCATCGGAAATTTCTCTACCAACAACATTACTTGCTCCTACTCCGCAATAATATTCGCCTTGCTCTCTAGGTGTGCCATCTTCCCAACCGAGTGGTTCTCCAGTTTTTGGGTCTGTGAAAAAGAATTCTTGTTCAAACCCGAACCACCATTCATCAGTAACAACTTCAGCGGCTGCAGCCCTAAAGTTAGAGGGATGAGTTTCGTGTTCAGCTGTCTGTACTTGCGTGAGCACTAAATCGTGACCATGAGGGTTTGAATAAGTTTGGACTGGAAGAAGAAGACAATCTGAACTTCCGCCTTCAGCTTGTTGAGTTGAGGATCCATCAAATGACCAATCAGGCGGCGTATCTTCATCAGTAGCTTTTACTTTACTTCGCATGTTAGCTTCTGGTTGGTAACCATCTAACCAGATGTATTCATAAGTCTTAAAATCTGACATTTTATCTCCTAAAAAAAATTAATCGGTCAATAATGATAACAAACCGAATGTTAAAAATCAGTGCATAATATGATCTTTTTTAGAACACAAAATGCACTAATATAGAACATTACGTCATAAAATCGTAAATCAAAGGTAGATATTTCTCGAAATTCTCGAATTGATGAGATCCTTCATCCTCAACTAAAAATAATGAACCTTTAATATATTTTAAGGTTTCTTTCTGATCCAAAACTTCATCTCCTAACTGCAAAAGAAACAACTGATTCAGAGGAATAGAGAAATTTCTAATTTTATAGTCAAAAAGCTCTTTAAAATTTGATTTGGAAAAAAAATATTTTTCACCAGTATTGTAATTTTCATGTTCACCTATTAAATCTTTCATATTTTTCAAATGAGACGAGACCACTGGGTTTATCAAAACACTCTTTAATCCGTATTTTTCAGCCAGATAAGCTGCGTAAAATCCCCCTAAGGAACTACCAATCAAAGAAATCTCTTTTTTATTTTCTTCAATTATTTCTTCTAAAAACAAAATAGTCTCTTTTGGAGATATTGGTAAACTTGGAACTAATAAACCTACGGAATTTTTTTTCTTTACAAAAGATTGAAAAATTATTGCCTTGGTAGAATCAGGGGAGCTATTAAAACCGTGGAGGTATAAAAGATTCAACAGATCTTCCTTCCTTGATAGATAATTTTAAAAATTCTTCTGCAAAAGAATTCCATTGCAGTCTTTCATCTCTTTGAAATCCAAACTTTAGATTTGTTTGAAAAATATCAAGGAGACTTATATGAAAATTTTGAAATCTCACAACTTCCCCAAGTCGTGCTTCATGATAAATCCTTAGATCTAATTTAAGTAGCTTCTTTTCAAAAGGAGATTGCATAGATATTTTTAAATTTGATGTATATTTCGAAAAAGGTTTTAAATGGAAATAAATTTTATCTATGTGTTCATTTGTTTTTGACATGGGCAAATAAAATGAAATTCTTTTTTCTACATTTAATTCGAAAATTAATTTAGAAATTAAAATATAAATAGAGCTTTGAAGCATTTGAAGCTCTTTGAGTTTTTTATATCCTGTTTCAGTTTTCACAATTTAATTTTAAATATTATTTACAAAAATTGTCTTTTTTTTAAAAATTGTTATTTAAATATATTTAACTATCTTTTTCCTAAGTCTACTTTTACAAGAAAAATTTTCAAATTAGTCATACGACGCCCATAGCACATTAGCTACTATCGATCTATAAGGTCTCCAAACTTCACTAATTTCGATCATCTTTTCTTCGCTTGGCCTAGTTTTTAGATTCTTAACTCTTTGAATTGCAACTTGTAATCCAAGGTCTTTAACGGGCCATATATCAGGCCTATCTAGGCTAGCTAACATGTAGCATTCTGCCGTCCATTCTCCTATTCCCTTGATATTAGTTAGATTTTTTAATAAGTTTTCGTCATTCATTTTATGAATTTTAGTGAGATTTAATTCTTTGGTTTTGATAGATTTAGCTAAGATTCTGCAATAATTAATTTTTTGCCCACTCAATCCAGTACTTTTAAGCTTTTCATCAGATAATTTTAAGAACTGATCAGGATTAAATATTTTCAAGTTTTTTTTAATTCTCAGAAAGATAGCTTTTGCGGAAGCAACCGAGAGTTGTTGCTCAGTTATTAGTCTGACAAGACCTTCGAACCCTTTTGGACGTTTAAACTTTTTAAAATTAAAATTCTCTACAAATAATTTTTTAAGATCTTTATCTTTTTCAATCAAATAAAATATTTCTTTTTTCTGAGGATGACATTCAAACAGTTTTAAATGGGAGTAATCTTTTTGCATCTTCTAAGTAGTGGTTAATATGTTTTTCTTCTCTAAGTACAAAATCATCTATAGCTTCTCTAAATCTGTCATCAGCAATCCAATGAGCTGAAAAAGTTTCTGTGGGAGAAAAACCTCTCTTAATTTTGTGTTCTCCTTGAACGCCCGGATCAAATTTTTCGAGATTATTCTTTATGCAGTATTCGATCCCTTGGTAATAACAACATTCAAAATGTAGGCAGTCGTATTCTTCTTGGCATCCCCAATATCTTCCATAAAGATTTTTTTTATCTCTAAAGAATAAGGAGCCTCCAACCATTTCATTATTTACTTTTTTCTTCGCAAAAACGATTACTAAATTTGAAAATAAAGTTTTTGGAAAGTTCAAAAAAAATTGCTTTGTAAGATAGCCAGAAAATCCACTTCTTTTAATATTTGTTGATAAATAAAATTTATAAAATTTATTCATAATTTCATAATCAAGATCTTCCCCAGACAAAGTTTCTATAATCAAATCTTGCTCTTTAATTTTGTTTCTTTCCTTCAAAACATTTTTTCTGTGTCTCGACCTGAAGTTTTCCAAATAATTTTCAAAATTTTTATAATTTTTATTGAACCAAATAAACTGAGCATTTTTTCTTATACTTAGTTGAGAGTTTTCGTAAAAATTTATTTCATCTTTTTCTGGAAATAATATGTGCCACGAAGAAATGTTATTTTTAGATGAAATCATTTTTACCCCTTCTTTAATTTTTTCAAAAAGAACAGATTTTTCTTCACCGTCTTTTAGCAGAAATCTTGGACCAGAAGCAGGCGTATGAGGAATCGAACTCACTAATTTTGGATAATAATCTAAACCATGCTGATAAAAAGCGTTAGCCCATGAATGATCGAAGACAAATTCACCCTGAGAATGACTTTTGAGATAAAGAGGCATGGCAGCGATTAACTCTTTGTCCCTTTCTATGGTTATATGAATTGGAATCCATCCTGTATTTGTTCCCACACAGTTAGTAATCTCTAAAGTTTTCAAAAAATCGTGTTTAAGAAAAGGGTAGTTTAGATCTCCTATCAATGCATCCCAGCTTTCCCTTGAAATTTCTTCAATAGAATTATGAAAACTTATCTTCATAAAATTAATCCGCCAATATAAAAAGCCACAAACATGAGAAATCCGATTAGATTATTTTTTTTAAAAAAATTAAAACTAGAACTTGGGCTGGAAAAACTTGTCCTAATAAAAAATAAAAAGTACCCAGTTATAGTAACAAAAAAAATAACATAAAATAAAAAATTGTATTCATAAATTAAACCTAGACTACCAAAAATAATTAAGCCAAGTAAACCAAAAGTAAAAATTGCAATTTTTTCTTTCCCTGCAAAATAGATTGCAGAGCTTCCCAAGCCAAGAGCTAGGTCGTCTTGTTTATCAGAGATTGCATAGGAGGTATCGTAAGACAAAATCCAAAAAAAATTGGCCAGCATCAAAATAAAGCAAGCAGACGGCAAAGAATTTGACGCGGCAGCAAAGGCTAATGGAATTCCTCCTGAAAAAGTAATTCCTAAAATTATTTGGGGGATCTTTAAATATCTTTTTGCAAGCGGATAAAAAACAACTAAAACAACTATCAAGCATGCAACATAAAAAGAAAGTAAATTTAACTGAAATAATAAAATCAAAGCTAAGCATAGTAATAAAGAGAAAAGCATTAGCGCTTCATTCGAAGAAACTCTTCCGTCAGTTAAAGGTCTTGTATGAGTTCTAAGCACTTTTGAATCTATGTCTCGATCAAACCAGTCGTTGATTACGCATCCAGCAGATCTCATAATTAAAGTTCCCATGCAAAATACCGCAAAAAGATAAATACTTGGATTCCCTTCCGATGCTAATACCAATGCTATTAAAGATGGCCATAACAGAAGCATAGTTCCTATTGGCTTGTCTAGACGCATAAGATAAAAATAGTTTTTCAATCTTTTGTTCACACTGATATATTATTCAAAAAATTTAAACCGTACAGAACTTATTATGGAAGAATTCAAAAAATGGGAATGCATCGTTTGCGGCTGGATTTACGATGAGGCTGAAGGATTGCCAGAGGAGGGCATTCCGCCAGGAACTAAATGGGAAGACGTTCCACATGACTGGGTTTGTCCTGATTGCGGAGTAGGAAAAGAAGATTTTGATATGATGCCTTTAGAGGGTTCCGGGAAAAGTTATTAATGTCGTATACCGGAAAGATTCTTCTCTCGATGTTTTTGGGAATAAGTTTTGGTTCGTTAATTAATATCTTTTTTTTTGATAATTTCTTTGCAATTTTGTTATCGGAAATTCTTAGTGCATTGGGAGAAATTTTTATTTCTTCATTAAAGCTGATGGTAGTCCCATTGGTATTTTTTTCTTTAATTGTGGGAGTGGCTCAAATTGAGAACTCGTCAAAACTTGGATCCATAAGCATAAAAGCGGTTTGTTTATATCTTGCGACGACTTCAATTGCCATCGCATTGGCACTATCTTTTGCAAGCTTATTCGATATCGGAAGCGGAATTGGGTTATCGACGGATCTTGAATTTTCCACGCCACCAGCTCCTTCCCTAAAGGAAGTATTTGTAAGTATTTTTCCTTCTAATCCGATCAGGTCGATGGCCGAAGGAGAAATGCTTCAAATAATTGTTTTCTCTTTGTTAATTGGATTTGGGGTTAAGGCTTTATCGAACAACAATGAAAAGTTAATAAGTTTTTTTCAATCAGGTAATAATTTAATGTTAAAAATTGTAGAAATAATTATTTGGTTTGCTCCTTACGGTATATTTTGTTTGCTTTCAGATATTTTTTCTAAAATCGGATTTTCAATTATTACTGATCTTGCTTCCTATTTTGTTTTGTTAGTTTTTGTTCTACTTTTTCATGGGTTTATTATTTATAGTTTTTTCCTTTATTTTTTTACTAGGTTGAGCCCCTTAGTCTTTTTTAAAAATTTAAAAGAAGTAATTTTCTTTGCATTCAGTACATCTTCAAGCAGCGCTACAATGCCTTTAACTTTAAAAACGGCAAAAGACAAACTTGGTGTAGATCAATCTGTTGCATCTTTCACGATTCCTCTTGGAGCAACTATAAATATGGATGGCACCGCTATTATGCAAGGAGTTGCAACAGTATTTATTGCACAAGCTTACGGAATTGATTTGGCAATGAGTGACTTTTTATTGGTTATTCTCACAGCAACTTTAGCTTCAATTGGAACTGCGGGAGTACCTGGTGTTGGACTTATAATGTTGGCAATGGTTTTACAACAAGTTGGACTTCCAGTAGAAGGAATAGCATTAATTATCGGAGTAGATAGATTGCTTGATATGTTAAGAACTTCAGTAAATGTTTGTGGAGATTCAATGATTGCTTGCATTATTTCTTCAAGCGAAAATAGCTTGAAGCAAGAAATTTATTATGATCGTAGCTGAAATCAAATTTCTGAAAATTATTTAGATTTCTGATAAATTATTTCGATCTTTAAGGAGAAACGTCATGGAATTTAATCTTATCTTGCCACCAGTTTTAGGCTTTCTTGGTCTCTTAGTTGCATTTTTTTTATTTTTGCTAGTTATGAGATTTGATGGCGGTTCAGATGAGGTAAAAAAAATAGGTGACCAAATTCATTTGGGAGCAATGGTTTTTATGAGAAGAGAATACACTTACTTGGCTTTATTTGTAGCAGTTTTAATAGTTTTATCTTACATATTTCTAGGGTTGAACACTGCAATTGCTGTCACGGCCGGAGCTCTGTCGTCATCTTTAGCTGGATGGCTTGGAATGTTTGCTGCTACTAAAGCAAATGTAAGAACCGCTACAGCTGCAAGTAAAGAAGGAGCTCAATCAGCTTTATCGGTCGCTTTTTACGGAGGATCAATTATGGGTCTTTGTGTTGCTTCCTTAGGACTTGTTGGTTTAGGGGGCTTGTATTTTTATTTTGGCGGAGATCCAGAAACCGCAAGGGCAATAGAAGGCTTTGGAATGGGAGCATCATGTGTCGCATTATTCTCTAGAGTAGGGGGAGGAATATATACCAAAAGTGCTGATGTAGGAGCAGATTTAGTCGGTAAGGTTGAAGCTGGAATTCCAGAAGATGATCCCAGAAATCCAGGAGTTATTGCTGACAACGTTGGAGACAACGTTGGAGATGTTGCTGGCATGGGATCGGATATTTTTGAATCGTATTGCGGTTCCATGATTGCTTCAATAGCAATTGCAGCTACGTTAGACGATAGTGGATTAATGGCTCTGCCTCTAGCCCTTGCTTCGCTGGGCTTGCTTGCATCAATTTTAGGAATAGTGATAGTTCGAGTTTTTTCAAAAGCCGATCCTGGAACTGCTTTGAGAACTGGAACCATGGGCTCTGCAGTATTGTTTGTTATTGCAGCGTATTTTTTAATTGACCTTATTCTCGCAGAAAATGCTCTCTTCACTTGGCTTGCAGTCCTATCGGGAGCTGTTGGAGGAGTTTTAATTGGATTGATAACAGAGTATTACACTGGGTCAAGTCCAGTAGAAAAAATTGCTAAAGCTGGAGAAACTGGACCAGCGACAGTTATGATCACTGGATTATCTGTTGGAATGCAATCGGTAGTTTTACCAATCTTAATCTTGGCTGCAATAATTTTAGCTTCAACTAGTTTAATTGGACTTTATGGTGTCGGTATTGCAGCAGTAGGTATGCTGGCGACTGTTGGCATCACTATGGCAATTGACGCCTATGGCCCAGTTGCCGACAATGCTGGAGGAATAGCGGAAATGTCAGGAATGGGAAGTGAAACAAGAGAAATAACCGACTCTCTTGACGAATTAGGAAATTCTACAGCTGCTATTGGAAAGGGGTTTGCAATAGGAGCAGCCGCACTGGCAGCTTTAGCAATCATTGCCGCTTTTGTTGAGACCGTTTCACACAACAACGCAGAATTTGAATTGGTTTTGTCTGATCCTCAAGTTTTAGTCGGAATGTTTATTGGTATTTCAATACCGTTTTTAATTTCATCTATAACTATGACTGCGGTAGGAGATGCTGCATTTGATATGATCAATGAGATAAGAAGGCAGTTCAGAGAAATCCCAGGACTTTTAGAGGGAAATGCAGAGCCAGATACAGCTAGATGTGTCGACATTGCTACATCCGCAGCTTTAAAGAGAATGCTGTTACCTGGTGTGATAGCAGTGAGCGCTCCTGTAGTTGTTGGTTTTGGATTGAGTCCAGAATCTCTTGGCGGAATGCTTGGCGGTGGATTAATTGGTTGCGTCTCAATGGCTTTGATGATGGCTAATGCTGGAGGAGCTTGGGACAATGCAAAAAAATATATTGAAAAAGGAAATTTAGGTGGCAAAGGAACAGACACTCACTCTGCTGCTGTAGTTGGAGATACTGTTGGAGACCCTTTTAAAGACACTTCAGGACCATCAATGAATATTCTGATAAATGTAATGGCGATTGTGAGTTTGGTTATTTCACCACTTCTCTAAGAGTTATTGAGCAGCAATTAAATTTTCCTTATTACCAATCCACCTTTGCATAAGTAACTCAACTAGTTCTGTTTCACTTGAAAGATTATTAGCAATCTCTTCAGACTTACTTAACAATTTTGCATCTCTCATAAGGTCAGCTATTTTTAATTCCATCCCTCCGGACTGCCTAGTACCTAAGATTTCTCCTGAACCTCTAATCTCTAAATCAATTTCAGAAATTTTGAATCCATCATTGGTCTCTTTCATTGCTGTCATTCTTGCTTCAGCTGTTTCACCAAGATTTCCTTCATATAACAACACGCAGTGTGCATTCATGTCAGGACCTCTTCCAACTCTTCCTCGAAGTTGATGTAATTGAGAAAGGCCCAGTCTCTCAGCATTTTCAATGATCATCAAACTAGCGTTCGGAACATCCATTCCCACTTCTATGACAGTAGTACAAACCAATACATTAATTTTTCCTTCTCTAAAGTCGTTTATAACCTTATCCTTTTGAGCCTTTGCTAACTTACTATGCACTAGTCCTATTTTTAACTTTGAACTATTTTTCTCTAACCATTTTTTAGTTGATTCTGCTGCCTGAACATCTAGATTTTCAGATTCTTCTATCATTGTGCATAGCCAAAAGGCTTGATTTCCCTCAGCACAAATAATCTCTAATCTTTGGATTAACTCAGCTCTCTTTTCATTAGACATGACTGAGGTTGTAATTGGATTTCTACCTGGAGGTAATTCTGTTATTTTGGAAACGCTAAGATCGGCAAACATTGTCATGGCTAAAGTTCTTGGAATTGGAGTGGCTGTCATAAATAATTGATGCGGTAATAATTCTTCAGAAGTTTTTCTTAGAATTTCATATCTTTGTTTTACTCCAAATCTTTGTTGCTCATCAACAACAACTAAAGCAAGATTTTTCATTACAACTCTTTTTTGAAAAACTGCATGAGTTCCAATTAAAATTTTTGTATTTCCCGAAATTAAGTTTTTATTAATTTTTCCCCATTCATTTTTTTTGGTTTTACCAGTCAACAAATTAATTTCAATGTTTTCATTTTTCATCCACGAGGAAAAATTTTTAAAATGCTGCTCTGCTAATACTTCTGTTGGACAAAGCAAAACGGATTGAAAGTTATTTTGCGCAGCACATAACATTGCAGCGGCAGCTACAACTGTTTTTCCAGACCCAACATCACCTTGCACCAATCTTCGCATAGGTTTTGATCCATCCAGACTTTCTGTGATCTCCTGAATAACTGAAAGCTGAGATCCTGTAAGTTTAAATGGGAGGTTTTTTTGGAATTCTTCAATTAAAGTTTTTGAGGACGAAATTCTAGGACTTTTCATTGCGTCTATTTTTTTAGTTGAAATTTTTACTCCTATTAAATTCGTTAAAAGTTCCTCTACAATCAATCTTTTTTGTGCAGGGTGATTAAAACTTTTTATTTTCAATATATCGTCTTCAATAGAAGGGCCATGGATTATATTCAAAGCCTCTTTAATAGATAAGTTTGAAACTTTTTTTTCTATAAAAGCTTCATCAATCTTTCTTTCTAATGAACTTTTATTTTTTATTTTTCCCAAACAGTTTTTAATAATATTTCTCAACCTGTATTGAGTTATTTTGCTTGATCCAACTGAATATATTGGAGTTAGTGTATTGTCTAAAGGAGGCCTTCTGTCTGTGTTAAACAATTTATAGCTTGGATGGAAAATTTCTAACTTATTGCCAGTATTCCTAACAACACCATACATTCTTATCTTAAGGCCATTTTTAAAAGATTGAACTTGAGGATTTGAAAAAAAGAAAAGTCTTAATTGGATAAAACCTGTTCCATCGGTAATTTTTGCATAAAAGGATCTTCTCCCAGGATAGAAGACCTTGCTTTCTAATATCTCTCCTTCAACTTGAAAAGCACCTCCAGGCTCAAGATCTTTTATTTGAGTAATTTTTGTCCTGTTTTCATAACTTTTCGGCAGAAAAAAAAGTGCGTCTTGAACAGACTCAATACCTAACTTTTCGAGTTGAATTTTTACCTTTGGGCCAACGCCACTTACATCATCAATGGAGCTGTTGAGAGAAAGTTCAGTCACTAATTTTTGAGAGCTATAGTTTCTATTTCAATTGAACTATTTTTCGGTAATCTTGAAACCTCATATGCTGCCCTTGCAGGGTAGGGCTTTTCAAATAATTCTGACATGACTTTATTTACTAAATTAAAATTTTCTAAATCGTCTAATAAAATAGTTAATTTTACAATATCTGAAAAAGATAAATTTTCTACCTTCAAAATACTCTCAATATTTTTAAAAACTTGTTTTATTTGATTTTCCACTCCATTTACTAACTCCATTGTTGCTGGATCTAGAGGAATCTGGCCAGAAATAAAAACTAGATTATCTGTTGCTATAGCTTGAGAGTAAGTTCCTATTGCTTCCGGAGCTAATGTTGTATTTATTTCTTTTTTCATCATTCAGAGAGATCTTTATTTTGAACTCTGAAAACTGAAAGAACCGTACTTAATCTTCTTAATTTTCTCATTATTCTAGCTAGATGATCTCTGTCGATTACATTCATTATGATATGCATTTGAATACTGTTACCTATGGGAGAATCAGTCTTAAAACTTTCGATGTTCGCTTGATAGTTAGAAATTACGGTCGATATTTCGGCTAATAATCCAGGCTTATCTTCCGATAAAACCTTAATCTCGACAGAAAAATCTCCCTCAACCTTTTCATCCCAATTTACTTGAGCGCACAAAGCAGGGTCTTTACGAATTGGCCTAATATTTTTACATCTTTCAGTGTGAATAACGATACCTTTAGTGTTCGAGAAGTGCGCGATAATGTTATCGCCAGGAATAGGGCGGCAACAAGGCGCATAAGAAATAACGAGACCTTCAGAACCGCTAATTTGCATGTTTGAAAATTCAATTAGATCAGTCTGATCAAAGTCTAAAAATTGAATAATCTGATGAGCGACCACTAAGCTTGATCTCTTTCCAGAGCCAATTTCTTCGAGAAGTTGTCTCACACTTTTTACATTAATAGATGAGAGAAGCTTTTCCATTCTATTTTTTGGAATATTTCTAAGTTTAATTTCATGAGGCGCAAGAGCTTGCTCTAAAATTGATTTTCCAAATTTTCTAGCTTTAGAAATTTTTAAATCTTTTAAAACACTTCTTATCGAACTTCTAGCTCGAGAAGTTCTCACGACATCCAACCATGAAGGATTCGCTTGCGGAATTTTATCGGTAATAATACTAATTGTTTGCCCACTCTCTAATGGAACGTTAATTGGCGCTAAATTTTTATTTATCCTACAGCCTCTACAATGAATTCCAATATCTGAATGGACTGCAAAAGCAAAATCTATAGGAGTCGATCCTTTTGGTAATTCAATTATGTCTCCCTTTGGGGTAAAAACGTAAATCTCATTAGGGACTAAACCAGTTTTGACTATTTCAATAAAATCTTGAGGATCATCTACATTCTTTCTTACTTCCATCAATGTATTAACCCATCTTTTTGCCCTCACTTGAGCCGGATTTTCTTTACTTCCAGTTTTGTAAATCCAGTGAGCAGCGACCCCATATTCAGCAAGTTCATCCATGTCGTTAGTTCTTATTTGAACTTCAATGGGGAGGCCATCAAAGGTAATTATTCCAGTATGAATAGATTGATACGAATTTGACTTTGGAATCGCAATATAATCTTTAAACCTTCCTTCGATTGGTTTAAAAGAATTGTGAAGAATTCCAAGAGCTTTATAACAGTCCATGACCGAATTGGTTGTAATTTTAAATGCATAAACATCTAAAACTTGATCTAGACTTTTTGACTGAGCTTTCATTTTTTTGTAAATACCGTAAAGATGTTTTCTTCTGCCAGTAACTTGACTATTTAATTCATATTCGTCGAGTTTTTCTTTAATTGAACTTTCTATTTTGTTAAGTATTTTTTTTCGACCTTTGGTATTTTTCGAGATCGCACTTTGCAAAACTTTATTTCTAAAAGGGTGGACTACTTCAAAAGCTAAATCTTCTAATTCTCGATAAAATTGATGCATTCCCAAGCGATGAGCTATCGGAGCGTAGATCTCTAAAGTTTCAACTGCGATTCTTCTTTGTTTTTCTTCGTCTAGAAACTTTAGTGTTCTCATATTATGCAACCTGTCTGCAAGCTTTAGAACTATCACTCTTATGTCCTTAGACATAGCAAGCAGCATTTTCTGAAAGTTTTCTGCTTGTTCTTCTTGCTTTGATGCTAAAGAAATTTTATCTAGTTTGCTTACTCCATCCACGAGATTTGCAACATCTATATTAAATTCATTTTTTAAATAAGATTTTGGAATTCCAGAGTCTTCGATTACATCATGCAGTATTGCTGCGGTGAGACAATCTTCGTCCATCTTAAAGTCAGCTAATATTTTTGCTACCGCGATTGGGTGCGAGACATAAGGATCTCCGCTTGATCTAAATTGGCCCAAATGAGCATTTGAAGCGTAAAAATAAGCCTTTTTAACTTGTTCAAGCTGCTTATCATTAAGATATTCGCTTAAGCTAGAAGCTAGTTTAGTTATAGATTTAGTCTCTGCTGTCATACAGAAAGTTTAGCAAATTTCTTATGAATGTAAGATATTCTCTAATTTAGTCTTCGTCAGATTGAAGTTGTTCAGAGAATTCCTCTTCTAACGCATCGAAATTGAAACTGTCAATGTTCTCGATTGTTACAGTTCCAGCAGCAATCTCTCTAAGAGCAATCACAGTCGGCTTATCATTGTCAGGGTCTAGAGTTGGTTCTCTTCCGTCTACAGCTAGTTGCTTCACTCTTTTAGCAGCGAGTTTTACCATCTCGTATCGATTAGGAATTTGTTTAAGACAATCTTCTACTGTGATTCTAGCCATAAGAGGAATGATTCTAATGAAAAAAACCTTTTTAATCCAGCAACTTTCTTAAAAGATCGCTTGTCACTCTGGTTTTGAACTCGCTCGGAGATTTTTTCTCAAAAATAATGGTTTTAAAATCTTTCAAGGCACTTTTAAAATTGTCGTTTAAAATTAAATAATCGTAAGATTTATATTTCGATATTTCATCCTTGGCAGCCGATAAACGAAGATTCATGGATCTGTCAGATTCAGTTCCTCTAATAGTAAGTCTTTTTTCTAAGTCTTTATAGGATGGAGGAATTAAAAAGATGCTTACGACATTTTTGAAAGTTTTTTTTATACTAAAAGCTCCTTGCCAGTCTAACTCTAAAATTATGTCTTTAGATTTAAGTATTCTTTCTGTTAGAAATTTATCAGTTCCATAAAAATTACCAAAAACTTTTGCATATTCAATGAAATCTCCATCATCTATTTTCTTTATAAATTCATCTTCTTTGATAAAGATGTAATCTTTTTGATTTTTTTCAGAAGATCTAATTTCTCTCGTTGTAAAAGAAACTGACAATTTTATTTTTTCTGCTCTTTCATCTGAAAATAAAGCTTCTATCAGGCTGGATTTACCTCCACCAGAAGGACTAGAAATTACAAATATATTATTTAAGTTTTTATCCATAGAGAAAATGTCTAGAATATCACTTATATGCATTCTTTTTTAGATAAAGCCTTGGAATTAGACGCCTTACAATATGGGGATTTCACGCTTAAATCTGGAATAAAAAGCAAATACTTTTTTGATATTTCTAAATTTTTTGAAAATAGTTGCATATATGAATTATCAAAACATTATGTCGAATTAATTCAAAAAAATGATCTAGAGTTTGATTGTTTATTTGGTCCGGCCTACAAAGGTATACCCTTAGCTACGGCAGTAGGTATTGAATATTTTAATAAAACAAATAATAGAGTGAGCCTCGCTTTTGATAGAAAAGAAGAAAAGTTGCACGGAGAAGGGGGAGAATTTATAGGCCTCTTGAAAAATAAAAAAGTTCTTATTATCGATGATGTGCTAACCGCTGGAACAGCGATAAGAGGAACTGTGGAATACTTAAAAAAAAATGATGCCGATTTAGTAGCAGCATTAGTTGCTTTCGACAGAGAAGAAAAAAACGCGGAAGGAAAATCTTATAAATCAAGCTTAAGTGATGAGGGAATAACAATCTATTCAGTAGCAAGCTTTTCTGACCTAGAGTTATAAATGTTTAGTGGAATTGTTCAGGAATTTTCAAAAAAGACAGAAGTTAAGTCTAAAGATTATGGTATTAATTTATCAGTTAGAGTAACAAAAAAATTTACAAAAGGTCTAAAGAAAGGAGACAGTGTCGCAGTCAACGGAGTTTGTTTAACCGTCAAGAAATTTAACTCCCACACCATAAACTTCGATGTAATCCATGAGTCTCTAAAATTGACTAATCTAAAAAGTTTAAATTCTGATCTACCTTTGAACCTAGAAAGATCTTTGAAAATGGGAGATGAAATTGGCGGCCATCTGGTTTCTGGCCACATTCATTCTAAAGGTAAAATTCTTGACTTTAAAAAATCCAAAGAGACTCTTTTAAAAATAGAACTTCCTAAATCTATAAAGGGGTATATATTGAAAAAAGGCTATGTCGCTTTGAATGGGATTAGCCTTACGGTAGTTAACGTTGATAGTAAGTCTTTTTCAGTTTCTTTGATTCCTGAAACTTTGGAAAATACTAATTTAAAATTTTTAAAAAAAGGCGATCTATTGAACATTGAGGCTGATCAACAAACAGTTGCTATCGTAGAAACTATAAAAAAATTAAGATAATAATTTTTTGACTATAGAGCTAGCAAACCCGGGATCTGCTTTTCCAACAATTTTTGGTTTAAGCGCTCCCATCACTTTGCCCATATCTTTTATTGATTCGGCACCTATTTCCTTAATTATTTCTTCAATTAGACTGGATAAATCTGAATCAGATATTTGCTCTGGAAGAAAGGTTTGTATTATTCCAATTTCGTCCTTTTCTTTTTGAGCTAACTCTAACCGATTTGCAGATTCAAATTGAGTTATGGAGTCATTCCTCTGTTTGATCATTCTAGCCATAATCGTTACTGACTCTTCATTAGTCAACTCAGAAGACTTATTCTTTTCTTCTAATTTTAATTCTGAGACGATAAGTCTTAGGGTAGAGGCTTTAAATTTATCCCCAGATTTTAAAGATATTTTTACTTCTTCTTGAATAGAAGATATGAGTTCTTGAGACATTCAGAAATTACTAAAATCTAGCTCGTAAAGGAGGCATGGTACCGAGTTTTCTTCTTTTCGATGCTCTTTTGACGGCAGCAGCAGCTTTGCGCTTTCTAACAGAGGTAGGTTTTTCGTAAAACTCTCTTTTTCTTACTTCGGCTATTAATCCAGCTTTATCGCAAGATCTTTTAAATCGTCTTAATCCTGCATCAAAGGATTCGGTATCTTTTAATTTAATTATTGGCATACTTTGTAAGTTGGCAATTCTATATATCAATAGAAGATAATGCAAAACTTTTGGATGTAGATTTCCATCTGATATTATTTAAAAATGCTTTTTTTAGGAATTGAAACTTCATGTGACGAAACAGGCATTGCTTTATATGATGGAGAAGAAAATAAGATTATTTTTGAATCTTTATTCAGTCAAGCTGACAAACATTCTCTTTACGGAGGCGTTGTTCCAGAGTTAGCAGCCAGAGATCATACAAATAGACTTTTACCACTTTTAAAAAAAGGCCTAGATGATTCTAATATGAGTCTGAAAAATATTGACGCAATTGCTTATACTAAGGGGCCTGGATTGAGAGGGCCATTAATGGTTGGGTCAGCATTTGCAAAATCTTTAGGCTTCGCTTTAGATGTTCCTGTTATTCCTGTGCATCATATGGAAGCTCATCTTCTAATGGCAAAATATGATGCCCCACAATTAAAATACCCGTTTTTAACTCTTTTGGTATCTGGAGGCCACACTATTTTAGCGAAAGTTGAGAGCTCCGGAGTTTATAAAATTCTTGGACAAACAATTGATGACGCTGTTGGAGAAGCTTTTGATAAAACTGCCAAATTGCTAGGGTTACGATACCCGGGCGGACCCGAAATTGAAAAAAATGCTGCTAAAGGAGAAAAAATGAAAGAAAGCTTTCCGCGTCCTATCCTGAAATCTGATAATTATAATTTCAGCTTTAGCGGTTTGAAAACAGCTGTTTTATATAAAGTAAATTCATTAAAGGAAAAAAATGAATTTACAAAACAAACTATTTCGGACGTTAGTTTAGAATTTCAAGAAGCCGCCATAGATTGTTTACTGTACAAGACAAAAAAAGCGTTAATTGATTTTAATTTATACCAAGTTGTGCTTTCTGGTGGAGTTGCTGCTAATAAACAGCTAAGAAAAAGATTTAATGAAGAATTAGGAAAAAAATATGCTGTGATTTACCCTGATTTTTCACATTGCACAGATAACGGAGCAATGATAGCTTTCTCAGGATTTGAAAAGTTTAGTTCTTGTGATAAAGAAAATAATATTTCAGTAAATCCTCGATGGAGTTTAGAAGAGATTTGATATGGATAAAGTTTTTATAGAAGATTTAGAAATTGAAACGATTATTGGGATTTTCGGATGGGAACGAGAAGTTAAACAAATAGTAAATATCAACTTAGAAATGGATTTTGACATAAGCAAGGCTGGAAAAACAGATAACATTGATGATGCTTTAAACTATAAATCTATTGGTAAAAGCGTCATTAATCTCGTTGAAAACTCTTCTTTTTTTTTAGTAGAAAAAATGGCGGAAGAAGTTGCTAAGCTTGTTTTAAAAAATAAAGAGATAAAAAAAGTGACTGTAAAAGTAAGCAAGCCAGGAGCTCTGAGAGGTTCGAGGAACGTTGGTGTAAAAATTTCGAGATCAAATTAATGTCCTTGATCACTATTAGTCTTGGAAGCAATATTGAACCACAATTAAATTTAGAAAAAGCTACAAATGAGATTGCAAAGTTCGCTACTTTAGAAAAAACTTCAAAAATATACAAAAGTAAGTCAGTGGGTTTTGAGGGAAATGATTTTTTAAATCAAGTAATTCTTTGCGAGGTTAAATTTGAGTTAGAAGAGACTTATTTCAAGTTAAAAAAAATTGAAAAAGAAATGGGTCGAGTAAAAAATGTTAATAAATTTTCAGATAGATTAATTGACTTAGACCTTTTGACTTTCAATGATGAAATCTCAGAAGGGAAGATAACTCTTCCTCACAACGACATTCTAAAATATTCATTCGTACTGGTTCCCTTTGCGGAAATTTATCCTGAATTCATTCACCCAGTTAACCAAAAAAGCATAGAAACATTGTTAAAAGAAAAAAATTCTTTTTTAAGCGAAGTAGAAAAAATAAATTAAATTTGTTCGCCTAGTAATCTAGCTCTTTCTAATTTTGAATTCTCTTCTTCGGGAAGATATTTGGCTGCGAGAGTCAGCGCGATTAGACTTATTATGAATACTGAACACCATATTTGTATGGAATAGCTGATTGAGTTGGCCGAAGAATAGTCCAATGAAATAAAATAGTCAGCAAGTTTGCCAATAGAATAAGGCCCAAGAGATAATCCAACAACAGAAGCCATAAGAATCCAAAAAGCTGAAATCATTGCTCGCATTCTAGGCAAAACCATATCAGTTACGGTAGCGACACATAGTCCCACCCAAAGCGTTGAAACATAAGACCAAATGATATGAAAAACGTAAAAAGTAAATAAGTCCTTGGATTGGAGTGCTAAAATAATTGAGATTGGAGAGGTCACTACAGCAAAAATACCCACATAAATTCTTCCATTTAAGTATTTTTTTCTTAAATGATCTGAAAAAAGCCCTCCAGTCAATAAACCAAAAAACCCAAAGATAGCACTTTGTAATCCAAGATTTCTTCCTGCTACAGTTTTTGTAACTTCAAATGTTTCAATGAAATAAGCTGGCAAAAACGCACTTACAGCGTAACCCATAAAACTTATTAATGGAAAGCCAATCATGCTAAAAATTATTGTTTTGGACTTAAAACCCAAAGAAAATGCAATCGGATCATTAAGTTTCACAGTCTGAATCCAACTAAGAAGGGTAAACAGGCCAAGTCCAAACGCACCCCATTGCAGTAAGTCTCCTGTTAAATAGCTCATTATTGTGACAAGAGAAATAACTCCGAATGTCATGAAAATTTGATAATAAATTTCTGTAGATTTTTCCTCTTTGTAAAGCAGAGAAACTAAAGAAGAGATAGGCAGGATGCCTGATAAAACTTTACCTGCTTCAAAAAATGGCCTTTCTTCTTTTTCAATTTTTATTCCTTCTGAGTGACCTCGGATTGGCTCTTTTATTGTTAAAACCAACAGTGCAATTAATAGTCCAGGTAATCCGACGCTTATAAATGCAATCTGCCATCCCGCTAATTGAAAAGGTGCTTGCTCAGCTATTGGATAAATTTTATTCCAAGAGTCAGCAATCCAACCACCTAAAAATATTCCTATGCCCCCACCAATATATATCCCGCTAGAGTAAATTGAATAAACAGTTGTTTTCACGTTGGTTGAGAAATAATCTGAAAGCAAAGAGTATGCTGCTGGACTTGCACTAGATTCTCCAATTCCAACTCCGATTCTACAAATGGCCAAGCCAACAAAGCTTCGCATTAAGCCTGAGGCAGCGGTCATTAAACTCCATATTGCAACTCCACCAGAAATTAGATAATTCCGATGCCAAGTATCCGCTAATTTAGCTAAAGGAATTCCGACAATCGAATAAAATATTGCAAAAGCAGTCCCGTACAAAAATCCAAGATCGCTCAGAGAAATACCTAAATCTTCTCTTATATCGTTAGCAAGAATGGCTATTATTTGACGATCTAAAAAATTAAAAATGTAGACCACAAGCAAAACGGATAAAACATAGTAAGAGTAGTTGCTGTCTAACTTTGGTTTAAAACTGCTTTCCATAAATTAATTGTTGTTTATTAGTTTCCAAGCATTGGTTGCTAGTTCAACTGTTTGAGGAAAAAGTTTATCAGCATCTTTTCCTGCCGCTGTACCATCTCTAACTCTTCCAGTAATGCCTTGTAAAATAGCAGCGATTTTGAACATATTAAACGCCATGTAAAGATTCCATTCGTCTGGTTTGATATCAAATTCTGATCCATCGAAATACATATTTACGTAATCATTGTAAGTTGGAATTCCAAGTCTTAAACATTCCTGTTCATTTGATAGAACGGGATTGTCTAGATATCTCAAACAATGATAACTAAAATCAGCAATCGGATCGCCCAAAGTCGAAAGCTCCCAGTCTAAAATAGATGCTATTTCGTTTGAATCATTGTCAACTATAACGTTAGTTAAACTAAAATCGCCATGAACTAAACGGGTAGGTTTTTCTGATGGAAGATTTTTTGGTAACCATTCAATAAGGTTATCCATTGCTGGAATTTTTTCAGTTTCAGATAATTCATATTGTTTGGACCATCTCGCCACTTGTCTTCCAACATAATTCCCAGGTTTGCCAAAATCTTCTAATCCAATTTTTATAGGATCAACTTTATGAAGTTTTTTAATGGTCTTATTCATAGATTCATAAATTTGTGTTCTATCGGAATTTGTTCCGTGAGGAATATCGGGGTCCCAAATTACGCTTCCGTTTATAAATTCCATTATGAAAAATTCTGTTCCTAATAAAGATTCGTTCTCGCAGTGTAGGTAAGCTTTAGGAACTGGAACATTAGTTTTATTTAGCGCAGATATAACTCTGTATTCTCTGTCTACCGCATGGGCTGATTTTAAAAGGTTCCCAGGAGGCTTTCTTCTTAAAACATATGATGCTGATGGAGTTTTTAATAAATAAGTTGGGTTGGATTGCCCACCAATGAATTCTTCTATGTTCAGAGGCCCTTCATAACCGTCAATGTTATTTTTAAGATAATCATTTAAAATTTTTGCATCAATGAAATGTTTGTCAGACATTTCTTTGGTGCCGTTCATTTCTCCCTCCACCTTTTTTATCATGCTTAGACAATCTTAATTAAGTGATCTTCCTCCATCAACTCTTAGAATTTGACCAGTAATGTACTCATTTTTATAGAGATGAAATACCGCAGAAGAAATATCTTCTTCATTTCCTATTCTTCCAAGAGGTATAGTAGAAATTAGTTTTTCTTCATTTGAAGAACCATCGGTGGGCAATAAGATTGCTCCTGGCGCAACAGCATTCACTCTTATTTCCGGAGCTAATTCTTTTGCAAGAGACTTGGTCAATGTTTCTAATCCACCTTTAGCAATTGAATAAATTGAATAATCTTTCATGCCTCTGATAATCATTGCGTCAGATAAATTAATGATCACTCCTAAATTTTCTTTGAGATTTTTCTTAAGATTTTTGATTATTTCATGAGGACCTTTAACATTTGAATTTATCAGATCATCCCAAGCATCCTGACGACTTTCTAGAATTGGTGTTGAGTAAAAAGAAGAAGCATTATTTATCAATACATCTATTCTTCCAAATTTTTCTATAACACTCTCACAAAACGATCCGTACTTATTTATATCGTTAAGATCAAATTGCACAACTTCAACCGAATCTTTTCTTATTGAATTTAAACTCTCTTTAAGTTTGATAGCTTCATCTTCTGAAGAGTTATAATGACAGACTATAGAAAATTCATTCTCATGGAATTTTTTACAAATTGATTTACCAATTCTTTTTGCTCCTCCAGTTACTAAAACTACTTTAGTCATTAAAATGTTCCTTGATTATTGATAGCCTTTTTTCGTAAATTTCTTTTTTTATTAAATTTGAATCTTTCTCGAAATTATTGTTTGGCTTTACTTTCGATAATTCTCCCAGAAGACTGTTTAAGTTTAACTTTTTAAAAGCATCACTTTCATCAATCAGCAATGAGTATAAATTAAAAGTCTTAAGAGCACTTTTTTTATTTCTAAATCCATCGATTTTCATAATTGCTTCCAATAATATTTCAGGAGAATTTTCATTTCTAAATGTTTCAATTACATTTGAAAAGTTTAATGCCGATTTCTTGAAGGAGTTAGGAATTTTTACTTTAGTGGTAAGTTCCAAATTCATCGTCAAAATTGCCCATTTATCTTGAGCGTCTAAATTAGAACCTTCAGTTTTTTTAAGTTCAAGTAAATTTTCTTTGAATTGAGTGGTATCGTAACTAAAAACATTGGAAGCTCCCACATCATGAAGAGCTTGAAAGTAAAGATAGGAATTTTCTAAAGATAAGCATTTCTCAGTTTCCATCCAAATTCTTTCGAACGATAAATTATCTAAATCTTTTGAATTACAGAGCTCTTTCATTAAGATCAGAGTATCTTCGTGAATTTCAAAATTGAACTTACTCAAATAACAATAAAACCTTGCCACTCTGAACACTCTTAATGGGTCTTCGGAAAAAGCCTTAGATATATGTTTTAAAACTCTATTTTCAATATCTTGAATACCGCCATAGGGATCTATCAATTCGCCTTTATTAGACTTTGCAATAGCATTGATAGTTAAATCTCTTCTTAATAAATCTTCCTCTAAGCCAATGTCCTTATTCACATCAAATTTAAAGCCTTTATGGCCAAGTTCAACTTTTATCTCTTTTCTTGCAAGCGCGTATTCTTCTTTTGTCTTAGGATGCAAAAAAACTGGAAAACTTTTACCAACTGAAATGAAACCATTCTCCAACATTTCTTCGGCACTCGATCCAATTACGACCCAATCTTTTTCTAAGGATTTAATACCTAAGAGTTCGTCTCTTATAGCTCCTCCAACCAAATAAATTTTCATTTAATCTTCTTAATAAAATATTTCTTGCTATCCTCGAGTCTCACAAAAGTAAGTTTATTCCCCCAAACACATCCAGTATCCAGACCTATTATATTTTGTTTATTTGTTTTGCCGTTCAATGCAGCCCAGTGGCCAAATATCAGTCGATCGTCCCGTGTTAAAGCGCTTATTTTTAATTTAAACCAAGGAATAAAGTTATAAGGAAGATCTTTTAAACCTTTTTTGAAAGCAAACATAATTTTCCCTTCTTTGTCGCAAATTCTTATTCTTGTTACTGCGTTAATAAAAAAGGTAAGTTTGTCT
The DNA here is from genome assembly GCA_902553315.1 of uncultured SAR86 cluster bacterium. GTDB lineage: Bacteria > Pseudomonadota > Gammaproteobacteria > Magnimaribacterales > AG-339-G14 > AG-339-G14. The sequence continues at coordinate 312,305 of CACDKN010000001.1, forward strand.
TTCATAGAAATGATTTTGAAGTTATTTTTTCGATGATGAAAAAAAATCCTTTTTAAATTTTTTTTTGGATTTTTATTTAAAAATTCCTGTGAAAGTTTATTGAGATTCATGCATTCTTTAAAAGTTAAATAATGAGGCAATCCAGCATGAACCATAATATATTTTTTCTTAACACCATTTTTGAGTTTAATTTTTTTTGAAAAAACAAATGGTTGTTTTAATAAAAACTTAGCGTACTTTTCACATTTTGAGCTTGATAGTAACTCTTCTAATGTATCATTTTTTGCTGCTTTTCTATCTGCATAATGTCTAGCAAGGAAGTGTAGGTCATGGTTTCCCAAGACAATATTTACACTTGAGCGAATGTTGTAAATTCTTTCTAGAGTTTTTAACGAATCAGGACCCCTGTTGATTAAATCACCGGAAATCCAAAGACGATCTTTCTTTTCATTAAAGTTTATTTTTTTTAAGCCTTTATCGAATTCTTTGTAGCACCCTTGAATGTCACCAACTGCGTAATTAGCCATATTTTTCCATCAATTTAGTAAGTTCTAAAAATTTTTTTGAGCTTAGTTGGTCTGGTCTCAAATCGAGATCTATATTAAGTTTTTCTAAATCTTTTGCTTCAAATATTTTTAGCAAAGGTTTAGAGATTTTTTTTCTTTTAGAGTTAAACAGCAAGTTTAAAATTTTTTTTAAAAAATTTAATTCTTCAAAATTTACATCTTTTTTTCGAGGTATAAATTTTACAAAACAACTATCAACTTTAGGCGCAGGAACAAAAAAACTTCGATCTACTTCTTTAAGAATTTCAACTTCGAATAAATAATTACAAATAACACTTAATTTTCCGTAGGATTTAGAATTTTCATTGCCGGCACATCTATAGGCAAACTCCTTTTGAAACATAAAGTGCATATCTTTGATGAGACAAATATTTTTAGTGCACCAGTCAATTATGGGGCTAGACAAATTGTAAGGTAGATTTCCTGCAAGACGAATCTGATTAAAATTTGAAACATATTTTTTCAAATCAAAATTCAAAATATTTTCATTAATAATTTTGAAATTATCATTTTCTTTAAATCTTTTCTTTAAAAGAGAAATTAAATCTCTATCAATTTCTACTGAGGAACAGGAATTTGCACTTGATACAATTAAAGAAGTTAAATTTCCTGATCCTGGCCCAATTTCTAAAAAATCATCGTTTTTTTTTACATTTATTAAATCAACTAAATCACTGAGTAATACTTCGTCGTTAATAAAATTTTGGCCAAATCTTTTTTTTGGAGAGATCTCTTTCATCACGTTGGCTGAGTAATATCTAAGGCAGTTTTTAAACTTTCCATTGCACTAGCTTCGTTTGCACAAAACTTATCAGCTATTTCGTAAGCAGTACCATGATCAACGGAGATTCTTGTAAATGGTAAACCTAGGGTTATATTAATGGAATTGCCAAACCCTAAAGTTTTTAGAACTGGAAGTCCTTGGTCATGAAACATAGCGAGATAAGCATCGAATTTTTTTAAGTTATTAGGAACAAATGCGGTATCAGCAGATTCTGGTCCAGATAAATTCAATCCTTCTTTTTTAAGTTTTTCTATTAGCGGACTAATTATTTCCGTTTCTTCTGTTCCAAGAAAGCCGTTTTCTCCAGCATGTGGATTAAGTCCCAAAACACAAATTTTTGGATTTTTAATTTTCCATTTAGACTTAAGTTCATTGTTTAAAATTTTTAAATATTTTTCTAATCTTTGGGATGTAATTTTTGCCGCAACATCCTTAAGTGGAAGGTGAGTAGTCGCTAATGCAACTTTTAGAGCTTTATTTGCTAAGAGCATAACAACATTTTTAGTGTTAGAAATATCAGCAAGGAACTCGGTATGACCTGAAAATTCAAAACCGTATTCGTTAATTGTGCTTTTATTGATTGGGCCTGTAATCATGGCTGAATATCTTTTTTCAAGAGCTCCCAGAGAAGCTTCTAATAATACGTCTAATGTATATTTAGCATTTTTTAAGCTTGGCATACCAAGTCTTACTCCTTCAGATAAAGGAATTTGAAACACCTTAACTGTATTTGTGGCTTTTTTCTTTAAATCAAAATTAAGATCTAATTTCAGGCCATTATTCAGTGACCTGAAATGTTCAATATCACCAATAAGAATAAAATTATTTAAATTTTCTATATTTTTACTTAAAGCTTTAAGACAAACCTCTGGACCAATCCCAGCTGGATCGCCAGGACTAATTGCGATCGGTTTCATGTTCTTTTTTTAATTTCTACGAATGATTGAGAGCGCATTTCTTGAAGAGAAGTTTCCAATTGTTCTTGAAATTTTCTTTCAAAAAGAATTCTATATGCTTTATTTTTTTGGATTTCAATTGAAACATCTTCACTTCTTCGATCCAAGACTTCAGCTACATGCCATCCAAAAGAACTTTCAAAAGGCTCAGTCACTTCGTTAATTTTAGAATTATCTAAAGCATTTTTAAAAGCAGTGGTGTATTTGTCTGTCGAAGACCAATCTAGTATCCCGCCATCTAACTTTGACCCAGGATCGTCAGAGTAAAGTCTCGCTAGTATTTCAAAAGATTCTCCATTTATTAATTTCTCTTTAATTTCGTAAATAAGTTTTTTAGCTTGACTTTGGCTTCTTACTTCAGATGTTTGAATTAGAATATGCCTAGAAAGAACTTGATCCTCAATTTTCACTGTATCGCCTCTTTTATCCTCTAAAAATAAGATATGAAATCCGGCACCACTTTTGATTGGTCCTCTGAACTCTCCAAGTTGCATCGAAGTCACTGTATCAGCAAATAAAGTTGGTATGTTTGAAATTCTATTCCAAATAATTTCATTCTCAGTTTCTTTAGATTGATCATTTTCTAACTTTAATTCTTTAAAATCTTTTCCCTGATTTAAAGAAGAAATTATCTCATTTGCTTTTTCCTCTTCTTTTACGAGTATTTGATTCAATTTATACTCTACTACTAATAAATTTTGTCCGTCAGTTGAATTTATAAAGTTATTTAATTCTTGATCAGATATAAATATTTTTGGACCAACCATTCCTCTTTGAACCCTTGAAATGATCATTTCCTTTTTTATCTCTTTCCTCAGTTTTTCATAAGATTGACCTTGAGATTCTATTTCTTTCTTAAAGTCTAAAAGACTTAAATTATTATTAGCTGCTAGTCTCGACATCGATTCATTCAATTCTTGATCACTGATTCTCACACCGGCTTTAAAAGCTCTTTGGATTTGTAGTTCTTCTATAATCAAGTTTTCTAAAATTCTCTCTTCAATAAAATCTTCAGGGGGAAGAGGTTGAGTTGGATTTGCAACTTTATAGTTCTCAAGATAATTTTCCTTAGCCTCATTTAGTTGTGATTCCATAATAATTCCATCTCCAGCGATGGCAATTATTTTGTCTAGATCAACCCGTTCAGAATAGAGCATGTTAGAAGCAAATAAAAAAAGAAATATTTTTAAAATTTTCATGGAGTTATTTTAGTTCAAAGTCCTTCTTTTAAGATAGTTTTCTATAGGTCTTCCTAAAGATCCTAGACCTTTTAATTCAAAATAAATTCTAAAACTTTCTTGATTATAATTTTCAAAGATACTTTGATTAATAACCTTTATCCAATCTAATTCCTTAGAGTGAATTAATACAAATCCTAATTTCAACCCTGGATTTTCATATTCCATACCTAAAATAGTATTTGTCAGATTCGAATTTTCTATGTCATAAATAAACTTTGCACTCATCAAATACTTCTTAGAAAACTCAAATTTATATTCAGCATCTATTTGATTTAATTTTTCTTCAAAAGAATTATTTAAAAGATAAGAGGCTATATTTTTAGCCCAAAAATAATCTAATTTCACAGAGGACGACTTGTATTTTTGTAAGAACTTAAGATTCGCAGTATTGAATTTACTTTTCTCGTCTATCTTAAGGTTGAATCCTAGAATAGAATTTTTCAAGGAATAATTTCTTAAATTTATTTCAATTGGCTCTGGCAAATCAAAAATTGCATTGGAATATTTTAAGCCATCAACAGAGCTAATTTTTTTTGAAACTTCAAGATCAAATAATTTTTTACTGTTTGAGAAAATAGTATTTTTGAAACCAAAAACTATGTCTTTTTGTTTAGGTAGTAAATTTTTACTAAAAAGAGGCGAATTGTTTAGATTTATGTTGTCTAAATAAATCCCAGAATTTATTAAAGGTAGATTTTTTTGATTTTTTTCGGGAGCATACATTATGATCAAGTATGGTTTGAGGTATCCAGTATTTATAAGGTTTTTTCTGAAAAGATTTGTAGATAATTGAAAATTTAGTTGAGGCTGTGTTCTATTAAAAGTAAATCCTTCAAAATTAAATACACTATTAATTATTTTTCCAGAGATTTCAGTAAATAGAACTCTTCCTTGGTGACTAAAATTAAAACTAGGAGTCAAATTAAGCACTTTTATTCTTTCTTTCGAATTTTCCCTAAAGGCTCCGCCTTTCCTATAAATTGAGAAACTACTTTCTAGCTCAAAATCAAATGATTTAAGTGAATCAAAATAAGAAAATTCAATTTTTGGAAGTTCCTGATATTGATTAGCTGCTATAGGATCAATAATTTTGAACGAATTTAGAAGTAATTTAGTCTCAGTGTTTGCTGTAAAAGATGAGATTACTAACTTTTGTGGCGTATATAAAGTTTTAGAGACACCGCTGAAGTCAGGCCCAAAATCATTTATAAAAAAAGCGTCGCTTACATTTCCATAATCAATCTGTAAAAACAAGTTTTTATTAAGCACTTGTGTATGCTTTACACCAAATGCCCATCTAAAAGAATTTTCAGTGTAATTGTATTGGTATTCATTATCATTGAATAAAATTGAACTATTTAAAACTCCATTTAGTTTATTTGTTAAGTATCTGAATTCATTTGAAAGACCAAATCCTCTTTTGGTTATGTATCTAGGCTCAAGGGTTGTATCCAAATTTTCTTTTATTGCTATGTAGTAGGGCACAGAAATATCTACCCCAGATTTATTTGAGATATTTATTTCTGGCAGAAGAAACCCACTTCTTTTCTTCGAGCTTGATGGAAAGCTGCCGCTTGGCCATGCACCGAGTGTGTAATTATTTACTATAAGTTTGGCATCTTTGAATTTTATTGATTCCTTATCTTCTGAAAATTTTATTTCTGATGCTTCTATCCACCAAATCTTTTCATAACAAGGGCATAAGGAAAACTTTGTATCCTGAAAAGAAACATTTTCTTTTGAAAACTCAAATTCTTCTGCCTCTCCCCAAAAATTATTTTCTTCAATTTTGAATGAGATCTCTTTTGCAAATCCAATTTCTTTTTCTTGATCAATAATTAATTTTTCTGTTGAAATAGCGATATTGTCTATATTCAATTTCACAGATTGTTCAAGAATAAGTCTTTTATTTGCGTCTGACGAAATTTTTCCAGCCGAATAGTTGATATTTTGAGAAAGTAAATTATTTCCAGTTATGTAGAAAAGAACTAGAAATAAAATTTTATGTTTGCTTAAGTAGTTTTTGGAAAATGAAAACATAATTAAATTACGTTTGTAATGATATTAGAAGCTATTGAGGGTTAAAATACAATTTTTAATAGGAGATTAAATGACGAACTTAAATAATAAAACCTTATTTGTTTCTGGGGCCAGCAGAGGAATTGGCTTGGCTATAGCTAAACGTGCAGCACAAGATGGAGCTAATATAATTTTAGCAGCTAAAACTGCTGATCCTCACCCTAAACTACCCGGAACAATTTACACTGCTGCAGAAGAAATAGAGCAAGCCGGCGGAAAAGCTTTCCCTGTTATATGTGACATTAGATCAGAGGAACAGGTAGATAATGCGGTTTCCTCAGGAGCTGAACAATTTGGAGGGATTGATATTTGTATTAATAACGCAAGCGCAATTCAGCTGACAGGAACTTTGCAAACTGATATGAAAAGATACGATTTAATGAATCAAATAAATGCTAGGGGAACTTTCTTAACATCCAAGAAATGTTTACCTCATTTATTAAAGTCAGATAATCCTCACATTCTCAATCTTTCCCCACCTTTAGACATGAAACCCCATTGGTTTTCTAATCATGTCGCATACACGATTGCAAAATACGGCATGAGCTTGTGTGTTTTAGGAATGGCAGAAGAGTTTAAAGAACAGGGCGTGGCAGTTAACGCCTTATGGCCCAGAACAGCAATTGCTACAGCTGCAGTTCAAAACGTTTTGGGAGGAGATGAAATGTCTAAAATTTCAAGAACTCCCGAGATAATGGCTGATGCAGCACATGTAATATTGACAAAAAATTCTAACGAATTTTCTGGAAATTTCTGCATCGATGACAATCTTTTAGCAGAAAACGGTGTTAAAGATTTTTCTAAATACGCTTCCGTTCCTTTTGCAGAACTTGCTCCTGATTTTTTTGTTCCAGAAGATATTCCCGCACCTGATGAAGCCAAAAATAGTTAGGATCATTTTTTGAATCTAGAAATAAATTCTGAACAAGATAGTTGGCTTGAAAACTCTTTAAAGTACCTAAACTTTGGAAGGATTGCTAAACAAGAAAAATTAAGAATTGAATCTAGTCAGAGAAGCTTCTTTAGAATAACTTCAAAAGACTATAACTCTATTATTTTGATGGTTGTTCCTCATGGGATTGATGAGTCTGTGCGTTCTTTCGTAGACAAGGCGGAAATATTCAAAAAATATAGTGTTAATGTTCCAAATGTCTATTCATATGATTTAAAGCTCGGATTAATATTAGTAGAAGACTTTGGGGACAATATTTATCAATATAATTTGCAAGAAGATCCAGATTATTTTTACGAAAAGGCAATAAATGAATTGGTAAATATTCAGTCAATCAAGAAAGATGTCAAGAATTTTAACAGGCTTGATCAAAAATTATTTAGTGATAATTGGATTCTATTCGAAGACTTCTTTTATAAAAGTTTTTTAGAACTTTCTGATTACAATATTCTCTCTTCAATAAAGGATAAATATGAATTTGTGTGTAGTGAATTACTCGATCAGCCTCAAGTGATATGTCATTATGATTTTGAATGTAGAAATTTAATTTTAACTCCATCTGGAAAAGCAGGAGTTTTAGATTTTCAAGATGCTTTGAATGGTCCCATAGGTTTAGATTTGGCTTCACTATTTAAAGATCTCTATTATGAGTGGCCACAAGAAAGAGTTTCCAAATGGTATAAAATTTATTTGAACAAAATCAAAGAAAACCTTGGGATAGAACTTAAATATGAAACTTTAGTCAGATATATTGATTTCGCAAGTATTCAAAGACAAGTGAGAATTTTGGGTAAACTTTCTCAAGTCTTTGAAGAACTTGATAGAAAAGAAAGGTTGAAAGACTTTCCAACATTACTAGGCTACTTGATCAATACGTCTGCAAAATATGATGAATTAAGAAACTTATCTATTGGAATGACTGATTTAAAAAATCCCCTTCAAAATAAAATGGAAGCAGTTCTAATATGAAGGCGTTTATCTTAGCAGCAGGTAAAGGAGAAAGGCTTAAACCTTTAACAAATGATTGTCCAAAACCACTTATATTAATTAAAGGTAAGCCTTTATTGGAGTGGAATTTAATAAAACTTAGAAGCGCTGGAATTAACGAAGTTGTAATTAACTTGCACTATTTAGGAGAAGAAATAATTAAATATTTTGGAAATGGAAAATCTTTTGATATGAAAATAGTATATTCAGAAGAAAGTGAATTATTAGGTACGGGCGGGGCGTTAATTCATGCAAAAAAATATTTAGATAATTCACCTTTTCTTCTTATGAGTGGAGATTTATGGACTAATTATCCCCTACAACGATTAATTTCTTATAAAACAAAGAGCAAAGCTCATCTTATTTCAGTAAGAGAAAAATTAAATCGTCATGGAGATTTTGATTTGCTGGATTCCAAAATTAATATTGAATTGAGTAAAAAAGAATACACTTATTCAGGAATATCTCTTATAGATCCAGAAATAATCCCTCAAGAGACTCCAAGCAATAAAGAACTGTGGAAAGACTTATTATTGCCCTATGCTGAAAGAAAACTTTTGTCAGGGGAGGTCTTTCAAGGTGTGGTAAAAAACATTAATGAAAAAAGCGATATCGAAGAGTTAGACGTCTTAATCGCTGAATAGTAAAATTTGAAAATGTCTAAACAATCAAACGTAATAGCCCCCTCAATTTTATCAGCTGATTTTGCAAGGTTAGGCGAAGAAGTAAAAGATGTGCTCAGAGCCGGAGCAGACTGGATTCACTTCGATGTTATGGATAATCATTTTGTCCCAAACCTGACTGTTGGCCCAATGGTTTGTGAATCTTTGAGAAAAAACGATATCAATTGTCCCATTGACGTCCACTTAATGGTAGAGCCAGTAGATGACCTCATTAAAATGTTTGCAGACAGCGGTGCTACTTCTATCACTTTTCATCCTGAAGCATCTAAGGATCCTGAGAAGTCTCTCGAGCTTATTGAAAATCTTGGTTGCAAACCCGGATTAGTTTTAAATCCAGATGTATCATTAAATGTTTTAAAACCATTTTTAAAGGATCTTTATATAGTTTTATTGATGAGCGTTTTTCCTGGATTTGGCGGTCAAAAATTTATTCCAGAAGTTATAGAAAAAATAAGAGATCTGAGAAACTTGATTGATGAGAGTGAGAAAAAAATACGCTTAGAAGTCGATGGTGGAGTAAATTCAGATAACGTCTCTCAAATTTCTCTAGCAGGTGCAGATACTTTTGTTGCAGGATCTGCTATCTTCAATCACAAAAATTATTCCCATGCGGTTAAAACTCTTAGGGATAATTTTTCTTAGCATACATTCAGCTTTTGGATTTGCTGAAACTGATTGCGAAGAAGAATACTCCTATGACAATAATTCTAAAAGTTGCGTTAAGTTTCTAATCAGTGACTTTGACAGAAAAAAAGGATTAATGTTTAAGAAAGAATTAAAACCAAACCACCAACTTCATTTTCTCTGGAAAGATGAACAGGTGAGATGTATGTGGATGAAAAATACAAGTATTCCGATAGATATTTTATTCATAGATCAAGACAAGGAATTAGTGCTTGAAAAAGGAATTCCCTACTCAAAAGAAAGAATTTGTCATGAAGCCATAATTGTGGTCGAAGCAAATAGGGGAGAATTATCAAAAAAATTTGGCCTGAATTATCAGTAAAATTCATAAAAAATGAAACGTAAAACTTTTTTTAAAAAAATTCCAAGTGAAGAAATTACTCCCTTAGAAATTTACATGAGATTTTTGGATGATAAAAATTCTTATTTTTTTGAGAGCGTTGAAGGCGGAGAGAAATGGGCCAAATATTCTATTATTGGATTGCCTACAGACAAAAAAATAAAATTATCGGATTCTCCACTTGATGAAATTGACGATTTTATGAAGTCTCAAAAAGTTGAAAGAATTGAAGGCTTGCCAGATTTTACCGGCGGTCTAGTAGGATACTTTAGTTACGACACAATTAGACACATTGAAAAAAAATTAAGCAATTCTAAAAAACCCCAATTAAATTATGCCGAAATTTCTTTGATGATTTCTGATGAATTAATAGTTTATGATAATTATGAAAAAAATTTATTTATTATTGTTAACGACTTTGAGAAAAATGAGAAGCTAGCTAATTCAAGAATAGATGAAATTCTCCAACAAATTAAGACACCACTTGAAGATCAAGAAAACTCAAAAAAAAGTAAAATTGAATTCAGTTCGTCAGTTTCAAAAAAAGATTATTTACACAACGTAAAAAAAATTAAAGATTACATTCTCGAAGGTGACGTTATGCAGGTTGTCTATGGTCAGGAATTCTCTACAAATTTTGAAGGTTCTCCAATGTCTCTTTATAAGGCACTGAGAAAGCTAAACCCTTCTCCTTATATGTATTTTCTTAAGATAGATGATCTTCACATTGTAGGAGCTTCCCCAGAAATTTTAGTTAGATTACAAAACAATCAAGTCACAGTGAGACCAATTGCAGGAACGGTTAAAAGAGGGAAAGATGAAACAGAAGACCAAGAATTGGCAAAAAAATTACTTAATGATGAAAAAGAAATTGCCGAACATTTAATGCTGATAGATCTAGGAAGAAATGATGTAGGAAGGATTGCAAATATTGGCAGTGTTGAAACCACGGATCAAATGGTTATTGAAAAGTATTCTCATGTAATGCATTTAGTTTCTAATGTCATCGGCGATTTAAAACAAGGACAATCAGCAATTGACGTGCTAAAAGCAACCTTACCAGCAGGGACTCTTTCCGGAGCTCCTAAAGTAAGAGCAATGGAAATTATTGAAGAGCTTGAACCCGATAGGAGGGGAGTTTACGGAGGAGCAATTGGCTACCTTTCTTGGACGGGAAATATGGATACAGCGATAGCTATAAGAACAGCGATTATTCAAAAAAATGTATTGAAAGTTAGAGCTGGAGGAGGAATCGTGCACGACTCAGATCCTGAAGCAGAGTATCAAGAATCTCTAAACAAAGCTCAATCTATCTTTAATGCTCTTGAGGAGATGGATTAATGCTTTTGATGATTGACAATTATGATTCTTTTACTTACAACCTAGTTCAATATTTTGGCGAGCTTGGGCAAGAGGTAAAAGTTTTCAGAAATGATGAAATCTCAGTAGAAGATGTTAAGAATTTAAAACCAGAATATTTAGTTATTTCTCCCGGACCTTGCGCTCCAAAACAGGCTGGAGTTTCTTTAGAGCTTATAAAAACTTTCAAAGGAAAATTTCCAATTCTTGGAGTTTGTTTAGGACATCAGGCAATAGGCGAGGCTTTTGGTGGAAAAATTATCAAGGCTCCCGTTCCAATGCATGGGAAACTTTCTAGAATTAAGCATGACGCGAATTTTTTATATAGAGGAATTGACGATAACTTTACTGTGACTCGCTATCACTCTTTAATTATTGACCCAGGTTCTTTGCCAAATGAAGTTCTTGTGAACGCAACTTCTGAAGACGGAATTATTATGGGCATCCATCACGAAAGTTTAAAAATAGCCGGCGTTCAATTTCATCCAGAATCTATAAAAACTCAAAATGGAAAAAAAATATTATCAAATTTTTTGGATTTCAAATGAATATAGAAAAAATAATTTCAAATGCAACCGGTGGCTCAGATCTTAGTGAAGAAGAAACATTCCAGATAATTGATGCAATCTTCGAGGGAAAAATTTCAGAAGAAAAAATAATTTCTTTTCTTCAAGCATTGTCTGAAAAGGGTGAATCTGTTGAAGAAATCGTTGGTGCCGTAAAAAGTATGCGCAAACATTCAATTAAAGTTAATACTAATCTTAAAGACTTAGTAGATTGTTGTGGAACAGGAGGTTTGGGAAAAAATATAATGAATATTTCAACTTGTTCTGCTTTTGTTGCTGCTGCTGGAGGGGTAAAGATAGCAAAGCATGGTAACAGAACCTCTACTGGAGTAAGCGGAAGCGCTGACATTCTGGAAGCAGCAGGAGTTAACATTTCAATTGATTCTGAACAAGTTTCCAAATGTCTAGAATCTGTTGGTATAGGTTTTATGTTTGCTCAAAATCATCATCCAGGTATGAAATATGTGATGCCAGCCAGAGCAAAAATAGGAAAAAAAACAATATTCAATTTACTTGGACCATTGACAAACCCAGCAGGAGCATTGAAACAAAACATAGGAGTATTTGATAAGAAATGGATAATCCCAATTATTGAAACTCTAAAAAAACTTGGCGCTGAGAGAGCATTGGTCTTCCACTCAGAAGATGGTTTGGATGAGATTAGCGCTGCTAAAAAAACTTATGTAGCAGAATTAAAAGAAAATAAAATTATAGAGTTTGAAATAGAACCTGAGGATTTTGATATTGAAAATTTTGACATCAACCTTTTAAAAGTTACCTCTGCAAAAGATAGTTATGAGAAAGTTATGAAGACTTTGAATGGATCTTTCCCAGCTGGAGAGGAAATAATCAAATTAAATGCTGCAGCAATTATCTATACTTCAGGTCTCGCGAGTTCAATCGATCATGGATTTTCGATTGCTGAAAAGATAATACATTCAGGAAAAGCAAATGAAAAACTTCAAGCATTAATAGAAATCTCAAATAGCTTCAAATGAATATTTTAGAAAGAATTATACAAGAGACTAAAAATACAATTCAGAAATCTAAAATGAAGAAATCTCTGCATGATCTTGAAGAGTTGTCAGAACAATATATAAAAAGAGAGTTTACAAAATCAATTCAGAATAAAATTTCTTTAAATCAACATGCGATTATTGCTGAAATAAAAAAAGCTTCGCCAAGTAAGGGCAATATAAGAGATGAATTTAATCCAGTAGAAATTGCAAATGACTATGAAAAAAACGGCGCATCTTGTTTAAGCGTCCTCACTGACAAGCCTTTTTTTAAAGGAGACATTGATTATCTTGATTTGATAAGGAAAGAAGTAGAGATTCCACTTTTGAGGAAAGATTTCATCGTAGATGAATATCAGATTATCGAGACCAAGGCGTTTGGAGCAGATTGTCTCCTTCTTATTGTCGCTGCTTTGGATAAATTTCAATTGAAAGACTTTTTTGATTATGCTACTTACATTAATTTAGATGTGTTAGTCGAGGTACATAACCTAGATGAACTCGAAACCGCTTTAACCATTTCGCCAAATCTTATTGGCATTAATAATAGAAATCTATCTACATTTGAAGTAAGTATTCAGAACTCTATAGACCTAAAAGACAATATCCCTGAAACGGTTACTTTAATTTCTGAAAGCGGGATAAACAATGCATCAGATCTAAAAATCCTTTCAGATGCAGGAATTAATGGATTTTTAATTGGGGAGTTATTTATGAAACAAATTTCTCCCGGAAAAGCTTTAAAAGAGTTAATCTCAGAAAGTGTTTAATTAATTTTTCTTTGTCCAATATCAGAGCGATAAAAGGACCCTTGCCAATTTATTTTTTCAACTGCTGTGTATGCTAAATCGATTGCTTTATCTAATTCCTCATTTTTAGAAGTTATGCATAATACTCTGCCACCATCGGTAAGAATTTTTCCGTCTTTAGATTTTGTACCGCAATGGAAAACTTTTAGATCTTCGGTATCCTCAGGGATCCCTTTAATTTCATAGCCTTTTTCATAGTATTCTGGGTACCCACCAGAAGCGAGAATAACTCCTACGGAAACTTTTTTCTCCCATTCTACTGCAAAGTCATTTAGCTTTTTTTCACATGCTTTGAAACACATTTCAAGAAAGTCACTTTTCATTCTCAAAAGAATTGGTTGAGTTTCAGGATCTCCAAATCTGCAGTTGTACTCCAAAACTTTTATTTTATTTTTATTTATCATCAAACCTGCATAAAGAAATCCTTTGTAGGTTATCCCTCTTTTTTTCAGTTCTTCCAAAGTAGGTTTGATAATTGATTCAAGAATTTCTTTATTCATTTCTTCGTTAATTAACTTGGTTGGAGAATATGCTCCCATACCACCAGTATTAGGACCTTTGTCGTTATCATCCCTCTGTTTATGATCTTGAGAGGTAGCAAGCGGAATTATATTGTCTCCATCAGTTAAAACTATAAAGCTTGCTTCGTCTCCAGTTAGGAATTCCTCGATAATTATTTTTGAACCCGCACTTCCTATTTTTTTATCCAACATGAAAGATGTAATTGCTTTTTTAGCTTCATTTTTACTAAAAGCTACAACAACACCTTTTCCTGCGGCAAGCCCATCTGCTTTGATGACAATTGGAATTTTTTGATGATCTAAGTAATCTAGAGCAGTTTCAGCTTTATCAAATTCTGCATAATTTGCAGTTGGGATATTAGCTGAGACAAGAACTTCTTTCATAAAATTTTTTGATCCCTCTAATCTTGCTCCTTTTGAGCAAGGTCCCAAACACAATAATCCTTCTTCCTCGAATCGATCAACTATTCCTGACACTAATGGATTTTCTGGCCCAACTATTGTTAGATCAATTTTCTTTTCTTTAGCAAATAACAAAAGAGAATCGATATCGTTTGCTTCAATATCTACATTTTTTATTTTTTTCTCTCTCTCTGTCCCAGCATTACCGGGAGCGACAAATATTATGTTAGCTAATTTACTCTGTGAGATTTTCCATGCTATTGCATGTTCTCTTCCTCCTGAACCAATTACCAGAACATCCATCTAGTGTCTAAAGTGTCTCATTCCGGTAAAAATCATTATCATATTATTTTCGTCTGCAGCTTGAATAACCTCTTCGTCTCTCATAGAACCTCCAGGTTGGATTACGCAAGTAATTCTATTTTTAGCAGCTTCATCAATACTGTCTCGAAAAGGAAAAAATGCGTCTGACGCCATGCAGGAACCTTCTAAGTTAAAACTCGCTTTTTTGGCCTTGCTCACGGCGATTTCTGCGCTGTCTATTCTACTCATCTGTCCAGCACCAATTCCCAAAGTCTGATTATCTTTTGCATAGACGATGGCATTTGATTTTACATATTTACAAACTTTCCAGGCGAATATTGAATTTTCAATTTCAGCTTCGTTAGCTTTTCTTTTCGAAACAACTTTTAAATCTTTAAAATCAATTTCACCTATATCTATGCTTTGCAAAAGCAGACCTGAATTAACTGAATGATATTTAATACCGCTTGAACTTTTTTTTAAATTTTTTACTTCGAGAAGACGAATATTTTTCTTATCACTAAAAGCTTTTAAAGCTTCAGGTGAAAAACTTGGAGCAGCCACAACCTCAATGAACTGTTTTTCTTTCATAAACAAGGCTGTGGTTTCGTCTAACTCATTATTGAAGGCTATTATTCCTCCAAAAGCCGATGTGGGATCACAGGCAAAGGCTTTTTTATAAGCGATTAAATTTTCCTTGGAAGAGGCAACGCCGCAAGGATTAGCATGTTTCACTATTACGCAAGTTGGGAGAGAAAAATTACTTACACATTCTATTGCTGCGTCTGTATCAGCAATATTGTTATAGGAAAGCTCTTTTCCTTGGATTTGATTCGAAGAAGATATTCCGCTTGATTCGGTTTTTGAATCTTCATAAAAAGCAGCAAATTGATGAGGATTTTCTCCATACCTTAGATCACTGATCTTTTTATATTTATCAAAAATTAAATTTGGAAAGTCCTCTTCTTTAGTGGGATTAAAATATTTAGAAATGGCCAGGTCATATTCTGAAATTTTATTGAAAGCTTTACGCGCCAATACATATCTAGTTTCGTAACTCACTTCATTGTTTTCACTAAACTCATCAATGAAATCAGAGTAGTTTTCAGGTGATGAAAGTACTGTTACGTAGTAAAAGTTTTTTGCAGCAGCCCTTATTATGGTTGGGCCTCCAATATCTATATTCTCAATAGTTTCTTCTAATGAAGCTTTTTTCTTAACTGTTTCTTCAAAGGGATAAAGGTTAATCACTACTAAATCAATTTCTTCAATAAAGTTTTCTTTAACTTCATCAAAATCTTTTTCTCTTCTAGATAATATTCCCGCGTGTATTTTTGGATGAAGAGTTTTTACTCTTCCTTCCATCATTTCAGGAGAGCCTGTAAAGTCTGAAACTTCTTTTACTTTTATACCTTCATCTTCCAAATGTTTTAGCGTTCCTCCCGTAGATACTATTTCTACGCCTCCATTTTCAAGAGATTTGGCTAGTTCGGATATTCCTGATTTATCTGAAACACTTAATAAAGCTCGTTTTATTTTTACCGAAGTGTTCTTGGACATAATTAAATGAGATTGTGAAATTTTAATTTAGTTCTTAGTGTGCCTCTATTTATTCCAAGCATTTTACAAGCTTCTGATTGATTCCAATTGCAATGAATCATAACTTCTTCTAGCAGAGGTTTTTCCACTTCTTTCATAACCATTTCGAATACGTCTTTAGGTTTATTCCCATCAAGATTTTTGAAGTATCTTCTCATTGAAAGACCGACTTGATATTTGAGAGTTTTCTTTTCTTCGTTCAATGGTTACTTTCAATTTATTCTTGAAGACAATTCACTTCCTAAATTTACTAAATGAATTTCGTCTTCGAACTTATTTAATTTCGTAATTGAGCAATTATCTGGATAAAAACAAACCATAGATTCATCCTTTTTCACGTAACCTACTATAGTATTTATCACCATAAAATGGGAAAAAATAACCGTAGGATTTTCAATTTGCCAAATTTTGTCAATTATATTTTTTCTCCATTCTGCTTGAGGTTTTTTTAAATCCGATATTTTTTTATTAAAAATTTCTCTTAGCCATGCCTGTCTATCTTCTAAAGAAATTCCTGGAGAGGGTATCTCGGCAAACGAGGAGTTTATATTTAGATTTCCCTTGAGTTTTTCTTCAAGTTTTGATCCTGTCTCGATAGCTCTTTTAAGAGGGCTTGAGACAAGTTCATACTTATTTATTCCGTTAATATTAAATAGCAAATTAGCACATTCTTCGGCTTGGCGTTCTCCTAATTCACTCAACCCAGGATCGGTAGATTCTTGCCAAGAAGCTGATGCTTCCCCGTGTCTCACTAATATTATTTCTGTCATAGTGTAATTTTAATTAAGATTAGGAATAATAACCGAATGAGGATACCTAGGATATATTATCCACAAAATATTAAGCCTAATTCTTTGATTGACTTAAGCCTTGCGTCATCAAATCATTTAAAGGTTATGAAGCTAAAAGAAGGGCATCAAGTTGAAATCTTCAATGGCAGAGGATGTGTAATTTCTGGAGAAATTCAAAACATAAAAAAAAACTTTATTACTATTAAATTGAGTGGAATCATAGAAAAAGATAACTCTCCTACTTTTAAAGTAAATCTTGGAGTTTCGCATATAAAAAATTTCGATAAAATCGTAAAAGATTCATCTCAGCTAGGAGTAAATTCACTAACATCTTTTATATGCGATAGAACAAAATTAAGAGATTTTAAAAAAGAAAAATTCCATCGGTGGGAGTTGATTTCAGCTAGCTCTTGCGAGCAGTCCGGATTAAATTGGATTCCTAAAATTTCCCAAATGCAATTAAAAGACTGGATTGAAACTTCAGATTTTGAATCTAAATTTTATTTAGATCCCAAAGCAGAACTGAGTATGAAAGATATAAAAATCTCTTCTGCCATAAACGTAGGTATTGGTCCAGAGGGTGGATTTACTGAATTAGAGGAAGATCTATTTAAAGAAAATGGCTTTATCGGAATAAATTGTGGTGATTTGATTATCAAAACAGAATCTATGCCAATAGTAGTATTATCTATGTTAAAAATTTTAAAAGAGGTGTCTTAAATGTTTAAGGTAGGAGTAGTTATGAATCCAATTTCAGAAATAAATTATTTCAAGGATTCAACTTTGCTATTAATGTTTGAGTTACAAGAGCAAGGGCATGAACTCTTCTATATAGATCATAGGAATTTATTCTTTTCTAATCAGACGCCTATGGCATTAATTCAAAAAGTCGAAGTCTACATGAATCAAGACAAATGGTACTCATTAGATGAAGAAGAAAAAATTTCTTTAGACACCTTAGACATTGTGCTTATGAGACAAGACCCTCCATTTGATATGAACTTTATTAACAATACATACGTATTAGAATCAGCAGAAAAAACTGGCCTTGCGGTTATTAATAGCCCTTCAAGTTTGAGAACTTACAACGAAAAACTCTCCATTTTAAATTATCCAAAATTGATTACAGATACATTGGTTACTGCAAATAGAAAGTTAATGGAAGAGTTTGTGATAATTCATAAGAAAACTGTCATAAAACCTCTCGGCCTAATGGGAGGTAATGGCGTGCAAAAAATTACTACCGAAAATTATGAAGAAAAATTAAAAAATGTCTCTGACAATAATCAGGAAATGTTTATGATGCAGAAATTTATTGATGAAGTTTATTCTGGAGATAGAAGAATTTTAGTCATCAATGGTGAGCCTCCTAATTCTGTTGTTCTTAGAAAACCGCCAGAAGGAGATTTCAGAGGAAATTTAGCCATTGGTGGGGAAGCTTTTACTGAGCCATTGAATCGTAGAGATAAAGAAATTGTTGATTCTTTAAGAAAAGATTTGATTAGGGAACGTATTTATATTGCAGGCTTAGATGTTGTTGGAGGATTTTTAACTGAAATAAATATTACTTGCCCAACTTGTTTCAGAGAATTAATGGATCAAACGGGAGAGAATTTAGCTAAAATTTTCGTGAATCAATTAAAAGACATTAAAAAATGAAATTAAAAATTTATGTTTTCCTTTTTATCTCTTTTAGTCTTCATTCTTTTTTCATTATTGGTTTGAGTTTTGTCCCAAATCAAAAAATAATTGAAGAGAATATTGTAAGTGTGAATTTAAACTTCTCTGAGTTCAAAGAATTTGACCAAGCTCCAAAATTTGAAACAACAAAGCTTGGAAATAGTTCTGAACAAATAAAAGAAGGGCAGCTTGCGAAAAAACTTTTGACAGAAAGTGAAATCAACGAGGCCGCAAATTTATATGTAAGCGCATGGCAACGGCAAATCGAAAGCATTGGAAATTCCGCATTTAAAAAATATTTTACTCAAAATGAGTTGATTTCTTTAAGGCTTTCGGCAACATTAAATTCAAAAGGTGAATTGATAAATTACACTCTTTTAAAATCTTCAGGAAATAAATCTTTAGATAATGTAGCCGTAGAAATTTTAGAAATGGCATCACCTTTTTTACCTTTTGATGCTTCAATGAAAGAATTCTCTGAAATTACTATTGTACGGGATTGGAATTTTGGCTTGCCTAAAACGTGACTTTAAAAATTCTCAGCATTGATTATGGAATTAAACATGTTGGCTTTGCCATAGGTAACTCAATTTCTAAGTCCTCAAAAGTTTTTTTTTCATTCTCTTACAAAGGAAAGATTCAACTTCTGAAAAAAATTATTGAGGTTTGTGATGAGTGGGGCGTTAATAGGATTATATTTGGCATGCCTTACAATATTGACGGAACAAAGAACAAGATGTGTAAAGAGATAGAAAAATTTTCTAAAAAATTAGCTTTAGAAACAGATATTGAAATTTTTTTTCAAGATGAAACTTTGACTTCTATGGAATATAAAATAGATAAAAGAAATAATAATTTATTTCTTCCTGAAGATTCGCATGGATATGCAGCAAAATTAACTTTAGAATCTTACCTAAGAGAACAACTTTAAATGGCGGGTTTTTTACCAGACAATTTTATTCAAAGAGTACTAGACGAAACAGATATAGTGTCTTTAATTGACTCTTTTGTTCCACTTCAAAAGAAAGGGAAAGATCATTGGTCTCTTTGTCCTTTCTGTGAAGATGGAAATAATCCTTCCTTCAGCGTCAGTTCGCAAAAACAATTTTATTATTGTTTTAGATGCAGAGCTTCAGGCAACGCGATAGGTTTCTTGATGAATTATCAATCAAAGGAATTTTTAGATGCAGTAGAAACTTTGGCAGCTAATGCTGGTTTAGAGCTTCCTCAGAGGGTTCAAGGCGAGTCTTTTGAGAAATATAAAAAAATAGTTGAAGCAAATTCAATTTCAAAGGATTTCTATGTAAAACAAATTTCTGATCACCCTGGCGGTTCTTTCATCAAAGAATACTTGAATAAGAGGGGAATTAGCGATGAGGTGATTCATGATTTTGAGCTGGGTTTTTCTCCACCAGGTTGGTCAAATTTGCAGGATTATTTTTTAAAAATTGGCAAAAAAGATTTTATTAAAAGTGAAGTTGGTTTATTTAAAAAAAATGATAAGAACAAAATTTACGATACTTTCCGAAATAGAATTATCTTTCCAATAAAATCAAAAAAAGGTCATGTCATAGGTTTTGGCGGAAGAGTAATTGAAGATGAGATGCCTAAATACTTAAATTCTGCAGAAACAGAAGTTTTTAAAAAGGGAAAAGAGCTTTATGGATTGCATGAGGTGCTGAATAAAAATAGGAATTTAAAAAGAATGGTAGTAGTTGAGGGCTATACTGATGTATTGTCTCTATTTTCGAACGACATTCTCTATGCAGTTGCTACTCTAGGAATAGCGACTAGCAAAAATCATCTTGAAAAATTATTCAATTACGTTGACGAAGTTGTCTTTTGTTTTGATGGAGATGAGGCTGGCATGAAGGCAGCTGAATCTGCCATGAAGATTGCTTTGCCAATCATAAGGGACGGGAGAGTATTAAAGTTTTTATTTCTGCCAGATTCCGAAGATCCTTCAAGTTTGTTAGAAAAAGAAGGAAAAGAACAATTTGAAAAGAGAATAGATTCATCAAAAGTTTTATCAGAATATTTATTTGAAATAATTTTGAATAAATACGATGACACACTTGAAAATAAAGCTGCGGCCGCAAAAGAATTTCTGGGTTTAATTTCCTCAATGCCTTCAAGCAACTATAAAAATATTTTGGTTCAGGAATTTTCAAAAAAAGTAAATATTAGCCTTGAAAACGAAGGAAAAAATGTAATTGAAAAGAAAAGGGTAAAAATTATTGAAGAAAAACAAAATAATTTTGAGTTAGACAAGGTTACAAAAAGTATCATCAAAACACTTATTGATAATCCAGAAATGGTTCATCTAGAAGAATTAAATGTTCTGTTAGATTCAAAAGAAGAATTTATTTCAAAATTTATAAATTTTTTAAGATCCAAAGAAAAACCAACATTTCCGATGATTCTTCATGCTTTTGAAATGGAAAAAAGCTTTTTAATAAATTTAACGGAAGATAGGAATTTAATCTCTCCAGATTCAGCTAAAGAATACATAATCCAAGCTATAAACTTTTTACAAAAAAATAATAAAACGAGCTTTCTGGAAAGTCTCAAGACTAAGCATTTTGAAGGCAATATGAAAGAAAATGAAAAAATAGAATTTAAGAAAATTTTGTTGGAGAACTTTGAGAATCTAGATGAAACTGAAATCAAAATTTTAAGGGAGATATAGATAATTTTGATAATTTTTTTTGGTTTTAAGATATAATTTCATACTTTTTTTGAGGTTAATAAATATATGTACGATGAAGACATTGAAAATAATGGGCTGAGAGAGTTAATTGAAAAAGGTAGAGAACAAGGATTCATAACTTTTGCGGACATCAATGATTTTCTCCCTGAAGATGTTTCAGATCCAGATCAGTTAGACGAAGTAATTCAAACCATTAACGACTTAGGTTTGCAGGTAGTTGAAAATGCTCCCGAAGAAGGATCTGAGGCGATGGAAGCTATTAGTCAACCTGTGGCTCCTGAGCCTACTGAGAACGAAATGGGAGCCATCGAATCTGAAGTTGGCAGAACTACCGATCCCGTAAGGTTGTACATGAGAGAAATGGGATCTGTAGACCTACTTACTAGAGAAGGTGAAATTGTTATTGCAAAAAGCATAGAGGAGGGCGCCCGAGATTTACTTCATTCTTGTGCACAATTTCCTGGAATTATCGAAGAGTTTCTCCTTGAATACGCTTTAATAAAAAAAGAAGACAAACGAATTTCTGACCTCATTGTTGGGTTTATGGACGAAGAGGAAGAAGTCTTGCCCGGACCTCAGGCGGGACAGAATGTTGATGTTAACAGCGATGAAGAAGATGAAGAAGCTACCGGAATTGATTTACAAGAACTTGAAAAACGTCTGTCATCATTGAAAAGGCAATTTAATAAAACCGAGAAAACTATTGACCAAAAAGGTAGAGACAGCGAAGCAGCAGTTAAAGAATTAGAAAAGCTTGGCAATATATTTAAATTCCTTAAATTATCTCCTAAAAGGTTTGAAGTCATTTCACTCAGACCAAGATTGTTAGCAAGAAAGATCAGAGGCATTGAAAAAGATATTTACAACCTATGTGTTCAAAAAAGCAAAATGCCTAGGAAAGAGTTTCTTGATATTTTTAGGGAAAACGAAACCAATCTGAAGTTTTTAGATCCAATTTTTAAGAGTAAAAAAAATTACGTTGGAGAGCTCACCGATTATGTAGATGATATCAAGTCACTACAAAATAAAATAAAAAATATTGAAGATGAAATTGGACTTTCGGTAGCTGAAATAAAATCTTTGGCTTCTAAAATGACTAAAGGAGAAACAAAGATTAGAAGGGCTAAGAAAGACATGATCGAAGCAAACTTAAGACTTGTAATTTCAATTGCTAAAAAATATACCAACCGAGGATTACAGTTTCTGGATTTAATTCAGGAAGGAAATATCGGGTTAATGAAAGCAGTAGATAAATTCGAATATCGAAGAGGGTATAAATTTTCAACTTATGCCACTTGGTGGATTAGACAAGCAATTACAAGATCAATTGCTGATCAGGCAAGAACAATAAGAATACCGGTGCACATGATTGAAACGATAAATAAATTAAATAGAATTTCTCGACAGATGCTACAAGAAAATGGAAGAGAACCAACACCAGAAGAACTCAGTGAAAAAATGGACATGCCAGAAGACAAAATTAGAAAGGTTTTGAAAATAGCAAAAGAACCTATTTCAACTGAGACCCCAATCGGCGATGAAGACGATACAACGTTGGGTGATTTTATCGAAGATCCATTATTGGATTCACCCATAGATTCCGCGACAGAATTTAATTTAATAGAGGCAACTGGTGGAGTTTTAGGAAGCTTGACTGCCAGAGAAGCAAAAGTTTTAAGAATGAGATTTGGGATCGGTATGAATACGGACCATACTCTGGAAGAAGTTGGCAAACAATTCGATGTCACTCGAGAAAGAATTCGACAAATTGAAGCAAAAGCTCTTAGAAAATTAAGACATCCATCAAGATCCGGTCACCTCAAAGGATTTTTAGACGAATAGTCTCGAGGGCCTGTAGCTCAGTTGGTTAGAGCAGCGGACTCATAATCCGTTGGTCGGAGGTTCGAGTCCTCCCGGGCCCACCAAAAAAAATTGCTTTTTTAATGAGAACTATTATCATCTCGTTTTTATGAACGAATTCATTATCGTCTTTAGAGAAACTCTTGAAGCTTCATTAATTGTTGGAATAATTTACGTTTTTTTAGCCAAGCAAAATATTAGTGGAGCTATAGCCAAGCTATGGTTTGGAGTAATCGCCTCACTTATCGCAAGTCTCATCGTAGCTTATTTTGTAATATTAGGAAGAGAAGCCATTGGTAATGATTCTCTTAAAGCCTTGTTCGAAGCTATTTTTATGTTTATTACCGCTGGACTAATTTGGTATGTAATTTTTTGGTTATCTAAACACGTTAGCAGTAGAGACGCTTTGGAGGGTCAAACAGAAGCCGCTTTAACTTCTACATGGGGAGTTTTCTTCGTAGTTTTTTTCTCCATACTTAGAGAAGGTTTTGAAACTGTGGTATTTCTTATCGGAAGCTTTTCTTTGACTGGAAGCTTTTCTTACTTGGGCTTTTTCTTAGGGATGTCTCTTGCTATTGCCATAAGTTACTTGATCGTAGTTCAAGGGAAAAGATTTGATATAAGACAATTCTTTAAAGCCACCACGCTTTTATTAGTATTGTTAGCTTCGGGGATGGTTGCTTATGGTACTCACGAAATCGAAAGTTATTTAACTAAATCAGATCAGTTGTCGCTAGTTGGGTATGAATCAAAATCAGATGTCCCAAGGCCATGGAATATCCTTGAACCTAAATCTGAATTATCTGAGCAGGATCAAAGCTGGCTTTACACTTACGACATAAAAGGTGAAGGCAAATATACTCATTTATTTCATGACTCAGGAAGGGTAGGGGCCTTTTTAAAAGGATTCTTTGGATACAATAGTAATCCCAATTATTATGAATTGATCCTATGGTTCATTTCTTTGGTTTTTGGTTTATACACCTGGCGAAAATTTTATCCAGCCTCAACTTAATCAGTTAGTACCTTTTTTTACACTGTACCTTTATAACTTAGGATAATAAGTATATTCTATAATGATAATTATTCTCATTATCATTTGTATTACTAATGAGAATCATTATCATTTATAGAACTTCTAAAATCAAAGAATTTCTCTCTTGAAAAAAATAATCACTTCAAGCTTATTAGTAACACTTGGTATTTTTGCTTCTTCAAGCTTATTTGCCCTAGAAGAGGAATTGGTCGTAAAAGGTAACGTACTTTATTCGGATCGAGTTAATGCATTAAAAACTCCAGTACCTGTAATTAATGTGCCTGTATCAGTATCCATTATTACTGACGACGAGATCGCAAGACGTGGTTTCACCGAATTAGGAGACTTAGTTAGATACACACCTGGTGTAAACACTTCTCAAGGAGAAGGACATAGAGATGCAATTGTTTTTCGTGGTAATAGATCTACAGCAGATTTTTTTCAAGATGGTGTTAGAGACGATGTTCAATATTACCGTTCTTTATATAATGTAGAACAAGTTGAAATACTAAGGGGTCCCAACGCTTTATTATTTGGTAGAGGCGGAACGGGTGGAGTTGTCAACAGAGTAAGCAAAAAAGGAGTCTTAGGAGAAACCTTTGGATCATTTGCGATTGGTTCTGATACCTTTGGAGCTTACGATTTTACCGCTGATTATAATATTTTAATTAACGAAAATAGATCCTTAAGAATAATGATGCATAGAGATTACTTAGATAATCACAGAAATTACTACGATGGAGATAGAGCTGGATTTAATCCTACCTTAAAAGTAAGACTTGATGATTCAACAGTCCTGAATGTTTCTTACGAATATGCCGACCACGAAAGATTTATTGACAGAGGAATTCCTACTGGAGCAAATGGAGAGCCAGTTGAAACTTTAGCTGATGTAGTCTTTGGAGACCCTGAATTAAATAGTACTACGCTTACTGCCGATATTTTAAGAGCTTCTCTTACAAGAGACTTTTCAGATACTTCAAAATTAATCTTTACCGCCACTATAAATGAATTTGAAAAAATGTATCAAAATTTATATGCAGCCGGGTATGATGCTACAGCAGAAGAAGTTGCTTTAGATGGATATCGTGATCCAACATCACGTAATAATTTAATTTTTTCTCTGAATTTTGTAAATGAGTTCAAAACTCGTTCTGCAACACATACTTTATTAGTAGGGGCAGAAATAGTGGAAACTGATAATGCTAATCATAGGTTCAACACATACTTTACTAATGCTGGAGCTGCTCCTCTTGCCAATGATACTTCAGGTATTTATTCAGGAATGTCTCAACTCACAAAGTACGATAGAGAAACTTTCTTAATTTCTGATATTAGAGCTGGAGTTTTTAATAAAGATGAAGCCGGAGCTGCAGTCGCTCTTGATTTTACTTCTAGCTTGAGCAGCAAAACTGCAACAGAATACGAAGTGACTTCTTTCTTCATTCAAGATCAAATAAATTTTTCTGACAGTTTAAAACTTCTTATAGGTGGTCGATACGACGACTATGAAATATCTGTAAATGATCTTAAAGCTTCTGGTACGCCAGTTTATACTAAAACTGAAGACTTATTTTCACCAAGAGCCGGTCTTATATTCAAACCACAAGAAAATATGTCTGTCTATTTGAGCTATAGCGACACCTTTTCTCCTAAAGCAGGGGAGCAATACAAAAAAATGACTAACGATTCTACTTTGGGAAGTGTTCTTGACGCCGATGAAGTAGAAAATATGGAGATAGGGATAAAAGTTGCACTTTTAGATGATCTCTTCATTACTGCAGCATACTTCCATGCAGAAAGTACTCAAATGAAATCAAGAACAGTTAACAGCGTTGATGAACAGTACGGCATGGTAAACAAAGAAGTTGATGGTTATGAAATTGAGCTTTCAGGAAGAATTTCTGATCAACTTGATTTATCAATGAGTTATGCAGATTTTGAGGGAGCTAATGTTGCCCAAAGTAGAGAAATACCAGATTATACTTTTACTGCATTTGCTAGTTATCAAGTAAGTGATGATTTTGGCATAGGTTTTGGTGTAACTTCTCAAGGAGATTCTCAAATAGGAACTTCTGCAACTCTTTATCTTCCAAGTTATACCAGAGTTGATTTAGCAGCTTATTACAATTTGGCTGATGACCTTACTATACAAGCGAATCTAGAAAACCTAACTGATGAGACGTACTTCCCTCATTCGCATTCAACCCACCAAGCATCGGTTGGTGAAGAGATGAATACACGAGTCTCAATTAGGAGGACTTTTTAAAGAATATGATTTGTGTACCCTTATAAATAATAGGACTTACATTTATTATTTATAAACTCACCATAAATTGCGCAAACCATTAAGAACCCAGGTCAGCAGAGATCCTGGGTTCTTCTTTAAAAATTAATTAATAAATTTTAGAAACTTTAGTTTCTACTTTATCGGATGTTTTTGGAAGTCTTTTTAGATTTAAACCACTCCAGACCTTGTCTAAAGATTGAACAAAGCTCTGTACATCCGAAGCTGAGTGCTTTGGTGTAATTGTGACCCTAAATCTTTCATCGCCTTTAGGAACGGTCGGATAGAATATTGGTTGAATATAAATTCCATGCTCTTCAATTAGAACATTAGCGGCCTGTTTACATAATTCAGGTTCATATAGATGGATAGGAATTATGTGGCTATCGTTTGCAAGAAAGGGTATCTCGTATTCTGTAAGACCCTCTCTTATTAAATCGGAATTCGCTCTTATATTGGCTCTCAAGATATCAGCTTTTTTAGCTATTTTGATTGCCTGAATTGATGCTGCAGCAATGCTTGGGTTTGCTGAAGAAGTAAATATGAACCCTGGTGCAAAACTTCTAATGAAATCAATAATGTCCGAATTTGCCGCAATATAACCGCCCATTTGACCAAAAGCTTTTGATAAGGTGCCATTGATGATATCTATATCATCAGAAACACTTAATTCAGCAGCGATTCCTCTTCCTTCTGGCCCATAAAGACCAACTGAATGAACTTCATCCAAGTAAGTAAGAGCATTATATTTTTTTGCGAGCCTAACAATTTCTTTAATTGGTGATCTCAAACCTTCCATAGAATATAAAGATTCAAAAACAATTAATTTCGGAGTATTGGCATTAGAAGTTTTCAAAAGTTCTTCTAGATGTTCTATGTCATTATGTTTGAAAACATGAGTGGTTACATTCGCATTTTTAATGCCTTGAATCATTGATGCATGATTTAATTCGTCTGAGTAAACTTCACAGCCGTCAAGTTTTTTGCACAATGTCCACAAGGTAGATTGATTAGCTGTGTAAGCTGAAGGAAACAGTAGAGCAGCTTCTTTGTTATGTAGTTCTGCTAGATCTGATTCTAAATCTGCATGATAAGAGGAAGTGCCGGAAATATTTCTTGTTCCACCAGATCCCGTTCCAAGTTCTTTTACTACTTTAACTGATTCTAGTATCACTAAGGGGTGCTGGCTAAGATTTAAATAATCATTACTACACCAAACCTCTACCGCTCTTTCTTTACCCTCAAATCTTTCAGTCGCTTTAGGAAAATTAACTTGATTTCGGTTAATTTGCCTGAATTTTCTGTAAAGACCTTGAGATTTAAGAGAGGTTAATTCGTCAGAGAAGTATTTTTTATAATTCATTTGAAAATAGAATAACTTACATTTCGGAGTATAAATGAAAGTACTAATTAATAGATATAAATTTTATAATTACACTCCTTATATATTTATAAGTTATATGAAAGATTATGAAAATAATTTCTAGACAAAGTACTTTAGCAAAAATCCAAGCGAGATTAGTTGCAGATAAAATTAATGCAAAGGTGGATGACTTCAAATTTGAATTAATTACAAAAGAAACCTCAGGAGATATCGATCTGACAACACCTTTGCACCAAATGCCTGATGCAGGAGTCTTTACTAACGACATAAGAGAGGAATTATTGAATTTAAATGCTGACATTGCAGTGCATTCCTGGAAAGACTTGCCAGTAGAAATGTTGGAAGGCACAGAAATTTTTTCTACAATTGAGAGAGAAGATCCAAGAGATTTACTTTTTTTTAAAAGCACTTCTTTAAGTAAAAAAAACATTACTATTTTCACTTCTTCTCCCAGAAGAAAAGAAAATCTTTCGAATTTTCTTCCCTTTGCTTTTCCATGGACACCCGAAGAAATAACATTTAAAGACATTAGAGGAAACATACAAACCCGTATAAGAAAATTTTATAATTCTGACGAGGATGGCTTGGTGATCGCCTTTGCTGCTCTTAAAAGACTTTTAGAAGCTCCTGAATTCGTGGATGAAGAATCTGATTTACTCGCTATTTTGAAAAAATTTAAGTGGATGCTGCTTCCTCTCTCAGAAAACCCTTCAGCCCCGGCACAAGGTGCTTTAGCAATTGAAGTCACTTCTTCAAACGAAAGTGTGAAAAATACCTTAAAAAAAATTAAAGATGAGGATGTTTTTGAAACTGTTAATACAGAAAGGCAAATTTTAAAAAAATATGGTGGTGGCTGTCATCAAAAAATAGGCGTTACTGCCATTAATACTTCCAAGGGGCAGATGATTTACTTAAAGGGAGAAACAGAACAGGGTCTTAAATTATCTAAAACTTATTTCAAACCAAAACTTAAGTATCAAAATGAAATAAAGGAAGTATCTAGTTATTTCCCTTTAGAAGACTCGCCAAGCTTATATGAAAGGATTCCTTTTTCAGAAGACAAAATAAAATTATCTAAGATAGAGAACTCCGGAATTTTCATTAGTAGAGGAAATGCATTAGAAAACATTAACAATATTTCTGAATCAAACCTAATTTGGACGAGTGGGATTGAGACTTGGAAGAAGATAGCAAAAAAAGGAGTTTGGGTTAATGGATCTTCAGATAGTTTGGGCGAGAAAGAGAATCCTCCCATAGAAATTTTTGACGAAATCAATTGGTACAAACTTTCTCATAAAGATGCTGAGGAAGATCAATTGTCCCTTATTTCAACGTACGAACTTATTCCAAAAGAAATGCCAGATAATATCGAGAAAAACTCACATTTTTACTGGATGAGCGGCAGTTCTTTTAAATTAGTTTTTGACAAATTTCCTTCCATAGAATCCGCAAATCATTCATGTGGAATGGGTAAAACTTTTGATGAAATAAACCAGTTAATACCTGGAAAAGTTTATCCTTATCAAAATTATCAAGATTGGCTAGAAAAAGTTAAGCTAGCAAAGTAAGATTGCGATCCAATAATTATGAAGGACATATTGAGATCATTTCCGAGTACAAGGCTCAGGAGAACTCGCTCTAAAAAAGGATTAAGATCTTTGGTCGCTGAATCAAGAATTTCAGTAGATGATCTTATTCAACCTATTTTTATCAAAGAAAATCTTACAGGTCATGAAAGCATAGACTCGATGCCAGGCATTAATAGGCTTGGTTCAAATGTGATCGAAGAAGAAATTAAAAAAATAAGTGATTCTGGAATAAAGGCAGTCGCAGTATTTCCGGTAATAGAAGAAAAGAAAAAAAATAAAGAAGGGCTAGAGGCTTTAAATAAAAATAACTTTTTAAATATCTCTATATCTAAAATGAAAGAATCTTTTCCAGACTTGATCGTTATCGCTGATGTTGCTTTAGATCCTTACACAGATCACGGCCATGATGGAGTATTAGGAAAGGACAATGATGTCGATAACGATTTGACTCTTAATGCGCTTGAAAAGCAAGCATTAGGGCTCGCTAAAGCTGGCGCTGACGTCATAGCGCCTTCAGATATGATGGACGGAAGAATCGGAGTTATCAGAAACTGTCTTGAAGAAAATAATTTTAAAAATACAGTGATTCTTTCTTACGCTGCAAAGTATAGTTCAAAATTTTATGGGCCATTCAAAGATGCTGTTGAATCTGCAAAGTATTTTGGTAAAAAAACTAAAGACACTTATCAGATGTCTCCTGCAAATAAATCCGAAGCTCTCCATGAAGTCGCTATGGATATCAACGAAGGAGCTGATATCGTTATGGTTAAACCTGGAATGCCCTATTTAGATATAATTTCAGCAGTCAAAGAAACTTTTAAAATACCTACTTTTGTCTATCAGGTAAGCGGTGAATATTCGATGCTTAAAGGCGCTATCGAAAAAGAATGGCTACCAAAAGAGGTTATGAAAGAAAGTTTGATTTCTTTTAAAAGGGCAGGAGCCGATTGTATCCTTACTTACGCTGCATTAGAAATAGCTGAAAATTTGTAATTTATGACTAACAAAAAATTCGTTAATGCTTTAGGAAAAATTCCCCAATCCGTTCCTCCGATTTGGTTTATGAGACAAGCTGGTAGATATCATAGTCACTATCAAAACTTAAAAACAAAAAATACATTTGTAGAACTCTGCAAGTCGCCTTCACTAGCAGCTGAAACGGCCTTGGGACCAATAGAATCTTTTGATTTTGATGTAGCAATTTTATTTAGTGACATTTTATTTCCTTTGGAAAGCTTAGGAATGGGACTTACTTATTCTCCCGGACCGAAATTTGACCAATTACTAACAGAAGAAAATTCACATGAAATATTTAATAATACTTTTGATGTAAATTCTTTAGCCTTTCAAGGTGAAGCTTTGGAGAGAACTAGAGCTAAATTGCCTCAAGAAAAATCATTGATAGGATTTATTGGAGGTCCATGGACGCTCATAGCCTATGCAATGGGCTTGAACAAAAGTTCCAAAAGTCTAAAAGTCTCTAACTTTCAATGGAAGATTTTAAAGGAAATTATAATTCCAGCGCTTTCAGAAAATATAGAAATGCAAATAAATGCTGGAGCTGAAGTAGTAATGATTTTTGATTCTTCTGCACACCTTCTTAAAAATGATGATTTCAAGATTTACATAAATTTAATATTTGATCAATTAATCGAAAAGTTTGAGAAGAAAATTGGTTATTACGCAAAAGATAAAGTCGATTATGATCATATCGTTTCTGTTGCTAAAACAAAAAACTTTGGTCTAGCAGGTCTTGGAGTTGATTCTAACGAGCCCTTAAGTAAATACTTCAGATATAAAAAGAATTTTTTCATTCAGGGAAATTTTAATGAAAATTTTATGTTGCTACCGAATTCTCAAATGAAGTTGAAATTAGAAGAATATATAAGTTCATTATTAAAATTTAATGAAAAAGAGCGTGCGGGATGGATTTGTGGACTGGGGCATGGAATTTTAAAAGAGACACCTGAAGAGAATGTTAAGACATTTATTAAAGAGATTAGAGAGGCCTTCGCATGAGTTTTAAGGGAGAAAAAAACTTTTCCCATCAGGATAAAGAGAAAATTGGTGTTTTGATCTGTAACTTAGGGACCCCAGACAGTTATTCTGTATCAGATGTAAGAATTTTTTTGAGAGAATTTTTATCAGATAAAAGAGTGATTGAAATTCCAAGAATAGTTTGGTGGTTTATTTTAAATTTTTTCATATTAACCTTAAGGCCTTTTAAATCTGCAAAAATTTATAAATCAGTTTGGACTGACGAAGGGTCACCTTTAATGGTTTATTCAGAAAGATTAAAAGAAAAATTGGATAGAAACTCTCCTGATAATCTTTGTTTTGAGTTGGGAATGAGGTATGGAAATCCAAGTATCAGAAGTGCGCTTGAAAATTTAAAAAACAAAAATTGCAGAAAGATTTTAGTTTTACCTCTTTTCCCGCAATACTCAGCTACGACTACAGGCAGTATTTTTGATGAAGTTACAAGGGTTATAAGCACCTGGAGATGGGTTCCAAGTTTAAATTTCATTAATTCATATCACGATAACAATAATTTCATTGATGCGATTTCTTCTTCTGTAAAATCAAAGTTTGAAGAAATAAATCCTCACAAAATTATTTTTACTTATCACGGAATTCCAAAGAAATATTTTGATCAAGGGGATCCATATCATTGTTTATGTCAGAAAACTTCACGTCTGGTTGCTGAAAAATTAGGCATAAAAGAAGAAAATTTCATAACAACTTTCCAGTCAAGATTGGGAACTGCAGAATGGCTCAAACCATATACAAGTGACGTAATGAAAAAATTGCCTTCGGAGGGGTGCAGCAATATCTTGGTTATTGCTCCAGGTTTTAGTGTAGATTGTCTTGAGACAATTGAAGAGATAGACGAAGAAAATAAGGAATATTTCCTTGAATCCGGCGGAAAAAAATTCACTTATATAAATTGTCTTAATGATTCAGATCAGCATATAAAATTTTTAAATGCATTTATTGAACAAAAAGTTTCATTATGGAATTGAATAAGGATATTGAATCTCAAAAAAAGTTGGCAAGTCAATGGTTTAAGTCACTGCGAGATGACTTTTGCAAATCTTTTGAGAAATTGGATCACAAAAAATTCTCCAGAAAATCTTGGAACCATAAAGGAGAAGGCGGTGGCGAGATGAGCGTAATGCGAGGAGATGTTTTTGAAAAAGTGGGAGTGAATATTTCAACAGTTTCTGGAGAATTCTCTGAAGATTACAGGTCGCAGGTTAAAGGTACCCAAGGATCTCCAAAATACTGGGCTACAGGTATAAGTCTAGTTGCTCATATGATGTCCCCGAAAATACCAGCATTTCACTTCAACACAAGATTCTTAGTAACTCAAGATAGTTGGTTTGGCGGGGGTACAGACATGACACCAACTTTCGAAAATGAGGAGGATACTAATTTTTTTCATTCCAGTTTAAAAGGCGCTTGTGATAAGCATAATGTTAATTATTACGAAAATTTTAAAAAAAACTGTGATGAATATTTTTATCTTCCACATAGAAATGAGCCGAGAGGTGTCGGAGGAATTTTTTTCGATCACTTAAATACAGGAGATTGGGATAAAGATTTTAATTTTGTAAAGGAGGTAGGGGGGCAAACTCTAGAAATTATTAATCAAGTAGTCAAAAATAAAAAAGACTTAGACTGGACTGACAAAGATAAAGATAAACAATTAGTAAAAAGAGGAAGGTATGTTGAGTTTAATTTAATTTGGGATCGCGGAACTTTATTTGGCCTCAAAACAGGAGGATCAACAGAAGCAATTCTTATGTCTATGCCTCCCGAGGCTAAATGGGAATAAAATGCTTTACCTTACAATAACAACAGTACATATCGTTTCAGTTATTGCTTGGATGGCAGCACTTTTTTACTTACCAAGATTATTTGTCTATCACGCGAAACATAATGAAGAAAAAATGTTATCGAGTGTTTTTAAAGTTATGGAATCAAGATTATATGGCGTGATTGCAACTCCAGCTATGGTATTTGTTTGGCTAACAGGAATATATTTAGTTATTTATCAGGGAACTCAAATTTGGCTGAACTTAAAAATATTTTTCGTCTTTTTAATGACTCTATACCATTTCTTTTTATTTTTTTCTCTCAAAAAGTTTGAAGGAGATATGAACAATTTTTCTGAAAAGTTTTTTCGAATCATAAATGAGGTTCCCACGATTTTAGTTATAATCATCGTTGGGTTAGTTGTTTTTAAACCTAATTTTTAATTATGAAAATACTAAAAGTTTTTGAAGATGTTGAATTAATCTTAGTTGATCTAGAAGTAAACATGGGCACTGAAAAAAGAAGCGCACCGACTTTATGTGCGAGATATCAGGGAAAAATAATTCCACTTAATTCTGCTCATGATGGAAGACCTATTTTGATGAACGAGCAAAATGCGCTCAACGACAATTAATTATTAAAGTTCTGTTGCTAGCTGCATAAATCTTTTCTTTAAAGGAGCAATGTCGTTAGCAACTTTAAAAGCAGTATTTCGTAACAATCTAACCCAAATGTTTTTATTTTCAAATCCTCTTTTAAAGGCTTCCATACTTGCAGCAAGAGCAAGGTTTATAGGAATTCTTTTTCGATTGTAAGCCTTAGCAATTTTATCGAAATCTAAACTGCTTTCGGCATTTATTAATTCTGATAAACAAATAACATCCCCAATGCCGGCATTAAGACCCAAACCTGCCAAAGGATGAATTTGATGTGCGGCATCACCCAATAAAAAAACACCGTTTTTCGCAAATGTCTTCGAAGATAGATGATTCAAAGGGAAACTTTGTCTTACCGATGAGAAAGACAGATCTCCAATTTCTTCACCAAAATGTGAGTAGATAGATTGAATGAACTCCTCTTCACCTTTTTGAAGAAATTCAAAAGCGTATTCATCGTCAATGGACCAAATCATTGTTAGCTCTTCCTTATTAATTGGTAAAAGAGCCAAGGGTCCAACCTTAGTAAAAGTCTGCTTAATTGTTGAGTCTATTTGATTTGATTTAAAATTTGCAACTATAGCTGTTTGGTTATAACTCCAGCTTCTTGATTTAAACTTCGCTAAATTCCTTACGGATGAGCTTATCCCGTCACATCCAATTAATATACTACAACTAATAATGTCTTCAGAAGTTCTACATATAATCTCTGAACTCTCTTTTTTTACCTCTTCTAAGTTATTTTCCCAATAAAAAGATATTTGCTTTTCATCTAGTGCGTTAAGGGCAAATTTTTGAATATCACCTTCGCAGACAATATGTCCTAAATTTTCTCTTTCTGTATCTTTAGAGTTAAATTCAATAAATCCAGATCCCTCTTGGTCCCAAACTTTAATAGTTTCGTAGGGAAAAGCGTTAGGTTTAATTAGATGCCAAAGATCCAGCTTTTTTAAAAAATTTAAACTGTTTGAATTTATTGAAAGATGTCTTTTACTAAATTTTGGGGATCCTACTGAATCAATTATTCCAATAGATAAATCGTCTGACTTTAAGGAATTTGCTAGAGTGGTTCCAATAACTCCTGAACCAACAATTAAAATATCATGATGCTTCATGTATCCATTAAAGCCTCAATGTCTTTAATTTCTTTTGGGACTAGATCAGTTAAAACTTCAAAACTATTTTCTGATACCAAAACATTATCTTCAATTCTAATACCAATATTTTTATATTTATCAGGAACATTCAAAGAATTATTTATGTATATACCAGGCTCAATAGTTGTAATCATGCCTGGGACGTAGTCTGTCCATTCGCCATTTTCTTTCTTTCCACCTACGTCATGCACATCTAAACCAAGATAATGTCCAACCCTATGCATATAAAAATTAAAATATTTCTTTGTTTCAATTATTTCGTTTAAATCTCCTTCTAATAAGCCTAAATCTTTTAGCCCTTGGCTGATAATTCGTACCGATTCATCATGCGCTTTTAATGGATTTGAGCCTGGAACGACTTGTTCAATAGATTTTTCACTTGCTTCAAGAACTATTTCGTATATTTCTCGTTGCGGTTTTGAAAATTTCCCGTTAATTGGAAAGGTTCTTGTAATATCACTTGCATAATTTTTATACTCACATCCAGCATCTACTAGAACTAGTTCCCCATCATTAAGTAAGTCTTTGTTGTCATTGTAATGAAGCACGCAAGAGTTTTTTCCTCCTCCAACGATTGAAGGATAAGCACATGCTCTGGCTCCATGAGACATAAATTCATGAAGATATTCAGCTTCTAGTTGATATTCATACATTCCAGGCTGCACAGATCTCATTGCTCGCATGTGCGCCAAAGAAGAAATATTGCAGGCTTTTTTTATGAGTTCAAGTTCTTCATTTGATTTTATTGATCTCATTTTAGAGACTTCAAGATCTAAAGACAGAAAATCATTTTCGTAATCAGGTAAGATTCTTTTTAATTTAGAAATTGATGAATCAAAGCAGTAGATATTTGAAATATCTTTTGTGATTTCTAATAGATTTGTTTGAAAGTCTTTTAAAGCCATGCCTTTAGTAGCACCAAACCTTTTTACATTATCTGGCCCTATTATTTCCCCATCCCATTGTTCTTTTAGTTTATTTTTCTCTTTACAAAAAATAAAAAAATCATTTTTTTTTAAAATTGCAATCGATTGAGATTCAGGGAAATTTGTTAAATAACTGAAGTTACTGTTTTGTCTGAACGGAAAGTTTACGTCACCATTTCTTATCATTTCTTCTGAACCAAAAAGAATTGCTATTGAGTTTTCTTTAAAACTCTCAAGCAAGGCTTGTCTTCTTTCTGAAAAAATATCCATAAATCACATTTTATCTCATTGTGGAATGCGTTAAAGACTAAGATTAGAATAAGTTATGAAGAATTCTTTAGAAGATAATGTTCAAGAATTACTTTCTTTGTCTAAAAAGCTAAGAGAAGCAAACACAGATCTTAGAAATAAGAATCAGAAGTTAAAAGACGAAAACTTTAAACTGAAAGAAAAACTTGAATTAACTGCAAATAAAATTGAAAATCTAATAGATAAACTGGAGTCAATATGAGTAAAGACGAGGAAGAAATTATTTCAATTAAAGTCGCAGGAGTAGATTATCAATTACATTGCCCCAAGGACGAGCAACGCGGCCTAATTAATGCTGCGGATTATTTAAATAAAAAAATCAGAAAAATTAAAAGACAAGCAAAGTTTTTAAGTATAGAGAAGGCTTCGATATTAGCTGGCCTTGAAGTCACTAATGAACTTTTAAACTCGGATAAAATAGAATTGAATGATACCCAAGAATCAGCAGAAGCTGCTAAAGAAGAAATTGCTGAAAACTCACATTCAGAAAAGCCTCAATTAGAAGAGAGAGCGACTGAACCTGAAAAGAAAACAGATGATTTGAGTATAAAACTAGTTTCTGAGATTTCAGAACTATCCAAATTATAAAGTTGCTATAATTATTATGCTTTCTGGGTTATTTGCTAGCCAAATAACACTTCGAGCCGATACAAAAAAATAAGGGAATTTGATACTTATTTTTGTTGAGCACCCATTAGGATTGCCTGAAAAAATAGTGATTTTTCCCGACCTGAACTTTTCGGTTCGGGTAAATTTCGCGGCGGTAACTTGGAAAGCTCCTCATCAGAATGCAAAAAGAAAGAGTAAGAGAATTCATCAAAGATAAGTTCGTTCAAATTACAGTGCATGAAAAAAAGACTTTTAATGACAATATTTTTAAAAATTTTGTCGAGTTATTTGACCTAAAAAAACCTCTTAGAATTGGTTCTTACGTTTCTAAAGAAAATGAAGTCTGTTCAGAACAAATTAATAATTACATTCTAGAAAAGGGTTCTGAGCTTTTTCTTCCAAAGATATATGAAAATACAAAACAAAAAAAAATAAAATTTTTTCGATTCTTTAAAAATGACTCTTTAACCAAAGGAAAATATAATTTATTGGAGCCAAAAAGTTTAAGAAAAGCTATTAAACCAAACTATCTAGATTTCATAATAATTCCAGTAAGAGCTATCAATAAAGGCAATAAACGGTTAGGTTTTGGGGGCGGTTTTTATGACAGAAGCTTAAAAAACGTCGATAAACTGAAATTCCTCTCTTTATGCTATGAATTTCAATTAAACCTCTCTTTCAAGGCAGATTATCATGATTTAGAGTTAACTACTTTAATCTACCCAGGCGGCTATTTTAAAAAAGCTTGATAGCCTTTATTTTTAGTAACTCTAAGAAAAGGATATTCAATCTTTAACAAATCTTTCTGTAAATCTTCCAATTCTATTTCCTCGATAGAGAAGCCAACCAAGGCTCCCCCATAGATAGAACCTTGATTCTTGTAATGAAATAAAGTTATGTTCCATTTATCCTTAAGTAAGTTCAAAAATTCCATCAATGCACCAGGTCTCTCAGGAAAGTCAACTTTAAAAACCTCTTCAATTTTTCCATTTGGAAATTGACTCGGCCTGCCTCCGGTCATGTATCTTAGATGTACCTTAGAAATTTCATCATTGCTCAAATCCAATAAATTGAATTTTTTATTCTTCATACTTTTCATAAATGCAATTTTATTTTTTTTATCTCCAGATAGTTCAAGTCCGAGCAAAATTTTGCCAACTTTTTCACTATCAATTCTATAGCTAAATTCCGTAATATTTTTTTGACCCACTGCTTTACAAAGCTTACGAAAACTTCCTTTTTCTTCTGGTATTTCTACGCTAAAAATTAATTCTCTTTCTTCACCCATTTTTGACCTTTCTACTATGTGAGCTAAAGATTCAAAATTTAAATTGGATCCACAATAAGTGGCAATTAAGTTCTTATTTTTAATTTTTCTTTTTGCAATGTATTTTTTTAAACCCGCTAAAGCTAAAGCTCCTGTCGGTTCAGGTACAGTTCGAGTCTCTGCAAAAGTATCTTTAACGGCAGCACAAATCTCGTCGGTACTCACAGTAATTGAGTCATCTAACCATTCCTTAATCAATTGATAATTATTTAAGCCGATTTGTTTTGCTGCTGCCCCGTCAGCAAAAAGCCCAACTTTATCTAGTTTAATTCTTTTCCCGACTTCTAAAGATTTATATAGACCTGCAGCATCTTCTGCCTCCACTGCAACAATTTTTATTTTAGGATTGAACGATTTTATGTAGGCACCAAGTCCTGAAATAAGACCGCCTCCACCAACGGCAACAAAAATAACATCAATTTTTTCTTGAAATTCTTCAATTATTTCTTTTCCAATAGTACCTTGACCTGAAATAACTTCTGGATCGTCAAAAGGGTGAATGAAGGGTAATTTATTTTTTCGACAAAATCTTAAAGCAGAGTCAAGAGATTCATCAAAATTGTCTCCAACTAAAACAACTTCTGATTTCATTTTTTTAACTTCTTCTATTTTTATGGACGGCGTTGTTCTTGGCATAAAAATTGTAGCTTTAATTTTTAATTTTTTTGCTGAGTAGGCAACGCCTTGCGCATGGTTTCCAGCGGAAGCGGTCACGATATGATTTACATTGTCTTTGTTAACTAAGTGACTAATTTTATTGTAAGCTCCTCTGATTTTGAAAGAATGCGTAGGTTGCAGATCCTCTCTTTTGAGAAAAATTTTATTTTTTAAATTCGAAGATAAATTTTCTGCTTTAGTAATTGGCGAGCGAATTGCCACGTCATAAACTCTTGAATTGTCTATTTTATTTACATATTTTCTACTTTTTTTAAGCATGGCTATCTTTTAAGCTGAGCATTATACTTTTAGTATGGATAAGTACCATAAATTAACTTACTTTTTTCTATGAGCCCTAAAAAACAAGCAGCCGAATATGCTTTTGAATCAGTAAAAAATCTGCTGGATAAGAATTTTGTTCTAGGAATCGGCACAGGCTCAACAACTAATTATTTCATTGAACTACTGAAAGAAAAAAAACCTGAAATTAAGTGTTTTGTCTCTAGCTCGGTAGCTAGCACCGAGCTTCTAAAAGATGCCGGTTACTCAGAGGCCGAATTGAACGATGTTGGCGGACCAGATTTATATATTGACGGAGCTGATGAGGTGAACTCAAAATTAGAATTGATAAAAGGCGGAGGTGGCGCTCTTACCAGAGAAAAAATCATTGCATCAGCTTCAAAAACTTTCATCTGTATAATTGATAAGTCAAAAATTGTGGACAGATTTGGTAAATTTCCTGTCGCGATAGAAGTTATTCCAATGGCCAGAAGTTTTGTTTCAAGGCAGGTCGTGGCTATGGGAGGAAGGCCAGCCTATAGAGTTGGTTTTATAACTGACAACGGAAATCAGATTATCGATGTTAGTAATTTAAACTTTGATGTCCCTTTTGAAACAGAAAGTAGAATTAATAGAATTCCTGGGGTTGTTGAAAATGGGATTTTTGCTGCACGCAAGGCAGATAAGATTATTGTTGCAGATGGGCAGAAAGTGTCCGAATTAAAGTAATTTTTCTATTTTGCTCAAAATAGATAAATCATCGGGTTCAACGTTGCTTGAGAAGACATGAGTTTCCCTTCCATTTTTGGAAATAAGAATTTTTGTGAAATTCCAGGAAGGCGCCTTTCCAGTTTTAGCATTTAAGCTTTTATAGAAATCGTTTGCTTTATCGCCCCTAACACTTGAAGTGGCAAAAAGTGGGAAGGAAACCCCGTAATTTGAATTACAGAATTCTTTAACTTTTTCTTCGTCATTGTATTCTTGATACATGAAGTCTCTTGAAGGGAATCCTAAAATTACGAAATCTTCGTTATTATATTTAGCGTAAAGTTTTTGAAGATTTTCGTATTGATAAGTAAATCCACATCTACTTGCAACATTAACTACCATGATTACCTTATCTTTGTACTTACAAAGGTTCTCATAACTTTGCGAATCAAGGATTCTTATTTCATGGTCTAAATATGAAGGACATTCGATTGAATCGCTTTTTGGCCCAAAAGAAAGGGTTGATAAAGAGAAAACAGTCAAAATTGTCAAAAATAAAACTTTCATATTAAAGATATGATTCTTTTTTACTATAAATTAAGACTTTTGTATTCTCTTTAACCCGATTAAACAATTTAATTACATCCTTATTCTTCATCCTTATACATCCTAGAGAGGCTGGTTTTCCTATCAAGCCTTCTTCGGCGGTCCCATGGATATAAATGAACCTTTCTTTTGAATCTACATCACCACCTTTATTAATTCCTTGTTCAACTCCATCCAACCATAGAATTCTTGAGGTAATTACATCTTCTGGTATATCTATTACGTCTTTTATTGGAACTACTACTTCCTTGGTCCATTTTCTTCCTTTTAGGACGGCTCCCAAAGGTAAATCTTCGCCTATTTTCTCTGCAACGATATGTTCTCCCAAAGGAGTCTGAAAACTATTCATTTTATTTCCTATTCCAAACGCAGACGACGAAATTGAAAAACTAATAGTTCTAAATCTTGTTTTAAAAAAAAGTTTCTGTTGATCAATATTGATAAGTATCAAATCACTTTTTTGATTTTTTTTTACAAAGTTTTCAACTAAGTCAAAATCTAAATCATTTTCATACATGGTTGTGGCACAACTGACAAAGAAAAAAGAGATAAAAAAAATCTTTGTTATTTTCATACTTTTTCTTTTAATTTAAATAAACCAAAAATTATTAATATAAAGGATATTAGAAACAGTAGAGGCATTTTACCGTACCTTATGAAAGGAGTCGTCCCCTCGTAAATGGTGAGTCTATGAGAAATAAATTCTGGATTATTTTTTTCGTTTGTGTCGTTATCGAGCTCTATAAATTTGAGAGTTTCTCCCTTAGTGTTAACGATTGCACTTATTCCACTAGTTGTGCTTCGTATCAAAGGTTTCCTACTTTCTAAAGCTCTAAATCTAGCTATTTGTAAATGTTGATGTGGACCAATAGTTTGACCGAACCACGCATCATTGCTCGCTGTAAACAAGAAATTACTTTTTGCAGCATATTTCAAATAAAGATCTTGATAAGCAACCTCATAGCAAATTGAACCATAAATTGAAAAATCTTTACTTTCAAAAATTTTGTTATTTCCCCCAGAACTTATTTGAGGCCTGTTAAAATTAAAGAAATTAAAAAACTTATCAAAAAACTTAAATGGAACGTATTCACCAAAAGGCACTAGTTTTTCTTTGTTGTATTTGCCTTCAATAATTCCAAAACCGATCAAAGAGTTGAAGAGTTCATAATTCTCTTTATTTTCCGATATTGCTCCAAAAATTACCCCAATGTTTGCTCTTTTGGTTAAAGACAAGATTGGTTTGATTAAAATTTGAAAGTCTGAAAACTTGCCTGGAAGAAAAGCTTCAGGGAAAAAGAATAATTTCGGTGCTTCTGAATCGTTAATTAGCCTCGACGATTCATTTAACAAAGTTGTATTTATTAAATTTGAAGATTCTTGCTTGCCCTCGGAAGTCCATTTTTCTTTTATTCCAATATTGGGTTGAACTACAACAACATCAATCACTTCTTTTGGTTCTGTCCAATTAATTTCTTTGAGAAAAGTATTGGAAACATAAACAAATAAAATAAGAGAGATTGAAAAGATGAATGGTTTAGATAGCGGTCTTTGGTAATTAAAAAATAAAACTTTTAGAGACATGGAAAGTGTTACGATGATAAAACTTGCACCAAAAACACCAAGGATTGGAACGTATCCGTTTACTAAGAAGTTATCTAAACTCGAGTAGCCCAAATAAAGCCAAGGAAATCCAGAAAATATGAATTCTCTCAGCCACTCTGATAATACCCATATCGCTGGGAATAAAAGAAAGTCACTAAAAAAGTAATTTCTTTTCAAAAGTCCAAAGACGAAGAATGATATTCCTTGAAACAAAGACAAAAATAAAGTCAACAGAACAGTTAATGCTGTGGCAGTAAAAACATCAGCTCCCCCATAGACATTTATGCTATTTTCAATCCAGAAAACTCCAAAGAGCCAGAAACCTAATCCAAAAAAATAACCAATCAAGCCAGTGGCTAACGGGCCTTTATTTTCAGTATTTAGATTTAAAAGAAAAGGGACAATAAAGGCTAATGCCCAAAAATTGAACGGTTCGAAGGCAATTATCAATAGACTGCCAAGTAAAAAAGAATAACCTATTTTTAAGATCATTAATTTAGCTTAACAAATATTGCTTTAATCTAAGTAAGCCAATAACTTATTTTTTCTTTCTCAAAAAGTCTGCAGGTCTCAAAAATTGGCAAACCCACAATATTTGAGTAACTACCTATTATTTTTTCAACAAAAGCCGAGCCATATCCTTGAATAGCATAACCACCGGCTTTATCTATGGGCTCTTTTGTGTCCCAATATCTACTGCACTCATTAGCATTAAGCTGTCGGAAGAAAACTTCGCTTTCTACGACTTCAAAATTAAGGTTAACCTTCTCATAATCTTTAGATTCAACACTTGCCAACGCCACACAAGTGAAAACTTTATGAGACCGGCCAGACAATTCCATTAGCATTGAAATGCAATGGTCTTTACTAATAGGTTTACCGAAAATCTGATTATCGATTGCTACAGCCGTATCGGCAGTTAATACAGGAAGCATCAAACTGTTTTTTGCTTGGAGCATTGCAATTGCTTTTAGGGCTTTTTCTTTAGTATTTCTTTCTACGAATTCTGAAACACTCTCATTAGGTTGAATTTCTTCTTTGAAATTACATTCGAAGATTTCGAAGTCAGTACCAATAACTTCTAATAATTCTTTTCTGCGAGGCGACTTGGAAGCAAGATAGATGCTCGCCACTACTTTATTTTGTCTTCCTTATAAATTACGTGTTTTCTTACAACGGGATCGAACTTTTTAATTTCTATTTTATCTGGAGTGTTCGTTTTATTTTTATCTGTAGTGTAATAATGTCCAGTTCCGGCGGAAGATACTAATTTAATTTTTTCTCTCATATTTTTTCTCCTCGGGCTCTAATCTCTTCAAGAACTAATTCAATTCCTTTTTTGTCTATCACTCTTAAACCCTTAGCCGATACATTAAGAGAAACATATCTATTTTCAGATTCAACCCAGAAACGGTGTTTATGAAGATTGGGCATAAATCTTCTTCTAGTCTTATTAATAGCCTTAGAAACATTATTCCCTGACATAGGTGTTTTACCCGTAACCTGACAAATTTTGCTCATTTTATCTAATTATGAAGTGAGATTTATACCAGAATCTAAGTCTTTAGGAAACATAAATCAAGGTATAATCTGCTGAAATGAGCAACCTTACAAATAAAAATATACTTTTGTGTGTAACCGGCGGTATTGCTGCTTATAAAGCAGCAGAATTAGTAAGGTTATTGAAAACTTCAAATGCTTTTGTAAAAGTTTTGATGACAAAAAGCGCTCAAGAATTTATTACACCTTTAACAATGCAAGCCTTGTCGGGAGAAAAAGTTCATACAGACTTATTGAGTACAGAAGCTGAAGCAGCCATGGGACATATAGAGCTTGCCAAATGGTGTGATTTGATAGTAATCGCCCCATGTTCTGCAAATTCTTTATCAAAGATTGCTGAAGGCAGAGGAGACGATCTTTTGTCTGCAGTTTGTCTTGCTACAGAAAGTGAAATTTTTATTGCGCCTGCAATGAATCAAGCAATGTGGA
Source organism: uncultured SAR86 cluster bacterium (assembly GCA_902553315.1). GTDB lineage: Bacteria > Pseudomonadota > Gammaproteobacteria > Magnimaribacterales > AG-339-G14 > AG-339-G14. The sequence goes on from CACDKN010000001.1 coordinate 356,136, forward strand.
AAGACAAAAGAACTCAAAAAAACTTGAGTAAGAGTATCAATGCCGGATTGAATATAATTGGACCGGCATCAGGAGAACAAGCTTGCGGAGATGTTGGGGATGGTCGGATGACAGAACCTGCTGATATTGTTTCTGAGGTTGAAAAAACCTTGGAAAAAGGTTTATTGACTGGAAAAAAAGTCATTATTACCGCAGGGCCAACTCAAGAAATGATTGATCCTGTTAGATATATATCTAATAAAAGTTCTGGGAAGATGGGATTTTCTCTAGCAGAGGAAGTAAAAAACCAAGGCGCATTAGTGACCTTGATTTCTGGGCCGGTGAATTTAAAAACTCCAGAAAAAGTAAAAAGACATGATGTTTTATCAGCTGATGAGATGAAATTAAAGGTAGAAGAGTTAATTGAAGATTGCGATATTTTCATTGCGGCGGCTGCAGTTTCGGATTTTAAACCAAAAGAGATTTACAAAAACAAAATAAAAAAGAACGAAACCGAAAAACATTTAAATTTGAAGATGGATAAAAATTCAGACATTTTGAAGGTTATTTCTGAAAAAAATTTAAATTTAAAAACAGTAGGATTTGCTGCAGAAACTGAAAATTTATTATCCAATGCGAAAAAGAAACTTTCTCAAAAAAAATTAGATCTTATAGTAGCAAATGATGTTTCTAACAAAGATATTGGGTTTGATTCCGATGAAAATGAAGTAACTTTGATAACAAAAAAAGAACAAAAAAAAATAAAAAAAGCCTCAAAAAAGATTGTTTCAAAAAAAATTGTAGAATTTATAGCATCTAAGGTTGTTAATGATTAGATGGCTAATTACCAGGGTTTTAGGATTTTTCTTGCCCTCTTTACTTTCAAGTTTATTTAAAGATAAAGAAATTAATGAAACGAGTAAAATAGAAATTCAATTTAAAATTTTAGATAAACGTTTAGGCAATGAAATACCTTTACCAAAATTTCAAACAAAGGGTTCAGCAGCCATTGACCTCAGAACAAACATTACTTCAAGTTACACTTTAAAACCAAATGAAACTAAATTATTTTCAACAGGGTTTGCAATTCACATTAGTGATGAAAAGTTTGCAGCATTAATTCTTCCTCGATCCGGTTTAGGTCATAAAGAAGGAATAGTTCTAGGAAATCTGTCGGGCTTGATTGATTCAGATTATCAAGGAGAAATTATGGTTTCCCTTTGGAATAGATCTGAAAAGGAATTTAGAGTCGAACCCGGCGATAGAATTGCGCAGATGCTTTTTTTAAGTGTTTTTTCACCAAATTTTAAATTGGTGTCTGATTTTCAAGAGTCAGAAAGGGGAATTGAAGGTTTTGGATCTTCTGGTAAGATTTAAAAATTATGACTATTCCTGTAAATAAAACTCTTCAACAAAATTTCAAGTGGAGGGTTGAAAAAACTCCAAATAATATTGCACATAAGTTTTTAGATAGAGAAACGTCTTTTAAAGATTTGGATTCAATTTCAAACAAGGTTGCGAATGGATTAATTAAAGAGGGTTGTAAAAAAGATGCAAGGGTTGCTTATCTAGGAAAAAATTCAGATTACTTTTTTGAGGTTCTTATCGGCACGATAAAATCTGCGACTGTAGCAGTTGGTGTCAATTGGAGATTGGCTCCCCCAGAAGTTCTCTACGTGTTAAATGATTCAAAAAGTGAAATAGTATTTGTAAGTGAAGATTTTTATGCGGTCATAGATCAAATTAAGGATGATTTAGATACAGTAAAAAAAATTATTGCCATCGATGACAATCATCCAACGCATGATGGTTATCTATCCTGGAGAGATTCTAATTCTGATGCTGAGATCTATGTAGAAACAAATATGAATGATGATGTAATACAGTTATATACGTCTGGTACTACAGGTCATCCAAAAGGAGTCCAAATTACCAATGGAAATTTTTCCGGTGCTAACGACTCAGTGCAAGACAGTGTCCCCTTCATGGAAAATGAGACAAATTTAGTTTGTATGCCCGGTTATCACATTGCCGGAACCAATTGGGGTATTTGGGGACTGCTACATGGATGTCGAAATTTAATAATTGCAGACGTAGACCCAAATTTAATTTTAGAGTTAATTGAGACGGAGAAAGTTAGGCACACTCTTTTTGTCCCCGCAGTAATTCTTTTTATTATCACAAACCCTAAAGCTCAAGAAACAGACTTCAGTTCATTAGACTTTGTTTTATATGGAGCATCGCCTATTGCAGACGATACGATCATTAAAGCTAAAGAAATAATGGATTGTGATCTTTATCAAGTTTATGGTCTGACAGAAACAACTGGTGCGATTACTATTATGTTGCCAAACGATCATGAACCAAGTCGAGGCAAACTTAGATCGTGTGGAAAACCATTAAATGGCGTAGAAATAAAAGTTGTAGGTGAATCAGGAGAAGAGTTACCGCTCGGTGAAATTGGCGAAGTGATCACTAAGTCTTCCTTGAACATGAAGGGTTATTGGAATAGACCCGATGCTACGAAAGACGCAATTCAAGATCAATGGTTTTATTCGGGTGACGCAGGTTATTTTGATGAAGAGGGTTATCTTTTTATTCACGACAGAGTTAAAGACATGATTGTTTCAGGCGGAGAAAATATTTATCCAGCAGAAGTCGAAAATGCACTTATGAGCAATCCGGATATTATTGATGCGGCGGTAATAGGAGTTCCTGATGAAAAGTGGGGGGAGAGTGTCAAAGGCTTTGTTGTACTCAAAGAAGGAGTTGAGTTGAGTAGTGATGAAATTATTTCTTATGTTAAATCCCAAATTGCAGGATACAAATGTCCAAGAAGCATTGACTTTATTGAATTGCTGCCAAGAAATCCTTCAGGAAAGGTTTTAAGAAGAGAGTTGAGAGCTCCTTTTTGGGAAGGAAAAGAAAGAAACGTTGGCGGATAAAAGTTATTTTCTTAATTTCATTGGGTCTTTGAAATATACATAAAAAGATACAACGAAAACAAAAGCTAATAGAAAATAAGTAAAATACTCGACAAAAACTGCACCTAGAAAATACCCTGTTAAAACATATACTGCTGTCCAAGTAGGAGCCGATAAAATTTCAACTGGAAAAAAAACTTTAGGTTTCATCCCAAGAGTCCCTGCGGTAAGTGGCACTAGACACCTCAAAGGACCTACAAATCTTCCTAGAGCTACACTTAAAATTCCGTATTTTTTTATAAAGTTTCTGGCTTTTTCTACATAAGGTTTTTGCTCTTCTGGAAACCACCCAATCACTTTATTTCCTATAAACTTTCCAATCAAATAACTTACGGAATCTCCAGTAATCATTCCAAGAGTCGCATACAAAAATATTTCTAAAGGGCCAATTCCGACGCTCGCAGCTAAAACCCCGATACCAGGAACTATTAAAGTTGCAGGTGTAAATAAACCTACAATTATTAAAGATTCCATAAAAACTAATATAAAAGCTGCCCAATTGATCCAATCAGTATTTTGTGAAAGAAACTCTAAAATTTTTTCGAACTCAAGCATTAATTTATGAATCTGATATGCAGAAAATTAATTTATTGCAATAATACCCCACATGAATGACAAAAACTTATTTGATTTAGATTCTGTGCTTAAGCAGGCAAATTTAGTAAAAGAAATCGTCAGTACTTCTAGTATGGAACAAAAAAATCAAGCATTAAAAGCTGCTGCAGATTCGATCAACGATTCAAGACAAGATCTAAAAAAACAGAACGACATAGACATGGAGGAGGCAACAAAGAAAGATTTACTGGAAAGTTTTGTGGATCGGTTAAAACTTAACGATCAAAGAATAGATTCAATGATTTCCGGTTTGAAAAAAGTCATCGATTTAAAAGATCCAGTTGGACAGATAAGCAATAAGTCTACTTCTCCATCCGGTTTTCAAGTATCTAAAATGAGAGTGCCTCTTGGAGTGATTGGTGTCATCTATGAATCAAGGCCAAACGTAACCGCAGACGCTTCTGCGCTTTGTCTTAAATCTGGCAACGTGAGCATACTTCGTGGTGGATCTGAAGCAATCAATTCTAATAGAGCTATAGAAAAATGTATGATTGATGGCCTCAAGCACGCGGAGCTACCTGAGCATTCAATCCAGCTTTTAAAAAATCAAGATAGGTCCTTGGTCGCTGAAATGATTAAAAAAGAAAAAGAGATAGATCTTATAATTCCTCGAGGAGGAAAAAACTTAATAAAAGTTATTGCAAATGACTCTAATGTTCCTGTTCTAAAGCACTATGACGGTCTGTGTCACGTGTATCTAGATGAAGATGCAGATTCAAAAAAAGCTAAAGAAATCGCTTTGAATGCAAAGACTTATAGATTTGGTATTTGTGGCGCAATGGAAACTTTATTAATTTCTGAAACACTTGATTCTTCTCTTATTCAAGAAATAATAAATTTATTTGAACAGAATCAGGTAGAAATTAGAGGTTGCAAAATAACATCAAAAAAATTTAACACTCTGGAAGCTAAAGAAGACGATTGGAAAAGTGAATACCTGGCACCAATAATTGCAATTAAAATCGTCAAAGATGTAAATGAAGCAATAGAGCATATTAATTTTTATGGCTCCGGTCATACCGACTGTATTGTGACTGAAAATCAAGAAGCGAAAAATCTATTTCTAAGAAAAGTCGACTCTAGTTCCGTAATGCATAATTTACCAACCTGTTTTGCAGATGGTTTTGAATACGGTTTAGGTGCAGAAGTAGGAATATCAACTGATAAACTTCATGCTAGAGGTCCTGTAGGACTCGAAGGATTAACAAGTGAAAAATACATCGTTGAAGGTAATGGTCAGTTACGAGCTTAGTAATTAATGAGAGATTCAGTTGGTATTTTTGGTGGTGCATTTGACCCAATTCATAAAGGACATACAAAATCTTTGCTGGAAATAAAAAATCTCATTAATTTTTCAGAATTAAAAATAATTCCATGCGGCTTACCTTCCCAAAAAGATAAAACAGAAGCATCAAATCATGAAAGATTAAGCATGTTGGAGATGACTTTCAGAGACTACCAAAACATAAAGATAGACCCAATAGAAATTGAAAAAAAAAGTATCTCATATACTGTTGATACACTAGAAACTTTTAAAAAAAGTTATAAACCTGACCAACATTTTACTTTGATAATGGGTTTGGATGCTTTCTTGAATTTTACAACTTGGAAAAATTACAAAAGAATCTTAGAACTCTCATCTTTATTAGTGATGCAAAGACCTAACTACAAAATAGACAGAGTTTATTTAGAACAATTCAAAGATAACATTACTGAAGATATTAATTTCTTTTTAAACAATCATGGAAAAATAATCTTTTGCAGTCTTTCTCAATTTGATATTTCATCAACCAAAATTAAACAAGCTATCAAAAATGAATTGAATTATAAAGACTATTTAGAGCAAAAAGTAGTTGATTTTTTGGAGGAAAATTCAATTTATAAATGAAGGATAAAAGTTTTAAGATCATTGAAAATAGCTTGGAAGATATTAAAGCGCTTGATACAAAAGTATTAAATTTACAAAAGCTAAACACTTTTACGGATACACTTTTAATAACTTCGGGATCATCATCAACTCATATGTCAGCGATTTCGGATAGAGTTATTGATGATTTAAAAAAAAATAAAATCCCCATTCAAAGCGTTCAAGGAAAAAATTCAAGCGATTGGATATTATTGGATCTTGGTAATATAGTCATTAACATTATGTCTGTTTCAGCCAGACAATATTACGATTTAGAAAGTTTATGGGACGATTCTTTGGCGTGATGAAAAGATCTTCTCCTTCGAATAGCAGTATCTTTAGAAGGATATTAATTTTTCTTATTCCGTTTTTGATTCTATTAACTTTAGCTTTTTTTCAAATTTTTAATTTAATGATTATTCGTGCAGATGAATTTATAACTCAAGCCGATTCAAATAGAATTTTAAAGGAAAGAGTTTTCCCTCCAAGAGGTCTTATTTTAGACAGAAATGAAGAAATAGTAGTTGAAAATTTCATTAGACAGGATCTAAAAGTCACCCCAAGTTTTGTTGAAGATTATTCATTATATATTTCCAATTTATCAGAATTAATGAATTATGAGACCTCAAAGATTGAAGACATTTTTTACAAAAAATTAAATGAGATTAAACCTTTTCAATCTTTTACTCTGATAAGAAATCTTAATGACGAACAAATTGCAAAACTTAATCTGAATCTAAGTAAATTTTCAGGGACTGAAATAATTCCCAATTTTTCTAGGAATGTCACTGAGGGCGAAAGCTTAGGTTCCGTAGTAGGTTATCTGGGATTTGCGTCAAAAAATTCTATACTTCAAGATCCTAATTTAAAAAATTTTTCCGACCAACAAATAGGATTACTAGGAATTGAAAAAGAGTATGACGATTTTTTGAGAGGAGAGATTGGCTATGAATTCTTAGAAAAGGATTCTAAAGGAAATGTAATTAAAGTTTTATCAACGGAACCTCCGAAAAAAGGTAAAAATCTAAAACTCTCCATTGATTTAGAGCTTCAGAGAACTTTATTTAAAGAATTCTCTGGAAAAAAAGGAGCTTTGATCGCAATAGAGCCAGAAACGGGTTTTATTAGAGCGCTCATAAGCTCTCCATCCTATGATCCAAATTATTTCAACAATTTTTATTCAGACGAAATAGAAAAGATTCTACAAGATGAAAATAGTCCTCTTTTTAATAGGGCTGTCTCTGGTCAATATCCTCCAGCATCAACTCTAAAACCTTTTATTGGCTTGGCTGCATTGGAGGAGCAAGTAATCACTTGGGATGAGAAAATTCATGATCAAGGAGAATTCTTTGTGGAAGGAGACGATAGACCCTATCGAGGTTGGAAAGAAGAAGGGCATGGTTTCGTAAACATGGAATCTGCTATTGCGGAATCTTCAGATGTTTATTTTTACAACATTGCATTTGATTTAACCGTGAGCTCTATTTCTCCTTTTTTGGCAAAGTTTGGATTTGGCTCATCTTCAAAGCTTCTTGGAAATGAAAGCAAAGGAATTTTACCTGACAAAAAGTGGAAGCTAGGTCAAAAGGGAGAGTTTTGGTTCAAGGGCGATACTATAAATATGGGGATTGGACAGGGATATATTCTTACGACACCTCTACAAATTGCTATCGCTTATTCTGCGCTTGTTAATGGTGGTCAATTAATTACACCGAGAATAGTGGAATCTATTGATGGAGTGGCTACTGAATTTTCTTCTGAAAGAATTGAGTTGAAAAATAACGAAAACTGGGAGCTAATCAAAAAAGCATTAGTTTCGGTAGTAGAGTCAAATAAAGGAACAGCTCACAATTTATTTGATCCAAAAAAAAGAATAGCTGGGAAAACCGGAACTGCTCAAGTTAAAAGCTTAATTAATGACATTAAATATCAAGAGATTAGAGAAAATGAACTTTTAAGAGATCATGCTCTTTTCGTGGGTTACGGACCAATTGAAAAGCCATCTTTGGTTGTAGTTGTTATAGTTGAAAATGGTGAAAGCGGCAGCCTGGTAGCTGCGCCAATTGTTAAAAAGGCAATAAATTCTTACCAAGGTTTATGAATAAAAGTCCTCTAAATTACTCAATGGATTTAGATATTACTTCAGCGAGAAGGAGCCTAACCTACGATTTTTGGATTCTGCTAAGCGTCTTTTGTTTAAGTACATTTGGAATAGCGATGATCTATAGTGCAAGTCAATCTTATGACATGGCTTTAAGGCAATGTATTTATTTTGTTTTGGGGTTTTCCTCTTTACTTCTAATTTCATTTTCTAATTTTAGAAAAATGGAATCTATATACCTTTTTTGCTATTGGCCCGGATTGATTTTACTTTTACTAGTCTTATTTTTTGCTGATAGCAATAACAATACTAATCGTTGGATTGATTTGGGAATTTTTACTATTCAACCATCAGAGATTATGCGATTTTTAATACCATTATCCGCTGCAGCTTTTTTGTCTAGAAAGCCGTCTTTAAAACTGACAGATTTTCTAATAGTCTTTATTCTAACGATTGTCCCTACATTTCTAGTGCTGCTTCAACCTGATCTTGGCACCGCTGTGATAGTCCTTTTGTCCGGTATTCTTCCCATATTATTAGCTGGATTGCCTTGGCTTTTTGTATACATCGGAGCTTTGCTAGTAATTTTATCAATGCCTTTAATTTGGATTTCATTATACGAATATCAAAAACAAAGAATTATTACTTTGTTTAACCCCGAGGCTGATATTTATGGAGCAGGTTGGAATATTGCTCAATCTAAAATTGCAATAGGATCTGGTGGATTTTTTGGCAAAGGTTATCTAAATGGTTCACAAAGTCAGTTGAATTTTATTCCTGAAAGTCATTCAGATTTTATATTTGCGGTCATTTCAGAAGAGTTTGGTTTAATAGGAGTTTTAATCCTTTTTCTCGTTTATGGATTTTTAATATTTAGATTGCTTTCGATTGCAATGAACAACAAAAATAGATTCGCAAAGATTCTCGCGGGTACTCTCTCAACAATTTTGATAGCTTACATTTCAATTAATATTTGTATGGTTGTGGGGTTACTTCCAGTTGTGGGAATGCCTCTTCCTTTCGTCAGTCAAGGAGGGACAGCATTGATAATTAATTTAGTTACAATAGGGATAATATTATCTCTTAGAAGAGAGGCCTAAATGAATGCGAAAGTAATTTTATTGATTTTGTTTTGTTCCCAAGCTTTTGCAAACTATTTAGATAGAGATGAAGTGCATGAATTCATAGATTTCATGTCAGTTGAACACGGTTTCAAGAAGTCTTATTTAGTAGACATTTTTTCAAAGGCAGAAAAGCAACAAAATATAATTGATTCCATGAATAGGCCAGCAGAAAAAGTAGTCACGTGGGATGAGTATAAGTCTCGGGTATCTTTCTTTAGGATTCAAAATGGAAAAATTTTTCTAAGAACTTATAAAAAATGGTTTGATAAAGCGGAAGATGAGTTCGGCGTTCCCAGAGAAGTCATAGCAGCAATAATTGGTTTAGAGACAAATTATGGAGGATATAAAGGAAAGATTAGAGTTATAGACGCGCTAAGCACAGCGGCGTTTGACTATCCCAGAAGAAGAACTTTTTTCAAAAAACAATTAGAGGAATTCTTCTTATTATCTCGAGAAGAAAATTTTGATGTCATGAGAATAAGAGGGTCTTATGCGGGAGCAATGGGCTTTGCTCAATTTATGCCAGATAACTATAGAAAACTTGCACTAGACTTTGATGAGGACGGAAAAAAAGACATTTTAAATAATGCAGCAGATGCAATTGGAAGTGTCGCAAATTTTTTAGCATCTGATGCCGGAAATAAAAGAGGTTGGGAAGAGGACGGATTTATTGCACTTCCAGCAATAGCAAAAAAGAAAAATGTAAAAATTAAATCTTCTTTTGGACTGAAACCATATGAAAAGTTAGATATTTTTTACAATCAAACCGATTTTGATTTTTCTAAACAATATATTCAAATTTCTTTATTTCCCGACGATGAGACTAAAGATGAATTTTGGATTGGAGATAAAAATCTTTACGCAATAACGAGGTATAATCCAAGTTCTAAGTATGCCATGTCAGTTTTTCTTTTAAGTGAAGAATTAAAAATTACAAGTGACTTATGATAAAAAAATATTTATTTTGCTTTCTATTTCTGAGTTTAAATTGCTTTGGTCAAAGCTTAATACCTAATCCACCTCAATTAACTGCGACTAGCTATCTTTTACTTGACGCAAAGACATTGAAAATTATTTCTGAAAATAATGCAGAGCAATCGACAGGATTGGCTAGCATAACCAAAATTATGACTGCTTATGTAGTTGCAGATCAGATTCAGAAAGGATATTTAAGTGGAAGTTCTTTGGTAAAAATTAGTGAAAAATGCTGGCGAATGGAAGGGTCTAGGATGTTTATTAAAGAAGGCACTGAGGTTTCTGTGAGTGATTTAATGCTTGGGATTATTGTGCAGTCCGGAAATGACGCAAGTTGCGCTCTTGCTGAACACATAGCTGGTTCTGAGTATGATTTCGCTGAGCTGATGAATGATTACGCAAGACAAATGAACTTAGAGGAAACAAATTTTATGAATCCTACTGGATTACCAGACGTAAATCATTATTCAACTGCAGAAGATATTGCCAAGTTGAGTATAAAATTAATTCAGGATTTTCCTGAAACTTATAAGATTTTTAGTCAGAAAGAATTCACCTATAACGAGATAAGACAGCTGAATAGAAATAGTTTACTTTGGCAAGACGATTCAATTGATGGAATAAAAACTGGCCACACATCAACTTCAGGTTACTGCATGGTTTCTTCCGCGAAAAGAGGGGACATGAGACTCATTGCAGTAACATTGAATAGCTCTTCTGAAAAATCGAGATTAAGGGACAGCAGAAGGCTTCTCGACTACGGATTCAGATACTACACAACTAAAAAAATAATTTCTAAATATGAGCCGATTACTTCAGTAGATGTTTGGGCAGGAAATGAAGACTCTTTAGAATTAGGTCCTAAAGAAGACATTTACGTTACTCTAACAAAACCTGAATTTAATTCATTAGAATTAATTGCTTCAAAAAACTTAGGTGTAAAAGCCCCGATTAGAAAAAATGATGTTTTAGACAGCCTAGACATCATAGTAGATGGAAAAAAACTCGAAAGTGTAAATTTAGTGGCTGTGAAAAAGATAGATTCAAAAGGATTCATTTCATCAGCTTTTGAAGCAATTGGATTTTATATTTACAGTTTCTTCATGCAAGATGAAGTCAACTAATGTCTATATGTTTTCTCAACAAAGGTTTCACAGATTTAGATAAAGCTTCAATATCGCCGCTAGATAGAGGATTTCTTTTTGGAGATTCTGTCTATGAGGTGTTTGCTGCTTATGAAAAGAAACTATTTAGAATTGAAGATCACCTTGAAAGGCTTTTCCTAAATTTGCAATCTTTAAAAATATCAAATCCTTACTCTCGCGATGAAATAGAGAATTTAGTTAAAGAGGTTTGCATAAAAAATGAAGAGCGAAATCAAATTATATATTTACAAATATCTAGGGGGATGGAAAAGATAAGAAATCATATTCCAGATAAAAATACAAAACCGACTCTATTTATTTGTTCTTTTGAGATGCTTAATCCTCCCAGCCAAGAATTGGATTCTTTCGAAGTTATTTTAAGCAAAGATATTCGTTGGAAAAAAAGCTCAATAAAATCAAATTCTTTATTAGCTAATGTGATTTATAAAATGAAAGCAAATGAAGAGGGCGTGGATGAACTTATTATGAGCGATAATGGCTTTATCACTGAAGGAGCAGTGAGCAACATATTTTGTGTAAAGAAAGACATGATTTTTACTCCTCCACTTGAAACAAATATTCTCCCAGGTGTAACTAGAAAAGTAATATTAGAAATTTTAAATGAGCTAGATTTAAAATGCGAAGAAGAGGGCATTACTGAAGATTTTCTGTTGAGCTCAGATGAGTTATGGATAACAAATACTACAAAAGGAGTTGTACCAATTTTAAAAGTAGATGGAAAAGTCTTAGGTGATGGAAATATTGGAAAAGTATATCAACAGGTTAAGCAGGAGTTTTTGAAAAAAATTGAGGATTGCAAAGTTTAATCAAGACTTGCTCGCTTGTTTTCCAAAAGTCTGACCTTCCTAATTTAAAATCTCTATCCAACTTTGCCAATTCCATTTTCAATTCAACTATGAAATCTAATTTTAAACTGTCTGATTTTTTCTTGAGGTTGCTTTGATAAGACTTGGGCCCTGGAAAAAAAGTATTTTTATCTTCTTTTATCAAAATTAATCTCTCTAGTTCTCTATAAAGAAACCAAATTATTATGGGTTCAGGAGTTTTTTTGTTCTTTAAGTTTTGCAAAATCTTTAAACTATTTTCTAAATCGCTTGAAAATATGGAGTCCGATAAATTGAATATTTCAAAGTCTGAACTGTCTTCCATCAGAAAATTGGTTGAAGCGTTCAAAAGTTTTAAAAACTTAATTTCTTGCATTGCCGCAAGTAAGTTGCCTTGAGTTTTTTCTATCAATAAGTTGATATTTTCCTCATTAATGTCTAGTGAATTTTTTTTATACTGTTCTATTACCCAATTTCTAAATTGATTTGGATAGACTTTTTTTACTTCTTGGACTTTAGAAATTTTTGATATTTCTTTGAACCACTTTTTTGTAGTTAATCTGTCTATGTTATAGATTGATAAAACTAAAGAATTTTCTTGATCTAATTTCAAACAAAAATCTATAAATTGTTCCGTATTTTCCTTAGTAATGGGAGAATAAATTCTCAGGTCAAGAATTTTTTTCTCGCTAAATAATGAGGTTTCATTTTCTTGGTACAAAGATTCAAATTTAAAAGTTTTGTCATTATTAAAAAAAATTTCTCTTATAAAGAAATTATTTTTCTTTAATTCTGAAAAAACTTCATCTCTTTTCAGTTCGATTAAAAAAGGATCAGTACCGTAAATAGTAAATATATTTGATTCAGACATTAAAAATTTTGCGAGAAATTGTTTAGTCTGAACGAAAACTCATTTAGAGCTTGATAGAAAAAATTCTTTTTAATTTCTTCTATTTTTTGCTCATTAGATAAAATACTATCTGTATCATAAGCAAAATTTTCACTTGCAAAAAATTCTATAAATTCTTCCTTGGATCCATTCTTTAAAACAAAGTCTAATTGGTAATCTAATGATCCAACTGCAGGAAAAAAATTTTCATCCGTAGCGCTCAAAAATTTTCCGATTCTATGGTTAACGATCTCTAACTCAAGATCAGCTTCAGAAGAATTAGAAATTTCTATGTTCATCAAGGAGCTGCTCCTCTTGATCTCTGACATAAGAGCTTGATTTAAAGGATTATTTTTAAAAGAAAAAAAAACCATCATTCTTTCTTCATTGTTTTCTGATACAGGCGAGTAACCGCAGCTCGCAAGCAGAAGTAATAAAAGGAATATTTTTAATCTCATTTCACAACAAAATTTATTAGTTTTTTCTCAACAAATATTACCTTAATAAGTTTTTTATTCGACAGAAATTTTTTCACATTCTCATTGTTTTTAGCTGCACTTATGATTTCATCTTTCTCTTTTTTAACATCTACTAATATAGAACCTCTTAGCTTTCCATTTACTTGGATCACAAACTCTATCTCTGACGTTTCTAAAAAACTTTTATCAAATGAAGGCCATAAATTATCTTCAATTTTAGTTTCATTTATTTGATCCCATAATTCATGACAAATATGAGGAGTTATTGGATTAAGCATGAGCAAACAACTATTGATTACTTGTTTCAATAAGCAATATTTCTCATTATTTATTTTATTCTTTAAAAAATCTTCGGGTACAAAATTTATTAATTCCATAATCGACGAAATAGCAGTATTAAAAGATTCTCTAGTTTCAAAATCGTTTGATACTTTTTTTATTGTTTGATTTAGTTTGACGACTAAATCCTCATGACTTTCTTTTGAATCACCTTCTACAATTTCTTGCTGTTTGAATAATTGGACTAAACTCCAAATCTTGTTAAGAAATTTATAAGAACCTTTTAAACCCTCGTTGGACCATTCTAATGATTGGTTTGGAGGGGCAGCAAACATAGAAAACATTCGAACAGAATCTGAGCCAAATTCTTCAATCAACACTTTTGGATTTATTACATTTCCTTTTGATTTAGACATTTTCGACCCATCTTTAAGCACCATCCCTTGACAAAGAAGTTTTTTAAATGGCTCTCTAATTTTAAGAAGATCAAGATCGCTCATTGCTTTACAAAAAAATCTTGAATAAAGAAGGTGTAGTATTGCGTGTTCAATTCCACCTACATATTGATCAACAGGAAGCCAATAATTCACTTCGTCATCGAATATTTTGTCTTTAGATTTGTAAGATGCAAACCTTGCAAAATACCAAGAAGATTCGACAAAGGTATCAAAGGTATCTTTGTCTTTTATAAAAATTTCACCATCAATTTCCGGCTCTTCTTCTCCTATAAGAGATTCATTTAATTCAGAAAATGGAATAACTTTTTGCGGATCATTTTTTGAGATCATCATTGGTATTGGAGCCCCCCAACTTCTTTGCCTTGACACTCCCCAATTTCTTAATCTGTAATTAATTTTCTTTTTCCCAAATTTAGAAAGTTGCTCTGTAGCTTCTTCCGATTTGAGTCCATTTAAAAATTCAGAATTTATTATTGTTCCCTTACTAACCTCAGCTTCTTTAGTGATGTCTACTGTGCTGTTTTTATTTTCTATGACTTGTTTAATTTTTATTTTGTATTTTTTTGCAAAATCATAGTCTCTTTGATCATGAGCTGGCACTCCCATCAACGCTCCGAAACCATAACTAAGAACATAATTGCTAACCCAAACTTCTATTTGTTCTTTTGAAATTGGGTGAATCGCTTTTAATTTTAGTTTGTAACCATTTTTTTCAGTCAAGTTAGAACTAATCTCAGATGTCGACCCTTTTGAATTATTTTTAAGCCAAGTTTGAAGAGCATTGTCATTTCTAGCATATTCTCTAGTAATGGGGTGATTAAAGGAAAGAGCTATAAATGTCACTCCCATAATAGTGTCAGGCCTCGTTGTAAAAACCTCTATAAAACCTGATTCGCCTAAACCAAAAGTAAATTCCATTCCTTCAGACTTACCAATCCAATTTTTCTGCATTGTTTTCACTTGTTCCGGCCAACCATCAAGCAAGTCAAGATCGGAAAGAAGTTCACTGGCGTAATCTTCTATTTTGAAAGACCATTGACTAATTACTTTTCTTTCCACATCCGCTCCAGATCTCCATCCTTTACCGTCTATAACTTGTTCGTTTGCCAACACAGTTTGATCCACTGGATCCCAGTTAACCTCTGCTTCTTCTCTTACCACAAGACCTTTTTTAAACAGTTCGCAAAATAACCATTGCTCCCATTTATAATAATCTTCATCACAAGTTTTGAACTCTCTTCTCCAGTCATAGCTGAATCCTAAGGACTTGAGTTGAGTTTTCATCCTTTTAATATTTTTTTCAGTCCAATCTTTCGGAGACACATTGTTCTCAATTGCTGCATTTTCAGCTGGGAGACCAAACGCATCCCAGCCCATTGGCTGTAGAACATTTTTCCCTTTCATTCTTTGGAATCTAGAGATCACGTCGCCAATTGTATAATTCCTTACATGCCCCATATGCAATTCCCCTGATGGATAAGGGAACATACTTAAGCAATAAAATTTTTCTTTTTTTGGATCAGGAGCTACTTCAAAACAACGATTCTTTTCCCAATAGTTTTGAACTTTTTCTTCAATTTCATTTGGTTTATAAATTTGAGTTTTACTCATTAGTCGATGCTGAGAATATCCTTCAAGTAATTAATAGAAATTTTTCCTTCAAAAAAATTTGGCTCTTGCATGATTATTTCTTGTAAATCTTTATTGGTCTTAATTCCATCTATGAAAAATTCTTCTAATGCAAAAGACATTCTTTTTATTGCTGACTTTCTATCATATGAGTGAGTACAAATTTTTGCGATTAAAGCGTCATAGTAAGGAGAGACCGTATACCCAGCATAAAGATGTGAATCTACCCTAACTCCAATTCCGCCAGGTGGATCATATTCTGTAACCTTACCTGGAGAGGGTATAAAAGTTTCTGGATCTTCTGCATTTATTCGACACTCAATCGCATGTCCATTCTTTTTAATGTCTTTTTGTTTAATTTTCAATTCATTACCTGCCGCTGTCTCGATCTGCAGTTTTACTAAATCAACGTTTGTAACCATTTCAGTCACTGTATGCTCTACCTGAAGTCTTGTATTCATCTCAATAAAGTAGAATTCTGAATCTTTATACAAAAATTCAAATGTCCCAACACCCTTATATTTCATTTTTTTTAAACAATTTATGCAAAGATCAAATAATTCATTTTTTTTGTTCTCATCTAAATCCCATGCCGGAGCTTCTTCGACAATTTTTTGGTTTTTTCGTTGAATTGAACAATCTCTTTCAAAAAAGTGAAGTGCATTTCCAAAATTATCTGCGATAACTTGAACCTCTATGTGACGAGGATTTTCAATAAATTTCTCTAAATAAATCTCATCACTTCCGAAACTATTTAAAGCCTCTTGTTGGGTAATTCTCATACTTGATAAAAGTTCTTCTTCTTCTCTTACAATCTTAATGCCTTTTCCACCGCCACCCGCAGCAGCTTTTATGAGAAGTGGGTAGCCAATTTCATTTGCAATTTCAATTGTTTCTCTATTTGTTGCAGAAACTCTCCCGCTTCCTGGAACACATTGTAATCCAGCTGATGTAGCCATTTCTTTGGCAGAAATTTTGTTTCCCATTATCCTTATTGATTCAGGATCTGGGCCTATAAAAGTGTATCCACTGGCCACTACTTGATCAGCAAAATGATCGTTTTCAGCCAGAAACCCAACTCCTGGATGAATTGCATCAACTCCGGATACTTCACATGCACTTATCAATGTTGGGATGTTTAAATAGCTTTTATTTGATTGTGCTGGACCTATACAAATTGCTTCATCAGCCATTTTTACATGCTTTAGCTCTTTATCAGGTTCAGAGTAAACTGCTACCGATTCGATTCCCATTTCTTTGCATGCCTTTAGAACACGAAGAGCTATCTCACCTCTATTGGCAATTAATATTTTTTTAAACATTTTTAATCTATGATGAAAAGGGTTTGACCGAATTCAACAGGCTCTGCATCTTCAGGAACTATTTCTAGTATAGTTCCACTAAAGTCTGCCTTAACTTCGTTCATCATTTTCATTGCTTCAATGATACAAAGAACATCCCCTTCATTTACCTTATCACCAACTTTAACAAAGGTATCTGCTCCAGGATTAGGCGCTCCATAAAAAGTACCCACCATAGGAGATTTAATTTCTTTTCCAGCAGCTACTTTAGGAATATCAGCTGGAAGATCATTTTTAACTTTATCTTCCTGTTGGTTTTCTGAACTAGTTTCTATAGATTTTTCAACAGGAATTTGTGGAACCATAGTCTGAGTGGCAACAGAACCAGATTTAACTAATTTTACTGATTCTTCACCTTCTTTAATTTCAATTTCGTTTAAATTTGAGCTTTCTAACATCTCAATTAATTTTTTAACTTTTCTTATGTCCATCTACAAGTCTCCTATTTTTTTAATTGCAAAATTTAATGCGCTTATATAGCTTTCTTCACCTAATCCAGAAATTACTCCTAGAGCTATATCGGAAAAGAATGACTTTTCTCTAAATTTTTCTCTTCCAAATATATTGCTTATGTGAATTTCTATCATTGGTATGTCGACTCCTAAAATGGCGTCCCTCAAAGCCACACTTGTGTGAGTAAAAGCGCCAGGGTTGAAGAGAATAATTTTAACTTTTTCATTTTTAGCAGCCTGAATTCTATCTACAAGCTCGTGCTCAGCATTACTCTGAAAGCAGATAAGCTCTTCATTAAAGTTTTGCGCATGCTGAGCAAGGCTTTCTTCAATTTCTTTTAATGATTTCTTTCCATAAATGTCCTCTTCTCTTGAGCCTAAGAGATTAAGATTTGGACCATTCAACAGGAGTATTTTTGACATTTTTAGTGATTTTATGAGATTTTAATATTAAATTCAAAGGAATTCGAAGAAATTAGATGGAGATTCGTTTTGTTTCTTTATTAAAACAAATCTTATTATCGAAACAACCCTGATATTCTAATTGAATTTGTTCATTCGAAACATAGTCAAAAGATTTAAAGCTAATAACAAAATTTTCGTCCAATATTTCTTGTTCTCCAAAAAATTTGTCTTTTTGAATTATTGTTTTGCCAATAATTTTAAACTTGATCGCTTTACTGTCTTTTAAAATTTTTAGTTTGTTCTTATAGACATAGACGTCTTCAAGTAGAATAAAGTTTATATAATAATTATTCCCTTTTTTTGAAATATTAAAATCTATCGCCTGTTTTGAAGAAGGATAGCTGTTGCCAAAAAAGTCATCTGAACTTAATGCTAAAGAAAAAGTCACAGTAAAAATTAATAAGTGTTTTAATAAATTCATGAATTTAAATTTTAATTAAACAAACTTCATTTAGAAGATAAAATAAAAATTATAAAACTAAAAAAATAAAGATGAGCAAAAAAAGAAAATTTTCTTCTCCGCTTGTAGATGGGCCTGAACAAGCTCCGTCAAGATCAATGTTGAGAGCTGCAGGATTTTCAGATGAGGATTTTAATCGTCCTCAAGTAGGAGTGGCTTCTACTTGGTCTATGGTAACTCCTTGCAATATGCACATTAACGATCTAGCGACTTTGGTTTGCAACTCAATTGATAAAGAGGATCTCAAATCAGTTCTTTTCAATACTATAACTATTTCTGACGGAATTTCCATGGGGACTCTCGGAATGAGATACTCTTTAGTTTCAAGAGAAGTCATTGCTGATTCGATTGAAACTGTCGTCGGCTGTCAATCTTTTGATGGAGTTGTTGCAATTGGTGGTTGTGATAAAAATATGCCAGGTTGTTTGATGGGCCTTGGGAGACTAAACAGACCCTCAATTTTTGTCTACGGTGGCTCCATTAGACCAGGTGCTAATCACACAGATTTGGTAACTGTTATGGAAGGAGTTGGAAGCTATACTAGTAATAAGATTTCAGAGGATGAGTTAATCGCCATTGAGAAAACAGCTCTTCCTGGCCCTGGATCTTGCGGCGGAATGTACACAGCTAATACTATGGCGTCAGCTATTGAGGCGTTAGGCATGAGCTTGCCTGGAAGTAGTTCACAAGACGCAGTTTCCGAAGCTAAAAAAATTGATTGTAAAAAAATTGGAACTGCAATGAATTATTTATTAGAGAAGGATATTAAACCTTCAGACATAATGACAAAAGCTGCTTTTGAAAATTCAATAAGAGTCATAATCGCATTGGGCGGTTCGACTAATGCAGTGCTGCACTTATTAGCTATGGCACATACTGTTAATGTTCCCCTTGCTATAGATGACTTTGAAAAACTTGGAAAAGATAGTCCTGTTTTAGCTGATTTAAGACCCTCGGGACATTATTTAATGTCTGAATTAAACGAAATCGGCGGAGTTCAACCTTTGATGAAAATGCTTTTAGAAGAAGGACTTCTCAATGGAGAATGTATGACTGTTACAGGTAAAACTTTAGAAGAAAATTTGGATAAAGTAAAACCTTATCCAAAATCCCAAAAAATTATTTCGCCTATTTCGTCGCCAATCAAAACAGATAGTCATTTAAGAATTTTAAAAGGTAACTTAGCCGAAGATGGCGCAGTAGCAAAAATTACTGGCAAAGAAGGAACAAGCTTTACTGGAACTGCGAGGGTGTTTAATTCAGAAGAAGAAACCTTAGAAGCAATTTATAATTCAAAAATAAATCCCGGTGACGTAATAGTTGTTAGATACGAAGGTCCTGTTGGGGGTCCGGGTATGCGGGAGATGCTTAAGCCAACATCTGCAATTATGGGCAAAGGAATGGGTGATAAAGTCGCTTTCATAACAGATGGAAGATTTTCTGGTGGATCTCACGGCTTTGTTGTGGGGCATATAACACCTGAAGCAGCTGAAGGAGGTCTAATTGGACTTCTAGAAGATGGAGATCAGATTACCATAGACGCAATTGAAGGAAAAATCGACGCCAATCTTTCTCAAGAAGAAATTCTAAAAAGAAGAAAATCTTGGTGTAATCCCAAGCCCTACAATAAGAAAGGGGTTTTGTCTAAATACGCAAGAGTTGTAAGTTCAGCATCTTTAGGAGCAATTACCGATTAAGTGCTTTAAATAATTTAAATTTAGCCCATAATAATTAAATGAGTGAAATTATTGAATTAACTGATGAGAATTTTGAGACTCAATTAAAATCAGCTGATAAGCCAGTTTTAGTAGATTATTGGGCGGAATGGTGTGGGCCATGCAAAATGGTTGCACCTGTTTTAGAAGAACTATCAGAAGAATTGAAGGATAAACTGACAATTGCAAAATTAGATGTCGATAATAATAAAGATTCTGCAATAAAGCAGAAAGTTATGAGCATTCCAACTTTGATCTTGTTTAAAAATGGAGATCCGATAGATCAAAGAATTGGTGCTTTGACTAAAAGTCAATTGAAAGAATTTTTAGAGCAACATATTTAAATATTTACTAGACCTTTATAATTATAAGTGATAGATTTTATTTGTAACTTTCAGTTGCAAGAGTAATTCCAGCAATTTTTTTCAATTTATTTTTAAAAACATATGCATTTAGGCGAACTTAAAGCCAAACCTGTCGAAGAATTGATCGGTATAGCCGAGGGAATGGGTATTGAAAATATAGCCAGATCAAAAAAACAAGACGTAATTTTTAATATTCTTAAATCTCATTCAAAAGGGGGCGAAGATATTGAAGGAGAAGGCGTTTTAGAAATTCTAAATGATGGTTTTGGTTTTCTTCGTTCACCAACTTCTTCATACTTAGCTGGTCCAGATGACATCTATGTTTCGCCAAGTCAAATTAGGAGATTTGGGTTAAAAACTGGAGATTCTATTTCAGGAAAAATTCGTCCACCAAAAGATGGAGAACGATACTTTGCTCTATTAAAAATCGACCAAATAAATTTTGAGAATTCTGACAAGACAAAAACCAAGTTAGCTTTTGAGAACCTTACTCCACTTTTTCCAGAAGATCGTTTAGTAATGGAATCGGGAAATGGAACTACCGAAGACCTTTCGGCTCGTATAATTGATTTAATTTCTCCCACTGGAAAAGGACAAAGAGGATTAATAGTTTCGCCGCCAAAAGCTGGAAAAACTCTTCTCCTTCAAAGTATTGCCCATTCAATAGAGAAAAATAGCCCAGATAGTATTCTTATGGTTTTACTTATTGATGAAAGACCTGAAGAAGTTACTGACATGACTCGATCAGTTAAGGGTGAAGTGATCGCGAGTACTTTTGATGAACCACCCTCGCGTCATGTTCAGGTAGCAGAAATGGCGATAGCTAAAGCTAAACGACTAGTTGAATCAGGAAATGACGTAATAATTTTACTAGACTCTATTACTAGACTTGGAAGGGCATATAACTCTACTCAAGCATCTTCAGGGAAGATACTTACAGGTGGAGTAGACGCCAATGCGCTAGAAAAACCAAAAAGATTTTTTGGAGCTGCAAGAAATATTGAAAACGGCGGAAGCTTGACAATCATTGCTACTGCTTTAGTTGATACAGGATCAAGAATGGATGAAGTTATTTACGAAGAGTTTAAAGGCACAGGTAATCAAGAAATTCACTTAGACAGGGCAATTGCTGAAAAAAGAATTTTTCCAGCAATAAATATAAGAAGGTCTGGCACTAGAAGAGAAGAACTAATCACAGACGAAATGGATTTAGCAAGGACAAATATTTTAAGAAAACTTCTTCATGAGATGGAAGACACTACAGCTACAGAATGGCTAATTGATAAATTAAGAAAGCATAAAACAAACAACGAATTTTTCGATTCGATGAAAAAATCTAAGTAATTTTTTTTCTTAGTAATCTATAAGATTTTCTACCCATAGTTTTTTCTTTAAATATTTCGTAATCTGCGATAAGAAAATCCAAATTTATTTTCTTTTCAGTTTCTAGATAAAAAACTGTATTTAATTTATAAATTTTTTTTTCTTCAATTAAATTAAATACCTTTTCAACAAAATTCTTTTCAAAAGGGGGGTCTATGAAAATTAAATCATATGAAAATTTAGAATCATTTTTTTTAAACCAACCTTCATAACCTTCATTAAATACATTAAAAGCAATGCGATCTGTCATATCGATTAAATTTTTTTTAAGTCTTTGAGAGGCACGAACATCCTTTTCTATAAAATCTACTTTCTTTGCTCCTCTCGATAAAGATTCAAGACCCATTGCGCCCGTTCCTGCAAAAATGTCTAGGCAGTTATAGTTTCTTAAATCGTTTCCCAACCAATTGAAAACCATTTCTTTTGCTCTATCAGGTGTTGGTCTTAATTTTGAATTAATCTCAAAAGAAATTTTTTTTCCTTTCCATTTTCCTCCAATGATCCTAATCTTTCCTTTTTCCATCTCAGCCATAAATGAATTATTATATTAACTGTAGACACTTTTTACCCAATATCTTATGCAAGAAGAATTTTTATCAATTTTAAGAACTACGAAACAGACAGTGTTTATTATGTCCGCTGAGAAGAATGATATTAGAAGGGCCGTTACAGTTTCTTCAGTTACCTCGCTTTCGCTAGATCCGCCAATGATAATTGTTTGTATAAATAAGAATGCTTCAATTCATCAAATTCTAGAGGAAGGAAGAAAGTTTTGTTTGAATTTACTCAGACGCGATCAAAAAAACTTAGCAAATTTATGTAGCGGTCAAGATGATGGAGAAAAAAGATTTTCTTTGGGAGAATGGCACTCCCATGATCCAGTTTATTTGGAGAGCGCTCAATCAAATATTTTTTGTTCAATAGAGGAGCTAATCCCTTTTTCTAGTCACTCCTTAGTAATTGGGAAAGTGTATGAGCTTAATCATTCAGGAGATAAAGATCCTCTTATATATCAAGACGGAGATTATGAATAAATTAAATCTATTTTTATTTTTATTGATGTATTCAGCTTTAGTTTTTTCTAGCCCTGAGGTTTACTTTATAAGTCCCAAAAATGGAGAGGTGGTTAACAGTCCTGTGACAGTTAAATTTGGTTTAAAAGGTTACGGCATTGCTCCCGCAGGAATAAATTTTCCAGAAACTGGTCACCATCATTTATTACTCAACTTAACTGAACTCCCCGATTTAAAATCAAGCATACCTGCAGACGAAAATCACATTCATTTTGGGAAAGGACAAACAGAAACACTCTTGGAATTAAAACCTGGTGAATATAGTCTTCAGTTACTGTTAGGTGACTGGATGCATGTCCCGCATAATCCGCCGATCTTATCTGAAAAAATTAAAATTATTGTCAAAGATTAAAATCAATAGCAATTTTTGTTTTTACAAAAAATACTTTCACCGTCTTGAAAAGAATTTTCTTCAGGAATATATCTTGAACACTTCGAACACTTAACTACCTTAGTAACTTCGGATGTATTTTGTGTAGTCTTAAGAAATTCTGCTAGCCCATAAAGAAAAGTTACGAAGAGTAAAAGAAAGAATAGGTTTAACATTTTAGTTAAATTTTTTCTTTGTATGCTTTCAATACTTCTTCTGCTTCTTGCGCAAGGTCTTCTTTTCCAAGTTCATTGTAAGCAATTATTGAAATTTCCAAGGCTTTGAGTACCTCTGGAGTTTTGGACATGTGTTGGATGATATAGTTAGCTCTATTGATTGCTGCTACATAAGCTTTTCTTTCAATATAATATTCTGCGATATAAATTTCTTGTTTAGCAATTAAATTTCTTAGGAAAATCATTCTTTGCCTTGCATTTCCGGCATACTCACTTTCGGGGTATCTAGTAAGAAATTCACTTAGATCATCAAAAGATTCTTTTGCTTTACTTAAATCTCTTTTGTAAGTCATATCTCCTAAAAAAGGAAGATCTCCAAAAAAAGTTTGATCATCAGTAAATTTTGCTAAGCCCTTTAAATAAAAAGCATATGGAGTATTAGGATGTCGAGGATGCAGACTTATAAATCTATCAGCGGCAGAAATAGCTGCTTCAAATGAAGAACTTTTATAGTAGGCGAAAATTAGTTCGGATTGAGCTTGTTCTGCATACTTACCAAATGGAAATTGTTTTTCAAGCGCTTCGAGACTCAAAATTGCCGCAGCATAATTTCCTGTTTTAAGCCTGCTTTGTGCTTGATCGTATAAATCCTTTTCTATCATTTCTATCGTTACTTTTTCGCCGTCATCAGATGCACAAGAGATTACGAAAAATAATAGAATTAAAACGTTAAAAATTTTTTTCTTAAGAAGATTCATAATTTGGACTATTCTATCATTAGAAAATATGACTAAAACTAATAAAATTTTTGAAATTCCAGAACATCTGTCTGGTCAGAGAATTGATTCTGCCTTATCAGAAATACTTGATGAAATATCAAGATCAAAGATTAAAACTTGCCTTCAAGATGGAAGAGTAACTGTTAATGAAGAAATCATAAAAAAAATAAGTACTAAAGTTTTAGGTGGTGAGAGGGTTGAGATAATTTTTAAAGCCGAGGAATCAGTTGACTACATACCTCAAAATATAAAAATTTCTGTACTTGATGAGCAAGACGATTTCATAGTGCTGAATAAAAGCCCTGGATTAGTAGTCCACCCTGGAGCAGGAAATAAATCTAAAACTTTACTAAATGGATTGCTTTATAAATACCCGGATTTAAAAAAATTGCCTCGAGGTGGAATCGTTCATAGGTTAGATAAAGACACTTCTGGTTTGATGGTAGTGGCAAAAAATGAAAGGGCTTTATTAGATCTTTCCAATCAAATTTCGAATAGAACTGTTTCAAGGATTTATGATGCATTCGTTGTAGGAAATCTAAAAAAGTCAGGAAAAATAGATCTTGCGATTGGTAGACATCCTAACAATAGGCAAAAACAGGCCGTTCAGTCAAATGGCCGAGAGGCAATCACACATTATTCATTGAAGGAAAACTTTGGAAATTACTCACATCTAGAGTTAAAACTAGAAACTGGAAGGACCCATCAGATAAGAGTTCATTTAAGTCATACCGGATTTCCAATTATAGGTGACCCTCTGTATGGAAGAAAAAGAAGGTTTGCTAAGTCAACTAATAGTGAATTGAGAGAAATAATAGAGCTTTTCCCGAGGCAGGCTTTGCATGCTTCAAAGTTATCTTTTAAACATCCTAGTACTAAAAAACCTGTAAATTTTGTAAGTGAACTTCCAGAAGACATGAGAAGTCTGAAAGATAAGCTTGCGCAGCTTGCCTAAAACTTGACTTGTTTTTTAGGGGTGTCAAAATTCGCTCCCTCAGGAATAAAATCTAACAATTGCAATGAGTAAAAACTTAATTAACGGAGGAGGAGCCCTGATAAGAGCTCTTGCTGATGAAAATATTGATCTAATTTTTGGTTATCCAGGCGGTGCCGCTTTACACATTTACGACGCAATTTATCAACAAAATGAAGTTCAACATATTCTGGTAAGACATGAACAAGCCGCAGTTCATGCTGCAGATGGTTATGCCAGGGCAACAGGAAAACCAGGAGTTGCTTTGGTTACTTCAGGTCCAGGGGCAACAAATGCAATTACTGGAATAGCAACCGCTTATATGGATTCAATTCCAGTTGTAGTTATATCTGGGCAAGTTGCCAGTCACTTGATTGGCTCCGATGCATTTCAAGAAACCGACATGATGGGAATTTCGAGACCTATTGTTAAACATAGCTTTCTAGTGCAATCAGCTGAAGAAATACCAGTTGTTATAAAAAAAGCATTTCATATTGCTACTTCAGGTAGACCTGGGCCAGTAGTAATTGATGTACCTAAAAACATGACGGATCCAAATTACAAGTTTGATTATAAGTATCCTAAAGATTTAGTCATGAGATCGTTTCCAATTTTAGGAAAGGGAGATGATGAAAAAATTGCTGCTGCGATAGAATTATTTAGATCTTCAAAAAAACCAGTTATTTACTCCGGCGGCGGGACTATTCAAGCAGATGCCTCAAAAGAACTGACTGAATTTTCAAAATTAATTGGCTGTCCTGTTACCAATACGCTGATGGGGCTTGGAGCATTTCCAGGCAATGATGATCAATTTATCGGTATGTTAGGCATGCATGGTACTTATGAGGCAAACATGGTGATGTCTGAAGCTGACTTAATTTTTAACGTTGGCGCAAGATTCGACGATCGTATAACAAACAATCCAAGTAAATTTGGCTTGGCAGCAAAGAAAATCCATATCGATTCAGATCCGTCTTCAATCGATAAAATTATTGGAGTTGATCTAGCAATAGAAGGTGATGCTAAGTTGGTGATGCAACAATTAATAGAGCAAGTTAAAGCTAGTGGCTTCGATCAAGCCATTTACAAAGATTGGTGGAGTAAAGTTGAAGCTTGGAGAAAGGCGCATGGTTTAAATCACAACATGCTTAATCTCAAAAATCAACAGGATATAATTCTGCCGCAGCAAGTTATCCAGTCTTTATACCAAACTACCAAAGGTGATGCTTATGTAACCTCTGACGTTGGTCAACATCAGATGTTTGCAGCCCAATATTATAAATTTAAAGACCCAAGAAAATGGATCAACTCAGGCGGTCTGGGAACTATGGGCTTTGGGCTTCCATCAGCTATGGGAGTTAAATTTGCATTTCCTGAAGCTGACGTTGCTTGCGTGACAGGGGAAGGAAGCATTCAAATGTGTATCCAAGAATTATCAACTTGTGGACAATATGGTCTTCCGATCAAGATCATTAATTTGAATAACAGAGCTTTAGGAATGGTAAAGCAATGGCAGGATATGCAATATGGTGGAAGATATTCAAGTATCTCATACGAAGATTCTCTTCCAGATTTTGTGAAGCTTGCAGAATCCTTTGGACATGTTGGAATCAAAGTAGACAAGTTGTCAGAACTTAATGATGCTATGAAAGAAAGTTTTGCGATGAAAGATAAATTAGTATTTTTAGATGTTTTGGTAGATCCTGATGAGCATGTATATCCTATGCTTGAGGCCGGAGGGTCAATGTCTGAAATGCGTTTAAGTAAAAATAAAAAAACTTTTTAAGATGGCTAGTCAAATTTCTTTATTGATGGAAAACCAGCCAGGAGCTTTGTCTAGAGTGATAGGTCTATTCTCTCAAAGAGGCTATAACATCGACTCTTTGTCTGTAGCGCCAACTCAGGATCCAACTCTATCAAGACTTACAATGACTACCTCAGAATCTACTGAAGTGATTCAACAAATACTTAAACAGCTTTATAAGCTAATCGATGTTGTCATGGTTCAAGATTTAAAAGCAAGTGAATCCATATCTTTAGAAATGGCTTTAATAAAAGTTTTAAATAAATCTGAAGTGATCAGTAAAATAGAAAAGAATTATTCAAGTTTAGAATTTAATGAACTTGATAATAAAGATGAGAAAACAATCTTGAGATTGATAGGAGACACTGACAATCTAGAAAGCTTATTAGTTGAATTAGAAGACGACTTAATAGAGGTAACTAGAACAGGAGCTCTTGGAATGACGTTGGGAAATGTTTCTTTGGAAACTGAAGAAGAAACGAAAGTTATATATTGAAATAGGAGTAACAATGGAAGTTTATTACGATAAAGATGCAAATCTTGAAGTTTTACAAAAAAAAGTAATCGCAGTCATTGGCTATGGCTCACAAGGTCATGCTCATGCTAACAATTTGAAAGACTCGGGCTTTGAAGTCATCATCGGATTGCGAGAAGGCTCGTCTTCGGCTCTCAAAGCAGAAGAAGCGGGGTTTGAAGTTTTAAGCAATGCGGATGCTGCTCAAAAAGCTGACTTAGTAATGTTTTTAATTCCTGATGAATTTCAAGGTAAAACTTATATAGAAGAAATAGAGCCCAATTTGAAGCAAGGCGCGACTATAGCTTTTGCGCATGGATTCAATATACATTACAAACAAATCACTCCTAGATCAGATCTAGATGTAGTTATGATCGCTCCCAAAGGTCCTGGGCATACCGTAAGAGGTCAGTACAAAAGTGGCGCGGGCGTGCCATGTTTAATTGCCATCCAACAAGATGCTTCGGGTACCGCCTTGGAAAACTCAATTGCATACGCAAGTGCAATTGGCGGCGGTAGAGCGGGGATCATCAAAACCACGTTTAAAGACGAAACTGAAACCGATTTATTTGGTGAACAAGCTGTGTTGTGTGGCGGCTTAACTTCTTTAATTAAAGCGGGATATGAAACGTTAACTGAAGCTGGGTATCCTCCAGAGTTAGCTTATTTTGAGTGTGTGCACGAGGTAAAACTTATCGTAGATCTAATTTATGAGGGTGGACTAGCAAATATGCGTTATAGCATTTCCAACACTGCAGAATATGGAGATTATACCTCCGGTCCTAAAGTCATAACCGATACTGCTAAAGAAGCTATGAAAAAAATTCTAGAAAGAGTTCAATCTGGTGATTTTGCTGATGAATTTGTATCAGATGCTAGACAGAGTAACAGCCAAGCTGGCGGACCATTAATGGAAAAGTATCGAAAGGAGTCTCAAGAACATCCAATTGAAGAAGTCGGAGAGCAGTTGCGCGGGATGATGCCATGGATTTCAGAGAATAAATTGGTAGATAAATCTAAAAACTAATTTTTTTTTATGATTTTTCTTGACGGCAGTCTTGGTCATGAGCTTTTAGAACGATCCAAAAAGAAATTTAAAGGCACTTGGTCAGCGCAATTTCTTTTAAAAGAAAGTCATTTAATTTCTGAAGTTTATGATGAGTACATTGATGCTGGTTCTCAAGTTATCACAACTAATACTTATTCAACTATTCCAAGCTATCTTTCCAAAGATGGACTCGAAGATGAAATGGTCAATCTCATTAGGAAAGCTGGAGAAATTGCAAAAAATACTGCACTAAAATATGAAGGAAAAATTAAAGTAGCCGGTTCTATTCCTCCATTAGATGAAAGTTATCGACCCGATTTAGTTCATGATCTTGAGCAATCACTTGAGGTGTATGAAGTTTTAATTAAAGAATTAGATCCTTATGTGGATTTTTATTTGTGCGAAACAATTTCCTCAATTCAAGAAACGAAAAATGTTCTGGAGTCCTTAAAGCGATTTAACTCTGGTAAACCAGTTTGGCTGTCGTGGTCATTAGAAGATTTTAACTCTAATAAGCTCAGAAGCGGCGAGGGAATAGAAGCTGCCTTTTTAGAAGCGGAGCAATACAATCCTGATGCATATTTATTTAATTGCACCGATCCGGATTCAATTTCAAAAGGATTGAATGAACTTCAAAAACTTACAGACAAAAAGATAGGAGCTTATCCAAATGTTTTTTCTGTGCCTTTAGGATGGACTCTAGATAATGAAATTAAAAATCAAGTAAGAGATTTGAGTAAAGATGCTTTCGTTGAATACTGCATGGAGTGGAAGAAAATTGGGGCCTCAATTTTTGGCGGCTGCTGTGGTATTGGTCCAGACTTCATCAAGCCGATGACAGAAAAAATAAGAAATATTTCTAATTAATTTCTTACCAAATTAAATTATTTCTTGTAGTATGATCGTCCCATTCAATTGGGTCTGTAGCTCAGCTGGTTAGAGCGCACCCCTGATAAGGGTGAGGTCGCAGATTCGAGTTCTGCCAGACCCACCAATTTTTCCTTAAAAAATAAGTATTTCAAGACATTTTCGTCAATCACTAATCTCAAGAAAAATATACACAGTTATGCACAGTAGAATTTACTGTGTATAAAATAAGGTATGACTGATAAAGAAAACGAAAATAATAAAAATAAGAAAGTAGAAAATAAGGATTCATCTAGAGAAAAAGATAAAGAAATAAATCTAGATGATTTCAAAGAAAAACTTTGGAAATCAGCAAACAAACTTCGTGACCAAATGGATGCCGCTGAATACAAACATATTGTCCTAGGTCTTATCTTTCTTAAATACATCTCAGACTCATTTAAAGAACAAAAAGAAAAAATTAAAGAAATGGTTACTGACCCTGACTCCGATTTTTTTATCAGTGACAACTTATCTGATATCAACAAAGAAATTCTAGAAGATAGAGATAACTTCATTCAAGACAACGTCTTTTGGGTTCCAGAGTCTGCAAGATGGGAAACAGTCAGAGATCAAGCAAAGCAACCTGATATTGGTGCAATTATCGATCGTGCTATGGGAGATATAGAATCAGAAAATAAGTCACTTAAAGGAAAACTTGATAAACGCTTTGGAAGAACACAACTTGCTGAAGGAAGGTTAGGCGCACTGATAGACCTTATTTCTACTATTGGTTTTTCAAGTAATCAGAAAGCAGTTGATGTTTTGGGAGAAGTATATGAATTTTTTCTTGGTAAGTTTGCTTCAGCAGAAGGGAAAAGAGGTGGGCAATATTACACCACCCAAAGCATAGTAAAAACCTTAGTAGCAGTCCTATCACCTACAAATGGAAGAGTTTATGATCCTTGTTGTGGTTCAGGTGGAATGTTTGTTCAAAGTGAAAGATTTATTGAGGCACATGGTGGAAAAAGAGATGATATTTCAATTTATGGTCAAGAAAGCAATCCTACTACATGGAGACTGGCATCAATGAATATGGCACTTAGAGGATATTCTGCTGATTTGGGTAAAGAGAATGGAAGCACATTTGCAAAAGATCAGCATCCCGATATTAAGTTTGATTACATATTGGCAAACCCTCCCTTCAATGATTCTGATTGGGAAGGTGAAAAATATAGAGAAGATGTTAGGTGGACATATGGAACTCCACCAATTGGAAATGCTAACTACGCTTGGTTCCAGCACATTCTCTGGAAATTAAAATCTAATGGACAGGCAGGAGTAGTAATGGCAAATGGCACTTCATCTGCTAATGATTCCGGAGAGGGAGATATTAGGAAAGCAATGATACTTGACGATACTATTGAGGTGATGGTGGCACTTCCATCTAATCTTTTTGCAAATGTAACCGTGCCTGCAACATTATGGTTTTTATCAAAAGACAAGACTACGAATGGTCGAGATAGAAAAAAAGAAACTCTTTTCATAGATGCAAGAAAACTTGGAACCATGGAAACAAGAGTTCTTAAAGTTCTATCTGATGAAGATATTAAAAAAATTCAGGACACAGTTTCTTCTTGGAGAACTGGAGACGGATATGAGGATGTTGAAGGTTATTGTAAAAGTTCAACCATTGAAGAGATTGAGAAAAATGGTTTTATTTTAACTCCTGGAAGATATGTTGGTATTGCAGATGAAGAAGATGATGGAGTTCCTTTTGAAGAAAAATTTACAAAATTTAGTAATAAATACAAACAACTCAAAATTGAATCACAGAAAATTGATGATGAAATAGATAAAATTTTGAAAACAATTTTATGAATAGAAAAAACTGGAAACATCTATCTATAAATGAATGTGCTGATGTTATTGGTGGAGGCACTCCTT
The DNA here is from genome assembly GCA_902553315.1 of uncultured SAR86 cluster bacterium. GTDB lineage: Bacteria > Pseudomonadota > Gammaproteobacteria > Magnimaribacterales > AG-339-G14 > AG-339-G14. Next base: position 387,275 of record CACDKN010000001.1, read on the forward strand.
CAACTAAGAACTCAGATTACTGGGATGGAAATATTTCATGGATATCACCAAAAGATTTATCAAATCACCAAGACAAATATATAACAAAGGGTGAAAGGTCTATTACCGAACTTGGTTTGGAAAAAAGTTCTGCAAAGTTATTGCCTGCAAATTCATTGCTTTTTTCTTCAAGAGCACCAATTGGTTACTTAGCAATTAATACTAAACCAGTGGCAACTAACCAAGGTTTTAAAAGTTTGATTCTAAAAGAAGAGTTTGATGTAGAGTTTTTTTATTATCTTTTTAAAGACAAGACAGAATACATAAAGAACCTTGCTTCTGGATCAACGTTTCAAGAAGTTTCAGGATCGGTTGTGAAAAATCTTTCATTTTTAATACCTCCAAAGCAAGAGCAAAAAAGAATATCAAATATTCTTTCTAAACTAGATAAAAAAATAGAACTCAATCTAAAAATGAATGAATCTCTTGAAGAGATTGCAAAGACACTATTCAAATCTTGGTTTATAGACTTTGATCCAGTAAGAGCAAAAGCAGAAGGAAGACCCACAGGATTGTCAAAAGAAATAAGTGATTTATTTCCTGATTCTTTTGAAGATTCTGAGTTGGATGAGATTCCAAGAGGATGGACGGTAACACATCTTGATGACATTGCTGATTTTCAAAACGGTTATGCATTTTCAAGTAAGGAATATGAGTTTCCAACACAGGACTCCAAAGAAGTTTTTAGAATGGGTTATATCAAGATAGGTGGTGGTTTTAAAGAGGATAATACCCCCGTTTTTGTTCCAATATCATCTAAAGGAAATCAACAAAAATACGTGCTCTACAAAGATGATTTGACAATTTCAATGACTGATGTGAAAAACAATATGCAGATTCTTGGTTGCTGTGCCCTTATAGAAGAAGATGAGAGATTTCTACTTAATCAAAGAGTCGGAAGGATAAGGGTCAAAGAATGCGTTCATATTTGTCCATATTATTTATATATTTATATGAATGACCCCAAGAATATTGATTTACTTCGTTCTAGGTCAAACTCAGGTGTTCAAGTAAATCTTTCAACCTCAACAATAAAAGAAACAAACATCATTCTTCCAACAAAAAAGTTATCCCAATACTTTTCTGACATAGTTAGACCCATTTATTCAAAAATATTTCATAACAATGTGGAATCAAAGAACCTTGAAGAAATTAGAGATATTTTTTTACCAAAATTAATTTCTGGTGAACTTCAGATTCCAGATGCAGAGAATCTGATTGAGGAGGCAGGCATCTAATGTCTCTAATTACTGAAGAACAGGTAGAACTGCAAAGTATTGAATGGTTTAAGGAACTTGGTTACCGGTATAGAGATGCTTATGAAATTGCACCTGAGGGCATAAACCCAGAAAGAGATGATTTTAGACAAGTTATTCTTGAAGAAAGACTCAAGACTGCACTTATTAAAATAAATCCTGATATACCCAATACAACTATTCAAAATTCAATACTAAAAATAATAAATCCCAATATTCCTGGACTACTTAACTGTAATCGTGAAATGCATAAGTGGATTACGAAAGGATTAAAAGTAACTTTTATGCAAGACAATCAAGAGGTCGGAAGACAACTCAAGTTAATCGATTTTGAAAACATCAATAACAATGACTGGTTAGTTGTAAATCAATTTCAAATACAAGGCGATCGGAGATTGAGAAGACCCGATGTCTTGGTTTTTGTGAATGGTTTACCTTTAGGAGTTATCGAATTAAAGAATCCTGCAGATGAGAATGCTGATGTTTGGTCTGCCTATAACCAATTACAAACCTACAAAGAAAATATACCTGATTTATTTAATACCAATGGAGTATTAGTAATTTCTGATGGCATTCAAGCGAGAATGGGTTCTCTAACAGCACCACAAGAAAGATTCATGAGGTGGAGAACTATTGATGGTGAGACCACTGATCCTTTGGGTGCATATCAAGATTTAGAAACTTTAATAAGAGGACTCTTTGATAAAGAAACTTTCCTAAACTTTATAAGATACTTTTGTATTTTTGAGGACGATAAAACCATTATTAAAAAGGTTGCTGGATATCATCAGTTTTATGCGGTGCAAAAAGCACTTGAGAAAGTGGTTGAAGCATCACAAGTTGACGGCAGTAAGAAAGGTGGTGTTGTTTGGCATACTCAAGGAGCAGGTAAAAGTTTAGAAATGACCTGTCTCGCGGGACGAATCATCTCGGAACCCAGATTGGGAAATCCAACCATTGTGATGGTGACAGATAGACAAGACTTAGATGGACAACTGTTTGGAGTATTTAATGATGCGGGAGAATTACTCGGAGAGGCACCAAAACAAGCAGAGACCATCAGAGAACTCAAAGACCTTCTTGCAGATCGACCATCTGGTGGAATTATTTTTACCACTATTCAAAAATTTAAACCGGAGAAGGGAGAAGATAAGTTTCCAGTTTTAACTGATCGACACAACGTTATTGTCATGTGCGATGAAGCACACAGAACTCAATATGGATTTAAGGGAGTAGTCGATCAGAAAACAGGACAGATTAAATATGGTCTTGCACGCGCCTTGAGAGACGGGTTGCCCAATGCAACCTTCCTTGCTTTTACAGGAACACCAATATCTCAAGACGATCGAGATACTCAAGCAGTCTTTGGAGAATACGTTGATATTTATGATATCCAACAAGCAGTAGAAGATGGAGCAACGGTTCCCATTTATTACGAATCCAGATTGGCAAAAGTAGAGATTGATGAATCCAAATTACCAACACTTGACGATGAAGTTGAAGAAATTTTCGAAGATGGCATTGAAAATGAAGAAGAACAGGAAAAAGCAAAGTCGAAATGGTCACAAATCGAAGCATTGGTTGGCGCGCAATCCAGATTAAAAGAAATTGCAGAAGATTTAATTAGACATTTTGAAACTCGACAAAAAACTCAACCCGGCAAAGCGATGATTGTTGGTATGAGTAGAGACATCTGTGCAAGACTTTACGATGAAATTATCCGGGTAAGACCTCAATGGGATAGTCCAGATCATAATTCAGGAGTCGTCAAAGTTGTCATGACTGCATCTGCTCAAGATGAACAACATTTGCAAAAGCACCATACATCAAAACAACAAAAGAAAGATCTTGAAAAAAGATTTAAAAACCCATCCGATGAACTGCAAATCGTAATTGTCAGAGATATGTGGTTAACCGGTTTCGATGCTCCCTGCTTGAGTACAATGTATATCGATAAACCCATGCAAGGAGCAAACCTGGCGCAAGCAATTGCAAGAGTCAACAGAGTCTTCGCAGATAAACCAGGTGGATTGGTTGTTGATTACATTGGTATCGCACCGCAACTAAAAGAAGCATTAGCAACTTATGGTGCTGGTGGAGGAAGGGGTAAACCCACCATAGATACGGATGAAGCACTAAAAATTCTCCAAGAAAAAATTGCAGTGGCAAGAGATCTACTCCACCCCGTAGATTTTTCAGAATATAAAAGTAAAGCACTGCAACTCCTTCCAGAGTGCATAGATCACATTTTAGAATTGGAAGATGGCAGAAAAAGATACTGCGATATTGTTTTACAAATGACCAAAGCATTTGCTCTATGCGGTGCTATGGACGATGCGTTGGTTTTTGCCGATGAAGTAGCATTTCATCAAGCGGTCAGAGGACCTTTGATAAAGACCGCAAGAAAAGGAGGAATGGGAGAATTTAAAGATACAGATTTCGAATTAAAACAATTGGTTTCAGAATCATTAGTTTCTGGAGGTGTGTCAGACATTTTTAGTATTGCAGGAATAAAAACTCCAGATATCTCAATTCTTTCAGAAGAATTTTTAAAAGAAGTGCAAAAAATGAAATTTAAAAATATTGCAGTTGAATTGTTAGAAAAACTTATCAACGATGAAGTGAAGTCAAAGTTTAGAACCAATGTAGTGAAACAAAAAAAATTTAGTGATTTATTAAAAAACGCACTAACAAAATATCAAAATAGATCTATCGAAGCAGCACAAGTAATAGCGGAGTTGATTGAAATGGCAAGGGAGTTCAAGAACGATTTAGAGAAGTCAAAAGAACTTAATCTTAATCCTGCTGAAACCGCATTTTATGACGCTTTATCAAATAATGAATCTGCAGAGGAATTAATGGGAGAAGAAGTTCTTATTCAAATTTCCAAAGAAATCGCAGAAAAATTAAGAAAAAATGTGACTGTCGACTGGTCCGTAAGAGAATCAGTAAGAGCAAAGTTAAGACTCTTAGTTAAAAATCTCTTAAGAAAATACAAGTATCCTCCTGACCAACAAGAAAGTGCAACTCAGTTGGTGTTAAAACAAGCAGAAGTGATTTCAGGTGAATTTGCTCAATGAGAGAATTAGTTATTTTTAATAATGTACCTTCTACAGAGAATCCAGAAGAATATTCAGAAGGATTATTCGTTTGGATAGAAAATGATCAAATGATGACTACTCTTGAGTACCATTGCGCAAAAGGAGGAGATCCCGAGGTTTATAAAAAATGGGAAGAATCAAATAAGGCATTTATTACTAAAAAAGAACTTTAAAACCCTTACTGTGCATATTTTCTCTAATTTTGTCTTAAAGTTTTATGAAAAATATACACAGTAATATACACAGTAAATCCTGAAACCTTTATTTAAAGGACTTTTTTTTCAGCACCTCACGACTGATAAGGGTGAGGTCGCAGATTCGAGTTCTGCCAGACCCACCAAAAACCCTTTTAAATCAACACTTAGAGGGTTTTTTTAGTTTTAGAGATATTAAAAATATATACACAGTTATGCACAGTTGTATTCACTGTGTATAAAACTGCTCCATATTAATTTCTTTTGTTGAGAAATATTAGTAATCTATGTAATCATAAAATTTTCTTATAAGTAAAAAGGATCATGGAAATAAATAAAATACTAAATTTAGAACCTAAAGAAGAACAGATTGAAAAATTATTTGAATACAAACTTGAATGTCAAAAAGAGATTAACCGTTGGACAGAAATAATAGAAATTCACAAAAAATGGAATAAAAAATCTGAAGAAGATTTTATTAATTATCATTTAAATAATCTTGATTATGACTATAAAGAAATATCTAAAGCACAAGAAAATCTTATAACAAAAGAAATAGAATTAAATAATTTAAATAAAATTTTGTCTGAATACCTTCAATGAAAAAATTAATACTTTTTTTGGCATACTAATTGGATGGAAGCAAAGTTACTTAAATATAACCAGTTGGTGATGAATGAAAATGGCATCCATCTCCAAAAAGGTATGAATTTTGGAATACAAGGTTCTTACTCAATAGTTTTAATGTCAGTAGAAAAGAATGCTCCATATGCTGATGAAATGCTTGAGGATGGAACTATCAGATATGAAGGTCATGATGCTCGTGTTTCACCAGAAGATAAAAAAATTACTGACCAACCAATGGCAAACAAAACCGGCACATTGACTGAAAATGGAAAGTTTTTTCAAGCAGCAGAGAATTTTAAAGTTGGCAAAAGAGAACCAGCAAAGATAAAAGTTTATAGAAAGTTAAGACCTGGTGTATGGGTCGATATGGGTTTTTATGATTTAACAGATGCTCTTATCGAGCATGATGGCAAAAGAAAAGTTTTTAAATTTATACTTAAACCAAACTTTGAAGATTTTGACCCAGAAACCTCTGAGAATATTGACCTTGCACATAATAGGTATATTCCAGGTGATGTAATGCAAGAAGTTTATATACGAGACGGAGGCAAGTGTATTGAATGTGGTTCAGAAGATAACCTTCACTATGACCATAAAATACCTTTTTCAAAAGGAGGTTCTTCAAAAGATGCAAGAAACATTCAGTTATTGTGCGCAAGGCATAATTTAAGCAAAGGGAATAAATTTAAATACTAGTAACCCCCTCATAAGGGTGAGGTCGCAGATTCGAGTTCTGCCAGACCCACCAACTGTTTTCAAATCTGATACAAAAAGTTTTTTTTTAGTCACACCAAAAATATTTTTTTCGAATAAGATTGTTATGTTTTGTGTAAATTTCTTTGTTCATTAGCTTTCTTTTTTTCGTTGACCTTACTATCTCATCCAGAATCATCTATTGAGAAATATCCTGCTGAAATAGCGCACTCTCCATCACCTTTGCCTGATAGAGTTGTTTTAACCTGGAACGATGATCCTGCAACTACGCAAGCTGTTAGTTGGCGAACAGATGTATCGGTTAAAGCCGGGCTCGCTCAGCTTGCTATAGCAAATGCAAATGGAAGAGCTCTTAAGCCAGATGAATTCAAAGCAGAAACAAGTTATTTTAAAAGTGATATCAATGAGGCTCATTACCATAGTCTAACTTTTAAGAATCTTCAGCCAGATACTCTATATGCTTACAGAGTTGGAGATGGAGTAAATTGGACGGAGTACTATCATTTCAAAACTGCAAGTTCTGAAGAAGAGCCCTTCAGTTTCATTTATTTTGGTGATGCACAAAACGAAGTGAGAACTCATTGGTCAAGAGTTTTTAGAGAGGCTTTTCGTGATGCGCCGAGAGCTGCATTTGCATTATATGCTGGTGATATGGTGAATCGAAAGTTTAGCGACTCCGAGTGGGGAGAATGGCATCAAGGTCCAGATTGGGTTAATGGTACTCTCCCGGTGATTGCGACACCAGGTAACCACGAATACTTTAATTATGATCAACGATTCAATACAGAGTTTTATTGGACTGACAAGGAAGGAGACGATGTCGAAGTTACGCTGACTTCTATGGTTGAGGAAGAAAATGATCAGGGCAAGGTTTATAAAATGTCATTTTTGGCATCTGATAGTGAAAAAATAACGATAGAATTTAATGATTCTGGTGTAATAACTCAAACAGACGATCAAATAGAAGTTGTTACTGGATTTTCTAAAAAACAATTACTAGGTCGAAATTTATATGGTTCACCACTTTACAATCGACAACGTATTCCAGAGCAAGCTTCTCTAAGCAATCACTGGAGGATGCAGTTTGAGTTTCCCGTTCAGAATGTACCTGACCCTGCACTTGCTGAAACTGTCTATTATATTGACTATCAAGGTGTAAGATTTATATCTCTTGACTCGAATAATGCAAAGGAGTCCCAGGTAGAGTGGTTAAAAAAGGTGCTGGAAAGCAATAAGAATTTTTGGACAATTGTTACGTTCCATCATCCAATGTTTTCACCAGGATCGGATAGGGATAATCCTGAAATAAGAAAGCTTTGGAAACCAATTTTAGATGAATTCAAGGTTGATTTGATACTAAGTGGACATGACCACACATATGCACGAACTGGTCAGATCGGATCAAAAAAAATTATGAACATTCCGGAGGGTTACGAGAAAGCTTACGATCCAAATATTGGTACTGTAAATGTAGTGTCAGTAAGTGGCCCTAAAATGTATAAAATCACAAAGGGTGCTTTTGCAAAACGAATGGCAGAAGATACTCAACTCTACCAAATTGTTGATATAAAAAAAGATAGTCTTAGGTTCCGCGCATATACTGCAACGGGAAAGCTGTATGATGAATTTCTTCTTAAAAAACGAAAAGATCAGCCAAACTTATTAATAGAAACGGGTCCTTAAAAAGTAAATTTAATGGAAATCTAGACTTTTGGATCTAAATCGATTTCGTATGAAAGGAGTTTAAAACTTTGCATGGTATACAAAACCAGCAAACTTAAAAGACTGATCGACTGGTGAAGCACAAACACTTGAAAGATCAATAAATTTGAATTGAATAAACCTGAGAAAAATAAAATAGAAATTAAAAGTGAAATTTTGATAGTCTCATTAACATAATTTAATTGATAACTCTCAAACCCTTTTAGAGTGACAATTACTGAAGCAACCAGAATTAAAGCGTAAGCATAACTTTCTAGTAAACTAAGACTGCCAATGAATGAGGCGATAAACGCCGAAGTCAAAATTATGAAAGATAGCTGGACCCAGCCATAAATTTTCAAATAGATTGAGTTTTTCGGATCATAGGCTTCAAAATTTGCTAAGTCATTTCTGAAGATGGGGTAATTTTGCTCTACATCATTGGGGCGCCATTTCGGCGGGGAGAAAATAACTTTGAATTTATCAGACCATTTTTTTGTGCGGCTGAAATCTTTAATAATTTCGGCAAACACTTCAAAATTTGCTTTGAGAGGGTTCCAACTTCTCAGTGGCTTAGTTGTGCCATAGATTGGTTTCACTTCGTCTTTTTCAGGTTTATAAGAACCAAATATCCTATCCCAAATAATAAATACACCGCCATAATTTGCATCGATGTAGTCTTTATTTTGGGCGTGATGAACTCTGTGATTAGAAGGAGTAATGAAAATATACTCAAGCCATCCTAATTTACCAATGTGTTCTGTATGCACCCAGAATTGATACACTAAGTTGATACCTGCAACCGTAACAAAAACTTCTGGCGGAACTCCTATAAGAAGCATTGGTAGATAAAAAATCCACTTCCAAAGAAAACCGGTACTAGTTTGTCTCAGTGCAGTTGATAGATTAAATTCTTCACCGTGATGATGTACTACATGCGTAGCCCATAGAATTTTCACTTCATGGTGCAATCTATGCATCCAGTAATAACTTAAATCATATAAAAAGAAAGCCAAGAACCACACCCAAAGATCTGCGGCTGAAAAAAGTGCTAAGTTAAAATAAGTCGCGACATAAGCAAATGCTGCGCCTTGAAGACCAATACCTAGTAAGGGAATAAATCTGCTAATTAATCCTAAAGAGATACTTGTGAAAGTATCGTTGAACCGATAGTTGTTTTTTCCACTAAAGTGTCCATAAATAATTTCTATGAAAATTAGCAGAAAAAAAGTTGGTACTGCAAGGTTGATAATTATTGATGAATCAAAAGCGATGCTGTCCATGGAAAAATTCTATGTGTAACTTATTGTTTAGGCAATGATTTTACGTTAAAGTTTTTTTTGCTCAACACTTTTATGGAGAAATGAATGACAGATATAGCTAAATTATCTAAGGAAGGGGACATCTCAATTATTCAATTAAATGATGGAAAGGCCAACGCCTTTTCTTTCGACATGCTTACCACTGTCCAAGGTTTTTTAAGCGAAATACCTAAAGATTCCGGTGCCGTTGTAATCACCGGCAGAGAAGGTTTATTTTCTGGCGGCTTTGATCTTAAAACTCTTGCATCTGGCGATGCTGAAGCTGCAGTGAAAATGACAAATTTAGGTTTCAAGACACTACTTGATTTGTATTCTTTTCCTCGCCCAATAGTTGCCGCTGTATCTGGTCATGCTGTTGCTTTAGGATTGTTCACTGTGTGTTGCGCTGATATTAGAGTTGGTATCGAAGGAAAGTTTGTGCTGCAAGCCAATGAAGTTAGAAATAACATGGATATTCCAGTGCAAATTCTTGAAATCGTTAAAGATAGATTGGATAAAAAACATTACTACAAAGCACTTTATCATTCAGCTACCTACACTCCATCTGAAGCAGTTACCGCAGGTCTTCTAGACGAAGTAGTGCCAGCAGATAAATTAATGGAGACAGCTTTAGCGAGAGCAAATGATTTAGCTACATTACCGCATCCTCACTATGAAAAAACAAAACAATATTCTCAAAAATTAGTCGTCGAGAGGATTTTAGAAGCTTTAAATAAGCATGGGAATTATCTCCCACAAGCTTAAGTATTTTTTTTTGTCAGAAGGTAGTGGGTCACAAACCATTCTTTGCCTTTATTTATCTTAAAAAACTCTTCACAAGTTAGAAAAAATATACGCCATCTATAAAACCATATATTTTTTTCATCATAGTGATCGTTAAGAATTTTTTTTATTTCATTTTTGTTTTTATCCATATTCTTCAACCAATCTTTAGATGTTTTTGAATAGTTTTTACCGTTTATTTCCCAGGAATTTTTTAGGATTAAATCTTCATTAAAATAATTGAAAATATCTTGTGAGGGCATTATTCCTCCGGTAAAGAAAAATTTTGACATCCAATCACTATCACTCTTTGTTTCATATAAATAAGTAGAATTTTTATGACAAAAAATATGAACAAATAATTTTCCATCTTCTACTAGGAGATCAGAAATTTGCTTCATTAATTTCTTGTAATTTCTCATGTGCTCAAACATTTCTATAGAAACGATTCTGTCAAATTTTTTATCTAAATTTAATTCATTAATATTTTGTCTAATGGCTTTGACGTTAGTTAAATTTAATGCAGTTGCTCTTGCATTAATAAAATCAATTTGATCTTTTGAATTACTTATCGAGGTAAAGTTTGATTGAGGAAATTTCTTGGCCGCATGCAGGGTAAAACTTCCCCAGCCACAACCTAAATCTAAAATTTCTTGATTAGATTTAATATCAGCTCTGTTGAGATATTTATCCAACATAAAAATCTCTGCACTATTTAGGTCTTTATTGTTTTCATCGTAAAGGCAACAAGAATATTTCAAATTCTCCCCTAGGACTTTTTCAAAAAAAATTGGTGGCACTTCATAATGTTGTTCATTTGCCGAAGATGTACTTTCTGCAATTGGACCTTCTTTTAATGTATTCAAAACTTTAAGTTTTTCAGAGAAGACATTAGGCATTCTTACTCTGGCTTTACTAAGGAACTTAACAGCAACTCTTAGAATAAAATCAGGAAGCATTCCTCTTTCAGCAAGCCAGATTCCTAAAGTTATCATTTATGAGTTAATTTATATTGCGACACTTCTAATTGATTATTTAAAAATCCACCTCTGCAATATGATAGATACATATCCCACGTTCTTTTAAATTTTTCGTCAAATCCAATTTCTCCAATAGCATCCCATTTTTTTTGGAAATTTTTGTACCAAATTTCTAGAGTCTTCGCATATGAACCCGCAAAATTTGTAATGTCCGAAGCAATCAACTCAGAATTTGCAGCATTCTCCTTGAAAACTTTATCCGATGAGAGCTCTCCCCCAGGAAAAATATAAGTTTGAATGAAATCAGGCCAATCGTGATAACCTTCATAAAAATCTTCTTTCATGGTTATTGTTTGTATTAACGCCTGACCATTTGATTTCAGAAGCTGCTTAACCACATCAAAATAAGTTTTCCAATATTTGGATCCAACGGCCTCAAACATTTCTATTGAAACTACCGCGTCAAACTTTCCTTTTAACTTTCTATAATCTATTAATTCAATTTCTGGATCGTTCGTTAGCCCTTTTATTCTATTGGATGCGAACTTAAATTGTTCTTGCGAAATCGTAATTCCTTTTATTTTGTAACCAACACTAGAAGCATATTCTAAAAAGCCTCCCCAACCACAACCAATTTCTAAAATAGAAGAATTTTTTGGAAGGCCTAATGTATCTAGAATCAGTTTATATTTTCTATTCTGGGCCTCTTTTAGACTGTCAGAATTTCTTTCAAAAAAACCTGAAGAGTAGGTCATTGTTTCATCCAACCAAGATTCATAAAAATCATTCCCTAAGTCATAGTGAGCATGAATATTTTTTTTACTACCCGATAAGGAGTTTTCATTTCTGAAATGAGAAAATTTTGTGAGTAATTTCCAGAAACCGCTTCCGCTATTGACCCGATCAAAAGAATTATAGTTTTTACTTATGAGATCCATAAGCTTCATCAAGTCGTCGGTATCCCAATAATTTTCAAGGTAACCTTCGGTAAATCCTAAACTCCCACGAGAGTATATGAGCCACAAAGCCTTCCAACTTTTTACTTCAAGCGTCGCCTCTAGATTCAAATTACTTTTACCATGCAGTAAAATTGTTTCTTCTGTATCCGGAAGAACCAATTTAAAAGTTCCCTGCTCTATTTCTTCTAAATTTCTAGAAATCCAATAATTCAGTATTTTATTCAGCATATCCGTTGCCCTCATGAGGCGTTACTTTAAGTTTTTTTATCCATAACCTTAGTGCTTGCCAATGAATTCTTATCATCACAAATACGCTATTGAAAGATATAAAAAAGTAATAATAAATTTTATTGAAAAATTTTCTTTCTATTAATTTTCCTTTTAATTCTGTTAAAACTTCTAATTTACTTAACGAATTATACTGATTAATCTTTATTGAAAATGGAATCGAAGATATTTTAAATTTGTAGAAACCCTTTTTTTCAGAAAAGGGCGAAACGTACATTTTCTTGGTTTCTTTGTACCAATAATTGGAGTCAATTTCTTCTCCTTTATTATGTATCTCGTAAAGTTGTTTTTCGAAAAAGGTATTTTTCACTTCAGAAAGTAAAAAAATTACCTTTGAACCATTGGATAAAATCCAAAAGGAGACAGGGTTGAAAGATTTAAAAAAGGGATTATCGGGTGTTTTTAAAACACTTACATTTAAATCAGCAAACTTAACATTGTTAGAAATTGCGAATTTTTCAAACCTAAGGAGAATTTCTAAGTATTCCTTTTCTTTAAAAAAATTAAATTTGAAATAATTTGATTTTGGAACAGTAGAACGCTTTTCGTTAAAATTATAAAAATTTTTAAGATAGAAGCTTTTGTAGGGGTATAAAAATTTGTGATTTTTGCCTTTTACTCTTCTATGAAACACGTCTCCATCAAAAAAAAATTTTTTCACTTTATCTCTCAATCAATTTACTGACTTTAAGGGCAGAATTTATTCCATCTTCATGAAAGCCATACCCTAGGTAAGCCCCGCAGTAAAAAGTGTTATTCAATCCTTGAATACCGTCAACATTTTTTTGTCCCTTAAAAGTATCTAAATTATAAAATGGATGCTCATAAATCATACTCCTGTGCTCTTTATTGTCTCCTATCTTGAAATCTCCAATTGAAACAAATATATTTTTGCTTGTTTTAAGTTCCTGAAGATTATTCATCCAATAGGTAACAAATTCTGAATTTGAGTTTTTATTCACATTCCATGAGCACCATTCCTCTTTGTTTGAAGGCATAAGTGACTCGTCGGTATGTAAACAAACTTTATTTTCTGTAAAAGCAAAGTTTTCTAAGATAGAAATTTCAGTTTTCCCCAGATCAAGAATAGATCCTATTATTTCTCTGGCATTGCAAGCCATTATTAATCTATCATATTCGTGTTTCTCCCCGTAATTTTCTAAAATTATTTTATTTTTATTTCTTTCAATTGCTACCTTAGAATCAAGATATATATTATTTAAATTTCCTTTTTCAATAATTTTTTCTATGTATTGATTGCTTCCTCCTTTAATAGAAAACCATTGAGGGCCTCTAAAAAGATTTAATAAACCGTGATTATTCAAAAAATTTATCAAAGAACTCGCAGGATAATCTTTCATCCTCTCTGAAGATCCAGACCATATTGCTGCAATCATTGGATATAGATAGGCTTCAGAAAAATCTTTTGAAAAATTTTTCTCTCTTATCCATTTTTCAATTGGCTCTGAAGATGAGTTAGATTTAGCTAAGTAGTTGAATTTTATTATTTCAGATATTAACTTTAAGTTTCTTAAGGAAAAGAGATTTCTTATTTTTGAAAATTTTTTTGAACTCCACTGAAAATCTTTTGTTTGCACACTCAATGACATATCACATCTATGAAATTCTAGACCTAATTCATTAAAAAGTTTGGTTAGGTTCGGATAGTTCTTCTTATTAAAAACTATAAAACCTGAATCAACATCTAACTCATTATCTAATTTTATTCTGTGTGTATGAGTATGGCCGCCGAGTCGGTTATTTTTTTCAAAAATGTCTATTTTGTGTTTTTTTGCTAGAAAGAATGCGCTTGATAAACCACTTATCCCTGAACCTATGATTGCGACTCGCATGGACTTATTTTAGGCTAATTACAAGCTTGCGGATGGAATAAAAATAGAAAAAATTTTGTTTTTTTAAGATATAATTCTTCGCTCTGGGGCTATAGCTCAGCTGGGAGAGCGCCTGATTTGCATTCAGGAGGTCCGCGGTTCGATCCCGCGTAGCTCCACCATTAATGAAATTATTGTTATCATTCAGGAATGTTCGTTGTTGGATTAACTGGGGGAATTGGTTCAGGCAAATCAGCTGCTACATCTATTTTTGAAGATTTAGGAATAGACGTAGTCGATGCTGATTTAGCATCCAGGGAAGCGGTATTACCCGGCTCAAAATCTCTAAGTGAAATTCAAAAGAAATTCGGAAACGAAATACTCCTTGAAGATAAAAGTTTGAACAGGGCAAAGTTAAGGGAAATAATTTTTGACAGCTCTAAAGATAAAGTTTGGTTAGAGCAACTATTACACCCGGAAATAAGAAATATTATTCAATCTAAATTAAAAAAATCTTCTTCAGAGTATGTTATTTTAGTTTCGCCTTTATTATTTGAGACAGATCAACACGAATTTTGTAATGATACTATCTTGATTGACTCTTCATTAGATTCGCAAATATCTAGAACTTCAAAAAGAGACTCTGTTTCAAAAGATTCTGTAAAGAAAATAATTTCAGCTCAAATGTCTCGAGAAGATAAATTAAAAATTGCAACGATAGTTATCAAAAATGATGATTCTTTAGAGCAACTTGAAACAAATGTTAAAAAAGTACACAAGAATCTTTTAAAAAAAATACATAAATGAAATGTCTTAACTGTAAAAAAGAAATCTTGAAAAGTGATCAAAGTGACTTTAAACCTTTTTGCTCAGAAAGATGCAGAGCATTAGATTTATCAAATTGGTTAAGTGAAAAAAATGTTATCTCAACAACTTTTGACTCTAAAACTAACTACGATTAATCTTTAATTAAAGAAATTCCAGCAACTCCTTGCCCACCGTTTTTAATAGCATCGATTACATTTTCCTTTTTCATTCCTCCTAAAGCAAAACTTGGACAAGCACTTAATTCAGATAAATATTTAAAACGACTCCAACCTATACCTTCCTTACCATGGACTTTGTTTATAGGGGAGATAAGCAAATAATCACAGCCAATTTTTTTTGCTTTCTTTATTTCAAGATCGTTGTGGCAAGATGCTCCAAGTATGAAACTAGTTGAAATTGGTCTTTTATCGAATCTCATTAAATCCTTTGAGTTTAGATGTAAATTAAAATTTCTAGATATTTGATCTAAATGTCTGGAGTTAATCGCTATTTCTTTATTTATACTTTTGGCTATCGAGATGAAATTCCTAAAATGCTTGTTGAATTCTTTTTTATTTTTAAATCTTAGAATCAGTAGATCTAGTTTTGATTCAAAAGAATCTTTGATCTTTTTAAAATCCTTATCCTGTATTACTTCTGGAGTGATACCTATTAGATTAACTTCGGTAATCACTATTTATAGAAACATACTCATGAGTCAAATCAGATGATTTTACTTTTGCACAATGCCTAGAAGGCCCTAAGTTAACAGCTAGAGATATTCTTTGTTTTTTGAATTCCTTTTTACCCAAAGCCTCTCTGTATTTTTTGTGAATCTCTCCTTTGTTAAGAACTTTAATTTGACCGATCTTTATAGATACGTTTTTTGCTAGAAATTTATGTTTTGTATTTCCTGCTGCGGATAGTATTCGACCCCAATTAGGGTCTTCTCCATAGGCAGCAGTTTTTAATAAAGGTGAATTTGCTATTTTTTTTGCTACTTCCTTACAAGCAGTTTTCGATTTCAGTCCTGAGACTTCTATCTCAATTAGTTTTGTAGCTCCTTCCCCATCCAACAATAGTTTTTCAGAAAGTTCTGTAAAAACAACTTCTAAGGATTTCTTAAACGTTTGGAGTAATTTTGAAGAGTTTATTAAATTTTTACCCGTTGCAACTAAAATACTCGAATCACTTGGGGATTGATCGCCATCTATTGAAATTGAATTAAAAGTTTCATTGCAGATGCTTTTATGAATTTTTTTCAAAGAGGATTCGGCAATTTTAAGGTCAGTAAATACAAAGCTTAATGTGGTGGCCATGTTGGGTTCAATCATACCAACTCCTTTAGCCACACCTAAAATCGAGAATTTTTTGTTACCAATTTTAACAACTTTTTTTGATATTTTAACTTTTTTATCAGTGGTCATTATGGACGTAGCCAAGTTATTAAAGTTATTCTTTTTGAGACTTTTTGAACATTCTTCAAAGGCCGAAGTTAATGATTTTATTTTAAGTCTTTCTCCAATAACTCCAGTTGAAAAGGGCAGAATATTTTTTATTTCAACTCCTGTCATTGAGGACACACAATTGAGTAATAACTCTAAATCCTTTTCTCCAGCGAGGCCTGTTCCTGCATTCGCATTACCAGCATTTATAACAAGCAATTTATTTCCATTTAATTTTTTTTTAAATTTTTTTAAACAGTCTTTTACTGGAGCCGACTTAAAAT
The DNA here is from genome assembly GCA_902553315.1 of uncultured SAR86 cluster bacterium. Taxonomy (GTDB): domain Bacteria; phylum Pseudomonadota; class Gammaproteobacteria; order Magnimaribacterales; family AG-339-G14; genus AG-339-G14. The sequence continues at coordinate 403,586 of CACDKN010000001.1, forward strand.
TATTAGTGGTAAAAACTCCCGACAAAGTCGATGATTTCGGAATTTTAACCACAGCACAATCCAAGCGTTCTTTATATTTTGAATTTGTGGTGGCACAACCAATTTCTATTTCATCTAACATATCATTTCCTTTTTCTATTAGCTTTGGCTTTCATCCGTCTTTGTCTTCTATTGCCTTCGCTTCTTAGATTGTTGTGATTGATGTTAGGTTCTAATTTATTTTCTAATAATGAATCAAAAGAAGCTTTTTTTGATTTTGTTTTATTGATCAAGTCTTCACTTCTTTCATTATCTTCTGAACTATTTTCAGAGACCTCAACTTTAGTTAAAAATCTAACCGATTCAGATTTAATGCTTTCTAAAAGCTTTTCGAACATTTCAAAAGCTTCTCTTTTATACTCTAGCCTGGGATCTTTACCTGCATAACTTCTAAACCCAATGTTTTGTCTAAGACTATCTAGACTATTTATATGATTCTTCCAGGTTTGATCTATAACTTGCAGCACTATTTGTTTTTCAATCTGATTAAAGATGTCTCGCTTATCGTTTCTTTTGGATGAATATTTTTCGGATACAACATCTAAAATTTCTTTTTTAGATTCGGTAAAGTCAGTATTATTTTTTTCAAAGATATTTATAAAATTTATTTCGACACCGTATTCACTTTTACAAAGATTATTGAGCTCTTCACTTTTCCATTCAGACTCCAAACCAGATTCAGGAACTAACTGATCAAATTGAAAAGACAAGACGTCTTCTATCATCGAATCAATTAGATCGTTGATCTCTAAACTGTTTAGAATTTCATCGCGCTGTGAATATATTATTTTTCTTTGTTCGTTAAGGACATCGTCGAACTCTAAAATTCTTTTTCTGATATCGAAGTTTCTTCCTTCAACACGCCTCTGAGCTCTTTCAATAGCGTTCGTAAGCATCCTGTGTTCTATGGCTTCTCCTTTTTCCATTCCTCCCATCGAAGTCATTAGATTTTTAATTCTTTCTGGGGCAAAAATTTTCATCAAAGGATCTTCTAAAGAAACAAAAAATCTCGAAGACCCCGGATCGCCTTGCCGACCACTTCTTCCTCTTAATTGATTATCTATTCTTCTAGATTCGTGTCTTTCTGTTCCAATGACATGTAGTCCTCCTAATTCTATTATTTTTTCCCTTTCTTCATCAGAAGAATCTAGACCTCCTAAAACAATGTCAGTTCCTCTTCCAGCCATATTTGTTGCGATGGTAACCGCTCCTAATTTACCTGCTTCAGAGATAATTTGAGCCTCACTTTGATTTTGCTTTGCATTTAACACGTTATGATGAATACCTATGGCTTTTAACTTCTGTGAAATAATTTCAGATGCTTCAATTGAAATAGTACCTATCAAAATAGGTCTTTGTTTTGAATGAAAAGTAGATATTTCATCAACAACTGCATCAAATTTTTCTTCTATCGATAAGTAAATTTTATCCTCCATATCGTTTCTAATCATTGGCATATTCGTTGGAATAGAAATTGAAGATAGTCCATAGATTTCCTCAAATTCTGCGGCTTCAGTTTTAGCTGTTCCAGTCATTCCAGAAATTTTCTTAAATAATCTAAAGAAATTTTGAAAAGTGATTGAGGCAAGTGTTTGGCTTTCTTGTTGAATTGAGAGATTTTCTTTCATTTCCAAGGCTTGATGAACTCCACCTGATAATCGCCTTCCTGGCATAGGTCTCCCCGAATTTGTATCGATTAAGATAATTTTATTATTTTGTAAAATATAATCTGTATTTTTATGAAAAAGTAAATTTGCTCTTAAAATACAATTCACCATGTCGAGCAACTTCAAATTCTTATTGGAGTATAGATTTTCATTTGAAGCGATAAGGCTTAATTCTCTCAGCTTTTCTTCAACCTTTTCATGACCTTGGTTAGTAAGTTCTATAGAGTTAGATTGCAAATCGATTATGTAATCACCTTCTTGTGAGGTTTCATTTGTATCCAAATCTACAATTTCTTCACTAAGAAATTTTGGAATATTTTTTAATTTAATATAAAGATCAGCATTATCTTCTGCTAAACCGCTGATTATTAATGGAGTCCTAGCCTCGTCTATTAAAATAGAATCAACCTCATCGATAACAGCAAAGTTTAATTCTCTCAAGGTTTTGTCTTCTTTTTTGATAAGCATGTTATCGCGAAGATAGTCGAATCCTATTTCGTTATTTGTAACGTAAACTACATCCTTTTCGTAAATAGCCTTTCTTTCGGCTAGACTCAAACCGGAGGAAATAAATCCGACTGACATACCAAGACCCTCAAAAATTGGCTCCATCCATTTAGAATCTCTTTCAGCAAGATATTCATTTGCAGTAATTACCAATACACTTTTTTTCGTAAGAGCATTCAGATAACAGGGAAGGGTAGCAGCAAGAGTTTTTCCTTCCCCTGTAGCCATTTCTGCAATACTGCCGTTGTGTAAAATTATTCCACCCAAAATCTGACAGTCAAAATGCCTTAAACCTATATTTCTTTTGCTAGATTCTCTAACAGCTGCAAAAGCTTCTGGTATTAACGCTTCTAGGTCTTTTTCTTGTGAGTAAAAATTAATTAAATCTTCTGATTTTTGCTTTAATTCTTCATTTGAAAAATTTGAAAATTCTTCTTCAAGTGAATTTATTTTAGTTAAATAACTATTAGCTTTTTTTAAGCTTTTAGTATCTTTGTTTCCAAAAATTTTACTTAAAAAAGACATTGTTAAAAATCAACCAGAACTAGGATCTATGATTGGTTCAATATATTTTATTTCAGGCGCATCACCGTCAGATGAAATCAATTCCCAGGCTTCAGGCGATTCTTGTAATTTTTTCAGGAGCAAATTATTTTGCGTGTGACCAGATTTATAACCTTCAAACTCTCCAATTATGTTGTATTGAAGTAAATATAAATCTCCAACAACATCTAATATTTTGTGTTGAACAAATTCATCTTTAGACCTCAGTCCTTCATCGTTTAGAATTCCATCCTCTCCAATAGCTATGGCATTTCTTTCACTCGCTCCTAGAGCAAGATTTTTTTCTTTGAGCACATTTAGTTCTTCCATAAAGCCAAAAGTTCTTGCTCTAGAGATTTCTTTTAAATAAGTTGTGGAATTAAAATCAATACTTTTTTTCCTAGAATATTGTTTATGCTTTTTGTCGTCATAAACTAAAGAATATGTAACCTTGAATCCATCGTATGGAGATAATTTAACAAAGGCGCCATTATCCGTTTCAACCGAGATTTCTTTTTTTATTTTGATAAATTTTTTTGGCTTAGTTTGTTCTTTAATTCCAGCAGACTGTATGAGGAAGACAAAAGAACTTGAACTCCCATCCATTATTGGTACTTCTACATCATTTATTTCAATGATCGCATTGTCTATTCCCAAGCCTGCAAATGCAGAAAGCATATGCTCAATTGTCGATATTTGAACTTCTCCCTCCATTAGAGTGGTAGCAAGAGTTGTAGCTCCGACATTATTGACAATTGCTTTAATCTCAACAGAAGGATTCAAATCAACTCTTCTAAAAATGATTCCAGTGTCTTCTTCTGCAGGCAGGAGTTTGATAGAAATTCTTCTTCCAGAATGCAGCCCAACGCCGACGGCGTTTATTGAATTAGTCAGTGTTCTTTGAACTAGCATTTACAATTCCCTCTGTCGAAAGACTTCAAATAGAATAACAGAAGAAGCATTGGAAACGTTAAGACTTTCTAATTTAGCATTCATAGGAATTTTTATCTTTTCCGATGCCAATTCTTCCAAAGCTTTTGAAACTCCATCATTTTCTGATCCAAATACTAGGGCCAAGCTTTGAACAAAATTAGCTTCATAGAAATTCTTTTTACTTTCGCTTGAACAAGTAAATATATTTACATTATTCTGAACAAGAAATTTAGTAACCTTTGTAAGGTTAGATACGATAATTAAAGGAATCACTTCTGTGGCCCCCTTTGAAACCTCTCTGACAGTTTTGGTGAGATGACAGGAATTTTTATTAGGAACAATAATTGCATCCACATTCATCCCAAGAGAAGTTCTAAAAATAGAACCCAAATTTTGTGGATCTTGAATTCTGTCTAATATTAGAAAAAATAAATTTTTTTTGTTGAAGGTTAAATCTTCAAGAAAGTTTATATTCTTAATTTCTTTAGGATAAAAAGTCATTGATATTTTTAGATCTTTTTTATTCGATTTAGACACACAAACACCTTTTGCTTTGGCTGTATTCACAATAGAAGTTATTCTTTCAATTCCATCTTTATATTCAATCTCAACGATTTTTTCATGATTTAATTCAATTAAAGTCTTGATGAAATTTATATCAGTTGAAGTAATGATTCTTTCTTTTAGCATTTCTTTAAATCTATCCGTTTTCTAAAAATATCCACTGAAGTAATTTTTACTTTTATAGAATCCCCAACGAAATAATTTTCTTTCTTTCCTTTAAGAGCTTGGATTGTCTCATCTAATTTATATCTAATTCTTTTACCGCCTTTAAAAGAATTTATGTGGCAAAATCCATCAATATTGAGTTTGTGAATTTTTACAAAGAATCCAAAATCAAAAACTGAAACAATTGTGCCGTCAAATTCCTCTCCGATATAATTTTCAGCACATTTACACTTAAGAAACTTTTCTGCTTCCTTAGTTATTTTTTCTGTTTTTCTCTCCTTGTCTGAAATAAGCTCAGAAATTTCAGCTACCTCATTTTTATCATAAAAAAAACTTGAGCCATTATTTTTATTTTGTCCTCGAAGATATCCCTTGATGCCACGATGCACAACTAAATCAGCATATCTCCTTATTGGAGAGGTAAAGTGACAGTATTTATCAAGAGCCAATGCAAAATGATCACTGTTAGCAGAGTCATACTTTGCGAGTTTCATGCTTCTCAAAATTTGAATATTAATTATTTCTTCAAATCTTGTTTTTTTTGATTCTTCGAGCCAACTAAGAATTGCATTTCTAAAGTTACTAGTTTTCATGTTTTTCTTAAAACCTCTACTTGTAAGAAATTCTTTTAAGTTTGTGATCTTAGAAAGATCAGGTTTTTCATGAAATCTAAAAATTGTAGGAATTTTTCTTTTAAGCAAAAAATTAGCGGCACAAATATTTGCGAGGATCATACATTCTTCTACAACACCATGATATTCATTCCTTTTTAATTTAGAGAATTTTAAAATTCGATTGGATTTATTTGAGATCGGTTTAGTTTCAGAAAGATTAAATTCAATACTATTTCTTTGCTGTCTTTTTTGCTTTAACGCTCGATATATTTTTTCTAAATTATTTAAACTGGTATTAATTTTTTTATCTAACTTATTTTTTGATTTTGAAAAAAGAGGGCCGAGACTTTCATAAGTGAGACGGGCTTTTGACTCTATAACTGATTCACAAAAATCGTAATTCTTTATTTCTGCATCTCTGGTGAGGTCAATGACACAAGATATCGTATATTTTTTCTCATTCGGATTAAGAGAACACTTACCGTTTGATAACAATTCAGGCAACATAGGGATCACTTTATTTCTAAAGTATATTGAAGTGCCTCTATTCAAAGCTTCAATATCTAAAGCAGAATTCTTTTTTACATATTCAGACACGTCCGCAATAGAGACAAATAGCTTAAAACCAGAAGTGGTTTCCTCTGCGTAAAGAGCATCATCAAAATCTTTCGCACTTTTACCATCTATTGTTACGAAAGATTTATTTGTTAAATCAACTCTGGAAACAGAGGAATCTGTCGCCTCTTCTTTTTTGATCTTATTGATTTCTCTAATTGTTGATTTGGGCCAAGTCTCTGAAATGTCAGACCTCTCTAAGGCTAGCTCAGTAGAGAATTCAAAAGGATTATTGAATTCATAGCTTATAAATGAATTTTTTTTTACATTTTTTTTCTTAGCCATCTTATGCATTATAATTCGTAAAATGACTAAAAGATTTAGTACTCCAGATATTAGTGATAAATATTCACATTCACTTGCTATCAATATTCAATTTCGTAGTTTTGGAAAAAAAGAATATTTTTGTGGGCAAGTAAAAACTGCGCAATGTCCAGAAGACAATAGCAAGCTAAAGGAAATATTGAGTCAAGATGGTTCAGGACAAGTCCTAGTGGTAGACGGTAATGGAAGTTCCAAAGTAGCTCTTTTAGGCGACATGATTGCAAAGCAGGCGATTGAGAATTCTTGGGAGGGAGTAATAATTAATGGTTGTGTTCGCGATGTAGAAATTTTAAAGACACTTTCGCTTGGCATTTTTGCTATTGGTTCTTGTCCGGTGAGAAGCAACAAAGAAAACAGAGGCGCCCTGGGGCACCCAATTGAAATAGGAGGTGTTTTAGTTAATGAAGGTTCTTGGATATTTGCTGATGAAAGTGGTGTGCTCGTTTCTAAAACTAAATTGGAGGATTCTTGAAAATTTCCTTTTATTGGATACTTTTAACATTAGGTTTTTATTTTGTAATTTCAATTTTTCAAATTACCGCTGTCACAGATTCTTTATTATTCATTTTTAATATCAATAATACTTTTCTCGAAGGGTTAACTTTCATAGTTTCAATTTTTTTAACTTTTACTCCATTAGTTGGACCTGTGTTAGGAATACTCGGAGCAACTTTGGTATGGGATTGGAATATACTTTTTGCAGTTCTTTTATTTTTTTGGCCTTATTTTTTTCTGTTTTTAGGAATGTTTTTTTCTCCTGCGAAGAAAACTGAAAAAAAGAAAAATGAGGAGCAGATAGTCGATGCAGAAATCATTGATGAAGAAAAATTTTAAAAGAAATCTATTTTAATTCTTTACCCATGTATTTATGAATTATTTCTACCGCTTTTAATGGTCTAATCATGACTTTAAACTCTGTTATCTTTCCGTCTTCGTTCCAAGAAATAATATCTATGCCATTGATATTTATTTCGTTAAGAACTAGTTCAAACTCTAAGCAAGCCAACCCTGCGGTGATCAGCTCTTTTGTGTAATTAAAGCTATCGTCTGCAAAAACAATAGCTGCAGCACTTAAATATTTCTTTGTTGCTTCTTTACCATTTTGTGGTGAAAAAACTACTGGTGAATAAAAAATGCAATCTTCATCTAAGATTTCATCTAACTTAGAAAGTTCTCCATTTTCAACTACTTTGTGCCAGGTTTTAATTGGATTGATCTTATTCATTATCCCTTTTAAATATTTTTAATAAAATCATACACTGCATTTGCACAACCTTTAGGATTTTCTATGACATTAAAATGTGAAGATTTTGGGATGAGAGCAAAAGATTCAAGTTTTGCGCTGGGTAACAACTTAAGCTTTCTATAATCTCTTTTCTCCTCGATAAGATTTGAAACTTTTTTATTTAGATCTTGACCCACACAACCAGGAAATAGATCTTCAACTTCATTTTTAAAAAGATTGTAAATTCCAAAATAAGGTTGATCTGATATTAATTTTCTATTTTTTCCGTATTTAAATTCATCTTCTCCTTGAAATTGCATTATTTTTACATCTATATTTTTCAATTTCTTTCTATTTAAAACTTCCATTTTAGAGTCAGTTTGCATGAAGGTTTGTTGAACCTTTAAAAGATGTTTCCTTGTAGGGTTATTAGCTTTATAAATCAGGTGTGTTACTCGATCATACTCTTCAGAACCTTTTTTTGAACCTCTCAAGTGACTAGCTATTTCTGTAATTCCAAAAGGGATTTTAATGAATGTTATGAGAAAAAATAAAAGCCTCAGTTGAAAGGGATATGCCATGTACCTATGGGGAGGCCCTACACAAATTTTGGGAGCTAACTTTGACCATTCATCCTTATAATAATCCCAAACCTGAGACCCTCTGCTCAAGCTAAGAAATATTTCTTGATTTGAGATTAATAAATTTTCAAAGACTATCACTCCTCTGTCGTGTCCAACAAAGTGAGCTTTTTTTAATTTTAATTTTTTAAATATTTTTAAGGTAATTTGTGCTTGGTTCTCGTGGCTAAATTTTGGATCAATATTAATTTCCTTAAAATTTATTTCACGATCAAAAGGAAACTTCAATGCATTGAACTTTGCATAAAGATTCTTATCCAAATTTATTTTTGAATATTCTTCGTAATAAGGAAGATGCAAAATTAAAACATGTAAATCTTTATCTTTTCTACAAAGTTCTGATGCCATCCAGTAAAGGCTTTCGCTTGGATCGGTAGGAATGCCGCCCATCATTACGATAGTATTTTCCTCCGAGGCTTCTGTATTCCCGCATTCTGTTATCAAGTGCTGATAACCGTCAATATGAATAAATCTTTTTTTTAGGTAAATACCTTTGTAGTTTAGGTCATTGCTTTGTTTCTTAAACAATTTCTCTTCCTCTCTGATAAAGCAAATTACTGTAAAAATAATTCTTAAAAAGAAGAGAAAAGTTTTCACCAGAAGGGCAAAGATAATTTCAACAAGGATTTTAATCATTTCGAAATACAAACGGAGCTGGCGATTGGATTCGAACCAACGACCACCTGATTACAAATCAGGAGCTCTACCAACTGAGCTACGCCAGCTAAGGAAATTGATTATATAACTATTCTTTTATTTTAAAAGAGAGTTCTCCAGAAGAAATTAGTTTGGTTTCCTTGTCGATCTGTACTTTTAATCTTCCCTCGGAGTCTACTTCAATTACCATGCAATTTTTTTCTTTGAAATTCTCTGAGATTACAGTTTTATTTTTGAGATAATTATGTAGGTTGAATTTTTTTTGAAAGTGAGCAAAACCATAAATCTTATAAGCTCTAAAATAATCTAATACTTTAGACGTCAATTTTCCAATTATTAGATTTCTGTCATACTTTTTTTCTCCATCTATTAATTTTAGGGAAACCCAATTCTGATCTATATGTTCATTGGTTTGCATAAAAACGTTTATCCCTATACCTATAATAATCTTGACTAAATTATTTTCATATTTAGTTTCAATCAAAATTCCACATAATTTTTTATCTTTAAAAAAAATATCATTTGGCCATTTTATTTTTGAATCTATGTCATAAAGTTCTTCCAAAGTGTCTCTAATTGCAAGACCAACCATCAAACTAAAGCCATTAAGGTTGGAGTTTTTTTCTAACTGGAAAGAAAATGACAAGTAAATATTTTGACCCGTTGGACTTTCCCATTTTTTATTTCCTCTACCTTTGCCCCTAGTTTGCTTCTCAGCTGAACAAATAAAAAGAGTATTTGCATCAATTTCTAAATCAGATAAGTATCTATTTGTTGAGTCTATTTCTTCAAAAATTAGTATTTTTATCTTACGGAAATCTTTTAAATTCAAATACGAATTAATAATTTTCTTATTTAAAGGGTTTTGATTGACATCTTCCATTTGTAACAAGAGAATAAGCGTCCAATATGGAGGGGTTGGGGAGCGGTCAAACCCAGCTGACTGTAAATCAGCCGCTTCGGCTTCGCAGGTTCGAATCCTGCCCCCTCCACCATATTTTTGTTGCAATTAACCTTAGAATTGAGTATAAACGCGAACGGAGTTAAGGGTCTAGGTTTGTTAATTTTTTTTTGATGATGATGAGCCAAGATTTTCTTTTTTCTTACAGGGTTTGCTCATATAGCTCAGTCGGTAGAGCACTTCCTTGGTAAGGAAGAGGTCACCGGTTCAAATCCGGTTATGAGCTCCAGAATTTTAAAAATTTAGTTTAATTTTAGAGAGGAAAAAAAATGGCTAAGGAAAAATTTGAAAGAACCAAACCGCATGTAAATGTTGGAACTATTGGTCACGTAGACCATGGTAAAACTACACTTACCGCTGCTCTTACAAAAGTATGTGCAGACGCTTATGGAGCTGGAGAAGCCGTAGCTTTTGATGGAATTGATAATGCACCTGAAGAGAAAGAAAGGGGAATAACTATTGCCACCTCTCATGTGGAATACGATACACCTAATAGGCATTATGCACATGTTGATTGTCCGGGTCATGCTGACTACATTAAAAATATGATTACAGGAGCTGCCCAGATGGACGGCGCAATATTAGTGGTCAATGCTGCCGATGGTCCTATGCCACAAACTAGAGAGCACATTTTATTAGCAAGACAAGTAGGTGTTCCATACATTGTAGTTTTCTTGAATAAAGCTGACATGGTAGATGACGAGGAATTGACAATGTTGGTAGAAGAAGAAATTAGAGAATTATTAACAGAATATGATTTTCCTGGGGCAGATACTCCAATTATTGTCGGATCTGCTTTGAAAGCACTTGAAGGAGACGAATCAGATATCGGTGTTTCAGCAGTCACGAAACTTGTGGAAGCGCTTGACTCTTACATTCCAGAACCTGAAAGAGAAACAGATAAACCTTTTTTAATGCCTATAGAGGACATTTTTTCTATTCAAGGAAGAGGAACTGTTGTAACAGGAAGAATTGAGAGAGGTATGGTCAATGTTAACGATCCTTTAGATATCATAGGTATCAAAGAATCTGAAGCTACAGTTTGTACTGGAGTAGAAATGTTTAGAAAACTTCTAGACCAAGGAAGAGCTGGAGAAAACGTAGGTGTCTTATTAAGGGGAACGAAACGAGAGGAAGTAGAGAGAGGTCAAGTTCTATGTGCTCCCGGTTCTATCAAATCTCATACTAAATTCGAAGCTCAAGTTTATGTTTTAAGCAAAGAAGAAGGAGGAAGGCACACACCTTTCTTTAAAGGTTACAGACCACAGTTTTATGTTAGAACTACTGATGTTACAGGTGCAGTTACTTTACCTGATGGCGTAGAGATGGTCATGCCAGGTGATGATGTCTCTGTTACTGTTGAGCTTATTTCACCCATCGCGATGGAAGACGGCATGAAATTTGCTATCAGAGAGGGTGGAAGAACTGTAGGTGCCGGAGTAGTTACTAAGATTATCGAGTAGGCCAGTAGCTCAATTGGTAGAGCGGCGGTCTCCAAAACCGCAGGTTGGGGGTTCGATTCCCTCCTGGCCTGCCACGATTTGAAGGTAGTTTTTGATGTCACAACAAGTAGAAAGTAATTTTAATATCCAAAGCAAGCTGCTTTGGCTCATAGGATTATGCCTAATTTCCCTTGCCGTATGGGGCAATTCATATTTTTCTGACATTGGTCTTTTATATAGAGTGTTAGGCGTTGTTGGGATTCTTTTTGTTTCTTTATTTGTCTTGAGATTTACAATATTCGGAAACCAAACTTACAATTTACTTATACAATCTTCTACAGAAATTAGGAAGGTTGTATGGCCCAACAGAACAGAAACGACCCAGACAACTCTTATAGTTACTGTTGCGGTTTTAATTGCTTCTCTTATTTTGTGGGGATTGGACTCTTTGTTTTCTTTTTTAATCAAATTGTTATTGGGTTGAAATATGTCTAAAGCTTGGTATGTAATTAATTCTTACTCTGGTTACGAAAATAAGGCCAAAGAACAATTAATGGATAGAATTGTTTCTGAGGGACAGGGTGAATATTTTGGAAGAATAGAAGTTCCTACTCAGGAAATAACAGAAATTAAAGGTGGTAAAGAAAAAATCGTACAAAAGAAGTTCTTTCCTGGATACATTTTAGTGGAAATGGAAATGAATGATGATACTTGGCATTTGGTTAAAGAAACTCCAAGAGTTTTAGGTTTTATAGGAGGAACAAAAAATGATCCTAAGAGCATCACAGATGTTGAGGCGAACAGAATTTTAAATCAGATTGAAAATGGAGTTGATGAATCTACGCAAACAGTCTCATTTGAGCCTGGGGAAATGATTAGGGTCATAGACGGGCCTTTTAATGATTTTAGTGGCGTTGTGGAAGAAGTAGATAACGAAAAAAGTAAAGTTAAAGTTGCAGTTATGATATTTGGAAGATCAACTCCAGTTGAACTAGATTTTACTCAAATTGAGAGAAGCTAATGGCCAAAGATAAGAAAATTATGACTTATATTAAGCTTCAAGTTCCTGCAGGAGCTGCAAGCCCTAGTCCTCCTGTTGGTCCGGCACTCGGTCAACATGGAGTGAATTTGATGGATTTTTGTAACGCTTTTAATACAAAAACAAATGATTTAGAAAAAAATGTTCCTGTTCCTGTTGTTATATCAGTTTATGAAGACAGAAGTTTTGATTTTATAGTTAAGACTACACCTGCAAGTATTTTATTAAAAAAAGCTGCCGGACTTACAAAAGGAAGCGGTACTCCCAACTCAGAGAAAGTTGGGAAAGTTAATAGATCACAATTGGAAGAAATAGCTCAAGCTAAAATGGCAGATTTAAATGCCTCAAGCTTAGATGCTGCGGTCAAGATTATTGAAGGCAGCGCAAGAAGCATGGGAATCGAAGTAGAGAATTAAATTATGGAAAAAGTTAAATTAGAATTTGCTATCAGTGAAATTAATGAAAGCGCGTCAAAAAATTTTAAAGAAGCATTAGATGTAGCAGTCAATTTAGGGATTGATCCAAAAAAAACAGATCAAGCCGTTAGAGGAGCGACAAATTTACCTCACGGAAATGGAAAAACTTATAAAGTAGCTGTTTTTGCCGAGGGCGATGAAGCTAAGGATGCTAAAGAAAATGGAGCCGATAAAGTTGGAATGGAAGATTTGGCCGATGAAATGAAAAAAGGAAATTTAGATTTTGATGTAATCATAGCAACGCCTTCAACTATGAAAGTGGTTAGTCCGCTTGGGCAAATACTTGGGCCTAAAGGTCTAATGCCTAATCCCAAATCAGAAACAGTTACGAAAGACATTAAATCAGCTGTTAAGAACGCTAAGTCTGGACAAATTAGGTATAAAACTGATAAGCAGGGTATAATCCACACCCGTATTGGGCAAGTAGGATATTCAGAAGATCAAATCAGAGACAATTTAGAAGCTTTTCTTACAGATTTAAAAAAAGCTAAACCTCCTTCTTCTAAAGGAGTTTTCATTTCTAAAGTTTCTATTTCTTCTACTATGGGGAAAGGCTTTGATTTAGATCTAACTAATTTGAATTTTTAATGCTAAAACATAATTTTGTAGATAAAGAATTTTTGTGCCATTGCAATTCCATTGCAATTGTCAAAGACCGCAGGAGCTTCGTAAAAAAAAGCTTAATTTTTCCTGCGCAGATGGTTCTCAATGCTCTTCGAGAGGTTGAGGTTTTATATTACTCATTTTGAGGAATTAACAATGTCTAATTTAGACTTAAAAAAAGTACAAGTTGATGAATTAAGGAAAGTTGTTGATGAGTCTCTATCGGTTGTTGCGGTAGATTATCGAGGAACAGATGTTCCAAAACTTACTTCTTTCAGAAAGGATGCAAAAGACAAGTCTGTTTTTATTAAAATAATTAAAAACACTCTTGCTAAAAAAGCACTAGAGGATTCTAAATTTGATTCCCTGGTAGACGTTTTATCGGGTCCAACTTTGCTGGCTTTTTCTAAAGAAGACTATCAAAGCGCTGCAAAACTCATAAAAGATTTTTCAAAATCTGAAGAATCTTTTGAAGTCAAAGGTCTCTCAATAGGGGAAGGTTTACTTTCAGCAGATCAACTTAACAGAATTGCTTCACTGCCTAATAAAGAAGAAGCAATTTCAATGTTATTGGGATTAATGTTAGCCCCAATTACTAATCTAGCGTTGATCTCGAAAGAAATCCCGTCTTCTATGGTAAGAACTTTGAGTGCTTACAGCGATTCTAAAAATTGAGTTTGGTTTATCATATAAGGAGTTAAAAAATGGCTTTAACCAAAGAAGAAATCTTAGACGCAATTTCAGAAATGAGCGTCATGGATATTGTCGATCTAGTTAAACTTATGGAAGAAAAATTCGGAGTTTCCGCTGCAGCCCCTGTTGCTGCCGCTGCTGCTCCTGCTGCTGGTGAAGCCGGCGCTGAACCTGCTGAAGAGCAAAGTGAATTTGAGATCTTCCTTGTTGATGTGGGTGATAAAAAAATAGATGTTATTAAAGCGGTGAGAACGATTACTGGATTAGGCTTAAAAGAAGCTAAGGCTATTGTCGATGGAGCACCAGCGTCTGTTAAAGAGGGTGCTAACAAGGAAGAAGCTGATACAGCTAAATCTCAGTTAGAAGAAGCTGGCGCAACTGTTGAATTAAAATAATTAATATTATTTATGACTGAAAACTATTCATTTGCTGAAAAGAAAAGAATAAGAAAAAGCTTTGAAAAAATCTCTAGCGTCATGTCGCTTCCCGACATTTTGGAGATTCAAACAGACTCTTACAAACACTTTTTACAAAGTGATATTGATCCAGAAAAAAGGAAAGACCAGGGCCTGGAGCAGGTCTTTAGATCAATATTTCCAATCGTAAGTGTTTCGGGTAATGCCAAAATAGATTATTTAAAATATGAGTTAAGCGAACCCGAATTTGACGTATTTGAATGTCTTCCAAGAGGTAGAACTTATGAAGCTCCTTTACATATTTGGTGTCGAATTACTTTCATCGATAAAACAACTGGTGAAGAGAATCTTAAAAGTGCGAGAGATGAAAAGGTATATATGGGCACTATGCCCCTGATGACTGAACATGGAACTTTTGTAATCAACGGTACTGAAAGAGTAGTTGTTTCACAACTCCATAGATCGCCAGGATTAATTTTTGATCATGACAAAGGAAAAACTCATTCCTCAGGGAAACTTTTATATTCTTCTAGAGTAATTCCTTACAGAGGCTCTTGGTTAGACTTTGAGTTTGATCATAAGGATTTGATCTACATAAGAATAGATAGAAGGAGAAAACTTTACGCTTCAATTTTACTCAAAAGTTTAGGTATGACACCTAAGGAGATTCTAGACATCTTCTATGAAAAAGAATCTTATACTTTGAATAAAAATGGTATGTATAGTCTTTCTTTAAATTCACAAAAACTAGTAGGAAGATTAGCGCCGGTAGATATTCTTGCTAAAGATAAAAGTGTAATCATTGAATCAGGAAAGAGAATAACTGCTAGACATATTAGATTAATAGAGTCTAATAAAATTAAATCTTTAGATCTTCCTAAAGAGGCCCTTGTAGGCCTTTCGCTTAGTGAAGATATTATCGACGAAGCAACCGGAGAAATTATTTTTTCTTGCAATTCTCTTATAGATTCCGAAATGCTTGAAAAATTGGAAGAATTGAAAATTAAGCAAATTAATACGCTTTACATTAATGAGCTTGAATCTGGTCCTTACATTTCAGAGACTTTGAGATCGGATACAACCGCTACAAATCTAGAAGCTTTAGCAGAAATATACAGGATGATGCGTCCAGGAGAGCCGCCCACGAAAGAAGCAGCTACTCTTCTATTCGAAAATTTATTTTTTAATGCAGATAAATATGATTTGTCTGATGTGGGTAGAATGAAGTTCAACAAAAGATTAGGTAAAGAAGAGCTAATCGGAGAAGGAGTTCTGTCTAAAGACGACATCATCGATGTGATGAAAACTCTTGTTGATATTAGAAACGGAAAGCAAAATTGTGATGACATCGATCACCTCGGAAACAGAAGAATTAGATCTGTTGGTGAAATGGTCTCCAATCAGGTGCGAGTAGGGCTTTTGAGAGTAGAGAGGGCAGTTAGAGAACGTCTGAACGTTGCAGAAGCAGAGGGATTTGGTCCTGCTGATTTAATCAATGCAAAACCAGTAACTGCTGCTATCAATGAATTTTTTGGATCCAGTCAATTATCTCAATTCATGGATCAAAACAATCCTCTGTCAGAAGTTACTCATAAAAGAAGGGTTTCTGCGCTGGGTCCTGGTGGCCTTACTAGAGAAAGAGCAGGTTTTGAAGTTAGGGATGTTCACCCCACTCATTATGGAAGAGTTTGCCCTATTGAAACTCCTGAAGGTCCAAATATAGGTCTTATAAATTCTTTGTCAGTCTATGCGAGAGTTAATGATTTCGGATTTATTGAGACTCCTTACAGAGAAATAATCAACGGAAAGGTATCAGAGAATATCAAGTACATTTCTGCAATCGAAGAGGGCGAATTTGTGATTGCCCAGGCTAGTGCTGTGCTTGATAAGAATAATAAATTTGTAGAAGAACTTGTTCCTGTTAGATACAGAAATGAATTTGAATTAGTTACCCCTGATAGAGTCGACTTAATGGATGTTTCACCTCAACAAGTCGTTTCCATTGCAGCAGCATTAATACCATTTCTTGAGCATGACGACGCAAACAGGGCATTGATGGGTTCTAATATGATGAGACAAGCAGTCCCAACGCTTTCTACCGAGACTCCATTAGTAGGAACTGGAATGGAGAGAACTGTGGCAAGAAATTCTGGAGACTGTGTGATAGCTAAAAATGCTGGAATTATTGAAAAGGTAGACTCTGGAAGAATTGTCGTTAGGAAAAATTTGAAAGATATTTCTGGCACAGGTTCTGCTGTAGATATTTATAATCTTATCAAGTACACCAGATCTAATCAGAACACTTGTATCAATCAAAAACCTATTGTTTCAGAGGGAGATAGAGTCTCTAAAGGCGATATATTGGCTGATGGATCTTCAATAGATCTCGGTGAATTGGCCTTGGGACAAAATATAAAAATAGCATTTATGCCATGGCATGGATATAACTTTGAAGATTCAATTTTAATTTCTGACCGACTTGTTCAAGAAGACAAATTAACTAGTATTCATATTGTAGAAGAAACCTGTACTTCTAGAGATACAAAGCTTGGACCAGATGAAATTACTGCTGATATTCCAAACGTTGGTGATTCTGCTTTATCTAAGTTGGATGAATGTGGAATTGTTCATATTGGAGCTGAAGTAAATGCAGGCGATATACTTGTTGGAAAAGTAACACCAAAAGGAGAAACCCAACTTTCTCCAGAAGAAAAACTTCTTAGAGCAATTTTTGGAGAAAAAGCCTCTGACGTTAAAGATACCTCGTTGAGAGTTAAATCTGGGCAGGATGGAACAGTTATCGATGTAAAAATTTTTACTAGAGAAGGACTGGATAAAAATTCAAGAGCTCAAGTAATTGAATCTATTTCCTTATCAGAAATTCAAAAAGACATAGACCAAGAATTATCAATCGTCACAATGGCTACATTGAATTCTTTGAAATCTTCCATCGTTGGAAAACAGATAGTTAGCGCGAAGGGCTTAGAAAAAGGTAGCAAAATTGAAGATGCCTTTTTGTCAGATCTTCCTCCCTCTGAATGGTTTAAGTTGAGAATGAAGGACGAATCTTTAAATGATGACATTAAAGAAGCTAAGGATAAGTTAAAAAAATATGAAGAAGATTTGAAGAAAAAATTTGATGACAAAAAGAAGAAAATTATTTCTGGAGATGATTTGCCGCCAGGAGTTCAACAAGTAATCAAAGTTTATTTAGCAGTTAAGAGGAGAATTCAGCCAGGAGACAAATTGGCTGGGCGTCATGGAAATAAAGGCGTAATTTCAGTGATTATGCCGGTAGAAGACATGCCATATGATGAGAAAGGCGAGCCGGTAGATATTGTTTTGAACCCTCTCGGCGTTCCATCCAGAATGAATGTAGGTCAGTTAATGGAAACACATCTTGGATGGGCTTCCAAAGAACTTGGAAAAAAAATTGGTGAGTTGATTGATTCCACAAACACTAAAGAAGCAAGAGAATTCGTGAACAAAGTTTATTCTTCTGTTGGAAGAGAAGAAGACCTCAATAAACTAAACGAAAAAGAGTTTAAAGAACTTTGTAATAATTTGAAATCCGGAGTTCCCATGGCTACGCCAGTATTCGATGGGGCTTCAGAAAAAGAAATAAAATCTATGCTTGATTTAGCGGGGCTTCCTACTTCAGGCCAAACCACTCTTTACGATGGAAGAACTGGGGATGCCTTTGAAAGACCAGTAACTATCGGATACATGTATATGCTTAAACTTAATCATTTAATAGAAGATAAGATGCATGCAAGATCAACTGGTTCATACAGTTTAGTGACTCAACAGCCATTAGGTGGAAAAGCACAGTTTGGTGGTCAAAGACTTGGAGAGATGGAAGTTTGGGCTCTTGAGGCTTATGGAGCTGCTCACACTTTACAAGAAATGTTGACTGTAAAATCTGATGATGTATCGGGAAGAACAAAAGTTTACAAAAATATAGTGGATGGAAATCATGAGATGGAAGCTGGAATTCCAGAATCCTATAATGTTTTGACTAAAGAAATAAGATCTTTAGGCATAGACATAGATTTTGAAGAGGTAGATTAATTTATGAAAGACTTATTAAAACTATTCAATCAAGATCAATCCGATAATTTCAATTCTATTAAAGCTGGATTAGCTTCGGCTCAACAAATCAGATCTTGGTCCTTTGGCGAGGTAAAAAAACCAGAGACAATAAATTACAGAACATTCAAGCCAGAAAGAGATGGTCTATTTTGTGCAAAGATTTTCGGTCCGGTAAAAGACTACGAATGCATTTGTGGAAAATATAAAAGAATGAAACACAGAGGAGTTGTCTGTGAAAAATGTGGAGTTGAAGTAACACTAGCAAAAGTTAGAAGAGAAAGAATGGGGCATATTGAATTAGCTGCTCCTGTAGCGCACATATGGTTTCTAAAATCGTTACCTTCAAGGATTTCATTACTTCTAGACATGACCTTAAGGGAGATAGAAAGGATTTTATATTTCGAATCTTTTGTGGTTACCGATCCAGGTATGACAGATTTAGAAAAAGGTCAGATTCTTGATGAAGAAGAATACTTTGAAGCTTTAGAAAATTATGGTGAAGAATTTTCCGCTGGAATGGGTGCTGAATCTGTAAAAATTCTTCTTTCAGAAATGAATTTAGAAGAAGAAATAAGTGAAGTCGTTTCTCAAATAGAAGGAACAAATAGTGAAGCCAAGATAAAAAAATTGTCAAAAAGACTTAAAATTCTTAAAGGTTTCTTATCATCTAGCAACAAACCAGAATGGATGATTTTAGATGTTCTCCCGGTATTACCTCCAGATCTAAGACCTTTAGTTCCTCTTGAAGGAGGAAGATTTGCTACCTCTGATCTAAACGATCTATATAGGAGAGTTATCAATAGAAATAACAGATTAAAAAGATTATTAGAGCTTAGTGCACCCGAAATAATTGTTCGAAATGAAAAAAGAATGTTACAAGAATCTGTCGATGCTCTTTTAGATAACGGAAGAAGAGGAAGAGCTATAACTGGGTCAAATAAACGCCCCTTAAAATCTTTATCTGACATGATTAAAGGTAAACAAGGAAGATTTAGACAAAACCTTTTAGGCAAAAGGGTTGATTATTCAGGTAGATCAGTAATTGTTGTTGGGCCAACTTTAAAACTTCATCAATGTGGGTTGCCAAAAAAAATGGCTCTAGAACTTTTCAAGCCTTTTGTGTTTGGAAGACTTCAGAATATGGAGCTTGCTACCACGATTAAAGGAGCTAAGAGAATGGTTGAAAGAGAAGAACCAGTAGTTTGGGACATCTTGGCTGAAGTTATCAGAGAACATCCTATTCTTTTAAACAGAGCGCCTACACTTCACCGTCTTGGAATCCAGGCTTTTGAACCTACTCTCATCGAGGGAAAAGCAATTCAACTCCATCCACTGGTTTGTAAAGCCTACAATGCCGATTTTGATGGAGATCAAATGGCAGTGCATGTTCCCTTAACTTTAGAATCTCAATTAGAGTGTCGAGCATTAATGATGGCGAGTAATAATATCCTGTCGCCTTCAAACGGAAGGCCTATTATTGATCCTTCTCAAGATGTTGTTCTAGGTATTTATTACATGACAAAGTCTAAATTAAACTCTTTGGGTGAAGGATCTATCTTTGCCGATGTCGATGAAGTTAAAAGAGCTTACGACTCGAAGCAAGTAGATTTACAAGCAATTATCAAATGCCGAATAGATAATTCTGATGGAACCACAGATCTAGTTGAAACTACAGTTGGTAGAACGATATTGTGGGGAGTAGTTCCTAAGGAAATTCCTTTCGAAAAAGTTAATAAACCTTTAAACAGTAAAGCAATTTCAGATCTTATAAATACTTCCTATAGATACTCTGGTTTAAAAGCAACAGTGATCTTTTCAGACAAAATAAAAAATCTCGGCTACGATTATTCAACAATTTCTGGTTCGTCAATTTGTGTTGAGGATTGTGTTATTCCTGACAATAAAGAAACGATTATTTCTCAAGCTCAAAATGAGGTTAAAGAAATAGAAGCTCAATATTCTTCTGGCCTAGTTACCCAAGGAGAGAAATACAATAAAGTTATAGATATTTGGTCCAGAGCAAATGAAGCCGTTGCCAGCTCTCTAATGGAAACTATTTCTAAGGATAAAGTTACAAATTCAGAAGGAGATGAAGTAGACGAGGACTCTTTTAATTCAGTCTTTATGTATTTAGATTCTGGAGCAAGAAGTTCTCCCGCCCAAGTTAGACAACTTGCTGGCATGAGAGGTCTTATGGCTAAGCCAGATGGCTCAATAATTGAAACACCTATAACAGCTAACTTTAGAGAAGGGCTCACAGTGCTTCAATATTTCACTTCTACTCATGGAGCAAGAAAAGGCTTGGCCGATACCGCATTAAAGACAGCGAACTCTGGATACCTCACAAGACGTCTTGTGGATGTCGCGCAGGATCTAGTTATCAGAGAATATGATTGTGGAACTAAAGAGGGTTTAGAATTAAGAACTATAATCGATGGAGGAGAAGTTGTTCAATCGCTAAGCGAGAGAATATTAGGAAGAGTTTTGGCTCAGGACATTAAATCGAAAGATGGAGAGCTAAAAATTTCTAAAGGAACTTTAATTGACGAAGAACTAGCTGAAAAAATTGATCATCATAAGATAAATTATGCTCTGGTTAGATCTGCTATTACTTGCGAAACAAGCTTCGGTATTTGTTCTATGTGTTATGGAAGAGATCTTGGAAGAGGAAATTTAGTAGATCCTGGTGAGGCGGTAGGAATTGTAGCCGCTCAATCCATAGGAGAACCTGGCACACAATTAACCATGAGAACCTTCCATATAGGAGGTGCGGCTTCGAGAGCTTCTGAAAACGATAAGATAGAAGTAAAATTTGACGGATTAGTAAAATACAAAAATATTAGCTCTGTAACAAATAAAGATAAAAACGAAGTATGTATTTCTAGATCTGCGGAAATACTTTTGCTCGATGAAAATGATTTTGAGAAAGAAAGATATAAACTCCCTTATGGCGCAACTATCAATGTAAAAGATGGAGCAAATGTTAAAGCTGGAGAGATTTTAGCTAGATGGGATCCTTTAAACCATCCAATCATTTCTGAAGTAAAAGGAAAAGCAAAGCTCTTGGAAATGGAAAATGGAATCTCAGTAAGAGTTGTTCAAGACGAGCTCACTGGCTTAAGTAGCATGGAAGTTCTTGATGCAGGAGAAAGAACTTCTGCAGGAAAAGATTTAACACCTACAATTTCAATTGTTGATGAAAAAGGTAACGAAGTTCTTCTTCCAAATGGTAAAAGACCTGCTAATTATGTTCTTGAACAAAAATCACTGGTTAATGTTTCTGATGCAGAAGCAATAAACGTGGGAGATGTTTTGGCCAGAATTCCTAAAGAGTCGTCGAAAACAAGGGACATAACCGGAGGACTTCCAAGGGTTGCCGATCTTTTCGAAGCGAGAAAACCAAAAGAAGTTGCTATTCTTGCAGAGTTAACTGGAGTAGTTTCCTGGGGTAAAGAGACTAAAGGAAAAAGAAGACTAATAATCACTGGCAAAGAATCTGGAGAAGAGGTTGTTAGTGAAACTTTAATTCTTAAAACCAGAAGTATTAATGTTTTCGAAGGTGAAACCGTCAATAAAGGTGACGTTATTAGTGAAGGCTCTTT
Source organism: uncultured SAR86 cluster bacterium (assembly GCA_902553315.1). Lineage (GTDB taxonomy): Bacteria > Pseudomonadota > Gammaproteobacteria > Magnimaribacterales > AG-339-G14 > AG-339-G14. Next base: position 425,404 of record CACDKN010000001.1, read on the forward strand.
GAGTCCGCATGACATCTTATCCTTAAAAGGTGTAACCGAGTTGACTGATTATGTTGTAAACGAAATTCAGGATGTATACAGATTACAAGGTGTTGAAATTAGTGATAAACACATTGAATGTATCCTCAGACAAATGTTACGTAAAGTTGAAGTTACAGAATCTGGAGATTCTGATTTTATAATAGGCGATCAAGTGGAATTTTCAGAGGTTGTTAAAGTAAATAAAAAACTTTTAGCTGAAGGCAGTATTCCGGCAAAATTTAATAGATTATTACTTGGTATAACAAAAGCTTCTCTAGCAACAGAGTCATTTATTTCAGCTGCGTCCTTTCAAGAAACTACTCGCGTCCTAACTGAAGCAGCAGTAACCGGGAAAGTAGACAAGCTTAGAGGGCTCAAAGAAAATGTAGTTATTGGTAGGCTTGTTCCTTCTGGAACAGGATATAACGTTGATACAAAAGAAGAGATAGACGTTGCAGATCTTGAGTCTGAAATTTCAGAAGCAATGAACTCTGAAGAAGACTCATCTTAATTAGTACAATTTTATTGACCTGAATAGAAAGCAACTTTAAAATCGCATCATTTTTATGGCAACTATAAATCAACTTATAAAAAAACCTAGGAAAATCAAGAAGGTAAAAAGTGATGTTCCTGCTTTAGGCGGCTCTCCGCAGAAAAGAGGAGTTTGTACAAGGGTATATACTACGACTCCAAAGAAACCTAATTCAGCATTAAGAAAAGTATGCAAAGTAAGGTTGACTTCTGGATATGAAGTTATTTCTTACATTGGTGGAGAAGGTCATAATCTTCAAGAACATTCTGTAGTTTTACTAAGAGGAGGAAGAGTCAAAGATCTTCCAGGGGTTAGATACCATACTGTAAGAGGAACTCTTGACACTACGGGTGTAGAAGATAGGAAACAAAGGAGATCTAAATATGGATCTAAAAAACCAAAATAATGCCTAGAAAAGGACCAATTCCAAAAAGAGAAATTTTACCTGATCCAAAATACGGTAATTTAAAGCTCTCTAAATTTATTAATAACCTCATGGAAAGAGGGAAAAAGAGTACTGCTGAGAAAATAATATATTCTGCTCTCGAAGAAATATCTAATAAAGCTAAAAGAGATCCTTTAGAAATCTTTGAAGAAGCTCTTGATAACGTTGGTCCGCAAGTAGAAGTAAAATCTAGACGAGTTGGAGGAGCGACTTATCAAGTACCTCTTGAAGTTAAGACATCAAGAAAAATGGCATTAGCAATGCGTTGGTTAGTTACCAGTGCAAAAAATAGATCAGAAAAGAATATGTCTTCAAAATTGGCAAATGAATTGCTTGAAGCTTCCGAAGGAAAAGGAGAGGCTGTTAAAAAAAGGCAAGATACTCATAAAATGGCTGAAGCGAATAAAGCTTTCTCTCATTTCAGATTTTAATATTTGTCATGGCCGGTAGAAATTTCCCTCTAGACTTATATCGCAATATAGGAATTTGCGCTCACGTTGATGCTGGAAAAACTACCACTACCGAAAGAGTTCTTTTTTACACTGGGATCTCTCACAAAATTGGTGAGGTTCATGATGGAGCTGCAACCATGGATTGGATGGAGCAAGAACAAGAAAGAGGAATAACAATTACCTCTGCCGCTACAACGTGTTTTTGGAAAGGCATGAGACAAAATTTTCAAGAACACAGAATTAATATAATTGATACACCTGGACACGTTGATTTCACTATTGAAGTAGAAAGATCTCTTAGAGTTCTTGATGGGGCTGTTGTTGTATTCTGCGGAAGTTCCGGGGTAGAGCCACAATCCGAAACTGTTTGGAGGCAAGCAAATCGCTATAAAGTTCCAAGGATATGTTTTGTAAACAAAATGGATAGAGCTGGAGCTGATTTTGAAAGAGTTATTGACCAAATTAAAAATAGATTAGGCGCTTCTCCTGTAGCAATTCAATTACCAATAGGTGCCGAAGACGATTTTTCAGGGATTATTGATTTAATAAAAATGAAAGCTCTTTTCTGGGACGGGGATGATAAAGGAACAAGCTACAGAGAAGAAGAGATTCCAGATAATCTAATAGAGAAAGCAAAGAAATACCGAGAAGATATGCTCGAGTCAGCTGCCGAAGCAAATGAAGAAATAATGGAGAAATATTTAAATGATGGCGATTTGTCAGAGGAAGATATACACAAAGGTTTAAGAGAGAGGACACTTTCAAATGAAATAGTTGTATGTATTTGCGGTTCCGCATTTAAAAATAAAGGTGTTCAACCTATGCTTGATTCTGTTATCCAGTATCTCCCTGCGCCAACTGAAGTGGAAGCGATTCAAGGAGTTTTAGAAGATGGAGAAACTATAGAATCTAGAAATTCCGACGATGATGAGCCTTTTTCTGCTTTGGCTTTTAAAATAGCAACCGATCCATTTGTTGGAACGCTTACCTTTATAAGGGTTTACTCTGGAGTTTTGACTCAAGGAGACTCGGTTTTTGCTTCATCAAAAAGTTCCAAAGAACGAGTTGGAAGGATGCTTCAGATGCACGCAAATAACAGAGAGGAAATCTCTGAAGTTAGAGCAGGAGATATTGCGGCAATAATTGGACTTAAAGATGTGACAACAGGGGACACATTATGTGATTTGAAAAAAACAATTATTTTAGAAAAAATGACATTTCCTGAACCAGTCATATCAGTTGCCGTTGAACCGAAAACAAAATCTGATCAGGAAAAGATGGGATTAGCACTAGGTAGGCTAGCTCAAGAGGATCCATCTTTTCGAGTTAATACTGATGAAGAATCTGGACAGACCATTATATCCGGTATGGGAGAACTTCATTTAGAAGTCTTAGTAGACAGAATGAAGAGAGAATTCGACGTCGAAGCTAATATTGGAAAGCCTCAAGTTGCCTATCGAGAGTCTATTAGAGAGAGTGTGGAGTCAGAAGGAAAGTTCGTTAGACAATCAGGAGGTAAAGGGCAATATGGTCATGTTTGGTTAAAAATTGAACCTCTAGAAGATAGTGAAAAAGAAGACGAAAAAGAAGTTTTCCAGTTTGTTAATAAGATTGTAGGAGGAACAATTCCTAGGGAATTCATTCCTGCTGTTGAAAAGGGAGCAAAAGAGCAGATGCAATCAGGAATTATCGCCGGTTATCCTTTGATAGACGTTAAAGTGACTGTTTATGATGGTTCTTTTCACGACGTTGATTCTAGTGAAATTGCCTTCAAAGTTGCTTCTTCCATGGCTCTTAAAGATGGAGCCTTGAGGGCTAAACCTGCGCTTTTAGAACCAATAATGAAGCTGGAAGTTGTTACTCCTGAAGAATACATGGGAGACGTTGTTGGAGACCTCAATAGAAGAAGAGGAATAGTTAACGGCATGACTGACGTGCATGCTGGAAAAGTTCTAGATGGAGAAGTCCCGTTAGCAGAAATGTTTGGTTATGCTACCGACCTAAGATCAGCAACTCAGGGTCGAGCAACCTTCACTATGGAACCATTGAAATATTCAGAAGTTCCTACAAACGTAGCTGAAGCTATTATTAGTAAAACGTAAGATATTATCTGTTGACACAATCCCTCTGCCCCAATAGAATTGCGGCTCTTTGTGCTTTTTATTAATTAAAAAGCTAAGTTCTTTAACAATTTTGTATTTTTTTTTAGAGGTATATTTTGCAAAACCAAAATATCAGAATTAGGCTTAAAGCCTTCGATAATAAGCTGATTGACAAATCAGCTAAGGAAATTGTTGAAACTGTAAAAAGGACTGGCGCAATCGTTAAAGGGCCAATTCCAATGCCTGTAAGAAAACGACTCACTACTATTCTTATCTCTCCTCATAAAGATAAAGATGCTAGAGATCAATACGAAATTAGAACTTACAAAAGAATAATGGATATTATCAAGCCGACAGAAAAAACTGTAGATGCTTTGATGAAATTGGATTTATCTGCGGGTGTAGACGTTCAGATATCCTTAGACGAATTAACTAAATAATTAGGTATTTAAAGTGATTGGTTTAATTGCAACTAAAGAGGGAATGACAAGAGTATTTCACGAAAATGGTGAATCCATTCCTGTAAGTGTTATCAAGGTTGACCCAAATATTGTTTCTCAGATTAAGAACGAAGAAACCGATGGGTACTCCGCAGTCCAATTGTCTTCAGATGATCGAAAAGAAAAAAACGTCATAAAACCTTACAAAGGTCATTTTAGTAAAAATAAAATCAATACAAAAAATAACATTCATGAGTTTAGAGTTACATCAGACAGTCTTGCTGAGATTGAAATTGGAAAAGAATTTTCTGTAAATAATTTTGAGGAAGGTCAGTTTGTAGATGTATCTGGAATTTCTAAAGGTAAAGGTTTCGCTGGAACTGTTAAAAGATGGAATTTTGCTACTCAAGATGCAACTCATGGAAATTCCTTAGCTCATAGAAAACCCGGCTCTATTGGACAATGTCAAACACCTGGAAGAGTTTGGAAAGGAAAAAAAATGTCTGGTCACTTGGGTAATGTAAATAAAACGATTCAAAATCTGAAAATTGTAAAGATTGATGAAGAAAATAAACTGATTTTAGTCAAAGGATCTATACCTGGGCCTTCTGGCTCAAAAATAATTATCAAACCCGCGATAAAAAAATAGATATGGAATTACCAGTAATTAATTCAAAAAATAAAACTTTACCTGTTTCCGATGTTTTGTTTAACCAAAACGTCAATGAAAATCTAATTTCTCAATTAGTCAATTCATTCATTGATAACAGTCATCAAGGAACTAAAGCTCAAAAAAATAGATCTCAAGTAAGTGGGGGAGGAAAAAAACCTTGGAGGCAAAAAGGAACCGGGAGAGCAAGAGCTGGTACATCAAGAAGTCCTATCTGGAAAGGCGGAGGTGTTACGTTTGCAGCCAGATCCAAGTCGTCGGAACCAAAAAAAATTAATAGAAAAATGTATAAATCAGCAATGAGATCTATTCTTTCAAATCTAGCGAAGGAAAATAAAATATTTATCTCTCAAGATCTGGAAATAGCATCTCCAAAAACTAAAGAGCTTTCTTTGAAACTCAAAGAAATAGGATTTGAGAAAGGTCTCATAATTTATAAAGAGTTGAGCGACAATATGAGACTAGCTAGTAGAAATATTGCTAACTTAGAAGTAATCGAAATTAATTCTTTAAATCCTATTTCTCTTCTTAAGAATAATTCAATTCTAATTGATAACGATTGCCTTAAGAATTTAGAGGAGCTTTACACGTGAGCAATCTTTTTCCTAATCAAGTTATTTTTTCGGGGCATATGACTGAAAAAGCCTCTCTTGTAGGACAATTTGCAAATGCGTACGTATTTAAAGTAAGTCCAAAAGCCTCAAAAATTGAAGTAAAGAAAGCAGTAGAAGAAGAATTCAAAGTAACTGTCAATAAAGTAAATATTCTTAACGTTAAAGGAAAGTTAAAAAGAAGCATGACAGCTAAAGGAAAAATTTCAAAAAAATCTAATTGGAAAAAGGCTTATGTCGCTTTGAAAGAAGGAGACAGAATAGAAATATCTCAAGATTAGTTATGGCAGTAATAAAGGCAAAACCCACCTCACCTGGAAGAAGATTTAGAAGCATTTCTTCTAATCCTGACTTACACAAAGGAAGATCTTATCAACCTTTGACAGAACCTAATCTAAAGTCTGGCGGTAGAAATAACGCTGGAAGAATTACTACCAGACACATCGGAGGTGGACATAAACATCACTATAGAATCATTGATTTTAAAAGGAACAAAGACAACATTCCTGCCAAGATCGAAAGATTAGAGTATGATCCAAATAGATCAGCCCATATCGCTTTAGCTTTATATGCAGACGGGGAGAGAAGATACGTTATTGCTCCTAAAAATATAAAAGTAGGAGACGAAATTATTTCAGGAAGTTCAGCTCCCATAAGTATCGGCAACTCTTTAGAATTAGATAACATTCCCGTTGGTACAACCATTCACTGTGTTGAGCTGAAGCCAAAAAAAGGAGCTCAAGTTGCTAGAAGTGCTGGATCCTCTGTCCAGTACGTTGCTAAAGATGCTGGGTATGCTTCTTTAAGATTAAAAAGTGGGGAGGTTCGAAAAGTGTTAACTTCTTGTAGGGCTACGATTGGAGAGGTTTCAAATTCAGAACACTCTCTAAAGTCAATTGGTAAAGCTGGAGCAAAAAGATGGATGGGTGTTCGTCCTACCGTAAGAGGAGTGGCTATGAATCCAGTAGATCATCCTCATGGTGGAGGTGAAGGAAGGACTTCAGGAGGTAGACATCCTGTTTCTCCTTGGGGAACTCCAACGAAAGGGTTTAGAACAAGAAATAACAAAAGAACTGACTCATTTATCATCAGAAGGAGGAAGAAGTAATGCCTAGATCAATTAAAAAAGGTCCTTTTGTAGATCACCATCTTTTAGACAAAGTTGTTAGAGCTTCTTCAAATAATGACAGGAAACCAATAAAAACTTGGTCTAGAAGGTCATTAATTATTCCTGAAATGGTTGGCTTAACAATTTCTGTCCATAACGGAAGGGACCACGTTCCTCTTTCCATTAAAGAAGATATGGTTGGACATAAACTAGGAGAATTCGTTCTCACAAGAACTTTCAAGATGCATTCTGGAGATAGGAAAACTTAAGATGAATGAAGTAAAAGCTAAATTAAGTCGCCTCCCAGTATCTAGCTTCAAAGTAAGATTACTTGCAGATCAAATTAGAGGAAAGTTTGTTTCAGAAGCTTTAGACATTCTCAATTTTAGTAAAAAATCTTCTTCTAAGAATCTAAAGAAACTTTTAGAGTCCGCAATAGCTAATGCAGAACATAACAATGGTTTAGATATTGATAATCTTTTTATATCTGAGATTTCAGTAGATGATGCTTTTTTGCTTAAAAGAATAAGGCCCAGAGCAAGAGGAAGGGCGGATAGAATTCAAAAAAGGTCATGTCATATTAATCTATCACTTAATACGAGAGGAATTTAAATGGGACAGAAAGTAAATCCAATTGGAATCAGGTTAGGCATTTCTAGAGACCATAATTCAGTTTGGTACGCAGAAAAAAATAAATACCAAAAACTACTTCTAAACGATTTCGTGGTTCGTGAGTTTTTAAAGAAACGACTAGATAATGCTTTCGTGAGTAAGATTGAAATCGAAAGACCTTCTGAGAGCGCTAAAGTTTCAATTCATACCTCTCGACCAGGGATGATAATTGGTAAAAAAGGCGAAGACATAGATAAGCTAAGAGCTGAACTATCTGAGCTTATGGAAGTTCCAGTAAGTCTAAATATCAAAGAAATTAGAAAACCCGATTTAGACGCTCAACTAGTTGCGGCCAACATAGCAGTACAACTAGAAAAAAGGGCAATGTTTAGAAGAGTTATTAAAAGAGCGGCACAAAATTGCACAAGACAAGGTGCTTTAGGTGTAAAAGTGAGAGTTTCAGGTAGATTAGGTGGAGCTGAAATTGCTAGAGCTGAATGGCATAAGGAAGGAAGAGTGCCATTACATACCTTAAAAGCTGATATAGATTATGGTTTCGCTGAAGCAAAAACCACTTATGGAATAATCGGCGTTAAAGTTTGGATTTGTAGAGGCGAAGTCCAAAAGAAGAAGAATTCAATCACTGATTAATTATGTTTCAACCCAAGCGAACAAAATATAGAAAACAAATGAAAGGCAGAAATACCGGCCTTTCACAAAAATCTAATACGCTTGATTTTGGCGCTTTTGGCTTAAAAGCTACTTCAAGAGGTCAAATCACCTCAAGACAAATTGAAGCAGCGAGGAGAGCAATGACTAGGCATGTGAAGAGAGGAGCTCAAATTTGGATAAGAATTTTTCCAGACAAACCTATTACAAAAAAACCCTTAGAGGTAAGACAAGGAAAAGGAAAAGGCAATGTTGAGTATTATGTAGCTCCAATAAAACCTGGAAAAATTCTTTATGAAATGGAAGGAGTAGATGAGGAAGTTGCAAAAGAAGCTTTCGCTCTAGCTGCTGCAAAGCTTCCAATTGCCACAAAATTTATTGCAAGGAAATCAATCTAATGGCTAAAAAAAATATTGATAAAAGCTCGCAAGAATTGAAGAAGTTGAACAAGACATATTTCGATCTAAAGATGAAACATTCTAGTTCCGCTCTTAAAGAAACTCATAAGCTTTCTGAAGCTAGAAAAGATATAGCAAGAATTAAAACAAAAATTAACCAAGAAAAGAGGTCATTAAACAATGGATGATGTTAAAAGAACAATGACCGGCTCAGTTATTAGTTTATCAGGAGATAAATCAAGAGTTGCTCTCATTCAAAGAACAGTAAAACATAAGTTGGTTGGAAAAATTATGAAACGTTCTTCTAAAATTAGGTTTCATGACGAGCAAAATTCTTCAAAGCTAGGCGACAAAGTAAAAATTAAAGAGACTAGGCCAATTTCTAAAACCAAGTCTTGGGAATTGGTTGAGATTGTGCAGTCTGCAAAAGGAGATGTTTCGTGATACAAGCTCAATCTAGGCTTTTAGTTGCAGACAATAGTGGCGCAAGAGAAGTTATGTGCATCAAAGTTCTTGGCGGATCCAAGAGAAGATATGCTCATGTTGGCGATGTTATTAAAGTTGCAATTAAAGAGGCGATTCCCACCGGAAGAGTAAAAAAAGGACAAGTTGCAGACGCAGTTATTGTTAGAACTAAAAAACATATAAAGCGAGAAGATGGATCGAGTATTAAATTTGATGACAATGCAGCTGTATTAATTAATGCTCAAAAACAACCAATTGGCACTCGTATTTTCGGACCGGTCTCTAGAGAACTTAGGTCTAAAGACTTTATGAAAATTATTTCTTTAGCTCCGGAGGTAATTTAATGAATAAGTTAAAAACAGGTGATGAAGTGATTATTATTTCTGGAAAGGACAAGGGAAAAACCGGAACTCTCACTAAATTTCTAGCAAAAGACAAATGCATTGTTATGGGGTTAAAAATAGTAAAAAAACATCAAAAACCCAATCCTCAGTTAAATATTGCAGGAGGAATAATAGAAAAAGAATCCCCGATTCACATTTCTAACGTTGCAATTTACAACAAGAAATTAAAAAAAGCAGATAAGGTAAAAATACATTCTGATGAAAAAGGAAAAAAGAGAATATTTAAATCTGACGGTAAAGAAATCAAATGAATACTTCAATGATTAAAAAAACTTTTTTGGAAGAAGCAATTCCAAATCTATTGAAAGATTTAAACCTCAAATCGCCTATGGCCGTGCCAAAAATAACTAAGGTCACATTAAACATGGGTCTTGGGCCCGATGCTATGAACGATAGGAAAGTTTTAGATGGAGCCATGGAGGAATTAAAATTAATTTCAGGCCAACAGCCCATAAAAACCTTAGCAAGAAAATCTGTTGCTAGTTTCAAATTAAGAGAGGGTTTTCCAATAGGTTGCAAAGTGACTTTGAGGGGAGAGAGAATGTATGAGTTTTTAGACAGATTATTGGGTATAGCTATTCCTAGAGAAAGAGATTTTAGAGGCCTAGATCCTAGATCATTTGACGGAAAGGGTAATTATTCCATTGGGATCAAAGAACACATAATTTTTCCTGAAATAGATTATGACAAGGTTCAAAAAATAAGAGGCTTAGATATCAGTATTTCAACTTCGGCAGAAACCGATGAAGCAGGTTTAAAACTTTTGTCTGCTTTAAAATTTCCATTTAAAACCTGAGGTAAACATGGCAAAAAAATCTATGATCGCACGTGAAAACAAAAGACTAAAAATGGTTGAGAAGTTTTCCAAAAAAAGATTTGAACTTAAATCTATCATAAATGACGTATCAAAATCAGAAGAAGAAAAAGATATAGCAATGAAAAAATTACAAAAACTACCTAGAGATGCGAGTCCAGTTAGACTTCAAAGAAGGTGCCAAATTACAGGAAGACCTCACGCGGTGTATAGGAAATTTGGATTATCTAGAAATAAACTTAGAGAGCTAGCCATGAAAGGCGATGTTCCCGGATTGGTAAAGGCAAGTTGGTAAAAATAAGGAGATTTATATGAGTTTACAAGATCCTATTTCAGACATGATTTCAAGAATTAAAAACGCTCAGTTGAGGGGGCATACAAAAGTTTCTTTTGGGTCTTCAAAACTTAAAAGAGCTATATGTGAAGTTTTGCTCGATGAAGGTTTCATCAAGAAATACGAAGTAACAGGAGATTTACCAAAACAAGAAATCGAGATAACTCTTAAGTACTTTGAGGACAAACCTGTAATCAAAGAATTTAATAGAGAAAGTAAACCCGGCTTAAGAAAATATTTTTCGAGCCAAGATATTCCGGCTATTAAAGGAGGATTAGGAATTGGGATTCTTACTACTTCTAAAGGAGTATTAACTGACAAACAAGCTAAGACTCAAAATATTGGCGGTGAGCTAATTTGTACAATTTTTTAATATGGCTAGAAACTCTAAAAGAAAAATTAATTTCACTGACGGTGTTAAAGCTGAAGTGAAAGGACAAGTTGTAACCTTTTCAGGAAAAAAAGGCGCTATGGATCTTAATGTTCATGAACAGGTTTCTATAGAGTCAAATGAGGAATCTATACTATTTTCTCCTAATATTGATTCTAAAGAATCAATTACATTGGCAAGTACTATGAGGTCTCTTGCTGAAAACATTATAGAAGGAGTTTCAAAAGGTTTTGAAAAAAAATTAGAAATTAACGGTGTCGGATATAGGGTAAAAGTTAGCGGTACTAAAATAGAACTTTCTCTGGGTTATTCCCACCCAGTTAATTATGATTTGCCTGAAGGTGTCTCTGCAGAAGCTCCATCTCAAACAGAGCTAGTTTTAACTTCCTCTAACAAACAACTTTTAGGAGATGTCGCTTCCAAAATTAGATCTTTTAGGCCTCCTGAGCCTTATAAAGGAAAGGGTGTTAAGTATTCTGATGAAAGAATAATAAGAAAGGAATCAAAGAAAGCGTAATTATTATGTCTAAGAAAATAGAATCAAGAAATAGAAGGACCAAAAAGTTAAGGGCTCACGCTATTAATTTAAAAACAAACAGGCTGACTGTTTTCAGATCTGGCAAACATATTTATGCACAAGTTTTTTCATTGGATGGCAAAGAAGTTTTGGTACAGGCTTCCACCTTGGATAAAGAAGTGGATTTAAAAAGTACCGGTAATGCTGATGCTGCTCTTAAGGTAGGAGAAGTAATAGGTAAAAGGGCTTTAGCCAAAGGAATAGAAAAAGTTGCGTTTGATAGATCAGGTTATAAATATCACGGTCGAATTAAATCTTTAGCTGAAGGAGCTAGATCTTCAGGATTAAAATTTTAGGTAAATTATGGAAGAAAATATTGAACAACAATCTGGCGAAGCATTAGAAGAAAAACTCGTAGGTGTTAACCGTGTTGCTAAAGTAGTTAAAGGCGGAAGAATCTTTGGATTTACTGCTTTAACTGTTGTGGGAGATGGGAAAGGTAAAGTTGGATTTGGAAGAGGGAAGGCTAGAGAGGTTCCTATTGCGATACAGAAAGCATTGGAAAATGCTAGACGGAATATTTCAAATATAGAGTTAAATGGCAACACGATCCATTATGCAGTCAAAGCTAGGCATGGATCAGCAACAGTATATATGCAACCTGCATCACCTGGGACAGGAATTATTGCCGGCGGTGCAATGAGAGCAGTTTTAGAGTTGGCAGGAGTAAAAGATGTATTGGCTAAATCATATGGTTCTACAAATCCAATTAACGTCGTAAGGGCAACATATAAAGGTTTAACTAGTATTGAATCTCCCGCCAAAGTAAGTTTAAGAAGATCAAAGTAAATGGCTAAAAACGACAATCATACAATTAAGGTTAAACAAGTTAGAAGTTTGTCCGGCATAAGGGAGATACATAAAAAATCTGTTAAGGGTTTGGGACTTAGAAGAATTAATCATGTCGTAGAAGTTAAGAATTCTCCAGAAAACTGGGGAATGATTAATAAAGTTAAACATGTTGTGAAAATCGTTGACTAATATGAGTTTAAATAAAATAAAATCAATTGAATCAAATAAATCTGCTAAGCGAATTGGAAGAGGTTCAGCTTCAGGTTCAGGTAAAACTTCTGGGAGAGGTCATAAAGGTCAAAAGGCTAGGTCTGGTGGGAAAGTGAGACCTGGTTTTGAGGGTGGGCAAATGCCTATTCAGCAAAGATTGCCTAAATTTGGATTCACCTCGAGACAGGCGCCTTTAAAATGTCATATCAAAGTAGGCGATTTAGAAAAAATTGGATCTGAAGAAATTGATATCGAATTATTAAAATCAAAAAAAATTATCAAAAATAAAATTACAGAAGTAAAAATTATATCTGGGGGAGAATTAACTAAGCCTTTAAAACTTAAAGGACTCAAAGTCTCAAAATCTGTAAAAGAATTGATAGCAAACAATGGCGGTGAAATAAATTAATATGGCTGCTTTAGGGTTCAAATCAGATGGGCTTAAGGAACTTTGGTCGAGACTAAGGTTTGTTCTATTAGCTATTATTATTTATAGGATTGGAACTCACATTCCAGTTCCTGGTATAGATCCTTTAAAAATTTCATCTCTTTTTGATCAAAATCAAGGAACGCTTCTTGGTTTATTTAACATGTTTTCAGGCGGAGCTTTAGAGAGAATGAGTATTATGGCTTTAAACGTAGTTCCATACATAACAGCAGCAATTGTTATGAACTTACTTGAAGCAACTACACCTAGCCTTAAAAAACTTTTCAGACAGGAAGGTGAATCGGGCAGAAGGAAAAGAACTGCTTATGTAAGGTTAGGCACCCTTGTACTTGCTATTTTTCAATCCACTGGATTTGCTATTGCTTTATCTTCACAAGGTATGGCTGTAACTCCAGGTTTAGGATTTATTATTACAGCTGTAATTTCTTTCGTAACAGGAACCATGTTCCTTGTATGGCTTGGAGAACAAGTTAACGAAAGAGGCATAGGAAATGGTATTTCTTTAATTATATTTGCGAGTATTGTATCTGGACTTCCTAGCGCCATAGGACAATCCTTTGAAGCGTCTAGGCAGGGAGAAATAAGTTTAATTTTACTTCTTCTGATTGCTTTATTCGCCATCTTAGCAATTGCTTTCATAGTTTGGATTGAAAGAGCTCAAAGAAGAATTACTGTGAATTATGCAAGACGTGCACCTAATCAAATGAACACGGGGCAGGCATCCCATTTGCCTCTTAAGGTAAATATGGCTGGAGTAATACCTGCAATTTTTGCGAGCAGCTTGGTTTTATTCCCTGCTTCTATGAGTTCTTGGTTTGGTCAAAATGATGGATTTGAATGGCTTCAGGAAGTTTCTTTGGCTTTAAGTCCTGGCCAGCCTTTGTATGTTGTAGTTTTTGCAGTATTAATTGCGTATTTTTGCTTTTTTTACACCGCTATCCAGTTTCCTGCGAAAGATATATCTGACAATCTAAAAAGATCAGGAGGTTTTTTACCAGGAATTAGGCCAGGCGATCACACTGTAGATTATATAGATAATGTTATGTCTAGATTAACTATATGGGGTTCAATGTATATGATTGTAATTTGTTTAGCTCCACAATTTTTAATTGTATCTGCAAATGCCCCTTTTTACCTCGGAGGAACTTCACTATTAATTGCAGTAGTAGTGGTAATGGACTTCATGGCTCAGGTACAATCACACCTTTTATCAAGCCAGTATCAATCTCTGATGAAGAAAGCAAACCTTAAAGGTTACAAAAGGTAATGACATGAAAGTAAGAGCTTCAGTAAAGAAAATTTGTAAAGACTGCAAATTAATTAAAAGAAGAGGGGTTAATTATGTAATTTGCCCATCAGACCCAAAACATAAACAGAGACAAGGATAATGGCTAGAGTTGCAGGTATAAATATTCCAGACAGAAAGCAAACTTGGATTTCGCTTACTCATATTTATGGTATCGGTAGAACAACTGCATTAAAGATTTGTGCTTCTACCGGTATTAATTACGACACTAAAATCGAAGCTCTAAACGAAGAAGATATTGAAAAGCTAAGGAAGGCGGTTTCAGAATTCTTGGTAGAAGGAGATTTGAGAAGAGAAATTAGTACAAATATTAAAAGATTGATGGATCTTGGAACGAATAGAGGAATTAGACATAGAAAAAGACTTCCAGTCAGAGGTCAGCGAACTAAAACAAACGCTAGAACCAGAAAGGGACCAAGAAAACCAATTAGAAGATAGGTAATTAAATATGGTGAATAAAAATACAAAAACAAAAAAATCTAAAATGGTGTCAAATGAAGGAGTAGCACATATTTTAGCTACTTTTAATAACACCATAATAAATATTACTGATAAACAAGGTAATACAATTGCGTGGTCTAGTTCAGGAGCTAACGGATTCAAAGGTTCCAGAAAAAGCACCCCTTTTGCCGCGCAAATTGCAGCCGGAAAGGCCGGAGAAGCAGCTAGGGCTTTAGGTATGACTACAGTTGAAGTGGAGGTCTCAGGCCCGGGTTCTGGAAGAGAATCTGCAGTAAGAGCTTTGAATGGTTGTGGCTTAAAAATTACCAAAATTTCCGATGTAACCCCAATTCCTCACAATGGATGTCGCCCCCCTAAAAAAAGGAGAGTGTAATAATGGCAAGATATATAGGTCCAAAAAATAAGCTTTCTAGAAGAGAAGGAACAGACTTATTTTTAAAAAGTGGTTATAGATCATATGATTCAAAAATAAGGTCAGAAAATCCTCCAGGAGCTCATGGCGCGAGAAGGACAAGACTTTCTGACTTTGGAGTTCAGTTGAGAGAAAAACAAAAAGTCAAAAGAATATATGGCGTACTGGAAAGACAATTTAGAAATTATTACAAACTAGCTGCTCGTCAAAAAGGAGAAACAGGAACAAATTTATTAGTATTCCTTGAATCTAGATTAGATAATTTAGTCTACAGAATGGGATTTGCCGCTACTAGATCTGAAGCAAGACAGTTAGTGGTTCATAAAGCTATTTTAGTAAATGATTCAATGGTGAATGTTCCTTCGTTTCTGGTACAAGAGGGAGATAAAATATCTCTCAGCGAAAAAGGAAAAAATCAAAAAAGAGTTGTTCAAGCAATGGACTTATTCACCACTCGCGAGACTTGCGATTGGATTACTGTCAATCACAAAGATTTTTCTGGAACGTTTGATGCACAGCCAACTAGAGAATTACTAAGCAATGAAATTAATGAAAATTACATTGTGGAGCTCTATTCAAGATAACAATTTAAACTGAGGTAAATATGACTGACAACTTTGATGCTATAAAAGATTTTCTCACCCCAAAAGAGATTTTAGTCGAGGAAATTGACGTAAATCATTCAAAAATAATACTAGAACCTCTAGAAAGGGGATTTGGTCACACTTTAGGTAATGCCTTAAGGAGAATAATCCTTTCATCTACCCCAGGAGCAGCTGTAGTTGAAGCAAAAATTGACGGAGTTTTGCATGATTATTCAACAATCGATGGAATAAAAGAAGATGTAATTAATATTCTATTAAATTTAAAAGGTATGAGTGTGAAACTTTTAGATCAAGAAGAAGCTGAAATGACAGTAGAAAAATCAGGTGCTGGAGATTTAACAGCTGGAGATTTTGATTTACCTGCAGGTGTAGAAGTTGTAAATCCAGATCATAAAATTGCGACATTGGCCGATAATGGAAAAATCAATATGACTATCAGAGTAAGAAAAGGAAGAGGCTATGTTCCTGTAGATAATACAGCGGCTCTTACGGGAGAAAATAAAGAAATCGGCTTGCTGAAACTCGATGCCTCTTATTCTCCGATTAAAACAGTCTCATATGAAGTAGACAACACAAGGGTAGAAAATAGAACTGACTTAGATAAATTAACTTTAGACGTTCAAACAAACGGCACAATTGATCCTGAAGAAATTTTAAGATTAGCTGCAACTATTCTTCAACGACAATTAATGGCATTTGCGGAATTAGGTTTCGAAACCGAAGAAGAAGAGGAAGACGAAACTCCACCGGTAGATCCGATTATGTTGAGACCCGTTGATGAACTTGAATTAACAGTAAGATCAGCAAACTGTCTTAAAGTAGAAAAAATACATTACATTGGCGATTTGGTTTCGAGGAGAGAATCCGACTTACTAAAAACGCCTAACTTAGGAAGAAAATCTTTGAACGAGATTAAAGACGTTCTTGCGGCTAGAGGTTTAGCCTTAGGATTAGAACTAGATAACTGGCCACCATCAAATATTGAAAATTAATGAGACACCTTAAAACCGGACGAAAATTCGGAAGAAATAGTGCTACTAGGAAGGCCTTATTCAAAGACCTTTCAATTTCTCTAATTGAACATGAGGCAATAAAAACGACTTTACCTAAAGCAAAAGAATTAAGAGGATTCTTAGAGCCTCTTATAACTCTTGCGAAAACTGATTCTCTTTCAAATAGAAGATTGGCTTTTTCTAAAATTAGAAATAAAAGTGCCGTAGGAAAGCTTTTTTCAGTTATAGGCCCAAGGTTTAAAGAACGTCCTGGAGGTTATTTGCGAATAATCAAGATGATGCCTAGAGCTGGAGACGCAGCTCCAATGGCATTTATAGAATTAGTAAGTAGAACTGAGCGAGAAAGCGAAGAGGAAGCCAAATAATTTTTTTATAAGAATTTAGCGGTATGAGAAATTTTAGATTTCTTAATGTCTTTTTTGGTTCCCTCAGCGATTATTTTTCCACCTCCCTTACCACCTTCAGGTCCAATATCTATTATCCAGTCTGAATTTTTTATAACATCTAGATTGTGTTCTATTACAACGATTGTATTGCCTTGAGACTTCAATTTTTCTAAAACTTTCAAAAGAAGAGATACGTCGTGAAAATGCAATCCTGTTGTCGGTTCGTCGAGAAGATATAAAGTTCTGCCAGTTGCTACCTTGGACAATTCTTTAGCTAATTTTACTCTTTGAGCCTCACCTCCCGATAAGGTAGTAGCTGATTGACCAAGTTTAATGTATCCAAGCCCTACATCGTTTAAAGTGGCAAGTTTTCGTTTAATTATAGGAACTGCATCAAAAAATTTTAGCGCTTGTTCAACCGTAAGATCTAAAACTTCAGAAATATTTTTTCCTTTGAATTTTACACTCAAAGTTTCTTCGTTATACCTAGCCCCATTACAAACATCACACTTTACGTAAACGTCTGGAAGAAAATGCATTTCTACTTTTATCATTCCATCTCCCTCACAGGCTTCACATCTACCTCCCTTTACGTTAAAACTAAAACGTCCAGGTTTGTATCCCCTTGATCTTGATTCTTGAGTCTCGGCAAAGATTTCTCTTATTGGTGTAAAAATTCCAGTGTAGGTAACTGGATTAGATCTGGGGGTTCTACCTATGGGGCTTTGGCTAATATCAATAATTTTATCAATATTATCGAGCCCTTCTATTTTTTTAAAAGGCTTTGTTGGATGATTAGATTTATTTAAATTATTATTTATTGCTGGGTACAAAGTTTGATTAATTAAAGTAGATTTTCCAGAGCCAGAAACGCCAGTTATACATATCAATTTTCCTAAAGGTAGTTTTAAATCTACGTTTTTTAGATTATTACCTGAACATCCAGAAATTTTAATTGATTCATTTGAATCAATTGAACCATTTTTCTTGATTTCTATTTTCTTTTTCCCAGAGATATATTCACCAGTTAAAGAATCTTTATTTTTGATTAATTTATTAAAAGTTCCGGAAAAACATACATCTCCACCATGTACTCCTGCTCCAGGACCAATGTCAATTATGTGATCGGCTGCTTCAATTGTTTCTTGATCGTGTTCTACCACCACCACAGTGTTACCTAAATCTCTCAATCTTTTTAGCGTAGCAAGCAGCTTAGAATTATCTCTTTGATGCAACCCAATAGATGGCTCATCTAAAATGTATGTTACACCAACGAGACCTGCTCCAATTTGGCTAGCAAGCCTTATTCTTTGTGCTTCTCCTCCACTCAAAGACTCTGCACTTCTCGATAAATTTAAATAATTTAATCCGACATCAACTAAAAAATTCAATCTTTCAATAATTTCTTTGACAATCTTTTCAGCGATTTTTCCTTTAGCTCCCTTAAGTTTTAGTTTCTTAAAAAAAATAAAAGCCTCTTCTATTGTTAATTCAGAAATATCAGGAAGAGAAAACTCTTCAATAAATACATTTCTTGCAGCTTCATTCAATCTAGTTCCATTACAAGAAGAACAAGGCTTTAACGTCATGAACTTTGCCATATCTTCCCTTATAAGTGAGGAGTCAGATTCCTGATATTTTCTTAAAATTCGGTTTAACACGCCTTCAAAAGGCCTTATTATCTCAATCCTCCTTCCTCTTTTTGAAGTGTAGCTAAAATCTACATCTTCACTGCCACTTCCTTCCAAAACTATCTTCTTTATATTTTCCGGTAAGTTTTCGAAAGGATCGTCCAATGAAAAATCGTAATGATTACTAACGCACCTTAGAAGGTAATGTCTATACATGTGATTTATATCCCAGCCCCTAATTGCTCCTTGATTTAGACTAAATTCTGGCTGCGATACAACCTTAAGCAAATCTATTTCCGCTTTAGTTCCCAATCCATCGCATGCCATACAAGCTCCAGAAGGGCTATTGAACGAAAATAATCTTGGTTCTAATTCAGGAATACTATATCCACATATGGAACATGCCATTTTAGTTGAGTAGGATTTCTTTTTGTTCGAATTTTCTGCAGAGACAACTTCAACAAGACCGTTTGTTTCTGCTAAACAGGTTTCAATTGACTGAACAATTCTTGATTTATTTTCAAGCTTTCCAGAAGTTCTATCAACGATAATACTTATGTTGTGTTTTTTATTTTTTTCGAGAGTTGGTAAATCTTGGATATCAAAAATTCTTCCATCAACGCTAAGACGCACAAACCCTTTTATTTTAAGTTCCTGAAATAAATTTAAATGTTCTCCTTTTTGCTCTTTTATTAATGGAGCCAGGATTAAGATTTTTTCGTCTTTAAAGTTTTCAAGAATATTTTTTGAAATTTGGTCTATGCTTTGACCTTCTAGAGAAATACCATGATCAGGACACTTAGGAGTTCCAGTTCTTGCAAAAAGCAATCTTAAGTAATCGTGAATCTCAGTTACTGTACCAACTGTTGATCTAGGATTATGAGAAGTTGATTTTTGTTCTATCGAAATTGCCGGCGATAAACCTTCGACCGTATCAACGTCTGGCTTATCCATCACTGAAAGAAATTGTCTTGCGTAAGCTGATAAAGATTCAACATACCTTCTTTGGCCCTCGGCATATAAAGTATCAAAAGCCAAAGATGATTTTCCAGATCCAGAGAGACCAGTTATTACAGTTAACTTATCTCTCGGTATTGAAATATCGATATTCTTAAGGTTGTGTTGTCTAGCGCCTTTTACATTTATGTACTTCATTTAATTGAATCTTCTTTAAACTTAGTATTTAATCAAACAATAATAATTATGACATTAATGTTGAGAAAAAAATGGCAAGTATAAATAAGGTTATATTACTTGGTAATCTTGGAGCAGATCCAGAAATGAGATATACAGCTGGCGGAGATGCAGTAGCTTCAATATCCATTGCTACATCAAGTTCTTGGAACGATAAACAATCTGGAGAAAAAAGAGAAAAAACTGAATGGCATAGGGTTGTATTTTTTCGAAGATTGGCTGAAGTAGTCGGTGAGTATATGAAAAAAGGATCTTCAATATATGTTGAAGGTCAATTACAAACAAATTCTTATGAGGACAAAAATACTGGAGAAAGAAAATTTTCCACTCAAATTGTTGCTAGAGAAATGCAGATGCTTGGATCAAGAAACAATGCTGATGGGCTGCAAGAGCCTTCTCAAGAAATACAGTCGCAAGAGCCCCCAACTTTTGATGATGAAATTCCATTTTAAGAGTATTTCTTAACTATTAAACTGGCATTTGTTCCGCCAAATCCAAAACTGTTTGACATGAAAGCTTTGAAGTCATTTTTTTTTGTATACTCCCTTGCAAGCTCTATGCCTAATGATTCGGTTATAGGAGAATCAATGTTTATGGATTCGGCAATATAGTTTTCTTTCATCATCAAAAGACTATATATGCATTCCAAAGCACCAGCTGCACCAAGAGCATGTCCTGTTTGAGATTTAGTAGATCCTACAATTGGAAGGGCATCTTTAAAAACTTCTTTGATTGATTCTAGCTCTACAGGGTCTCCGGTTGGAGTAGACGTTCCATGAGCATTTAAATAATCAACACTTTCTAAATTACTCATTATTAACGCATTACGCATGCAATTTATCGCTCCTTCACCTGAAGGAGCAACCATGTCGCCACCATCAGAGGTAGCAGAATATCCCACTATTTCTCCATAAATCTTCGCATCTCTTGATAAGGCATGACTTAGCTCTTCTAAAATTATCATTCCGCCTCCACCTGCTATAACAAAACCGTCTCTACCTTCATCAAATGGTCTTGAAGATTTCTCTGGATTCTCGTTATATTTGCTTGAAAGGGCGCCCATCGCGTCGAACATCATAGATTGGGTCCAATGTTCGTCTTCACCCCCGCCAGCCAAGACTATGTCCTGATTATTAAGGATTATTTGCTCGTATGCGTTTCCTATACAATGTGCACTAGTTGAACAAGCTGAGGAAATAGAATAATTTATTCCTTTTATTCCTAAAAAAGTAGCGAGGCA
>CACDKN010000002.1:0-193049 GCA_902553315.1 uncultured SAR86 cluster bacterium
ACGGTGAAAAATTTGACTGACTATGGTGCTTTTATTGATTTGGGTGGAATTGATGGGCTTCTTCACATTACCGATATCACTTGGAAAAGAATAAATCATCCTTCCGAAGTACTTTCGGTTGGAGAAGAAATAGAACTCAAAGTTACTAAGTTCGATAGGGAAAAATCAAGGATATCTTTGGGCATGAAACAACTTTCTCAGGATCCTTGGGAAAATATTAAAGATATTTATCCTATTAATTCGGTCAATAAAGCAAAAGTAACAAGTCTGACAGATTATGGTTTTTTTGCCGAATTAGATTCTAACACTGAAGGTTTAGTGCACGTTTCGGAGATTGACTGGACAAATAAGAATATTCACCCGTCAAAAGTTGTTTCCGTCGGAGATGAAGTAAATCTAATGGTGTTGGAAATAGACATTGAAAAAAGAAGAATATCATTGGGAATGAAACAGTGTGTTGAGAACCCCTGGTTAAAATTTGCCGAAGGTCATAGCCTCGGCGATAAGGTAAAAGGTGAAGTAAGCTCGCTTACAGATTTTGGAATGTTTGTTAGTCTTGAAGAAGGAATCGACGGATTGATTCATCTTTCGGATTTATCTTGGACCGAGAATGAACAAGAAGCTGCAAAAAATTACACCAAGGGACAATCTGTTGAGGCAATCATTCTTGCAATGGATGCCCATAAAGAAAGGATATCCTTAGGCATTAAACAACTCACCGAAGATTTTTTTGAAAGTTTTGCCAACGACAACCCGAAGGGCTCTCAAGTCGAAGCCATAGTTGAATCTATTGCCGACGACACAGTTAATTTGATGGTAAATGATAAAATCCTTGCTAAGTTAAAATTGAGAGAATTGAAAGACAGTGAGCCCAAAGAAGGAGACTTAATTACAGCTCAGATTACCTCAATTGATAAAAAAGAACGTTTTTTGAATCTTTCCATAAGGGCGTTAGAAAAAACAGAGGAAAAGTCACTTTTAAAAGAAAACGTTAAAAAGAATAAAGAAATTGAAGAGTCGACTAAAACTTCCATTGGAGATCTGATTAAGGATGAAATAAAAGAAAGCTCATCCGATAAAGATGAAGAAGTCTGAACTTAAAGAAAAAATTTTTTTGAGATTCCAAGACTATTCTTTTTTGGATATAAGCCTAGCGATTGATGCAATAAATCAAAAAATTTGCCAAGAATTACAAAATGATCAAAGAATTGAGTTAAGAGGATTTGGTTCATTTTCATTAAGAAAGAGAAAACCGATGCGTGGAAGAAATCCAAAAACCGGAACTTCTATCGAATTAGGCGAAAGGCGTATTCCTTATTTTAGAGCCTCTAAAGCCCTTAACTTTAAAATAAATCATTAATTCTTAATAATCCCTCCTGATATAATGTTCTAGGTGAGGTATTTTTACTTAATTTTATTTTTTCTTGTTCTAGGCTATTTTCTCCTTTTCTTTTTTCTGAATCAGGATTTTGTTGAAATAGATTTATATTTTCTACAAATAAAAGGTGTTTCTTTAGGATTCACAATTTTGGGAGCCTTGGCTACTGGAATGATTTTAAGTCTAATTCTTCAGATACCTCTTCTTTTCAAAAAGAACAAAAAAACTAACAAAACAGATGACGATAAAAATAAATAAAAAACAAGTCATCGTTGCACTAGATCTTGATTCGTTTGAAGAAACTGAAGAAATTTTGAAATTTTTAGATCCTAATTTATATAGAGTTAAGATTGGAAAGCAATTGTTTATGAACGCTGGTCCAGAAATTGTTAATAAAATTCAAGCTCTTGGCTTTGATATTTTTCTTGATCTAAAACTTCACGACATACCAAATACGGTTGGAAGTGCTTTAAAAAATCTATTGAGTCTAAATGTTTGGATGATTAATATTCATCTACTCGGCGGCAAAGAGATGATTGAGGAATCGGTAAAGAGGATAAAAGATTTCAATCATCAAACTTTACTTACTGGAGTTACAGTTTTGACAAGTTTAGATAACAAAAACTTAAATGAAATTGGATTGCATAAAGGCACTGACGAAACAACCTTTACGTTAGCCAAATTAGGAAAAGAACTGGGAATTGATGGGATTGTTGCGTCACTTGATTCTGTGAGCGAAATAAAAAGAAATTTTGGTAATGATTTTTTGACGGTCACTCCTGGCATTAGAATGCAACAAAGTAACGATGATCAAAAAAGGTCTGGATCGCTTTTCGATGCAATTCAATTTGGCTCTGACTTCGTGGTTGTTGGAAGGGAGCTTACTCAAGCTAAAAACAAAAACGAAGTAATAAATCAATTTAACTCTTTAATTGCCTAGAAAATGCAAATGGGTTGGAAAGTTTTTATTATTTTTTTAATTGTTTCTTCATGCGCCAAAGACATTCACTCGAACAATGCAGTAGTGGTTACTCGTCATCATCTTGCAACTGATGTGGGTGCAAATATTTTAAGAGAAGGCGGTAACGCCGTTGACAGCGCAGTCGCAGTTGCATTTGCTTTGGCAGTGGTAAATCCTTCTGCTGGAAATTTAGGGGGTGGAGGTTTTATGTTGTATTACGATGCCAAAAAAAATAAAACCTTTGCACTAGACTATAGAGAAAGAGCGCCTCAAGCAGCAACAGAAAAAATGTTTTTAGACAAGGATGGAGAAGTTATCAAAAATTTGAGTCTTAATTCATATTTAGCAGCAGGAGTTCCTGGAACTGTAAAGGGAATGTTTAAAATACATGATTTGTTTGGATCGAAATCAATGAATGATTTAATTTCTCCCGCCATAAAAATAGCAAAGAACGGATTTGAGTTGTCAGCTTTTCAGGCTAAAAATTTCAACAAATATAAGAAGAAATTTTCCAATGGCTCAGATAGCGAATTAATATTTATAAACGCCGAAAGAGATTTTGAAGAAGGCGATCTATTTATTCAGACAGATTTAGGAGAAACTTTAGATCTTATAAAAAAACAAGGGCAAGAAGTATTTTATGACGGAATAATAGCTAAAAAAATTGTTGCGGATTTTTCTAGCAATGGCGGACTTATAACAACTGAAGATATGAAAGAATACAAAGTTTATTTAAAAGATCCTATTTGCGGAGATTACAAAGAATATGAAGTTTGTTCCATGCCATCACCAAGTTCAGGTGGAGTCGCAATCATTCAAATGTTAAATATTATTGAAAACTTTGATCTCAGTGAGTATTCACACAATTCTATTGAGTACGTAAAACTTCTAACTAAAGTAATGAGTTTTGCATATGCAGATAGATCTAAGTATTTAGGAGATCAGGACTTTTTTAATTCGCCTATAGAAAAACTTACTTCTAAAAATTATGCCAATACCATTTCTAAAAAAATCAAATCTGGTGAAAAAATAAGTGTTGAGCCAGGAATATATTTTTACGAAGGAGATCAAACCACACATTTTTCTGTAATTGATTTTGATGGAAATGTTGTGAGCAACACTTACACTCTTAATACGGCTTACGGGTCAGGTATAGTTGCAAAAGGTACTGGAATTTTAATGAATAATGAAATGGATGACTTTTCTATTAAGCCAGGAACGCCAAACGTTTATGGTTTAGTCGGATCAGAAGCAAACAAAATCGAATCTAAAAAGTCACCCTTGTCTTCTATGTCTCCAACCATTGTATTTAAAAACTTCGTGCCCATTTTAATCACAGGATCGCAGGGCGGCTCAATGATAATAAATACGGTATTTCAAGAAATTTTAAATGTTTTGGAATTTGAGATGAAACTATCTGAATCTAATGAAAAAGAGAGAGTGCATTACCAATGGAAGCCAGATATCTTATTTCATGAAGGCTTGAAAAAAGATTTGATTGAAGAACTGAGTAAAGAAATGCTGCTTTACGAGAGAAATATAGGCGAAACACAATCAATTGCACTTGAACGAGATAAGTACAAAGGATGGACAGATTATCGCAGACCAGATGGAAAAAAAATTGAATTACATTAAAGCAATAGAAGTTTTTGAAAAAAAAATTGAGCTTCCAGACGATTCAGGAGTTTATAAATTTTTTAATGCAGATTTTGAATTGCTATATGTAGGTAAAGCGAAAAATTTAAAAAATAGAGTTTCTTCATATTTTTCAAAAGGTGATACTAAGAAGCAAAAATCTTTAAGAGCTCAGATTAACTTCGTAGATTTGATAATAACCAAGACTGAATCCGATGCCCTAATTTTAGAGCAAAGCTTGATTAGAAAGCATAAACCTCCTTATAACGTTCAGTTTAGAGACGATAAATCTTATCCAATTATCCATATTTCTTCTGCAAAAGAATTTCCAAATATTTTTATTTCCAGGCAAAAGCAAAAAGAAGGTATCTCTTTCGGACCTTATGCAAACGTTGGTGCGATGCGAAAGAATCTGGAGATGTGTAAAAAGATCTTCAAAATTAGGGATTGTAAGGACATGGTTTTTAAAAATAGAACCAGGCCTTGCATAGAGTACCAAATTGGCCGATGTTCAGCCCCTTGTGTTGGATTAATTTCTAAAGAGGATTATCAAAAGGATGTCGAGAGTGTGGAGCATTTTTTGAATGGAAAAAATGAAAGAGTCTTAAAAGATCTATATAAAAGTATGGATAAATATTCAGAACAAAAGGATTATGAAAGGGCAATCCTCTATAGAGATAAAATTAATGCTATTAGAGACATTCAAAAAAACCAAAGCATATTGACTTTGTATAAAGACATTGACGTCATAGCATTCAAAAAGAATAAATTTAGTATTTGTATAAGTATGGTAGAGGTAAGAGACGGTTGGATTAGTACAACAAAGAACTTTTTCTTAGAAGATCAGAAGCTCTTGGCAGACAAAGAAATGCTTCTTAGATTTATAGAATCATTTTATTTAATTACGAAAGAGAAAAAGCTAAATTTAATATCAAACCTTGATCTCTCTTCCCACAGAATTGAATTGGAGAATATTTTAGACAAAGAAATAAAAATTATAAGAAAATCTAAAAAAAATGAGCCTTTACTTGAAATTGCTGAATCGCAGGCGTTGGATAGAATTAATCGAAGAAATAGCTTTGATTGGGTAAAAGTATCTTTTACAAATCTTAAAGAAAAATTAAGATTGAAAAATTTAGAAAGAATTGAAGCTTTTGATATTAGTCATAATCAAGGGAGCCAAGTAACAGCATCTTGCGTGTGTTTTTCGGAAAACGGTCCAGACAAGAAAAATTATAGGAGCATGAATCTCTCTTTAGATAAAAATGATGATTATCTAGCTTTATCGGAAGCAGTAAGAAGAAGACTCAAAAATCTTAAGGATAATAAGAAATCTCTCCCAGACTTACTTGTTATTGATGGCGGCAAAGGGCAGTTAAATTCTGTATTTAACGAATTAGAAAAGAGTGGTTTTAAAGAAATTAATCTAATTTCTATTTCGAAAGGACCGTTGAGAAATGAAAAGTATGATGAAATTCATTTAAAAAATTCTCCATATAAGATAAATATCTCAGAGCTCGAGGGGTGCTCAAGGTTGATACAATTAATTAGAAACGAATCCCACAGATTTGCTATTAAAAAACATAGACAAAGAAGAAGTAATTCTTATTTAAAATCAGAAATAGACCAAATTCCCTCTATTGGAAAAAAATATGCAAATCTCTTAATAAGACATTTTGGCGGCACTAAAAGATTAAAGGAAGCTTCTTATGACGACCTTTTAAAGGTAAATGGCATTGGTGAGCAAAAAGCTAAACTTATAAAAAAATATTTAAATTAGAACATTGATGAGACTGATACCAAATTTTCTTTCTTCCTTAAGAATTTTATTTATTTTGCCAATTATTTATTCAATCCAAAACGAGCTTTATTCATTGGCCGCAATTTTATTTTTTATTTCATCCAGTACCGATTTTTTTGACGGATATTTAGCAAGAAGATATGCAGTTGAATCAGAATTAGGAGCTTTTTTAGATCTTATAGCTGATAAAATTTTGGTAATTTCTATTTTGATTTGGTTAGTTTTTGTCTATTCAAATCAAGCATTAACAATAATTTCAATATTAATTATTTTAAGGGAAATTATTATCACTTCTTTTAGATATTATTTAATTTTAAATGATGCAGACATTGAATTAATCAAGGCAAATAAATACGGGAAATTAAAAACAGCTTTTCAGTTTTTTTCTATTTTTCTTTTGATTTTAAGTCCTTTATATGGTGATTTATATTTAACTTTTTCATTAACGCTTCTTTTAACATCAACTTTAATTTCCTACTTTTCTTTAACAATTTATTTTTTAAATTGGACTAAACAATAAAGTATGGATAAATATGAAGTTGATTGCTTAGTCTTAGGAGGAGGAGTTGCCGGTTTGGCCTCAGCAAAATTTCTAGCCCAAGAGTTTAATCAAACTTACTTAATTGAGAGAAATAATTTCCTTGGAATGGAAACTTCGAGTAGAAATTCTGAGGTAATTCACGCAGGGATTTATTATAAAAAAAATTCTTTAAAATCCGAACTGTGTTTAAAAGGCAAGAAAATGCTTTATCAATATCTAGTTGAAAAAAATATTAATTTCAATAATTGTGGGAAATACATTGTTGCTACTAACTCAGAGGAATGCGAAAAACTTGAAGAAATTAGACTTAACGCGATAAATTGTGGTCTAGAAGATCTGGTTTATGAGCCAAATTTAAAAAAAATTTATCCTTTTTTAAACGTTGAGAATTCCATTTTTTCTCCTTCTTCAGGAATTTTCGATAGTCATGGATAT
This sequence comes from uncultured SAR86 cluster bacterium, assembly GCA_902553315.1. Classification (GTDB taxonomy): domain Bacteria; phylum Pseudomonadota; class Gammaproteobacteria; order Magnimaribacterales; family AG-339-G14; genus AG-339-G14. The sequence goes on from CACDKN010000002.1 coordinate 6,752, forward strand.
TTTAAAGCCTTGGAAAAAGATTTTTGTGATGCAGGAGGATTAGTTCTCCTTGGGAATGAGTGCCTAGAGATCGAAGAAACGAATGATTGCTTTGAGGTTAAAATAAAAGATTTGAATAATGATTTAATTTATATTTTAAAGACCAAATTTTTAATTAATGCTGCAGGCATTCATTCCGCTGAAATTGCAAAACTCATCGATAAATCTAGGGAAATAGATATTCAATACATAAAGGGCGAGTATTACAACTATTCTGGTAAAGAAAGAATAAATCATTTAATTTATCCAGTTCCTGGAAAACTTAGTTTAGGCCTTCATGCAACCATAGATCTCGGGGATGGAATTAAATTTGGTCCTTCTGCAGTTGAAACAAAAAAGCTAAGTTATAAAGTTGAAGAAAAAAATAAAATGGATTTCGTTAAATCACTTCAAAAATATTGGCCGTCAATTAAAGAAAGCAACTTATCTCCTAATTATTCGGGAATAAGGGCAAAAGAGAGAGGCGCAGAAGATTTTGGATTAGAAAAAATTGATAAAACAAATAAAATTGCTATAAATATTTTAGGTTATATTTCTCCTGGCTTGACTTCATCTTTAGCTTTAGGTGAAAAAATAATGAGCTTAGTTAAAGACTGAAAATATGAACATTTTAGTTACTGGAGGATTGGGTTATTTAGGAAGCCACGCAGTAGTTGAGTTAATTAAACAAAATTATGGAGTTGTGATTCTTGATAATCTTTCAAATAGTCACAAAAAAAACCTTAAACGAATAGAAAAAATAACTTCTCAAAAAATAAACTTTTATAAAGATGATATACGGCATAAATCCATGCTGCATAAGATTTTTAAAGATAACAATATAAGGGGAGTAATGCATTTTGCAGGCTTAAAGTCTGTAAAAAAATCTAACTCTCAAAGAAAGGAATATTTCGATGTAAATGTTAATGGGACTAGAAATTTGATAGATGTGCTTAATGAAATGAATAATGATAAAAAATTTTTTATCTTTAGTAGCAGTGCTTGTGTCTATGGAAATCCAGACTATCTTCCTTATGATGAAACTCATGGGCTTCAACCAGAAAATTTTTATGGAGAGACTAAACTACAATCTGAACAAATCTTAGAGGAAGCATATAAAAATTACAAAGATTGGAAAATAGTTGTCCTGAGATATTTTAATCCTATTGGTTCGCATCACTCTTATCTCATTGGAGACGACCCTATTGGCAAACCAGAAAATTTAATGCCAAATATATTGGAAGCAGTAAATTCTCATAAAACTAATTTAAAGATTTTTGGCTCTGATTATGACACTTTTGATGGGACACCTGTAAGAGACTTCATTCATGTAGAAGATTTAATTAATGGGCATGTTTTAGCTTTAAATTTTCTCAAGAAGAGTAAAAAAGATATTTACGAAATATTTAATTTAGGTAATGGAGAAGGTTTGAGTGTTCTTCAATTGATAAAAATCTTCGAAAATATTAACCAAGTAAAAGTATCAATAGAATTTGCAGAAAAAAGAAAAGGGGATCTACCAATATATTTCTCCAGTGCGGAAAAAATACATAAAAAGCTTGGCTGGAAGGCTAAATTTTCAGTGGAAGATATGTGTAAAAGTTCTTGGGAATTTCATAAAAATAATAAGTAGAATATATAAATTGGCTGAGTGGCAGAGTGGTCATGCAGCGGACTGCAAATCCGTCCACGCCGGTTCGATTCCGACCTCAGCCTCCAATTGATTTTAATATAATTGCTTAAAAAGTATAATTTATGAAAAGGAGAACATATAACTAGCCCGGGTGGTGGAATTGGTAGACACAAGGGACTTAAAATCCCTCGATAGCGATATCGTGCCGGTTCAAGTCCGGCCCCGGGTACCAAGTTTTGAAAACAAAATGAAATACTGGCTTGTTGCAACTTACAAAATTAACGAGACCAAAAGAGTAGAAAGAAATCTTTTAAATCAAAATTTTGATTATTACTTACCTAAAATAAATGTTAAAAAACCTAATTCTAATTTTGCAGAAGAAGTACTCTTCCCTGGTTACATTTTTATAAATACTATGCCTGAGGATTACTCATCAGTAAAATATACAAAGGGAATTAAGGAGGTCTTAAAATTTGGAAATAGCATTGCACGTTTGACTAATAACGAAATTAATAGTGTGCGATCTATTGAAAAATTATCAATAACAAAGCCTATACCCTCAAAAATTAAGATAGGCCAAGAAGCAGTTGTAGCAGATGGGCCTTTCAAAGGTACTTTAGTTGAAATTTGCTCTCTTCCTTCAAAAGGTAGAATTGAAGTCTTATTAACCTTTCTCGGTTCTTCGAGAAGAGTCAATATTTCGAATAAAGATTTAGTATTTTAGACACGATATTAATCTTTTAGATTAAAGTTTTTAACTGTTATAGTTCATCAAAAAATAATTATTACTAAACAATTTATAGCGAAAAAAATTCAAGAACATGACAAACTTATCGAATACATTGACTAATAATCTTTATGCAAGAAATAGATAGTAATAAATACGGAAACGATTTTAATGATGAAATAGATCTCAGAGAGCTAATTTCCGTTTTAGTTCAAGGCAAATGGGTCATTGCTTATGTAACAGCTTTTTTAATAATAATTGGAACTTTATATAGTCTTTTGTTACCTAATATATATCAATCTAAGGCTTTATTAGCTCCTGTAGATGAATCTTCGTCTTTGATTAGTGGAGCTTTGAGTCAGTTTAGCGGACTTGCAGGAGTAGCTGGAATAAATTTGTCAGCTGGAGAGCAAGGTGGCAATCATAAAAAAGCAATTGAGCTAATAAGTTCTCTAAATTTTTTTGAAAAACATCTAATGCCAAAGATCTTTCTCCCTGATCTAATGGCTATCGAATATTGGGATGATAAGGAAAATATAATAATTTATGATGAAAGTATCTTTCAAAAAAATTCTGAAACTTGGGTTAGAGATTTTTCCTACCCACAAAAATTGATACCTAGTGCTCAAGAAAGCTTTGAGGCTTTTAAAGATGATCACTTAAATATTCTTGAAGACAATAAAACTGGATATATTGCCTTATCTATAAAGCACCAATCTCCATTAATTGCAAAACAATGGGTGGAGATAATTGTTGAAGAGGTCAACTCTTTTTATAGGCAAAAAGATAAAGAATACTCAGAAAAGGCTGTCTCTTATCTTAACAAACAAATTGCAAACACCAGTTTATCGGAAGTAAGGCAAGTTACTGCTTCACTTTTAGAAAAAGAAATTCAAAAATTAACTTTAGTTGAAGCTAATGAAGATTATGTTTTTGAATATGTTTACCCTCCATCGGTTATGGAAGAAAAATCAGAGCCGAATAGGCTTTTGATTATTATTTTATTCTTTTTATTTGGTTGCATTTTAGGCGCATCTATTGTTTTGTTTCGCCATTTTTTCTTGAAAGAGAAAAATGATGCAGACAGAATAACTATGAGATAGGCCAAGAAGCAGTTGTTGCAGATGGGCCTTTCAAAGGTACTTTAGTTGAAATTTGCTCTCATCCTTCAAAAGGTAGAATTGAAGTTTCTCTAACTATTTTTGGGCATTTGAAAAGAGTCAAAATTTTAAAATAAGATCGTAAAATTTAAAAACATTTTATTTTAAACTGTCAAGATGATAGAGTTCAATTATTGAACGGTCTCTAATATTTCTCTTGAATTCTGTGTGCCGTGCGGTAGCCATTCTGGCAAAATATATTTTTTTTAAAATCCTTCAAAGATTGTATTTATGAGCTCAAATGAACCTGTTTCAGAAGAATTACTAGAGCTGATGCATATTGTGCAAGAGAATCCAAATATAACCCAAAGACAACTAGCTAAAGAAATTGGTACAAGCATAGGTAAAGTAAATTATTGTTTAAAAGGTTTAATAGATATTGGATTTATAAAGGTGGAAAATTCTAATAATTCTAATCAAAAACTTAAATATGCATACATCTTGACTCCCAAAGGTATTCAACAAAAAATAATTATCACTAAACAATTTATAGCGAAAAAAATACAAGAACATATCAAACTTATGGAATACATATAAAAATAATTTTCATCAAAAAAAATCGTCAACAATATAAACTTATATGTAATAAAAGTTACCATCAAAGACTATTAATATGTAAGTAAGCTGTTTTCAATTGTGGAATATCAAAAACTGCGTAATTAAAAATGAAAAAAAGCTTTAGTTATGAGTCAGAAAAAAAATTTAAAACAAGTTATTCTAATCTACACAAGACCATGGTTTGTTGATTTCTATGAAGTACTAGCTTCAAAGATGGAAGTAGAGTTCGGATATAGAGTTGTTTTTTTCTCAGATTACTCTATGGGAAAAATACATAATATTTCACCAAAAAAGAGCAGTATCGCAAAAGATAATTTTAAAGCTGAAAACGAGTTTTTTGACATAATTATGCGTGATAGAGTCCTAAGAAACGAACCTCGGAATTTCTCTATAGCGCTTCTTAAACAGTACCAATCTAATATATCAGCCCTTTTCGAAAAATATGATGTGCGGTTTGTTTTTTCTGCGACTATTGATCAATTTGCTATAGATATGGTTTATAGGCATTGTCTTTCACTAAAAATCCCCTTTATTGGGTATCACATGTCAGTAATACCAGGATATACCTTACTGATTAATCGTGGAGAACATTGCTATTTTCGCGAACCAACAGAGAATGAGGTGATGGCTGGGACAGAGTTGATTTTTCCCAAAGTTTTCCGTCCAGATTATATTCCTGTAAAAGGTAAGTTGAGACTTGTGGGGCTCAGAAGATTGCTTGCCAACATTGCAAGAGTTCCGTTTTTCTTTTGTAAAGATTTTTTTGAAGTGAAGTACAACTATCATTATAGGGCTAGTTTCAAAGCTGCTTTTTCAAGCATAGGCTTATCGGTAGCAAGATTATTATTTTCCTCCGGCTATAAAATAAAGGATGGGGATAAATTCGATATTTACATACCCCTGCAGTTACATCCTGAGTGCAATAGCGAATATTGGAGCAAAGACTCTGAATACTTGGATTATGAGGATCTTATTTATCGCTTTTGTGAGAGATATTCAAAATCTTTCAAAATTTGTATCAAAGACCATCCAAATATGGTTGGTCTTAGAAAGGATATTTTTTTTAAAAAGTATCGAGATCTTGGCGTTGTTGTAGTTGATGTTGAGGAAGATAACAGAGAGTTAATCGAATGCTCCAAAGTGTTAGTAACATACAACTCTTCTGCTGGAATAGAGGGAATGGTTTATGGCGCCTCAATTTTATGTCTTGGCAAGCCCTACTATAAGACTGACGGGCACCTTTCGAACGAAGAAGAGATGGTTGATGTACTTAGAGGGGGCCTCGAAATATCAAAAGAAAAAATTAAAAACGATTTTCTGCCTGATGCAATACGCCAAACGCTTTCGATGAGTATTTCTGGCAGGCTACCTGATACTACTAAATTAAATGATCAATCATATGAAAATGAGTTGGACCATAAAGCTACCATATTTCTTTCTGAGCTAAAGAAGAACTTTCCAAAAATAGTAGCTAAGAAATTAACCCTAGATGAAGTGTTTACCTACAGAGATGTCAATCATGATTGACTTTTTATCAAAAGTGGTTAGGAGACTGATAGAAATGGATCTCATTGGCAACCGTTTCTTGAGTTTAGTGAACACAGGAATAAATTACGATCGACATAGTAAGCGCATTTATCAAAAAGTTGAAGACGAAAAGATTTATCTGGCTAGATGTAGCCACGGCGTTCCTAGTGCAAAAGGGCGGGACATGATTGAGTGGTTAAATAAAGAGGTATATTTTTCAAAGTATATGCCTAGTGGGAATGACGTTTATGTCGATATCGGTAGCGGCTATGGTCATGAATTGGTTTACGTAGCTAAAAATAGCCCAGGGGTCACCATATTAGGAATTGAAGCAAACCCTGAGGTGTTTCAATATTGTAAGGCGAGCACTTCAGCTTTTAAAAACATTCGAATTTATAATTTGATGATAGGTGATCAGGACTCTTATCAATTATCTTTTATGTCAAATTATGCTGGCAAAGGGGCCAATGACGATGGATTCATAACGTGCCAAGGTAGCAAGCTCATTGACGTTTTAGGTGCAGAAAATATAGATCGAATTTCTCTTTTGAAATTAAATATAGAGGGCGGTGAGCGAGACATTATTGAAAGCCTACCTTATTCGAGAGTTGATAATTTGATTATATCTTGTCATGACTTTAGAAGTGAAAGAGGGGATGGAGAGTTTTATAGAACCTATGATTCGGTTAAGACTAATCTAATAAGTTATGGCTACAGTATTTCGGATATTTCTCCAAGTATGGTGCCTTCTAAAGAATGGGCTGCATCTTTAAAGTATTGGATTTTTGCAACCAAAAAATAAGATCGGGATAAATAAATTTGGGCAAAGTTAGGTATTACTCACCATTGAGGTTCGTTTATGGTCTGTTAATTTTCGGCTCATCACTCTTAAAGATCGGCTTAGCAAGGATACTATATTCAAAAAAAAGAACAGTTTTTGGTTCAATCGACGAAGACTGTTTTGTTTTAGAGGAAGCTGAAAATCACCCAGAAAATACAAGAAATATTGCGATTATTAATCAGGCATGTAACGATACCTCTAAATTAAAGTCGGTTGTAGATGGCGCTTTTGTTGATTGGACCGAACAGAGCAATACACATTACTTGATGCCTGATAAAATAAGTAAAAACGCTTTAGTCAGTATTCTCCATCGATCTAATATGCTCTGGCGGTTAAGCGCGCATCACGGATTCGAATTTTATTGTAAAAATGCGTGTATTTTCAAAACTCAAGCAAGCGAGTCTGAAGGTACCACTAGCGTTAATTTCCATAGAGATGGTCATCCACCATTTACTTATAAACTAATGGTTTATTTGTCTGATGTTGATGAATGCTCTGGCGCTTTTGCGATCAAACCAGGCTCCTTTAAAAAAATGATTTTGCCTACCTTTGGTTCTTACAATTTTGAGAGAAACCTTGAAAATTCTAATTATAAGAAATTCAGTCTTCTCGGCAATGCTGGGACAAAAATATTATTTAAAAATAATGCATTGCATGCTGGTGGTCGGACAAAGAAAGGTGAAAGGGTAGTGGTGATTTTTTTACTTCATCCACGATACTCTTCGCGTCAGGAAAGCTCCGCGAAGAGTATCGATTGGTCAATTGGTGGAAGAGAATATAGTTTATTCTGAAAAAAAATCACTTCTTCTGTTTTTTGCGTCTCCTGAAAGATTATAAAGAAAAGAGATTCCCGCAAGATGAAAGCTAAAGTAGATTCATTTAAAGGGACATTAACTCTTTTGCTGTTAAGTCCTTTTATAGGTTTTTTAAAGCCTGTTTTTGTTTCGCTTGTGGACCAACAGGCGCAATTTGGGGTATATAGTTTAGCAATAGCATACTCTGTCTGGTTCTCATATCTCTTTAATTCAGGAGCTTATGAGGGACTTTTAAAGCGCTACACTCTCTTACTTGAGCAGAAAAAAAATACAGAAATATTGGAGTTAGAATCGAAGGTAAGTTCACTTTGGTTATTGGCTTTATCTGTTTCAGCATTGTTATCTGCATTGACGGTGCTGGGTACAGGATTTTATTTTATTTGTAGTAGTTTTTTATTAGCTCTGGCAACTGCCAGTTTCAATATTATAAGTGCAAAGTTAAGAGTCACAGGTAAAGTTTTTTTGATTAGTTTGGTTCAGTTTATTAGGTTGACTATCTCTTTGGGTCTAACATTTATTCTGCTGAGCTATACTGATTTAGGTTTGGGAGCGATCCTATTTTTAGACGCCCTTAGTCTCTGTCTAATAAGTATAATTATTTTTTTGGGGACTGCGACACTTGGTTTTTGCAACAAACAGTTTTTTAAACTGTATTTGGAAATTTCTGCCATGGCCATAAACCTTACATATGTTTCTGGTTTAAGATCATTTTGCCTACTAATGGAAAGACAGAGCGCAGGGTTTTTATTTGACGAGAAGACGTTTTCTCAGTATTCCCAAATATTATTGTTATTCCAAGCAGCGATCGTGGGTTTCGGAGTATTACCGCAAATTTGGCAACAACACATTATGTTCTGGACTATCAACAATGGACTAAAGAAAGCTCTTGGTTATCAAATTGGGTTTATCGTTTGTTTTTTAGCAGCTTGGGCAGCGGTTTGGATCATAGTTCATAATTATTTTCCCGAGCATCCGTCTACAGCCCATATGTTGACTATACTTTTTGTTGGTGCAGCTGGAATTTGCTATGGTGCAAGTTTTATCGACAGTATTCTTCTTGGAGTAAAAAGCAATAAAGGCCTGATACAGGTGTATTTGTTTACTATTTTTTTTGGATTCAGCGTTTTATTTTTGTTCATTTTTAATATTGAGATTTGGATTTTGGAGTATCAGGCGCTATTCTTATTATTACTCTCGATATTAATTTTTGTCTTTCCTAGCCTTTATGCTTTGAGACAGAGTAATAAATTGAAACCTAATTAATATCTAGTTCAAAGAGCTTCTTATAAACTAGGTCGTAGTTTTATTTTATAAATTTTTTAAGAGGTGTTCTATGCCTAAAACATTAATAATTGCCGAGGCGGGCGTTAATCATAATGGCGACGAGGCGCTGGCAAGAGAATTGATTAAAGTTGCATCAAATGCCGGAGCTGATGCAGTTAAGTTCCAAACTTTTAAAGCGGAGTCCCTTGCAACAAATCGAGCCCCCAAAGCAAATTACCAAAAAAAGAATGATGAGAAAATTGGTTCGCAAGTGGAAATGCTGAGAAAATTAGAACTTGATCATGATTGTTTCTTCCGACTTTCTGAATTTTGTAAAAAAAACAACATTCAGTTTATGTCAACTGCATTTGATCTCTCGAGCGCTGATTTTTTGGTTGAAAAAATTAACCAAGATATTCTCAAAATACCGTCAGGCGAGATCATTAATGAACCATACTTATTAGGTCATGCCAGATTTAAAAAGAAAATTATTTTATCCACCGGCATGGCTACTCTAGCAGAAATTGAGTCTGCTCTTGGGGTTATAGCATTTGGTCTTCAAGATATTAAAGGAAAAGTGCCTGGGAGAGACTCATTTCTTTCGGCATATACTTCCTTAGAAGGCCAGAAATTACTCAAAAGGCATGTCTCTTTACTTCACTGCACAACTGAATATCCAACATCTTATAAAGATGTCAATTTAAAATGTATTACAACACTTGCATCTTCATTTGGTCTGCCAATTGGTTTTTCAGATCATACAGATGGTATTTTGGCGCCAATAGCAGCTGTAGCGCTCGGAGCATCAATAGTTGAAAAGCATTTTACATTAGATAAAAAGTTACAAGGTCCCGATCATAGTGCATCTCTTGAGCCAGGAGACTTAGAATCAATGGTTTCTAGTATAAGGCATATTGAGATGGCGCTTGGTAGCGGCATAAAGATGCCGACGAGCACAGAACTTTTAAATAGAGTACCAGTTCGACAAAGTATCGTTGCCATTAAAGATATAGAGGCCGGTGAGTATTTCTCAGAGAAAAACATAGGAACAAGACGACCAGGATCAGGCATGCATCCCGCTTTGTTTTGGGATGTAATAGGTAAAAAAGCTCGATGTGATTTCAAAAAGTTTGATGAAATTACTTTGTAGTTTTTGTCTGATTTCTCTAAGTTATCGAGAGAAATCACTTATCCTTTAGTGAAGAGAATGCAGAGGCAATAAATGCGTACAATAGCAGTTTTTACAGGTACAAGAGCCGAGTATGGTCTACTGTCACCTATTATCAAGGGATTGGATAAATCACCTCATGCTGATTTGGCATTAATCGTTGGAGGAATGCATCTTTCATCAGAATTTGGATATACAGTTTCCGAGATTGAAAACGATGGGATCCCGATATCGGCTAGGCTCGAATTTCTTGTATCTTCTGAGACGGCCGTCGGAATATCAAAATCGATGGGATTGGCCATCATAAGTGCTGCAGAATATCTTGAGAGAGAAAGACCAGATATAATTGTTCTTTTAGGTGATCGATTTGAGGCAATGGCTGTTGCGCAAGCAGCTATGATTGCTCGAATCCCGATAGCTCACATTCATGGCGGTGAGATAACAGAGGGTTCGATTGATGAAGCTATTCGTCACTCTATTACTAAAATGTCTCATCTACACTTTGCATCGACAGATGAATATGCAAAGCGCATTCATCAGCTTGGGGAGAATCCCGACAACATCTTTAATTTTGGTGCGCTAGGAATTGATAATATTAAAAACTTAGAATTACTGACTAAAGAGGAGCTATCCAAGTCAATAGAATTTAGCTTAAATAAAAAATATATAATAGTTACTCATCATCCAGTTACCTTGTCCTCAGATTCAGGCATCGAGGGGCTGTGTAATTTGCTTTCTATTCTAGATGAGTACCCCGATTATCAGTTAATTATCAGTTATCCAAATGCCGACACTAAAAACCGAGCGATAATAGAGCTGCTAGAAAAATATTATTTGAAAGACAAGAAAAGGACTTTTTTAACTCATTCACTGGGTCTCCAAAAATATTTAAGCGCTGTTAAGCATTGCGAGCTGGTAGTTGGTAATTCGTCAAGTGGAATAATAGAAGCTCCAACTTTAGGAGTGCCAACGGTTAACATTGGGGATAGGCAAAAGGGGCGAATACATGGCTATTCAGTTCTGAATTGTGACGATAGCCTAGCTTCAATCCGAAAAACTATGGCCCATGCCTTATCTAGTGACTTTCGACAGTTATGCAAAAATGCAAAAAACCCCTATGGGGATGGCCAATCATCGAGAAAAATTTTAGAGATACTTATAAAATTTCCATTGGAAAATATCATATTTAAACAGTTTTATGACCTTGAGAACTAGAATGAAGATTGGATTTATTGGGTGTGTAGAATCTAGTCAGATAGCGCTTGAAGCTTTATTATTATCTGGAGAAACAGACTATCAAGTCATGGGTGTTATAACCAAAAAATCATCATCCTTCAACACAGATTTTGTTGATCTATCGCACTTATGCGCTGATCATTCTGTTGTGTCGGATGCTCTAATGTCAGCTAGCAAATCTTTTAGACATCCTAGTGTCAAAAGAGTTTTAGCATTTGAGACGTTATCTGAGACTGAGTTTTCTTTAAGAGTTGATGAGGAACATTTCCGGCCAAATGTTTTTGTGAATATAGAGAAGTATATAAATCAAAAAATTGAAATCATGGGTCAGTTCAAGTCCGAGATGGGTGATTTTCCTTTTCCTCGTAGCGCTGAAGCGATCCAAGCGTTGGCGAAATATAGAGGAGTTCAGGCTGGATGCAAGTCAGCTGAGGCTTTTATGCTTTTGAAGGAAATAAGATAGCGTGTAAATATGAGATTTTTTATAATAATTTGTTAAGTATTAGTGCTCATTTTATTTGATGTTGTGAATAAGTATTTTTAGAGAGAGATAAAACGTGGAGAAAGATTATATTATGCTTGGCAATGGAGGTCATGCGAGAGTTTGTAGGGACGTTCTTAAGATGAGTGGCTTTAAGGAAATTGGATATGTTTTAGGAAACGGCAGTAGTGTAGGCGAACCGACTTCACATAATAAGTTTTTAGGTACCGACGAATGGTTGATGGAGCAGCCTGTAAATGAGTTGCTACTCGTTAATGGGATCGGGGGCGAGCCTGGTTCTGCAAGCAGAAGTATAGTTTTTGATAAATATTGCTCGGCAGGTTTTAAATTTGCAACGCTGATTCACCCTTCAGCATATCTTGCAGATGATGTAATTTTAGGCGAAGGCGCACAAATAATGGCTGGAACTATTATTCAGCCTAATTGCATAATCAACCCTAATGTAATCATAAATTCTAGAGCCAGTGTTGATCATGACTGTGTGATTGGAAAGCATGTTCATATTGCTCCAGGGGCTGTTTTATGCGGCGGAGTGGTCGTCGGGAATGGAGCTTTTATTGGCGCCCAGGCGTGTATAATTCCAACAATAAGCATTGGTTCTCGCTCAATTGTGGGGGCAGGTTTGACAGTTCGAGAGGATGTAAAAAATGATGCCCGATTTTTAAGTAATTGAAATAAAGGAATATAAATATGCCGCTTGATCACAACTGGACCGCCTCTTGCCTTACCGGCGAGGCAACTGTATCTGAAGCGATAAAAGTTATTGAGGCTTCTGATTCTAAGATTTGTCTTGTAGTCGCAGCGTTAAATAATTCATTTGAGTTAAGGGGGACAATAACTGACGGCGACATAAGAAGGGGGATTCTAAGTGGTGTAAACATTTCAGATGACTGCACTCAGATTATGAATAACAGTCCTTTTAAAGCAGATGCTGAATCTTCTGATGCAGATCTTGAGAGATTGCTAGTCAAACATCAATACAGACACTTACCAATAGTCTCGAATAACGGATGCTTGGTGGGACTTTATTATTCTGAGTTAAATCTTGCAACCAATACTGAAAAAAGTCTCTTCGTTATAATGGCAGGAGGCTTTGGTTCTCGGTTGAAGCCTTATACAGATACAATTCCGAAGCCTATGGTTGAGGTGAGAGGAAAGCCAATTATTCAGCGCATTATTGAGCAAGCCAAATCGGCAGGGTTTTATAAGTTTGCTCTAATTTTGCATCATCTGCCCGAGATTATTATGGATTATCTTGGCGATGGTTCAGATTTTGGAGTATCTATAGAATATGTTGTAGAAAAATCTCCTTTGGGCACGGTTGGAGGATTATCACTATTGGATTTAACGAATAGAAATTATTCTTCCATAATAGTGACTAATGGTGATCTTGTGAGCCAAGTTGACTATCAAGATTTAGTTCGATGTCATATGAAGCAAAGCGCTTTTGCAACTATGTCAGTTAGACAGCACAGGATAGTTAATGAATTTGGTACCGTAAACATATCTGGAAACGAGATAACTGGATTTTCAGAAAAGCCAGTTACTCTCAGTAACATTAATGCTGGGATTTATGTCTTAAGTGTTGAAGCTTTAAGTATGCTTGAGTATGGAAAGAGAAAAAATATGCCGGATCTTTTTTTAGATGCGGTTAACTCGGGTCATAGAGTGATAGCTTACTACCTTTATGAGGAGTGGAGTGATGTGGGGAGAGAAAGTGATTTAATTAGCGTTAATGGGAAATAAATATGTTTCAAGGAGGGAAGGTTCTTGCAATTGTCCCAGCTAGATTAGGATCAAAGGGTATTAAAGACAAAAACATTGTCGATCTTTGTGGCAGACCTCTATTGAGTTGGACTGTCGAGGCTGCAACTCAGTCAGCATTTATTGATGATGTCGCGATATCCTCCGATAGCAAAAAGATAATATCTCTTGCTGAAAAGGCGGGGGCTACTATCAACATTATAAGACCGGACCGATTATCAACTGATGATGCATCAAGTGTTGATGTGGTCTTACATGCATTAGCTTTGTACTCAGATTATACCTGGTATGTGCTACTTCAGCCTACATCACCACTTAGGAGAGGGCTTCATATTCAAGAAAGCTTTGAACTCCTCAAAAATTCTGTCTCTCAGAGTTTGGTCAGCATCTCCGAGAGCAAATCTAAACCTAATCACATTTTTAGTTTAGATAGTTCTAGCAACGCCATATCTCCTCTCTTGGGATGGGAAAATTTGTCGCTACCGAGGCAAGCGCTGACAAATTTTTATGAATTAAATGGAGCTATCTATATTGGTAGATCTGATCTTTTGAAGCATACTCGACAATTGGTCGATGAGAATACTATAGGATATGTCATGGATAAATCAGTTTCATTGGATATCGATGATCCTCAGGACTTATTGGCTGCTGAGATTATTATGAAAGATAAGGAGTTATAATTGGGGCACGTTTACATAGTTCATTGCATTGATACTGAAGGTCCTCTCTATGAAGGCTTGGACGCTAACTTCAAAAGGCTAAAAAATATTTATGGGATTGACTTAAAGCCTACAGAGGAAAATTTGAAAGCTATTAGGAATGGCGAACTTGATTTAGGGGGTGTTACTGAAGCTGTGGCTAATACTTTCGATATATCGCGAACGGTTTTTAATGAGAACTGGGCTCAAATTAAGACCATGCTCAATGAAATTACCTCCGAAAAATTCGTTAGGCAGCTAGTAGACTCTGACGGTGGTGGATGGAGATACAACTGGTTTTGTCTAGACCATGTAGGTTTTTCTGGAGATAATCCAAGGAGGAGAGATGTAGGGGACCATAAAGTTTTTGATTTTTATCAAAAACATACTTGTGATGACCCGTCACTTGGAAGTATCCAATGGCACTACCACCCTTTACCAATTTCTGGCCACTTCCATAATGGTGGTACCACTTATCTCAATTCTAGTAATGTGTCAGAAATACTAGCTAAAAAGATAATTGATCGTGGATGGTTTCCTTCATGTTACAGACCTGGATTACATACGGAAAGACCAGATTCTAATTGGTTTCTTGAGCAGTGGATACCATTTGACTATGCGAATCAATCAAATAGTGCTGGTGCTATAGACCAACCAGACCTTGCTAGAGGACGGTATGGAAACTGGGAAAAAGCTACTAAGTCATGGATACCATATCACCCAGATTACGATGACTATCAAAAGACTGGCAACATGCGGCGCTGGATTGCAAGGTGTCTTAATATGCATGCTCGCCTGCGTGAAATTTCTCAAGAGGATGTGAATGACGCATTTTTGGAAGCTCGCACTGGGAATAATGTGCTGTTGTCATTCACTAATCACGACTTTCGCAATATGGGGCCGGAGATCGAAAAGGTGATGGGATATATTCGGTACGCTTCAGAGAATTTTGATGATATCTCCTTTTCTTTTGAAGAAGCCGCAGATGGTTTTAGGAAGTGCTTGGGTATTGAAAGAACATCATGCGGGCTGTCGTCTGATCTTATCAAGATAAGAAATGATAAGTGGAGACTGGATGTTCGCGCCCAGGGGAAGCTTTTTGGGCCTCAGCCTTTTTTAGCTTTAAAAACTAAAGATGGGAGATACTATTGGGAGAATTTCGACTTTATTGACGATTCTTACTGGAGTTTTACCTTTGATCAGGAACATGCGCCTTTTGAGATGATTGAAAAAATCGGAGTCGCGTGTAATAGCTCTTCTGGGTTCCCAGAAGTAAATGTTATTGACCTTAACAAAGACTTTTTGACTTAAATTTACATGAGAGTAAGTTCTCTGGAGGACATACACAAATATTACTTTAGGTGTATAGAGTTGCTGTTATATGTATCAGCATCCATAGTTGTTTTAGATGGCGTCTTTGGTTTAGATATATTTTTAAACGATACAGAGAGACTATCTCCTGTTTACCGGGCGGCGTTTTTAATTAAAGTCCTACTTGTAATTTATAGTATTTTTTTATTTTCTAAGATACCGAACAATCTTGGGTTGCTCTTCTTAACCGCGGCCCTTGCCATAAAGTTCTTTTTAGGAGCATTCATCAATGGCTTTTCTATAAATTTTGTTGGGCATACTTACTTCTACAGCTTCATTATTTTAGGGTATATTGCGGGATGGCAGTTAGCCAGGTCTGGCCTAGCAAAACTTAAATTCAATGAAACTTTTTTAAAATTTGTTATTTGGTTAACCTTAGCGATTTGTATAATTTATTTTACTGCGTATCAGCTAGGGTTCATAAAATATTTTGGGTTAGGCTTACAAACCTATATCTTAGTGGCTATTTTTTTGGCCATGCGATCATCAAAGCTTTATTCCTTAATTCTATTTTTGACTATTATCCTCACAGGCAAGCGTTCTAGTTTTTTGATATACGTCACCCAGTTGTTTGGACCCCGAATCTTTGCTGGACGTTTTTCTTTTAAAGGAATAATTATAGGACTTCTCACATTTTCGCTGTTGGTATATTTTAGCTATCGGGTAGGACTTCTGACGAGATTTCAAGGTCTTATAGATCTTATATTGGGGTTTGATATAGATGACATGGATAAAGCTAGACACCTGTTTTATATCGCAACAGGTGGAAGAACAGAAGAAATTTATGCTTATTTTATAGATCAAAGTCATTCTTTGTCAGTCTTGCTGTTTGGTCAACTAGCCGGATACTCTTTTTCGATTAAAGATTTAGCAGGAAATTATTACCAACATTATTACTTCCATATATCACCTTTAAATTTCATATTTCATTTCGGTATCCCAATTGGTTTGTTGCTAATATTCCACCAGTTTAGACTTCTTGTTTGGGCTTTGAGATATGTCTCACGTGAGAGCAATATCTTATGCTTTCTCTATATAGGCTTCTATTTATCGAGCTTATTTGGAGCCTTAGCGATTATTGATATTTGTTTTTGGGTACTTTATTTTTATTGCCATTTCTTAAAACAACTTGATAGCAAAACGAAGCGATCAAAATCTTTAAATCGTAATGGGGTTATGTCGTTAAGTAATCGATGATCACAATTTGAGCAAATATATCGCATGAAATTTTTTTTTGAAGCAAGATTATATACATTAGTTGGTGTTTTACTAGCTGCAGCTTTCACCGCCTCATTCCCCTGGCCGCCTCAACGAACGCATGACTTAGCAGCATTTATGTCGTTCAATGAATGCCTTGACTGCGGGCTCGGACATGTTAGTAATGGATTAATTGCAACTCCTTTATATTATTTACTGAAGTTTTTAATGGTGACTCCCGGCCTTTATGCGATGGGAAGTCTAGTTGTTTTCATGATATGCGCGGGCATATTCGTCATGCTAGTTAAATTTTCAGGAAATCCAACACAACAACCATATCTTACTAAGTTATCACTTGCATTTCTTGTGATGGTTGGTGTTGTACAAATGTTAGGCTTTCCATTTGTTGACGGAATGAGAGAACTAGGCTTCGGTGTTGATTTTCTGCATCCTTCTCTGTCAAGTCGCACATTTTTATCTCTAGCTTTTTTGATTTGTAGCTTTTGTATTATCAAGGGAAAATATATTAGTGCAGCTTTAGCCATTGCAGCTGGTTCGATCGCACATCCGACTAACGGTATCGCATTAACTCTCATTGTGCTCATGACGCCTATTTATTTGATAATTATTTTGAAAGAGAGACTTAAGATCAGGTCTCTTTTAGCGATAGTCGTTATTTGTTTTTTAGGAATCGTTCCGATTTTAATGAAGCTAGTTTCATTGTCTGAGATTTTTAGAGATTCTTCTTACTTATCCATTGCCAGTGCAGATTATATAGCAGCTCTTTACCGTGATGAAATAGACGACTTCTCGGCAGTATACCAACTTCTTGTGCATCCAAACTTACTTCTGCTAAAACTGGCCTTCTGTTTAAGCCCTATCGGTTTATTGGTATTTCACGGTAAGAAAATTGTAAACTATCGTAGCCTTCTAAGATTGATTCCACTGATAGTCTTACCCTTTCTATTCTTTTTTTTTGTTGCCTTAATTGAACTTCTATATGCAAAATTTGGTGTCTTTGAATTTATTATGGAAAAGATAATTAATTCGCAAGTTGGATGTAGGGTAGTTAAATATGCTGGGCTTCCTGCTGTTTTTATTTGGTTTTCACTTATCTTATTTTATATGGATTCGCTTGTGAAGCTTGGTGGAATTTGGAAGTCATTAACAAGCAAGATGATCGCTGTTAATTCACTAATATATATTTCTATTTTAATCTTTAGCTTAATAGCAGTATTGTTCGTTGATTATAAAAATCCTTATAACTATGCTCATTTGGTTTTAAACACAAATATCGAGAAAAACTATAAAGTTGAGGGGAGGACATCGTATTATAAAGCTCTTCTTAATGCCGGATATAGCTATGACAGAGTCAACGAGCAGTTTCTTTTTGATTGTAAAACAGGCCCTATCTATCGCAGCCGTCCGGACGTGTCCAATAGCACAGCGTCTGAGTTATATAAGAATTTATCAAACGATAAGCTTCGCAGCATGGTTGACATTGAATTCTTTGATCTATTTGATGATCTTAATGAGCGCCAGCACATTATTGGTGAGATTCAAGCGAGTCTTCCATCAGGCGCGGGGATTATTACACCGCCTTACTTTAACTGTTTTAGAGAATTTCTGCCTCAGTATGACGTATATTTCCAAGAACATGATGATGGAAATTTCATGCTGGGAGCAAAACAAGTTTACGGTGCGTTCTTGAATAGAATGATAAATCTCAACATCGAATATTCAGAAATACCTACGCAATCAAGTGGATTAAACATTGACATTATTCGTCGGAATTGGCTCAAGCTGTCTGAGAATGACTATTTGAGTATTAAGAATGGAGAGCCAAAGTTCAGTTATGTGTTGACCGAGGCTTCGCACTATTTGAATTTGGAAGTAATAGTGAAAAGTGACACATGGGCTTTGTATCGAATCCAGTGAATGTCACTTATATAGGTATTATAATCTCATCACCAGAGAGACTGTATGAAAAACACAATTCAAAATAAAGCTTTAATTACCGGAGGACTTGGATTTTTTGGTTCTGCTCTCGTTCAAAGACTTCAGGCTTCTGGAGTTATCTGTCGAATCTTCGATATATCGGAGAATCAAGAGGATCTTGGTTCTGTGGAGTGTATAAGGGGTGATGTATGCGATTATGATGCTATAAAAAGAGCCTGTGCAGGTGTTGACGTTATTTATCATAATATTGCTGAAGTTCCACTCGCAAAAAATATTTCGGAATTTAATAGAGTTAACATCGATGGAACTAAAAATATGTTGGAGGCTGCGCTTGCCTGTGGAGTAAAAAAAATTGTCTATACTTCATCTTCTGCTGTATTTGGCGTGCCAGCAAACAACCCTGTAGACGAATCTGTTGTACCAACTCCTGGAGAGGCCTATGGAGCAGCTAAGTATGAAGGAGAATTACTTTGTAATGAATACATAAAGGCGGGATTAGATATAACTATAGTCAGACCTCGAACCATAATTGGACATGGTCGATTAGGAATATTTCAGGTTTTATTTGAATGGATTAGAGAAGGAAGAAATGTCCCTGTCTTGGGTGATGGTTCTAACATTTATCAGTTTGTTCATAGTGATGATTTAGCAGATGCATGTATCTTGGCCGGTGAGTTGGCTGGTTCCTCAACTTTCAATTGTGGCGCAGAGGAATTCGGTTCTATGCGAGGGGTGCTGGAAAGTCTATGTGAGCATGCTAGCACTGGTTCGAAAGTGGTTAGTGTGCCCATGGGGATTGCTACATTTGGAATGAATATTACTAGTAAACTAGGTTTGAGTCCTTTGGGGCCTTATCATTCGCTGATGTATGGACGATCTATGTACTTCGATATTAGTAAAGCGAAATCAGAATTAGGTTGGACGCCTATTTATTCTAATACAGAAATGTTTAAGCAAGCTTATGACTGGTATCTTCAAAATAGAAATGTCTTAAACGAGAATCTGGGCAGCAAAAGTCCTCATCGAAGTCCAGTTAAGCAAGGTATTTTAGGAGTTGTAAAATGGATTATTTGATTCATAAAGCTTGGATATACGTGGTTTTAGCAGGTTTAAATTCTACCATCGGTAATTTGTTATTGAAGAAATCAAGTAATGTAATTGGCGTGACTATTTGGAATTTTATACCTTTTAACATTTGGTTTATGTCGGGCTTAATGTTTTATGGTCTAAACGTAATATTGTTTACAAAAGCGCTTAAAACCCTAGAGGTAGCAGCGGCTTATCCTGTCCTTGCAGGCATCAGCTTCAGTCTTTTACCTGTGGCCAGTTTCATACTTTTCAATGAAAGACTTACTTCAATACGGTACATTGGCATTGTAGTTGTTCTATTCGGTATATATTTACTATCTAAGGAGTAGTAGATTGGATTCCCTTGATATAAATACGCCTTTAATTGTTGATCTCGATGGCACGCTTGTTAAAACGGATACCCTACTGGAGTCGATGGTCAAGTTACTCATCAAAAATCCACTATATTTGTTTTGTTTGCCTCTCTGGGTGTTAGCTGGAAGGGTCTATTTTAAAAAGAAAATAGCTGAAAAAGTTAAGTTAAATATCAAATTTATGCCGTTTAATTCAGTTTTTGTAGATTTTTTGAGATCGGAAAAAAAGAAGGGACGGAAAATCGTACTGGCTACAGGTGCTCATCAATCTATAGCTAATGAGGTAGCTGAAAAGTTAGAACTTTTTGACGATGTTTTTGGAACTGATGAAATAAACCTTACAGGCAAGAATAAGGCTGATTTTTTGGTTAAGAATTATGGTTCTCGTAGTTTTGATTATGCTGGTGATTCACTGAAGGATCTTCATGTATGGTCAGTTTGTAGGACGGCCATTGCAGTGAATACAAGCTCCGAAGTTGTAAGAAAATTAAAAAGCCACAGTCCAGAAAATTTGAATTTAAAATTTTCCTTAAGCGAAGTTCCTTATAGACACAGTTTAAAGGTATTGTTTAATGCAATGCGGGTCAAGCAGTGGATTAAAAATCTCTTAATATTCGTACCCCTGGTGCTTTCTCAATCTTACACATCTTTCGATCAAGTTATTTCTAGTGTGATTGCGTTTTTGGCATTTTCTAGCTGTGCTTCAAGTGTATATTTATTGAATGATTTAGTTGATATAGATAGTGATCGTCAACACCGATATAAAAAGTTTAGACCGTTTGCATCGGGGGAGTTGAATATTTTATATGGCGCGCTTCTGGCAATAGCTCTATTGATTATCGGTTTCACTGCTGCCCTTTCACTTAACTTGATATTATTTAAAGTGATGGTTGCTTATTATTTAGTCACTATCTCGTATTCTTTCATGCTCAAAAAATTAGTACTAGTTGATGTATTTGCATTGGCTTCTCTTTACTGCTTTAGGTTTGTCGCTGGAGGCACAGCTATAGATGTAAGTCTGTCTAACTGGATCTTGATGTTCTCGTTCTTTATTTTTTTGAGTCTTGGCGCCCTTAAGAGATTCATTGATGTAGATTTAGACAAGATAGCTTCGATGGACAGAAGGGATCTTATTTCGCATGGCAGAGGTTATGTGGTTGCCGATTTAACTCCACTTATGGTTTTAGGGGTCTCATCAGGTCTCATAAGTGTATTAGTATTTTTATTATATATTTCTGACTCGATGTTAGTAGATCAGTACCGTTCACCAGAATTTCTTTGGATTACCGCCATTGCTTTGGCCTATTGGATTTCTAATATTTGGTTGCTTGCAGGTAGAAATGTAATTTCTGAGGATCCAATTAGCTTCGCTTTGAAAGAAAAGAATAGCGTTAGCAGTATATTAATCATAATTTCTTTGGTGTTCTTAGCTATTTTTGTATGAGTATTTACCAGACAGAATATAAAAATAATTGGATACGTATACTTTCTATTGCAATAATTGAGAGGTGGTTGAGAGATTTCAGTGGGAGTAAAATCACTCCTGACATTATAGCAGGATTAGAGTTAAGCATGGCTAGTAAGTTAAAAGAGTTGCCCTTTCTTTTGGGTTTTTCCGTAAGGATTTTCTCTTGTATAACTCGAATATATTGTTCACTGAGATTTCGTAGTGTTGGGTTTAGGTCCATTGAAAAAAGAGCAGAAATATTAGATTGGTTGATGAATTCTGATAATAAATTTATAGAGAGTTATCGATTATTTATCGAAAAATTCACTACCTTATATCTAATGGAACAACTCGAAAAGATAGAATCATCAGGACAAATTTAAATGAATATCGCGATTATTGGCTCTGGCCCCGGGGGAATGACCGTTGCAAAAGTTCTTACCGATCATGGCTTTACTGTTTCATTGTTTGAAAGGGGGCCATACTTAAGTCAAAAAGATGGTCCGGCACCTTACAGCGTTGCCGAAATGGACGCTAAATATACAGATAAGGGAGTTACTGTAGCCTTGGGCAAAGCAAATGTTAATTATGTAGAGGGATGTTGTTTTGGAGGTGGTAGTGAGGTTAATGCTGGTCTATATCACAGAACGCCAAAGCTCGTGCTTAAGAATTGGAAGCTTAACCTTGGTATCGAATTTGCTGACGAATCTGTTCTCGAAAGACATTTTCAAGAGGCAGAAAATGTCTTAAATGTTGGGCCAATGCCATTCGCACCTCCTGCTGCGTCTCAAAAATTAAGTAAGGGCGCAGCGGTTTTGGGCTGGGATTGTGTCGAAGCTCCAAGATGGTTCAAATACGAAAGCGATGTTGACAAAGGTATTTTCTCAGGAGTCCGGCAATCAATGACTGAAGCAGTTTTGCCCCGAATTGATGATAATAGACTTACTGTTTTTATTGATACGTGTGTCGATCGAATTCGAGAAATAGAGAGTGGTGGGGTTAAAGTTCGATTTAGTAATAATAACAGTAAAGAAAAGTTTGAAAAAACCTTTGATGCTATCTTTATTTCATGCGGTACAGTTGGTACACCACAGCTGATAAAGAAATCTAAAATTGGCCCTAGATTTGTGGGCCGAAATCTTAAGCTTCATACATCAATAAAGGCTACAGCGAGATTTGACGAGAAGGTTAATGGTCCTGGTGCAGGCATACCAGTGCACCAGGTTAAGGAGTTCTCTCCAGATTTTAGTATTGGTGGTGCTATAAGTAATTTACCATTTTTAGCAGCAGGTCTTTCGGATAATGGAGTTAACCCATTAGTGCTTGCTCAAAATTGGCATTATCATGCAACTTATTATGCTTCTATTTTAGAGGGCACGGGGCGAGTTATTTCTCTGCCTTTAACGAAGGAGCCTATTGTAACGTTTGATGTGGGGAAAAAAGGCATGAGAACTCTATCATTGGCCTTAAAACGATTATGCGAATTGCTTTTTGCAGCTGGGGCCATAGAGGTGTTTCCAAGTATAAAGGGGTTTTCTAGCTTAAAATCAGTAAAAGATGTCAATGATTTGCCCGAAGCGATAGAGCCAGGGAAGGCGTCTTTAATGACAATCCATATGATGGGGACATGCCCCATCGGTACTGATAAAAAATCCTGCGTTGATTTGACTGGCAAGTTGAATGGGACAAAAAGCGTCTACGTCGCTGATGCATCTATCATTCCAACCGCTTTAGGTGTAAATCCTCAGGGAACGGTTATGGCTTTGGCAAGTTACTTAGCAACAAAATTTTGTGAGAGGCATACTTAATGACTAAATACATAATAACTGGAGCGAGCGGTTGGTTAGGGCAGAACTTTTTATCACATTTAATTGAAGATCGTAGTGACAGTTACGCTATAAATATCAAGGAAAATGATCTTATTAGGTGTTTGTGTCTAAAGGAAGAAAAGATAGACGGCATTAAGTCAATGTTTGGCGGGATAGATTGGATTGTTGGTGACCTGGTCACGGGCGAGGGCTTGGATCTTTTATTTTCTGACGCTGAAGATGCTATCGTTGTTCACTTAGCGGGCCTAATTCATCCCGCATTATTCAGCAGAGACTTTGATTTAGTTAATTTTGAGGGATCAAAAAAGTTGGTAAAAGCAGGACTTGAGGCTGGTGTGTCTAAAATAGTTGTAATGTCTTCAAACTCTCCAGTTGGTTGCAATCCCATCAATGAGCATCTCTTTACTGAAGAATCTCCTTATTCTCCATATATGGGATACGGTAAGTCAAAATTTAATTTGGAATGCTATCTTCGTGAATTAATGGAGATGAATACCTCTCCTCCCATTGTTATAATCAGGGCACCCTGGTTCTATGGTCCATTTCAGCCTCCTCGGCAAAAATTATTCTTCGAAATGGTGGCAGCGGGAAAATTTCCTATTTTGGGTGATGGAACTCAGAGAAGGTCGATGGTATACACAGATAACCTTTGTCAGGGTCTTCTATTGGCTATAAAAAAAGATATAGCAAACAATAAAATCTTTTGGATAGCTGATGAAGAACCATATTCTATGAACTTAATTGTAGATACTATTAAGAATATTTTGTCTAATGAAATGGGAAGACCCTGCATTGAAAAAAATTTGCGCCTCCCGTCAGTCGTAGGCGATATTGCTTATTTTGCAGACTTCTGTCTTCAGTCTATAGGTTTATACCAGCAGAAAATACATGTCTTATCTGAGATGAATAAAACTATCGCCTGTTCTATAGAAAAAAGTAAACTATTACTTGGTTATGCTCCAGAGTTTTCTTTAGTCGATGGGATGCGACAAAGTATTAAGGATGCAATGCAATAGATACTGCAACAATCCATTTGGGTAATGTGTTTTGAATCTATTCTCAAAGACTATTAGATGATTTAAATAAAAGTTTAATTATGCTTTTAAAAGAAAAAACTTTGTTAATTACTGGCGGTACTGGCTCATTTGGGAACGCCGTACTATCTCGATTCCTTGACTCCGGTGTTAAAGAAATACGAATATTTAGTCGTGATGAAAAAAAGCAGGATGATATGAGGAAGCTTTATAGTTCGACTAAACTAAAATTTTATATTGGTGACGTGCGAGACTTCCAATCTGTTCATAATGTGATTCGAGGTGTCGATTACATTTTTCATGCTGCTGCTTTGAAGCAGGTTCCAGCATGCGAGTTTCACCCACTTGAAGCAGTCAAGACCAATATTCTTGGAACTGAAAATATTCTTGAGGCTGCGATACAGTGTAAAGTGAAACATGTCATCGTTCTTAGCACTGATAAAGCAGTCTATCCAATTAATGCTATGGGCATAAGCAAAGCGATGATGGAAAAAGTAGCTGTAGCCAAGTCACGCAGCGCTGGCGATACTATTATTAATGTTACTCGATACGGCAACGTTATGGCTTCCCGTGGTTCGGTTATTCCATTATTTTTAGAACAAATCAATTCAGGCAATCCTATTTCCATTACCGATCCAGAAATGACTCGCTTTATGATGACATTGGGCGACGCAGTCGATTTAGTAATGTACGCCTTTAAAAATGGAAATCCTGGTGAGATTTTCGTCCAAAAAGCTCCAGCCGCGACTATTGACATCCTCGCTCAAGCTCTAATCGCATTATTGGAAAAACCAGATCATCAAATTAATACCATAGGCACTAGACATGGTGAGAAGCTATTTGAGGTTTTACTCAGTAGAGAAGAAATGGTTGCCGCTAAAGATTTAGGCGATTATTACTGTATTCCTCCTGATCTTAGAGATTTGAATTACAGTAAGTTTGTTGAGGCAGGGGAGGTCAAAATTTCAAATGCAGTGGATTATAACTCGCACAACACGACTCAGCTTGATGTTGCCGGTATGCAAAAATTGTTAATTAAATTGGATTTCATCAAAGACGCTGTGAATTCAAAATATTTTGAGAAGGAATAAGCTGTGAATATTCTTGTAACAGGTTCAGATGGGTTTATAGGGAAAAATCTAGTAACACGTCTTCATGAATTTCCTCAGTTTTCGGTTAGGACATTTGTTCGTGGCGACTCGGACGAGGTGCTGAAAAATAATCTATTGAATATAGATACTATTGTCCATTTAGCAGGGGAAAATAGGCCTGCTAATGAAGAAGATTTCCAAATGGCGAATGTAGGTCTAACTCAACGGTTATGTGATTTTCTAAGAGAGCAAAAAAAACCAGTTCAACTTATATTAAGTTCCTCTGCACAAGCTAGCCTAGATAATGCTTATGGTAAAAGCAAGCTGGCTGCTGAGGGTTGTGTCGAGTCATTTGCGAAAGATACCGGCAGCTCAGTTATAATTTATCGCCTGCCAGGCGTGTTCGGGAAGTGGTGTAAACCTAACTATAACTCGGTTGTTGCTACCTTCTGTCACAATATTGCTAATGATCTTTCTATAACCGTTAACGATCCATCGAGGGAGTTAACTTTAGTATACATAGACGACGTAATTACGAGTTTTGTTGGTTGTCTTAGTCTAGATAGATCGAAAGGGGTGTTGAGAAAGTCAGTAATGCCAGAATATCATACAACTCTTGCAGATCTTGCTTTTCAGATTAAAAATTTTGAAAATTGTCGAAATGATTTAACATTAGAGCGAGTTGGAAAAGATTTAACGAGAGCTTTGTATTCAACGTATGTAAGTTATTTACCTAAAGATAAATTCCAGTATCAAATTCCATCGCATAAGGATGCAAGAGGAGAATTTGTCGAAATGTTAAAGACAAAAGATTCGGGTCAGTTCTCTTATTTTACTGCTCTTCCGGGTGTTACAAGAGGCGGCCACTATCATCATACTAAAACTGAAAAATTCCTCGTTATAAGAGGCACAGCTCGTTTTGGGTTTAGACATATTATTACAGGCGAAGTCTTCGAAATCGATATTTCTGCAGGTACCCCAAAAATAGTTGAAACTATTCCTGGATGGTCGCACGATATTACTAATGTCGGAGATGAGGAATTGATAGTAATGCTTTGGGCTAATGAGATTTTTGACAAAGACAAACCGGACACAATTTCGAGTACAGTTTGATATGAAAAAATTAAAAATAATGACAGTGGTTGGTACTAGGCCAGAAATTATCAGGCTTTCACGGGTTATGACTGTACTTGATAATTACTGTGACCACCTCATTGTGCATACAGGACAAAATTATGATTATGAATTAAATCAAATTTTCTTTGACGATCTAAAGCTCCGTAAGCCTGACCATTTTTTAAATGCAGCTGGAAAAAGCGGTGCAGAGACTATAGGGAAAGTCGTGATTGCAGTAGACAAAATACTTGCTGACGAAACTCCTGATGCAATGCTTGTGCTCGGCGATACGAATAGTTGCATGGCCGTAATACCAGCGAAAAGGCGCAAAATCCCAATTTTTCACATGGAGGCTGGTAATCGTTGTTTTGATATGCGTGTTCCTGAAGAGATAAATAGAAAGATTGTGGACCATACTGCAGATATAAACCTAACTTACAGCTCTATCGCACGAGAGTATTTGCTGCATGAGGGCTTATCTCCGGATATGGTCATAAAAACCGGTAGCCCGATGTTTGAAGTGCTTACTCATTATCGAAAGAAAATCGACTCTTCTAATATTCTATCCAAACTTGATTTGAAGTCAGGTCAGTATTTTCTAGTTAGCGCTCACCGTGAGGAAAATATAGATTCTGATCTGAATTTCGGTAACCTTGTTGATACACTCAATAGTATTGCCATTGCTTATGATTTACCAATTATTGTGTCCACGCACCCGCGAACCCAAAAGAAAATAGACGCTTTTGATTCGACGTTTAACCATAAGATAAGGCTTTTAAAGCCTCTTGGATTTGCTGACTACAATATGCTTCAGTTAATGGCTAAGGCAACACTTTCAGATAGTGGCACTATTAATGAGGAGTCGTCAATAATGAATTTTCCCGCTTTGAATATTCGAGAAGTACACGAACGACCAGAGGGGATGGAGGAAGCTGCCGTCATGATGGTTGGCTTAGAGTCTGAACGCGTTATGCAGGGACTTAAAATACTAGAAAATCAATCTTTTGACGCGAGACTAATAAACCAAGTACAGGACTATAGTATGCCAAATGTTTCTGAAAAGGTGGTTAGAATCATACATAGCTACGTTGACTATGTTAATCGGACCGTTTGGAAAAAATATTAAGTTGCTCTTCCATTTTTAAAAAGTTAATAGCACTTTGCCAAGACGAATATTACTTATTACTCAGTGGTTTGACCCGGAACCTACTTTTAAGGGCATACTTTTTGCAAAAGAATTGGTATCACGTGGTTTTGAGGTTGAAGTGATAACGGGGTTTCCAAATTACCCTGGAGGAAATTTATATGATGGCTATCGAGTAAAATTCATTCAAAAAGAAGTCATTGATGGTGTATCAGTGACTAGGGTTCCACTCTTCCCTAGCCACAACAAAAGTAAACTAGGTAGAGTTTTTAATTATTTAAGTTTTGCTTTTTCATCATTTATATATGGTCTTTTCTTCTCGAAACGAGTTGATGTTATTTATGCTTACCACCCACCATTGACAGTTGGTATTTCAGCATTAATTATAAAGTTATTTCGGCGAGTACCAGTTGTTTTAGATATCCAAGATATGTGGCCAGATACATTAAAGGCTACCGCTATGATAAGTAATTCACGCTTGTTAGGATTTATATCTAAGATCTGCAATTTAATTTATTCAGGTGTAACGAAAATTGTAGTGTTATCACCGGGGTTTAAAGATTTATTGATTGATAGAGGTGTTCCTGAGAACAAGATTGAGATCATCTATAATTGGGCAGATGAGAAAGTTCTTAGAACTACGACTATTGAGACGTCTAAAGAATTTGAAAGTATAGAAGGCTTTAAGGTTTTATTTGCCGGAAATGTCGGTCAAGCGCAAGGGTTAAATGTAGTTCTTGATGCAGCACTTTTACTTAAAGAAAATGTTCCGAACATTCGCTTTTTAGTTTTAGGGCAAGGGCTTAAGCTTGATGATCTAAAGAGACGGGCAAAAGAGTTGAAACTTGATAATGTACACTTTCTTCCTCCAGTTGGTATGGAAAAAGTTGGAAGCTTTTTGGGCTTGGCTGATGCGCTGCTAATCCATTTAAATTTTGATCCTATTTTTGAAATCACCATTCCTGGCAAGACTCAAGCTTATATGGCTGTAGGAAAGCCAATTATTATGGGGGTTAGTGGTGATGCCTCGAATCTTATATTAAGAGCTGATTGTGGTGTTTGTTTTGAACCTGAAGATTCAGTTGCGCTATCAGAAGCAGCTAAGAGTTTGATGTTACTAGATTCAACTGATATTCAAAAACTTGGGGAAAATGCTGAGAGATTCTATGATGAACATCTTTCAGTTAAGGTCGGAGTTGATTCCTTTGAAAAAGTGTTCAACGAAGTTATCGATTCTGGTCAAAGGTAAATATCTTGGCATGTTAATATCAATTAAAGTTAAGGATTACGGGTTCTATGAATAAACAATTTCATCAGTCTTTTGTGGAGAAAGCAAAACTCATTTTTGGAGATGATTTTATTCCTCTTCATCGGCCTGTATTTGAAGGTAACGAACGACAATATTTAATTGATTGTATCGATTCTAATTTTGTCTCTTCTGTAGGAGAAAAGATAATTGAGTTTGAAGAAAGTGTAGCTGAATTCACGGGGTCTAAGTACGCAGTAGCGACTGTTAACGGAACTGCTGCTCTTCATGTGGCAATTAAACTTGCCGGAGTCAAATCTGGAGACGAGGTTATATCTCAGGCTCTTACCTTTATCGCTACATGTAATGCCATTAGTTACGCAGGTGCCAATCCACTTTTTATAGATGTAGATATTGATACGATGGGGCTTAGCCCAACTGCGTTGAGACGTTTCCTAGAAGAAAACGCTCAGAAAAGGGCCAGTGGAACGTTTAATAAAACCTCAGGAAAAAAAATATCTGCTTGTATCCCTATGCATACTTTTGGATTTCCCTGTCGAATAGCTGAGATTGCTGAGATATGTGCTGATTGGGATATCCCTTTGATAGAGGATGCTGCTGAGTCTTTGGGTAGTTTTGTAGGCAGCCGTCATACAGGTACTTTTGCTTCTATGGCTTCACTTAGTTTTAATGGTAACAAAGTTATTACGACAGGTGGCGGAGGAATGATTATTACTGATAACTCTGAGCTAGCTAAGCGAGCGAAGCACATCACGACTACTGCAAAGGTTTCGCATCCATATGAATTTTTCCATGATGAGATTGGTTATAACTATCGTATGCCTAATCTGAATGCAGCCTTAGGTTGTGCTCAAATGGAGCGACTAGATGATTTTTTGTTGTTAAAAACGCAATTAGCCAATAAATGGGATGACTTTTTTGACGAGCGAAACGCTAATTTTATTAAGGCAATTGAGGGTAATAGTGCGAATCACTGGCTCAATACGATAGTCTTAGATTCTAGAGAGGATCGTGATGAATTCTTAAAAGTGACTAATGATAATAATGTTATGACTCGTCCAATTTGGACGCTAATGTCAAATCTCCCAATGTTCAAAGATTGTCAAACAGACGGTCTAAAGAACTCTCTTTGGTTAGAAGATCGAGTTGTAAACATACCCTCAAGCATTCCTGATGAAGCCTTAAAAAAAATGGATAAGTAATTACAACCATGGATATATTAAAAATGATCGGTCGAACGGCCCCTTTGTTTAAGCAAGATATTTCTAGTCATCGCAAAGAGTTAGATGAGCTTGTTTCAAGTAGCCGTTTTTTGGTAATTGGAGGTGCGGGTTCGATAGGACAATCTGTTACTCGAGAAATATTTAAGAGGAATCCTCTTGCGCTTCATGTCGTTGATATAAGTGAAAACAATATGGTGGAACTTGTAAGAGATATTCGGAGCACTCTTGGTTACATTGATGGTGACTTTCGTACCTTCGCTCTTGATTGCGGGAGTAATGAATACAAAGCTCTGATGAATACTATTGAGAGGTATGATTATGTACTTAATCTTTCGGCACTCAAGCATGTTAGAAGTGAAAAAGACCCTTTCACATTGATGCGTCTTATTGAGGTCAATATTCTTAATACCATTAAGACAGTTCAAATGGCAAAAGCTCAGGGCGCCAAAAAGTATTTTTGCGTATCAACCGATAAAGCGACTAATCCGGTTAATATGATGGGTGCGAGTAAGCGTATCATGGAAATGTTTCTGATGCGTGAGAGCGAATCTATGGAAATATCGACCGCTAGATTTGCCAATGTCGCGTTTTCGGATGGTTCACTTTTACATGGGTTTAACCAACGTTTTGCCAAGCGACAGCCTATTTCAGCACCAAATGACGTTAGACGTTATTTTGTAACTCCTCAGGAATCTGGAGAACTATGTCTAATGTCATGCCTCTTTGGCTCAAATAGAGATATCTTTTTCCCAAAGTTAAGTGAAGAGCTTCATTTAACCACTTTTTCTGACATTGCAGAGCGGTACATCGATAACCTTGGGTACGAACCTTATCATTGCTCAACTGAGCAAGAAGCAAGAGACCGATCTGATGAATTGATAGCATCTAAGCGCTGGCCTTGTTATTTCTTTAAATCAGATACCTCAGGTGAAAAAGATTTTGAAGAGTTTTTCTCAGACAAAGAAATTCTGGATATGGATCGCTTTCAGAATTTAGGGGTTATCAAAAACGAAGCTAACTTCAGTTCGAATATTCTGGATAATTTCTTAGAAGTGATCCATGACCTGCGCGCTCAAAAAGTTTGGGAAAAGGCATCAATAGTTAATCTATTTAATGAGATGATACCTGAATTTGACCATAAAGAGACTGGAAAAAATTTAGATGGGAGAATGTAAGTATGCAGCGTTTCTTTGATATTGTCTTTTCGGGTATGGCGTTGGTTTTATTTTCACCTCTTTTGTTGCCTCTAATATTTATTTTGCGAGTCACAGGAGAGGGAGAAATCTTCTTCCTACAGAGTCGTGTCGGGCGAAGAGGTGAACATTTTATGCTATATAAATTCGCTACCATGCTTAAAGATAGTCCTAACATAGGTACAGGCACTGTCACTGTCAAAAATGATCCGCGTGTGCTACCTATAGGGGGATTTCTCCGTAAAACAAAAATTAATGAGCTTCCTCAATTCATCAATATATTTAAAGGGGATATGAGCATTATTGGACCTCGACCACAAACGCAACGTTGCTTTGATGCTTTCCCTGAGTCTGCCCAAAGCGATATCATAAAGGTGAGGCCTGGGCTGTCTGGTATAGGCTCAATTGTTTTTAGAAGTGAAGAAGATATGATGCATGCAAATGCAGAACCTGATCGATTGTATGACGATGTGATAATGCCTTACAAAGGCAAATTGGAGAGTTGGTATGTTCGAAACAACTCAGTGTGGAATTACCTGTTATTAATTGCTCTAACTATTCTTGTGATACTTACTCGTTCTACTCATTTAATTTTCAAGTGCCTCAATTCATTGCCAAGGCCTCCTGAAAACCTAAATTCTTTTATTGTTAGTGACTACTATGAGTGATGTTTTACTTACTTATGGCTGGGTAAGATCGTCATATAGCGCTCTTAGGAATTTAAAAAAGCACAATTTACAGGTCTTCGTATCAGATAGTTCCAGTATTGGGATGAGCCAATTGTCTAGGTTTTCTTCCGGATTCAAAAAATATACGTCACATTATGAAGATGAGAATATGTTTATTTCTGATATTTTAAACATCTGCTCATCTAGAGAAATAAAACTCATACTGCCTTCACATAATGAAACAGAGATAATAGCTCGTCATAGGCACAAATTTTCTGACGGTTTAGTAGCAATGATTCCCGATGAATTTCATTGCCGGATGTTAAATAACAAGTCTGATGCATACGATTATGTCTCAAATTTAGGTGTTTCTATACCAAGCAGAATACAGTACGCAGATCCAAATTTAGTCTCTCAGGTGTTGAAAAATAGGAGTGTTGAAAAAACAGCTATAAAACTATTAACGAGTAATAGTAGCAAAGGCGTTTTTTACGGAGAAAATCCCGAGCATTCTCAAAGTATTGTTAAAGAATTGATAGAAAAGTATAAATTAATTCCGAGTCGTTATCCGCAGATTGAGGAGTATGTTAAGGGGGAAGGTTATGGCTGCTCTGTTTTGTATAGTAAAGGGGAATTCATAACACATTTTACACATAGAAGGCTTAGAGACAAAATTGAGACTGGGGGTACGAGTACTTTCAGAGAGGCTTCAGTGCATGAAGGTATTGAAGCTGCTACAAAAACTATATTTGATTCTCTAGGCTGGAATGGACTGGCCATGTGTGAATTTAAAGTGTGCCCTGAAACAGGTAGATTTTGGTTTATTGAGGTAAACCCAAGAATGTGGGGTTCAATTTCTTTAGCCATTGAATCAGGAGTGCAATTCCCTTACTTGGCTTGGCTCTGCGCAACTGAGGGTGCTAGTCAAGCTATTGCTTATAATGAATCGTGTACGGTAAATTTAAATTGGAAGGCACGCTGGCTCTTGGGAGATATTTTTGTAGTGCTTGGTAAGTTGCTTAAATTAGAGTTTAAGTCAGCTTGGCATATTCTTCGTGAGGATAAAGCTGATTCAATAGACGATTTCTTTTGGGATGATCCATTTGCATTTTTAGGAGAGGTGCTGGCTTATTTAAAAACTACCATATCAAAACGGAGTACCAATCCTTCAGAAAAGGGCATGTTAGGTTGAGTATTCAAGCTCTTTACGATTTTGATGGAACAATAACTTCGAAAGATACTACTATCATATTACTGGCTGCGCTATTTAAATTAAGACCTTGGCGATTTTTAGGGTTGATTTGGTTTCTGTTTAGAATGATTGTAGCTAGTGATAATCACTCCAAGCAGGAACACAAGAACAAAGCTATCGGATACCTAATAAAAGACTTAAGCGATATGCATTTGAGTGGGGCATTGAAAGATTTCAAAAACAAAGTTAAGTTT
Organism: uncultured SAR86 cluster bacterium; assembly: GCA_902553315.1. Taxonomy (GTDB): domain Bacteria; phylum Pseudomonadota; class Gammaproteobacteria; order Magnimaribacterales; family AG-339-G14; genus AG-339-G14. Next base: position 40,089 of record CACDKN010000002.1, read on the forward strand.
CTGTATCGCCCTTCAGTTCTAGCTTCTATTGATAAAGCTATTGAAGATGGCTGCGAAGTGATGATTGTGACGGCTTCCCCATCATTTGCTATTAGCTACTGCGTGTCAGATCTACCAGTGATTGTAATAGGCACCGAATTTGAAAAAGAAGAAAATATCTATACAGGTCTTTTAAAAAGCCAGAATTGTTATGGTCCAGAGAAAGTGAATCGGATAAATGAATGGGCTACATCGAGCAAGATTACATTAAGAGTGCAATCTGCTTGGAGTGATAATTTTTCCGATTTTGATATGCTGAGCCTGTCGGCAAAGCGCTATTGGATCGGGGGAGAGCAGCTGCGAAAACTAGTTACGGATCGAGACCCTGAGGCCAACTTTGTGCATACGGATAAATGATTAGCTATGTCTGACTGAGGCTGTTTAGCTTGCATTAAACTGCAAGAGCTAAGGACAAATATATATAGTTCTTTAGAAAATTAATCCTTGTCGAATCTATTTGCCAGCCCTCATTTAGTATAATCCTTTCAGGTGGCTCACCTTGCTCCATTAGACCAAGAGCTGCTCTTACTATAAATGAGTGGCCATCGAGTGATTCAACTCTCGTGACATGAATTAAACCTGCCTACAGGGCTTTCAAAATAGCATTGATACACTCCAGGGTTAAGACTACTACCGAAGCGCTCATGGCTTTTTATAGATTTAAGAATATAGTCTTCACTGCCAGCTAATACCCCTAATGATTAAATTATCGCTGATAGTTCTCAGCTTACGGGTAATAACTTGCCCGAACTATATTGATCAGTTTGAGAGAAGTTGAGTTTGATATCTGGTTTTCCGTGGGTATGCAGATGCCCTCAAACCTTTATGCTATGAGCGCAAAGGCAAAGCTAATTCATCGTGGGCAGTTCGGGAGGGCTAGATTAAAAAAGTAACAAATCGAAGCCAAATGGTTTAGCATGCGATAAATAATCTTATTATTGACAAAAAAAAATTTATAAGAGTATTTTAAAATTAATGAGAGCCTTTTTTATGATCATCTTTTAAAAATATCTAATTTCTATGTCTAATGAAAAAAATTAATAAAATAGTAATTCCAGTAGCTGGTTTAGGGACAAGGATGCTTCCAGCAACCAAGGCAATTCCAAAAGAAATGCTTCCTGTGGTTAATAAACCAATCATTCAATATATAGTTGAAGAAGCAATTTATGCAGGATTTAAAGAAATTATTTTGGTGACACATTCAAGTAAGTATTCCATTGAAAATCACTTTGATAAAAGCTTTGAATTAGAAGCAACTCTAGAAAAAAGAGTAAAAAGAGGAACGTTGAAAGAAATACAAGCTATATCAAAATTAAATATTTCTATGCAAAGTATCCGACAGGGTGAAGCTAAGGGCTTGGGGCATGCAATTCTTTGCGCTGAAAGATTAATAGGCAAAGAACCCTTTGCCGTTATACTGCCCGATATGCTCATAAGCACAGATGACGGAAATCCTGGAGATTCTCTTAAAGAGATGAGATTAAACTTTGAAAAGGAACAGATTTCTTCGGTTCTTCTTGGTAAGGCAAAAAAAGCAGATATACCAAAATACGGAATTGCTAAAATAAAAAAAAATTCTAGATTACCTGGACTTGGATTAATTAAAGAAATGATTGAAAAGCCTTCAATAAAAAAAGCTCCATCTAATTTATATGCTGTAGGAAGATACATATTTAATAATGATTTTTTTAAGTATCTTAGAAAAGTGAAGCCAGATAAAACTAATGAAATTCAATTAACCGATGCGATAGAGCATTATCTAAAAGACGGAAACAAAGTCAGTGCTTTTCTCTTTGAGGACAATATATTTGATTGTGGAGATAATGCCGAATATATTTTAGCTAATATAGAATTTGCAATGAGAGATCCTTTAATTAAATCAAAGATAAAAAATTATCTTAAAATTAATTAGTTTTGATAGGTTTTTTAAAAAAATTCGGGTTTTACCTAACAAATAAAAAAACAATCTATCTAATAGATTCAGACAACGATGTTAATTTTTTAATTTCTTCCTTAGAAAATGAAGAAATATTGGGTATCGATACTGAATTTGATTGGAGAACTACTTATTTTCCAACTCTATCGCTTCTTCAAATTGCAACTAAAGGAAGGATTTTTTTAATTGACTGTTTGCAATGTAAAAATTTAAAAAATCTAAAAAATATCATAGAAGACCAAGACCGATTGATTATCTTTCATTCCTCTAGAAGTGATGCAACGGTTTTATTTACCAATTTACATATCAAAGTTAAAAATGTTTTTGACATTCAAATTGCTGAGAAAATAATTCGTGGAGGAGACATAAAAAATTATGCCTCAATTGTAAAAACATACTTAAATATTTCTTTGAATAAATCTGAAACAAACTCAAATTGGCTTAAAAGACCATTTACAAAAAGCCAAATAGATTACGCAGCTAACGATGTTAGGTTCCTTATTAAAATTTATAATAAACAAAAAAGAATACTTGAAAAAAAGAATGCTTATTTCACCGTCAAAGACTTAACAAAAAGAGAAGTAAGTTTGGGGTCGCAAAAATTATATATTCCAAGATTAAGAAAGTTTAAATCTCAAAAAAAAATTGAAAAAGATTTATTTATGTGGCGAGAAAATATGGCTATGGAAAGAAATGTGCCTCCGTCTTATATATTCAAAGATAAATATTTTAAAAAAATCTTGAAGGCTTATGACGAAGATATTTCAAAGGGTACTATTTATGAAATATTAAATAATGAAAAGCTTGCAAATAATTTAATAGACTGGCTCAAATAATGTTATTTTTTTGGATTCTATATTTAGCTTTTTCTTTTTTTATATCTTTTGCTTTTTACAAGCTTTTTTCTCACCGAGCGTTAGGATTTGTATTCTCTATAATATTGTTTGGTCTGCTATCTGGTGCATGGTTCATTTATCCAGGGAGCCAAGAATTAGCTCCAATCATTTCAATACTTTTTTTAGAGAGTACAATTGTTGAAAGTAATGGATATTTAAGATTATTTAGGCCTTTTTTAATTTCTCTTTTTATAGGATTATCTTTTGCGCTGATATTTATGTTTTTTAAAAAGAAACTAGGTTTTAGAAAGAGAAAAGATTGAAAACCTCCAATAATTAATTCCATCTCTTTTGTAAAAAGACTCTTTATCCAAGATGTCAATATTTTGATTTAACCTCTTCGAAAAAGGAACTTCCTCTGAATATATTTTTTGATAAGAATCAGGAAAAAACTGTTCGAAAGCTTCAAAGATTGATTTCTCATTTGAGAAAGAAGTGGTGCAGATGACTAATTCGCCATTCTCTTTAAGAAACTGCTTTGAATTAGCGATTACATTTAATATCAAATTTGCTCCAGAATCATCAGCTTTAGGAACTTCCTCTGGAAACCATCCAGTTAGTCGGGCTACTTCTTCCTTAACTCCTGATACATCACAACATATCAAATCATATTTTTTTGAAACATTTTGAAATAAATTAGATTCAAAAACATTAACTCTTACATCATTTAGGTCTGAATTTTTTTTTGTAAACTTTAAATGTTCATCATAAATATCTATGGCATCAACACATTTTGCTCCGTTTTTAGCAAAATAAATAGCTAGCGGACCAATTCCACATCCTAAATCTAAAATATTTTTATCTTTGAAGTTTGTATTTAAAGCGCATTTTTCACTTAATAGAGTTGGTCTAAAAACTTTTTCATTGTATTCAAGCTCAATATTTAAAAAATTAACTTTATTCATCAGAAATTTATTACTCTTGGAGGAGGATTTTCGATATCCACAATACCTATTTGATTTTTTCCTTTTAAAAAACCTGCACATTCTCCAGGATTAAAAATTATTGTTTTATCGATTATCTCGTTTCTATATCGATGAGTATGACCATGGAATATAAAATCGGCTTGTCTAATTAAATTGTCGTTTATTAAATCTGGATGATGCACTATACAAATTTTTTTATTATTAAATTCACAAAAAAAAGGCTCATCGTGAATATTGCATTTAAAATCCTTTGAAGCTTCTAATAAATCATCTTTTTCATCTATGTCGTTATTTCCGAAAACTCCTAACAATTTACAATTAAGCTCTCTAAAAGCTTTTAAAGATTTTGGAAGTGTAATATCACCAGTATGAACGACTAAATCTACTTTTTCCGCATTAAAAATGTCACATATTTTAGAGATATTCTTTAGGTTATTGTGAGTATCTCCAACAATTCCGATGAGCAATTAAGAGGTTTTTTCAAGAATATGAATACCACAAGCAGTACCGAGACCAATGACATGAGTCATTCCAATCTTTGCACCTTCAACTTGTCTTTTTCCTGCTTCGCCTCTCAAATGTGTGCAAATTTCATATATATTTGCAATTCCAGTAGCTCCTAATGGGTGCCCCTTTGAGAGGAGTCCTCCAGAAACATTTACTGGTACTTTTCCTCCAAGCTCTACATGACCTTCATCAATCATTTTTCCAGCTTCGCCATCTTTACAAAGACCTAGGTTTTCATAATGCAACATCTCAGCAGTTGCAAAGCAATCATGTAGCTCCACGAGATTTACATCCTCTGGGCCTATACCTGCTTGTTCGTAAGCATCTTTAGCGGCCAACCTAGTGCAAGCATTGACGTCTGGCATGACTAAATCTCTATCAGTATAAGGGTCACTGGCCATAGCAGAAGCTCTTACTTTAACCGCTCTTGCCATTCCAAGCTCTCTTGCTTTCTTTTCAGAGACCAATACAGCAGCTGCAGAGCCATCAACATTGACTGAACACATTAGCTTAGTATTAGGGTAAGAAATCATTTCCGCGTTCATGACGTCATCTAAAGGAGTCTCAATTTGATACATTGCTTTAGGATTCATGGTCGAATGGTGATGATTTTTGACTGAAATTTTTGCAAATTGTTCAAAGGTTGTTCCGTATTTACTTGAGTGTTCCATCCCAGCTTCTGCAAAAACACAAGGCATGGTTCCAGATCCAAGAAGACCTTCTTTAGGAATTCCTTTATCTCCCCCAGCACCGCCTAAGAGTCCTTTGCCCATTTGCTCAACTCCAACAGCTAGAACAACGTCATACATGCCAGCTTTTATAGACATCCAAGCCTCTCTAAATGCAGTAGCACCTGTAGCACAAGCATTAGCGCAATTAACAACAGGTATTCCAGTTTGGCCAATTTCTTGAAGAATTCTTTGTCCTACCATTGCATTCGCTTGACCAAGATTTCCGCAATACATAGCTTGCATATCTTTTATAGTTAAACCAGCATCATCTAAGGCCATTAGAGCTGCCTCAGCACCAATATTTGGAACGGTACGATCAGGAAATCTTCCAAACTTGATCATATCAACTCCTAAAACATATACGTCACTCATAATTTTCTCCTATTAAAAACCTATGCAGGTTCAAAAAAATAACTTAGATAAGAATTGCCTTCTTTATCTTTTCTCCCCAGAGCATCACCGTAAGTAAGCTTTAAGGGCATACCAAACTTAATTTTATCAGGATCTGGATCAATATTGATAAGATTTCCTTTAACAGTTCCACCACCTTCAAGATCGACAATCGCAGATACGTATGGGACATCTATTCCAGGAAAGGACCTGTAAACGATTGCAAAACTGTGAAGTTTTCCATTATCCGAAAGTTTGATTACTTCCATTTCGTTTCTTGCAAAGCATTTGGAACATACGGTTCTCTCTCCAAGAAATATTGCTCCACATTTCTTACATCTAAAACCTTCTAGATAAGGCTCTCCTTTTTCTGGAATCTTTAGATAGTCAACTACTGGCAAAGGTTTAGATTCAGTCACATTTCTCCCCATAAAATTTAAACGTATAATAATTAAAACATAGCGTTGAAAAAAATAAATAAAAAAATAGCGAAAATATGAGTCTTGTTGGAGGATTAGTTGGAGGAATGATTGGATTTACTTTTCTAGGTCCTTTAGGTGCTTTAATAGGAAGTGTTGTTGGCTCAAGAATGGGCAGGAATTCAGTTCGCAGGAAAAATCCTAATAATTTTGATCACCAAGTTGCCTTTTTCGCGGCTCTCTTCGCTTGCCTGGCAAAGATTGCCAAAGCAGACGGGCAAGTCACTAAAGAAGAAATCAACAAAATCGAAGATTTTATAACTCAAAAGTTTAATTTAGATGGAGAGCAAAGAAATTTTGCTATCAATATTTTTCAAAAGGCCAAAGATGACAATGTATCTTTCGATGCTTACGCAAAACAGTTGGCAAGTTTGCTTAAGAGTAGTCCTAACTCGCTAATGATTTTTTATGAACTTTTGTTTGAATTAGCAATGGCTGATGGAGAATTGCATCCCAATGAAGAAAAGTTATTAAAAAGGGTTCCAAGGATTTTTGGTTTTAACGAAGGTTTATATGATCAACTCTTTCAAAAATATGGATTGAAGACTCAAAACTTCTATGAAGTACTTGGCGTTTCAAAACAAATGTCCTTTGACGAGATAAGAAAAATATATTTAAAAAAAAGGAGAGAATTTCATCCTGATAAATTAATCTCAAAAGGTTTGCCAGCAGAATTAATAGAAAAAGCTAAAGAGAAATTTATAGAAATTCAAGAAGCCTATGAAGAATTGGAAAAAATTCATAAAAAATGATAACTTGAATAATGAAATTTTTATCTTCTATCAATCAAAAATTAATTAATTTAATTTACTTTGATTTCATTATTTTGCTTTTTTTCAGGCTATACCTAGCTTATGTGTTTTGGTTTGCAGGCATAAGAAAGATAGCTTGGGACAATGGAATTCCTAACATTGATAGATTTGCGGGATTTTTAGCTTCTGGTGGAGAAGATAATCTAAATTTTATTTTTCCTCATTTTTTTGGTTGGTTAGCAGTTCTTGCGGAAGCAGGAGGCGCTATTCTTTTAATATTAGGACTTTTCTCAAGATGGGCGATAATTCCATTAATTTTTACAATGCTCGTGGCTTTTTATTATCACTTACCAAATGGTTGGAATTCAGATTCTGGAGGAGTTGAAATGACAGTGACTTACATTCTAATGTTGCTAGTGATTTTAGTTTTTGGACCAGGTAAATATTTTTCTTTAGATTACTGGGTACTGAGAAAGTAAATTGCTATTTCATTCAGATATAACTGTCGAACCAATCCTTAGAGTTGTTGAAATTCTAAATAAGGCCATGACTTTAAATTTAGTAGATTGGAATGCCATGAATATCGCCACCGTAAACGTTGACGGTTCTCCATCTTCAAGAATGGTGCTACTTAAAAAAGTAGACGACAGAGGGTTTGTTTTTTACTCAAACTTCAATAGCAGAAAAGGAAAAGAAATTGAAACAAATAATTCAGTTGCTCTTAATTTTTGGTGGAGAGAGCTTAAAGAGCAGATTAGAGTTGAAGGAAAAATTGAAAGACTCTCTGCAGAAGAATCAGATGAATATTTCAACTCAAGAGCATTGCAATCTAGGGTTGCTGCAATTGTTTCAAAGCAAAGTGAGGAAATAGACTCTTACGAAAAATTAAATCAAGAAATTGAAGAGATGACAAAAAACTTTGAAGTTAAAGGCGAAGAGCCTAAGAGACCTGAGCACTGCGGATTGTATTTGATAGTTCCAAGCTCAATAGAGATCTGGAAAGAAGGAGATTATAGAACTCATTTAAGAGAGAAATTTACGTTAACTTCAAAAAAAACCTGGGAAAGTTGCTTCTTATCTCCTTAATTTTTAAGTTATAATTGTCTTATAAGGCCGTTCGTAAAGGTCGTAAAAAATGATTGAAATCACTCTTCCGGATAATTCAAAAAAACAATTTAATAATTCAGTCTCAGCCATTGAAGTGGCTAAATCTATAGGATCTGGCTTAGCCAAAGCTACAGTTGCGGCAAAAGTTAATGGAAAACTAATCGATGCAACCGACTTAATAGAAAATGATTGTTCTCTTGAAATAATAAGAGCTCAGGATCAAGAAGGTTTAGAAATTATTAGACATAGCTGTGCTCATTTATTTGGTCATGCTTTGAAACAATTGTTTCCCAAAGCAAAAATGGCCATCGGTCCAGTCATTAAAAATGGATTTTATTATGATGTGGATTTAGAAAATTCGCTTACACAAGAGGATTTAGAAAAGATTGAAGCTCGAATGAGAAAATTGGCTTTAACCAGTTATAGTGTAAGAAAAGAAGTTGTACCAAAAAAAGTTGCAGAGGAAGTTTTTAAAAAAAGAAAAGAAAGCTATAAGTTAGAAATCCTAAAAGATATTGATGATAAAGAAACAGTTGGACTTTATCATCATGAAGAATATATAGACATGTGTAGGGGACCTCACGTCGATTCCATGAGACATATTAAAGCTTTTAAGCTTTCTCATGTTGCTGGAGCTTATTGGCGTGGCGACTCAAAAAATAAAATGCTGCAAAGAGTTTACGGAACACTGTGGAATTCAGATAAAGAATTAAGAAAACATTTAAGTAATCTGGAAGAAGCTTCAAAGCGCGATCATAGAAAACTAGGACAAAAATTTGACCTGTTTCATTTTCAGGATGAAGCGCCAGGAATGGTTTTTTGGCATCCAAAGGGCTGGACTATTTTTAGAATCTTGGAAGATTTTATAAGAGAAAAACAATTAAGGGCGGGATATGAAGAAATTAGAACGCCTCAAGTTATTGATCGAAAGCTGTGGGAAAAATCAGGTCACTGGGAAAAATATAGAGAGAATATGTACATTACCGAGATCGATGAAGAACAGGCTAATGAAAAAAGAGTGAATGCGCTTAAACCAATGAGTTGCCCTGGACACGTTCAAATTTACAATCAAGGCATAAAGTCTTACAGGGATTTACCAGTGAGGTTGGCTGAATTTGGTTGCTGTCACAGACATGAGGCCTCTGGAACTTTACATGGCTTGATGCGAGTCAGACAATTGACTCAAGACGATGGACATATATTTTGCACTGATGAACAAATAGAATCTGAAACACAAGAGTTTATTAAAATTCTTTCTGAAGTCTATACCGAACTTGGATTTAATGATTTTAAAATAAATTTATCTACTCGACCTGAAATCAGAGTGGGGTCCGATTTAATTTGGGATAAAGCTGAGAAAGCCTTAGAAGATGCAATAGATAAATTGAATTTAAATTATGAAATTTCAGCTGGAGACGGAGCATTTTATGGTCCCAAACTAGATTTTGTCTTAACCGATGCAATCGATAGGGAATGGCAATGCGGAACATTACAATTGGATTTTAATTTACCTGAAAGACTTGATGCAAAATATGTCGGGGAAGATGGTGAAAAACACCTACCAGTGATGATGCACAGAGCAATACTTGGCTCAGTTGAGAGATTCATTGGAATCTTGATCGAAGAATACGATGGAAATTTTCCAATTTGGTTGGCTCCTATTCAGGCAGTGATAATGAACATTTCTCAAAAACATGAAGAAAAAGCTACTGAATACGCTGATTTTCTCAAATCTAAGGGTTTTAGGGTCAAATTAGACTTGAGGAATGAGAAAATCACTTATAAAATCCGCGATCATTCTATACAAAGAGTGCCTTTTCAAGTCGTTGTTGGAGATAAAGAACAAAATTCAAATTCTTTGTCAGTTAGAGCCAGAAAAGGAGAGGATTTAGGAAGTATGAAGTTGGATGAATTTTCTAACTTTCTTTCTAAAAAAATAAAATCAAAGGAGGTTTGATTGAATAAAATTTTTTTAGTTTTAGTTTAGTTAATGGCTCAACCAAGAAGGGCATTTGAAAAGAAAAATAAGCAGCCCATAAACCAATTCATTAAAGCCGAAAAAGTAAGACTTATCTCACAAACTGGAGAGCAGTTAGGAGTTGTCGAACTTAAAGAAGCTTTAGCCAAAGCAAAAGATCAAGAACTAGATTTAGTTCAGATGAATAAAGACTCTGATACTCCGGTTTGCAAGATGATGGATTATGGTAAGCACCTATTCGATCAAAAAAAACAAAAGGCAGCTTCAAAAAAGAAAACAAAAAAAACTCAACTCAAGGAAATTAAATTTAGACCAGGAACGGATGAAAACGATTATCAAATTAAGATGAGAAATATTATTAAATTTTTAAATGATGGCGACAAAACCAAAATAACAATGAGATTTAGAGGAAGAGAACTAGCGCACAAAGAAATAGGTTTGAATCTATTGAAGAGAGTTGAATCAGATTTAGTTGATATTGCCAATGTTGAACAAGAACCAATTTCTGAAGGGAGACAGTTTGTAATGCTTTTGAGTCCAAATAGGAAATAAATATGCCAAAAATTAAAGTTCATAGTGGCGCCGCCAAACGATTTAAAAAAACTGGAAGTGGTTTAAAAAGAAAGCAAGCCAATAAAAGCCACATCCTCACAAAAATGACGACTAAGTCAAAAAGACAATTACGCGGAACCACCGCTTTGGCAGCTGGTGACGAGAAGTTAGTTAAAAGAATGTTTAAGGAGAAATCTTAATGGCAAGGGTAAAAAGAGGCGTCGAAGCCAGAAGAAAGCATAAAAAAGTTCTTAAACTGGCAAAAGGCTATAGAGGAGCAAGAAGCAGAACCTTTAAAGTTGCTAAGCAAGCCGTAACTCGTGCGGGGCAGTATGCTTACAGAGATAGAAAGGTTAAAAAAAGAACTTTTCGATCCTTATGGATTGTAAGAATTAATGCTGCCGTTCGAGGTCATGGCATGTCTTATAGTGTTTTCATGAATAGTTTAAAAAAAGCAAATATTAAGTTGGATCGCAGAGTTCTTGCAAATATTGCAGCTGAAGACGAACAATCATTTGCAGATTTAGTCGAAATTGCTAAACAAAATGCAGCATAATATGTTGTATGGATTTAGCAAAGCTTAAGCAAGAATTAAAAAAAGACTTTAATTTATCTAAATCATCCGAAGACTTACAAAAGTTAAAAGTCAAATATCTAGGAAAAAAAGGCAAGATAACAGACTTGTCTAAAACTTTAGGTAAGTTGGATCAAAAGGATCGTCCAATCGTTGGAAAAAAAATCAATCAAATAAAAATTTTATTCCAAGATTTAGTTAAGTCTAGTTCTAAACGAATAGAAGACTTTGAATTAGACAATGAGATCTCGAAGGAGACGGTAGACGTATCTTTGCCAGTCGGAAAAATTTTTGCTGGCGGATTGCATCCCATTACTAAGACAATAGATAAAATTTGTTCATATTTTTCTGCTAAGGGGTATCTAATAGAAGAAGGTCCAGAAATTGAAAGTGAATACTATAATTTCGATGCGCTTAATATCCCTGAAAATCATCCAGCTAGAGATATGCACGATACTTTTTATGTTGATTCTGGAAAATTATTAAGAACTCATACATCCCCCGTTCAGATTCGGTCTATTGAAAAATATAACGTTCCTCTCAAAATAATTTGCCCTGGTAAAGTATATAGAAGTGATTCAGACCCTACACATACGCCGATGTTCCATCAGATTGAAGGATTATTGATTGATGAAAATGTGAATTTTGGTAATTTGAAAAAAGAACTTATAGACTTTTTAAATTATTTTTTTGCCAAAAAACTAGACGTAAGATTTCGTCCATCGTATTTTCCTTTTACAGAACCCTCAGCTGAAGTGGATATTATGGATAAAAATGGTTGGCTTGAGATCATGGGCTGCGGCATGGTACATCCCGATGTTTTAGAAATGGCCGGTATCGATTCAAAGAAATACTCAGGCTTTGCTTTTGGGTTAGGTATTGAAAGAATGGCTAAACTTGATTATTCAATAAAAGATATGAGGGTTTTGTTTGAAAATGATTTAAAAGAAATTTCGGGTTCATAAATGAAGATCTTAAAATCTCATCTTTTAGAAAAAGTTGACGCAAAATTGAATGTTAAACAGTTAGAAGCCGAGCTTACAAGATTAGGACTAGAAGTTGAGTCGATCGAAAAATTTGGAAATTCAAAAAAATCCGATTTTGTTATTGATTTAGATCTTACTCCTAACAGGGGCGATTGTTTTAGTGTGCTTGGAGTTGCAAGAGAACTAGCTGCAATAAGTAACAAAGAGATTTTAAAAGAAAAAAATATTCTTAAAAAAGCTAGTTTAAGCCCCCTTACTAAAGTGAAACTCTCTGAAAAGCTTGCCTGTCCAAAATACTCTTTTATAGAAATTCATAAAATTGATAACACAAAAAAATTACCTGAATATATCTCGAATAGATTAGATGCGGCCGGAATAAATTTAATTAATCCGATTGTAGATATTTTAAATTACGTGATGATTGACTTAGGTCAACCGCTTCATGCATTTGATTTAGACAAAATAGGTAAATCAATAAATGTAAGATTTGCAAAACCTAAAGAGAAGATCTCTCTACTTGATGGCTCAAATAAAATTTTGAATAAAAACTGCTTAGTTATCTCAGATGAAAAAAAAGCCTTGGCATTAGCAGGAATTATGGGGGGGATAGATTCTTCGGTTCAACGAGACACTTGCTCCGTATTGATTGAGTCTGCCTTTTTTGACCCTTTAGTGATTCAAGGAAAAGCAAGAAGTTTTAATATTCAGACTGATTCTTCACAAAGGTTTGAAAGAGGGGTGGATTTTGATCTACAACAGAAAGCGCTTATCAAGGCAACTAATTTAATTGCCGATCATTTATCTGGTTCTCATAGTCAAGTAAGGACTATTGAGGCGAAAAAATTCATGCCTATAAAAAAAGTTTTAAACATTGAATTAAATAATTTAAATAAAAAATTAGGCACGAAGTTAAAAGCATTAGAAATAAAAAAAATTCTAAATTCTTTAGAAATAAATACCACCGTAAAAAAAGATTTGCTTTGTACCATGATTCCTTCGCATAGATTTGATTTGAATATTGAAGAGGACTTAATTGAAGAAGTGGCTCGTATGATCGGATACGATAATCTCCCTTCATCTGAACTAAAAACGTTTAATAAATTTTTCGTTCCTACCGATTATCAAGAAACATCAAAAATAAAAAAATACATTGCTAATCAAGGGTTTCAAGAAGTCATAAATTATTCATTTGTGAGTGAAAAAATTCTAAATGATTACAATCTCTCTAAAAATTCAATATCGGTTAAAAATCCTCTCAACGAGAACTTGGAAGTTATGAGAACAAGCTTGTTACCTGGCTTGCTGAATAATTTAAAATTAAATTTTAATCGAGGTGAAAATTCTTTAAAAATATTTGAAGAAGGGAGAATATTTAGTAATAGAAATAATATTAAGGAGCAAAAAATAATCGCGGGATTAATTTTTGATCACGATGGCAAGAAAAATTGGAATAATAAAACTAAATTTGACTTTTTTGAACTTAAAAAATTTATTATAACTTTGCTAAATAATCTTTCCTTGGTTAATTTTAACTTCAAAAAAAGTTTGAACAATTTTTTACATCCGAATATATCTTTGGACGTATACGTGAAAGGAAAAAAAATAGGTTCTTTTGGAAGAAGTCATCCAAAAGTTAATAAAATTATAGGTATTAAAAAAGATTTCTTTTATTTTGAGTTTGAGTTAGAAGAATTATTTCAAAAAGAAATATTAAAAATTTCAGAATCTTCAAAGTACCCGTCAATTCAAAGAGATTTATCCTTTTTAATACCTGAAAATGTTGAATATGAGAGGTTGAAAGCACTAGCAGAAAAAATGGCAGGAAAGGAATTAGTAGGTTTAAAATTATTTGATCTTTACAAAAATTCTGGAGTTCAAGAAGCCAGCTCTAGTTACGCATTAAATTTCACTTGGCAATCAAAACATAAAACTCTAAGAGATGTTGATATAGATTTGGTTATTGAAAAAATTATAAAAGCATTCAAAAAAGAATTTAATGCTTCCTTAAGAAGTTAGAATGTCAATCACTAAAGCTGATCTTATAAATCATTTGAATCAGAAGATGGGAATTCCAAAAAAAGATTGCAATTTGATCTTAGATTGTTTTTTTAATGAAATCTCAGAGGCACTTGCACGTGGAGAAGAAGTAAAATTGCCAGGACTAGGAAATTTTTCAACCTCTTATAAAAATAGCCGACCCGGCAGAAATCCAAAAACAGGAGAAAAGTTTCAAATCAAAGCAAGAAATGTTGTAAGTTTTAAGGCCGGAAAAAAATTAAAAGAACAACTTTAATTAATGGAGATAGATTTAAAAAGGATTCCTGATAAAAAATATTTTTCTACCATAGAGGTTTCAAAAATAGTTGGCATTGAAGCACATACGTTAAGATATTGGGAAAAAGAATTTGGGAGTTTATTCAATGTTAAAAAAACTTCAAATCAGAGAATATTCAAAAAAAATGACATAGTTAATTTTTTGAAAATAAAATCTTTGATTAAAAAAGAGGGCATGACTATCAAAGGAGCAAAGTCTAAAATTAAGAGATTCGAGATCGATACAAAGTCTTCGACAAATGTTTTACCGATCTTAAAAAGCATCTTGAAGGAGTTAAAGAAATAAATTGGGAGAGAAAAATGAGAAGAATAGTTACGGGACATAATAAAGAGGGCAAATCAATTATAAATATAGATGGTCCTCCCGCGAGATCCTTAGGTGAAGACGTTGGAGGATTGTTTGAGCTTTGGAGTACTGATGGAAAGGATGTAAATTCTTTGGATACAGCCGATAGGGCTGACTCAGAAGTAATTCTTTCTCCCCCTTCTGGTGGAACTAAATTTAGGTATTTTCAAATTAATCCATTACCCGAGGAGGTCTCGCCTGAATTCATCGAACAAGCAACGGCTGAGGCTTTTGAAAAGATGGGGGCCACTCATCATAGAGTTGATACTTCTAGACATCCTGCGATGCACAAAACTGAGACTGTCGATTACATAATTCTACTTAAAGGCGAGGTTACTCTAATTTTAGATGAAGAAGAGGTTGCTTTAGAACCATTTGACGTAGTGGTGCAGCGAGGAACCAATCACGCTTGGGTAAATAACGGAAGTGAACCAGCTCTTTTAATAGCAGTTTTAATTGATAGCAATATCAGAGAATGACTAACGAAAAAGAAACTTCCTTAGAAAAGCTGAACAGTCGTATTGAGAAAACTCTTGATAAAAAAAGGGCTGTTGCCAAATCAAAAAGACAGTCTAAAGGATATAGAACCGCTAGAGAAAATCTTGAGGATTTAGTAGATCTTGACTCTTTTATTGAGTACGGACAATTAGCCGTCGCAGCTCAAAGAAATAGACGTGACTATGAAGACTTAATGACTGAAACAGCAGCCGACGGGATTATTACGGGTATGTGTAAAATTAATTCAGAGCTTGTCGGTACAGAAAACTCTAATGCCATAGCGATTATCAATGACTATTCAGTTTTAGCTGGAACTCAAGGATTCTTTCATCATAAAAAACTCGATCGAGCATGTGAACTTGCAATCGATTCAAAATTACCAGTAATAATGTATACCGAAGGAGGTGGAGGCAGGCCAGCAGATACAGATATTTCCACTCAGATTGCTGGACTTAATATTACTTCTTTCACAAATTGGGCGGCCCTCACAGGAGAATCTCTTAAAATTGCGTTAAATAATGGTTATTGTTTTGCTGGCAATGCAGCCTTATTTGGCTCAGCCGACTTTTGTATCGCAACTAAAAAATCTTGGATAGGGATGGCAGGGCCAGCCATGATTGAAGGCGGCGGATTGGGAACATTTAAACCAGAAGATATTGGACCAGCAGATATGCATTTTAAAAACGGACACCTAGATTACTTGGCTGAAGATGAAGCAGATGGAACTGAGGTGGTAAAAAAATTACTTTCTTATTTTCAAGGCAAAATGACTGATTGGGAAGAAAATGAGCAATCTAAGTTACGAAACGTAATCCCTGAAGACCGAAGAATGGGATTTCCGGTGAGAGAAATTATTGAAACACTTGCCGATAAAGAATCCTTTTTAGAATTAAAAAAGGTTTTTGGAAGAAGTGTGATAACTGGTTTTATTAGGCTTGAAGGGAGGCCTTTCGCTCTTATTGCTAGTGATTGTCAACAGTTAGGAGGGGCAATTGATTCTGAAGCATCCGATAAGGTCGCAAACTTTTTAGAAATTTGTAACTTACACAATTTACCTATTATTTCTTTGGTCGATACTCCTGGTTTCATGGTGGGGCCAGACAGTGAAACTGAAGGTGCTTTTAGGCGGATGGGTAATTTCTTCAAGCGAGGAGCTAAAGTTGATTCTCCTCTCGTTGCAATTATTTTAAGAAGAGGTTATGGCCTTGGAGCCATGGCAATGACTGGAGGAAGTTTTGTTGATCCAATTTATACTGCTTCTTGGCCAAATGGCGAATTTGGAGGCATGGGATTAGAAGGATATGTTAAATTGGGTTTTAAAAAAGAATTAGCCGCAGAAGAGACTGAAGAAAAAAGGAATGCTTTGTATGAAAAACTATTAGCAAAAATGTATGAGGTTGGAAAAGCGACTGAGGCTGCTTCTTATCTAGAAATGGATGCGGTGATTGACCCAATTGAGACTAGGAAAGTTATAATTAAAGCCTTTGAAACATTCGGGGCGTAGCGCAGCCTGGTAGCGCACTTGACTGGGGGTCAAGTGGTCGCAGGTTCAAATCCTGCCGTCCCGACCAAACTAATTTGAGTATGATTAAAAAAAATTTTTTCTTTTTCTTATTTTTTTCAAATTTTATATTATCGTCGTCTTCTTTAGATACTTCGAGTGAAATTGATTCTTATTTTATTGACTTCACTTTTAAATGCGGTTGCCGGGAAGGTTTATTCAAATCCTTTGAGATTGGGAGATCAGGAAACGTAAAATGCAAATCTGGATTATATAAAAGCTATCAAATAATAAAAAAAGGAAGTAACTATTTTTTGAATGGAGATAAATATCCTAGCTTTGAAGAGAGTTTTAATGGCGCAAACATTAAATTATCAGAAACTAAAACTGCAGTTGAAAATAATGGAATTCTTAAACTAAGGCATGAAACGAAGTCACTGAATGATGAAAGCTACAAAGAAATAAAGTATTTTAATTTGAATGTTAACGAGAAAAGTTTTGAAAAGGGAATAGAGATTCATTCAGAAGAAAAAATAAGTTCGAATTGGTTAGGAAATTCTTCAGGTAAATGTAAAAAGGAAGCTTAATAAAGATAGTTAAATTAATTTTAACTTATCGCGATGACTTTTTTTTCTATCAAACTTTTTATTATCGCCTCATCTACTCCTAGAGAAGAAACGATCTCTTGGCTATGCTCACCAAGCATCGGCGCCGGTCGAGAAAGCTCACTGGGCGTCTTACTGAATCTAGCAGCTGGTCTTGCTTGTCTGACTTCTCCGAAGCCTTCAATATTTATTCTAGAGATAGATTCATTTGCCAAAATTTGTTCATTGTCTAATAATTCCATTCGGTCAAGCAGCGGGGCGCTTGGCACTCCTTCTTCTTGAAGCCTCCTAAGTATTTCTGATCCTTTCCATTTATTGATTTCTTCCCCAGTGATTTGTTTTCTAATCTGAGCATTTGTTACTCTTCCTGATGGGCTGGCAAACCTTTCATCATCGATTAAATCTTCTCTCTTTAAAGCTTTACACATTCCTTTCCATTCAGCATCAGAAACTGCTCCTGCAGTAATGTACCTATCTTGAGCTTTATAAATGAGATCTTGAGTGCCTTGGAGTTTTCTTACATCTATTTCATTTTCTGCGTATACGATGCCAGCCATTCCTTCTGGCCAGAAAAAAGAAATCATACAATCCAGCATTGATATTTCAATATGTTGAGCAGTTCCATGTTTTTCTCTTGCATACAGAGCAGACGATATGGCTTGTGCAGTTGTTAAAGCCGTAACTTTGTCAGCTATTATTATTCTAAACATTTTGGGCTGACCTGTTTCACGATCGGCTTGTATATCTGTAGCTCCTGATAAGGCTTGAATTATGGGGTCATAAACTCTTGAATTTGCATAGGGGCCTCTGTTACCAAATCCACTGATTGATACATAAATTATTTTTTCATTGATTGCTCTAATTTCCCTCTCTCCAAAGCCCATTCTTTCAATGGCTCCTGGTCTAAAATTTTGCATAAATACGTCGGCTTCGGCAGCTAACTTAAAGAGAATATCCTTTCCTTCTTTAGTCTTTAAATCTAAAGCAATAGATTTTTTCCCTCGGTTGCATGAGAAAAAAACTGGATTTATACCATTGTGTGGAGCTGCCATATGCCTAACGAGTTCACCGGATATTGGCTCAACTTTTATAACCTCTGCCCCTTGATCGGCAAGCATCATTGCGGCAACTGGTCCTGAAACCATTCCTGTTAAATCTAGAACTTTCAAGCCTGTTAGTGGCCCCATTTATTAACCTCCATAATTTACTTTCATAGCTTTTTTGTAAGCCTCTCTTTTCGAAATATTTTCTCTATAGATTGTAATATTTTTAGACAAATCAAACTCATAAAAAATAGCCCAATCTAAGCAAGACATCAACAAAATATCTGCTAAACCAAAGCCATAGGACAGAAGGGTTTCATTTTTCTCAAGATGTTTCTCAATAACTTTAAAATGCCGTTTCAAATACTCTCTGCAAGAAAGGACAACATCAGGTGCCTCTCCATAAATTTCTTTTAAATCGTAATGACGGCGCATTACATAAAGACTCGTTTCGTCAACTTCTCCATAAATATAGCTGCACCATTCATCTTCCTTTGCCAATTCAGAATTCGTGCCAGGTATAAATAAATTTTTTGAAGGGAAGGAGTTTTGTAAATACTTACAAATTGCAACACTTTCCGAGAGGCTTAAATCTCCATGTTGCATAAACGGAATTTTCTGTTTTGGATTAAGAGAGGAATATTCTTTGGTAAGAGTCTCTCCAGTTCTTGGTCCAATTGGTTTCAACTCATAATCAATTGTTAGTTCTTCGGCCATCCAAATTGGTCTAAGAGTTCTAGCTGTGCCTGCTCCCCAAAGTATAAGTTTATTTTTATCCACTAAGGATATCTTATAAAAAAAGGGGCTTTTCAGCCCCCTTTTTTTAACCTAAAAGTTTACTTTTTGTGGTGAAGTCAATTTTTCTAGGTTTTTGATCATCAGGAATTACCCTTTCAAGACCGATGTAGAGCATGCCATTATTTAAAGCTGCTCCTTTAATTACCATGTCATCTGAGAGCACAAACTTTTTCACAAAGTTTCTAGCCGCAAGACCTTGATGAACAATTCCTTCACTTGCATCTTTGTCTTTAGATCCAGTAATGGTTAAGTTTTCGCCGACAGCCTCAATGTCAACTTCACTCTCTTCAAAACCGGCAACGGCAAGTTCGATAGTATATTGTTCTTCATTTACCTTTCTAATATTGTAAGGAGGGTAATTGGAAGTTTGTTTAGAATTTGCTAACAAAGACAAAGTGTCAATCGTTCGGTCAAATCCCACCGAGAAAGGAGAGATATCTCTCCATAAAAGTTCAAATGTATTATTAATCATTTTTTACTCCTTTTGTTTAAGCAAGTTAAAATTACATTGACCCTAAAAGGCATCAATATGACTTAAATATGGTTTCTACCTAAAATTTCAAGACCTAGGTATAATTTATTTTGTAATGCTTTCTTTTAAAGAACAAAATTGCGATATTACTCTTAGGGAGGGAATTGAAGAATACAATAGCTACTTAGTGACCAATGGAAAAGAGATTCTGACTGAACTGTCTGACTCATCAATTGTCATGGATCATGACGCAACACACGTTATTTTCGGTTTGGACACTTCTCTAGAAGAGGAAAGCCTCCTCGACTCATGGGTGCTTTGGTGTTCTTCTTTCGAATTAAAATATTTAATGTCTTACTCAAAACAACCTGAGATAAGAGATTTATACAAAAAACTTCTTAGGGAAGTTGGTGTTTTTAAATTTATTAAACTTTTTTTTAGCGTTTTCCCAACGAAACTAAGGATAATTTTTAAACATAAAAAAATAATGAAAAAAAAGTGGCCTTTTAAATTTCCAAAAGAATACTTAGATAAGAAAATTTGTGATCTAAGGGAAGAATATGGCATCGTGATTTTAAAAGAAGAAGATAAAGGTTTTAAAAAATTAAATTGGTCTGGTTCAATTAGAAATTAAGTAAGGATTAATTTTAGGGAGAAATATAATGGATAGAACGCATTTGATAACGGTAGTGAGTGAAAAGGTACTCTTGGCAATTATAGGAGTAGCTACTTGTATAGCAGCGGGACAGCACCTTTACAGTATGTATTTGTCAATGCAAATTATGCTCGCAGATTTATTTTTGCTCTTTATATTCACCGAGATTCTTGCGATGGTTGCAGCTTTTTATAGCTCAAAAAGAATTCCTGTAACTTTGCCAATTATCATCGCGATTACCGCTCTTTGTAGATTGATAGTGATGCAAAATAAAGACATGGATGCATTAATAATCATTGCCGAAGCCTCTGCGGTAATTATTTTGGCAGGAGCGGCTTACATAATGAGTTTGAAGGACAAAATAAGCTTAGAAAAATTGAGAGATAAGTAGCAATAATTTAAGCAATTTTTTTTACTTTAAATTCAAGCAAACCATCAGAAATCTTTTTAGAAACTAATTCATGATTTAGATATTCACAGAATTTTTCAACGTCTTTTTCAGCTGTAGGATCAGTTGCTACTAATTCAATAACATCTCCCGAAGAAGCCTCGTGGATGGCTCTATGGAGTAACATTATAGGTTCGGGGCATATTAATCCCTTGGCATCAATTTTCATTGTCGTAAAGCCTTAGTCTTTCTATGTCATTTTCATCATTTTTTTCACCATACTGTATCTCTATAATGTGGCACGGTTCATCGAAAGGGTTAGTGATTTGATGCCAGGCTTCTTTTTCAACGTGGAATACCTGCTCTTTTTTTAATTCAATAGACTGGGAATCCTCATTCTTAATCTTGCTATAGTTAATCACGCACTGACCCTTGGAAACGAACCAAATTTCATTTCTGTGAAAGTGTCTTTGAAAGCTCATTCCTTTTTTTGAATCTATAATTAATTCTTTGAGTTTTAAGTTTTTATCAACGAATAGATTATAAAATTTGCCCCATACTCTATCTTCTGAAGAATATTCGAAGTCCTTTAAAATCCAACTTGAAGAATTCTTTTTGTGGTCCCCTCCTACTCCAAAATGAAAGGTGACATCAGAAACTTCCATCTCTGGAATGTTTTCTTTATTTCTATCTCCTCCGTTACAAAATAAGATTTCCTCATCAGGATATTTTAGTTTTATTTTATTGAGCGCATCTATGCAGCTTCCTAATTCATCGTCCTCAAAAGAAATAACATCATCGACAGGTTTCAAATTTTTTAAAATTATTTCTCTTTCAGAAAACGGCATAAAAAATTTCTCTTTTTTCTTTATCAACCAATCATCACTATTCAAGGCAACAATTAAAGTGTCTCCAAGTTTCTTTGCTTCTTCTAAATAAGCTATATGTCCTGAATGGATTGGATCAAAACCACCACTAACAACTACAATTTTCATTTATTAATTTTAATTTATTTTATTTTTTTTAAACAACTTTAAAATCACTTTCTTCAATTGCTCTTCTTGAGGTCTTATCAAGTCTAAAAAAAACTAAAACTGATGCAAGTAAAACTCCTAGGCAAAGCCCAATCCACATTCCAATTGCACCTTTTTCAGGTACAACTAAATCTGTCAGGCCTAAAATATATCCCACAGGTAAACCGAAACACCAAAAAGCAACAATCATAATATATAGAGGAGCCAAGGTGTCTTTATAACCTCTTAGCGCGCCTTGACCAGTAAAACTAATGCCATCAGATAATTGCATGAAGGCAGCTATAAAAATCAATGAACCAGCTAGAGAGGTTACAATCGGATCAGTATTAAAAAAAGAAGCAAAGAAAGTTCCATAATTTAAAAGTAAAACGAAATTAAATGAAGCCAAGATGACTGCTACGATGATAGCAAAAAAGGATGAGTATCTTGCTCTAACGAATTCTCCTGCTCCTAAAAGATTTCCAGATCTCACTGCAGCAGCCAAACCTATCGAGAGAGGCAACATAAATGTCACTGTTGTAACTTGCATAGCTATGGCGTGAGAAGCAATTGTATTCTGACCAAGATTGCTTAATAACAATCCGCTTCCACTAAAAAGTCCAAATTCAACAAAAATACAAGCTCCAATGGGAAAGCCTAGTTTGAAAATTTCACCCATTTTCCTAAGATCTGGAGGCATATAACCTTTAAACAAGTTTGCTCCTTGATAAGGTTTGGAGAAATAAATGTAAAGTATCAAAGCCAATAAAGCTGACCATGTGGAGATAGCAAATGATACACCACAGCCACTGCCCCCCATTTCTGGAAAACCAAATTTGCCAAAGATAAATACATAGTTCAAAGCCGCATTGAGCGTAACCATGCCTAAGTTGATAACAGTAATTGGTATAGGTCTCGTAATGCCTTCGCTAAATGACTTTAACGGTTGGAAAAGAAATAATGCAGGAGTGCCAACCAATAAACCTAGGAGGTAGTCTTTGGTTATTTTCTGTACATTTTCTGGAGTTTTAAAAAAGTCTAGTAAATTTCCTGCGAAAATTAAATAAATAGACACCAAAGCTATCAAAGGAATGCATAACCAAAAAGCCTGTTTTACATGAGGCCCAATTTCTTCAAATTTTTTTGCACCATAAAATTGAGCCACATAAGCCGTAACAATAAACAGGCTCCCTCCGATTCCAAAGAAGACAGGCCAAAAGAGCATATTTCCTGTTGCCACTGCAGCTTGATCGACAGTACTGTAGCTCCCCGTCATCAATGCAGCAATCACTCCAGTGGCATGAGAAGCCAATTGTGAAAAAAAGATTGGGATTGCTAAAGAAGCAAAAATTTTTAACTCAAAACCAATTTTATTGCCACTTCCAATAGGCTCGATAATATTTCTGTCTTCAGTTGCTTTCATAAAGGTAGGGTATGATACTACTTGAAATTTAATTTGGAGATAAAAAATTAGGCGTGACAATAGACCTTTTTGGTTGAAACGAATTCACTGGTGGTTCGATCAAAAATATATCCAATATAAAATTAGTCCTCAATTTGAGAAAATAGGATCAGGCCCACTAATTTTAGGTGTCAAATACTTGCATATTAATGGCAACGGAATTTCTGTAGGAGATTTCGCTACTTTTATTTCCGCTCCAGATTCTCATATTCATCTGACTACTTGGAACGCGGGCGATTATGACGGAAAAATTGAGATAGGCGATTTTTGTTTATTTAGCCCTGGCGTAAGAGTTTCTGCTGCTACCAAAATTAAAATAGGAAATTCTTGTATGTTTGCTAACAGCGCATATATCTCCGATTCTGATTGGCATGGAATTTATGATCGGGCTCTCCCGGTTGGGCAATCAAAACAAGTTACGCTAGAAGATAATGTATGGATTGGAGATGGCGCAATTGTTAACAAGGGAGTGACTATAGGCAAAAATTCAATTGTAGGCGCAAGAGCAGTCGTTGTGAAAGATATTCCAGAGAATGTCATTGTTGCAGGAAATCCTGCAGAAATAATAAAAGAGCTTGATCCAAAAGAAAAACAAGTATCTAGAGCCGAAATGTTTTCTTCGCCAAAAGCTCTAGACGAATTGTATTTAGAAATAGATAGAATTAGTTTAAAGAAAAACACTTTTTATAAATGGATAAAAAGTAAGTTTTTTCCTCAACAAGATCAATGATAAAAATTGTAGCCGACAAAGATCTTCCTTTCTTAGATAAAGCTTTCAATTATTCTGAAGAAATAGAGCTGCTAAAACTGCCTTATGATCAAATAACTAATAGTAACTTAAAAAATGCAGATGCCTTGATAAGTAGATCGGTGACAAAAATCAATGAGGAATTAGTAAGCGATACTAACTTAAAGTTAATTTTTTCTTTAACATCAGGAGAAGATCATGTTGATTTCGATTGTTTGAAAGAAATAAAGTTTCAATCTGCCAAGGGTTCTAATGCCCAAGCGGTTTTTGAGTACACTGCTAGCGCTTTACAATTTTCCTCAGAAAAAAAAATTGGAATTATTGGCGAAGGTAACATTGGGAAAAAAATTAAAGATAATCTTTCTTTTTTGGGTTACGAAGTAATTTCTTATGATCCTTATCTTTATAACCATGACGAAAGCATAAAAAATGCCGTCCTAAATTGTCCAATAGTTTCAGTAAATGCTTCTTATTCCCGAGATGGAAAGTATCCTTCGCACGAGTTAATAGAAAACGTATTGAGTGATTCTCTTTTAATAAATACTTCGAGAGGCGAAGTTGTAAATTATAAAAAAATTGCAAAAGATAATGATTGCACTCAGATAATTGATGTTTGGAATAACGAGCCAAAATTAAATAAAGATGATTTAGTCGATGCTTTTTTAAGCACTCCTCATATAGCAGGAAATTCTTTTGAAGCAAAATCTGATGCACTAAATTTAGCAATTGAAGAAATATCTAACTTTTTTGAATTAAAAAAAACAAGACAGTTAGATCCTGATCTCCACTATATCGACATAGACGAAATCAGTTTGGCTGAAGAAATAGAAAAAACTATGATTCCTTTTAATTTCTTGAAACAGTTTCTCGATATAAAAAAATATAGTGATGTTTTTAAAAAGAAAATAAAACAGGACGAATCGATTTCAGATTTTTCAATGTATTTTCAGGAAATTAGAAAAAAGTTTGAGCGTTTAGGATTTGGAAATTACTCTTTGAACCTTTCAAACACCTCTAACGAAAATAAAGAAAAATTATCTTGCCTTGGCTTTAGGTTTCAAGAGAAATAAAATTTATAATAAACCTATGAAAGACTTAAAAGAAAAACTTTCAAAAGAAGCTTTTGAAGTGACACAAAACCAGGGGACCGAAAGACCTTTTAGTGGAGATTTGCTTAATATCAAGGAAGAAGGGACTTATAAATGTATTTGTTGTGGCCAAAATTTATTCTCATCTCAAGCGAAATTTGAATCAGGGACCGGGTGGCCAAGTTTTTTTATGCCAATCGATGAGACTGCAGTTAAAAATATTGAAGATCGAAGTCACGGAATGGTAAGGGTTGAAGTAAGGTGTAATGGGTGCGATGCTCATTTAGGCCATGTTTTTCCTGATGGTCCCGAACCAACTGGGTTGAGGTACTGCATGAATTCTGTTGCAATGTCTTTTGAGCCTTACAACAGTGAATAATTTTTGGAAGTCAACTTTTGGATTTTCTTTTTTCACATTTATCTCAAGAGTTTTTGGCTATCTTCGTGATCTAACATTAGCGGCTTTTTTAGGAGCTGGACAAATTTATGACATATTCGTTGTAATATTCAGAATCCCTAATGTCTTCAGGAGTTTTTTTGGAGAAGGAGCAATGGCACAATCTCTTGTTCCGAGCATTATCGAAGCAAAAGAAAATATAAATAATTTTCTAAATCAAATTTTTTCTTTGTTACTTTTTTCTTTATTGATTTTTGTTGGATTAGCTGAGGTATTTCCTAAATTATTTGTTTCCCTTTTTGCACCTGGTTTTATTTATGATGAAGAAAAGTTTCTAGATGCCACAAATTTTTTGAGAATTGTATTCCCTTACATACTTTTGATTTCTCTTACTGCATTTTTTGGGGCAATACAAAATTCTAGGAAAATCTTTCAATTTGTAGCTGCGACTCCAATTTTTTTTAATCTTAGTTTAATTTGTTTCGCTTTTTCATTTGCTGAACTTTCTTTAAAAGTTTTAGGAATTTCAATATTAACTGCTGGACTGATTCAATTAATTTTAAATTTTTCTGTTGTAGCTTATTTCGGAATTTTTCCAAAACTCACATTGACTTTTGATCGTGAAATTCTCAATTCCTTCTTCAACAAATTCATTCCCGCAATTTTCGCAGCTGGCGTTTATCAGTTAAATGTTTTAGTAGATACGATATTCGCTTCATTTCTGATAACTGGCAGCCCAACTTGGTTATATTTATCTGAGAGACTAATTCAATTTCCTCTTGGTCTGTTCGGAGTGGCAGTTGCACTTGTTTCTTTACCAAACTTAACAGAACTTTTTATACAAAAAGATATGAAACAAATAAGTTCTCATAGTTTTAAAATTTTGAGGGTTTTATTTTTAATGGGTTTTGGATGTTTCTTAGGGGCTTACTTCCTTGGCGACTACATAATTGAAATCCTCTTTAAGAGAGGTGAATTTTCTTCTTTTGATGTAGGAATGACTTTTTTAGCTCTTCAGGGGTATGCTATTTCGCTCATCTTTTTACTACCTCAAAAATATTTTAATAGTCTTTTCTTTGCGATTTCAAAAACAAATATGGTTGTTTATACTGGACTGTTATCACTTTTTGCTAATTTGATCTTGAATTATTATTTTATTTTTACAATAGATTTAGGCCATTTTGGATTGGCTCTCGCAACTTCTATTAGCAGCATAATAGTCTTCTTTGTGAGCTTGTATTGGTTGTTGAGTAGAAAAATTTTATTGGCTTTTTAACAATGTATTTAATAAGAGGACTTAAAAACATAAATCTTTTTAAGGAAAGATTTTCTGATTTTAGAGTCATTGCAACCATAGGAAATTTTGATGGACTACATCTAGGGCATCAAAAAATTATTTCGGACATGAAAAATATTGCTAATGAAAAAAAACTAAAAACAATGGTAATTTTTACTGAACCACATGCAAAAGAATTTTTTGCTGAAAGCTCTAATTCCTCTTCTCAACCAAGCAGAATATCGCCTTGGCGTGATAAATTTCAAAGATTGAAAGCACAAGGAGTAGATTTTGCTTTCTATTTAAACTTTAACAAAAAATTACAATCGATGACCCCCGAAAAATTCATAAATATCGTTCTAGGAAATTTAAACATTCATTATTTAACTATCGGGGATGACTTTAAGTTTGGAAATCGTAGAAAAGGTGATTATGAGATGCTTGAAAACTGGGGCAGTCTAAACGATGTTATTGTTCAACAAACTCCAACATATCTTAGGGGAGATAGAAGGTACAGTAGTTCCTGGATAAGGGAGGCACTTGATAAAGATGATTTTGAATTGGCAGCCGAATTGCTTGGAAGAAGATATACTTTTTCTGGCAAAGTAGTTAGCGGAAACAGTTTAGGTAGAACTATTGGAGTTCCAACAGCAAATTTGTGGCTGCCTAAAAGTAACCTGCCTATAAAGGGTGTGTATGCGGTAAAAGTTCACTATGAAAAAGAAATTCTTTTAGGAATTGCAAATATGGGAATAAGACCTACCATTGGTGGGGAAAATCCAGTGTTAGAAGTTCATATATTTGATTTCGATAAAAATTTATATGGGAAAAGAATAGAAGTTGAATTTTGTAATAAAATAAGAGAAGAAAAAAAATTTTCAAACCTCGAAGAATTGAAATCTCAAATCCATAAAGATATTGAATTGTCTAAAAATTTATTAATTTCGTGAAACAACTTAAGGAAACATTAAATTTACCTACTACCAGGTTTTCCATGAAAGCAAATCTTTCACAAAAAGAACCAGGAATATTAGATTATTGGAAAGAAATTAATCTTTATCAACTGATTCAAAACAAGAATAAGGGCAAAACTTCGTTTAATCTTCATGATGGACCTCCATACGCAAATGGGCCTATTCATTTAGGCCACACTGTAAATAAAATTCTCAAAGACATAATCATTAAGACCAAAAATTTCTCTGGATATTCTGCGCCTTATGTTCCTGGATGGGATTGTCACGGACTTCCAATCGAGCTAAATGTTGAAAAAAAATATGGAAAAGCTAAGAAGGATTTATCTATTGATGAATTTAGACTTCGTTGCAGAGATTATGCCAATCAACAAATTGCCATTCAAAAAAAAGATTTTATTAGACTTGGAGTGCTAGGGGATTGGGAAAATCCATACAAATCTATGGACTTTGAATTCGAAGCAAATATTGTTCGAGCGCTTGGAAAAGTTATAGAAGCAGGGCATTTATCAAGGGGATTTAAACCTGTTTATTGGTGTGAAAATTGTGCATCTGCTCTTGCAGAAGCGGAGGTTGAATATATTGAAAAAGAATCAAATGCTATTGATTTTTTATTCCCTGTTGATTCTAAGTTATTGGAGAAAGTATTTAACTTGAAAATAAATTCCGACTGTTATGTTGCTTCATGGACAACAACGCCCTGGACTATTCCTGCTAATAAAGCTATATCCGTTAATCCAAATCTAGAATATGAGCTAATTGAATTAGAGGTCAATAAAAGAAAATTAGTTTTAGTTGTTGCATCAAGTCTTAAAGAAAAAACCTTAGAACGATATGAAGTTACCAACAATAATTCTTTAGGAAAAAGCTTAGGAAAAGAACTAGAAGGCATTGTTTGTAAGCATCCTTTGTTGGATCAAGAGTCTCCAATTATTTTAGGCTCCCATGTTACTGATGAAATGGGAACGGGACTTGTTCATACCGCTCCAGCTCATGGTTTAGAAGATTATGAAGCATGTAAAAATTATAACTTTGATTCTTCTAGCCTAGTTCAGGCTGATGGAAAATTTGCAAAAGATACTCCATTTGTAGGCGGAAAAAAATTAGATGAAGCAAACGAAATTATTATAGACGAGTTAAACAAAATGAAGCTTTTGTTTTCAAAAAATAAGTTTAGACATAGTTTTCCGCATTGTTGGAGACATAAAACCCCACTTTTTTTTCGTGCTACTCCTCAATGGTTTATTTCTATGGATAAAAATAAACTTCTTGAAGAATGTCTATCAAAAATTGAGGAAATAAACTGGTTACCTGATTGGGGTAAATCAAGAATAAATTCTATGATGTCGGAACGACCTGATTGGTGTATCTCCAGACAGAGACATTGGGGAGCTCCAATTCCTTTATTTGTAAGTAAATCTTCTGGAAAGATTCATAAAGATACAATAAAGATAATCGAAATGGTCGCAGATGAAATTGAAAAAAATGGTGCTGAAAGTTGGTTTACCTCTGATCCATCGAAATTTTTAGGAGATGATTCCGATGAATATGAAAAAATTACTGATACCTTGGACGTTTGGTTCGATTCTGGCGTGACTCATTATTGTTCAAATTACCAACCAAAAGATTCAATAGTCCCTGCGGATTTGTATTTAGAAGGTTCTGATCAACACAGAGGTTGGTTTCAATCTTCACTACTTACTGGTCTGGCAATTAATAATGAATCGCCTTATCGGACAGCATTAACGCATGGATTTGTTGTTGATGCCGATGGTAGAAAAATGTCTAAATCTCTAGGTAATGTAATTTCACCTCAATCTATATGGAATAAAAAGGGGGCAGATATTTTAAGAGCATGGACTGCATCAACAGATTTCAGAAATGAAATGAATTTTTCAGAAGAATCTCTTGAAAGAACAAGCGATGCTTATAGAAGAATCAGAAATACGCTGAGATTTTTAATGGGCAACCTGAATGAATTTAATTTCCAAAGAGATAAGATAAATCCTGAGAATTATTCAGAACTTGATAAGTGGATTATTATGAAGGGAATAGAGCTCCAAGAAGAAGTAATCAAAGACTATGACAGTTACGAAATTCACTTAGCTTTCCAAAAAATTTTAAATTTTTGCACCAACGAACTTGGCGGTTTTTACTTAGATATTATTAAAGATCGACTTTACACTTCTAAGAGAGATGGGGTTGCAAGAAAGTCAGCACAATCAGCGATGTTTCAAATTTACTCTTCATTAGTAACTTTAATCGCTCCAATACTCTCTTTCACGGCCGAAGAAGCATTTGTTGAAATGAGTGGCGAAGGTTCCTCAATTTTTCTAGGCGAGTGGTTCAATGATTGGGAAACTTTTGATTCCAAGATTGATGAAGATTTGTGGGTCAAACTTATCTCTTTGAGAGACGAGGTAAATAAAGAAATTGAAGAAAAACGAAACTTAAATGAAATTGGATCTTCCTTAGAAGCTAAGGTAGATCTGAGTTGTGATGATGGGCTTTTCATGAGGCTAAACGACCTTAAAGATGAGTTAAAATTTCTGTTCATTTCTTCTGACGTAGATTTAAAATTAGATGAACAAAATTCAAAAAATTTATCCGAAGAAGTAAAAATAAAAGTCTCAAAAAGTTCAAACAAAAAGTGCGACAGATGCTGGCATCACGTAGAAAGACTAATAAAATATCAAGACGAAAATATTTGTTTGAGATGCCAAGAAAACATAGACGGTTCTGGAGAAATAAGATTATTTTTCTGATTGAATGAAATCTTTTTTAGTTGTTTTATTAGCTTCATTGATAAGTCTTGATCAATTATCTAAAGTTTGGATTTATAAAAATTTTGAAGTTTTTCAATCCTTAGAAGTCTTTTATTTCCTAAATTTCACGTTTGTCAAAAACTATGGTTTTGCTTTTAGCTTTTTGAATGATGAAAGCTTAAATTTAAATGCTCTAATAGGTGTTTTAATTTTTTTTATTTGTGTTTATTTAGCTTATTTTATTTTTTTAAAAGCACACAAAGAGACCCTATTAAAAAATCAGTTAATAAGTTTTAGTCTGATTTTAGCAGGCGGATTGGGGAATTTACTGGATAGATTGATGTATGGATATGTAATCGATTTTATTGATATAACATTCAATCCATACGTGTTCAATTTAGCAGATTCTTATGTCACTATAGGATTAATAATGTATGTTATTTTTTCTCTAAAAAGTAAGCCTTATGAAAAGAATTAAGCTAGCGAACCCTAGGGGTTTTTGTGCTGGGGTAGATAGAGCAATTGACATAGTTTCGAAAGCATTAGAGATTTATGATGACCCAGTTTATGTCAGACATGAGGTTGTCCATAACAGGAAAGTAGTTGACGATCTCAAATCAAGAGGCGCTGTATTTGTAGAAGAATTATCAGAAATTCCTGATGATGGCATTACTATTTTCTCAGCACATGGAATTTCAGCATCTGTAGAAAATGAAGCTGAAGATAGAAAATTAAAATTCTTTGATGCAACTTGCCCTTTGGTTTCAAAAGTTCACAAAGAAGTTATTAGGTTTGCTAGCGTAGGTAAAGACATAATAATGATTGGGCATAAAAATCATCCAGAGGTTGAAGGCACTCTTGGAAGATTTCCGGAGCATTCTCAAGGAAAAATGTATTTGGTAGAAAATTTAGAACAGGCTAAAACTATAAAGGTTAATCAACCAGATAATTTATGTTTAGTAACACAAACAACTTTGTCTGTTTCAGATACGGAAGAAATTGTAGAAGAATTGAAGACTAGATTTCCTCTAATGCAAGAGCCAAAGTCCGAAGACATATGCTATGCCACTCAGAATAGACAAGATGCCGTAAAGCAACTAGCTTTAGAATCGGATTTAATAATTGTGGTTGGATCTCAGAATAGTTCGAATTCAACCAGGCTAAAAGAATTAGCAGAAAATTGTGGAGTCAAGTCTGTGCTTTTAGACGAACCAGAGAAAATAAATCTATTAGACTTGAAAAATATAGAAACGATAGGAATTACTGCAGGAGCATCAGCTCCAGAAGAATTGGTTCAAGAAATGGTCAAGAAATGCAATTTGCTTGGGTATCAAATTAACGAAGAGATGGAAGGTTTGAAAGAAAAAGTATTTTTTAAATTACCCGTAGAGTTGCGATGAAAAAAAAAATAGCAATTATTGGCGCAGGTATTGCAGGAACGACGACTGCATATTCTCTTGCAAAAAACGGGATGGATGTAACTTTAATTGATTCAAGAAGGTACCCCGCAATGGCTACCAGTTATGCTAATGGAGGGCAGTTGAGTGCAAGTAACTCAGAGGTATGGAACACTCCAAAAAATCTTATTAATGGCATGAAGTGGATGTTTAAAAAGGATGCGCCTTTATTATTTAATCCTTCACCCAGTCTTGAGAAATATAAGTGGGTTTTAGGATTTCTTGCAGCTACTTTTGACGGAAAGCACAAGTCGAAAACTCAGGAAACAATAGAGTTAGCAAAAAGAGCAAGAGAGATTTATTACAAAATTTCAGATAAAGAGGGAATTGAATTTGATTTACTAAAAAAAGGCATTCTGCATTTTTATGATACTCAAAAGGAGTTAGATTCAGCTGCCTCAAAAGCATCCTGGCTTGATCAAGAAGGAATGGAATGGGAAGTCCTAGACGCAGATCAAGTTGAAGATCTAGAACCGGCTTTCAAGTCTACCGCTAATCAAAAAAAATTAATTGGCGGAATTTATACGAAATCTGATGCGAGCGGAGATATTCATAAGTTTTGTAAAAATATGCATAAACTTTTAGAAAATAAATATGATGTCAAATCACTTTTCAATACAGAAATTGAAAGTATTTATAAAGATAAAGATAAGGTGATTTTATCTGCAGCGTCGGAGACAGAAACTAAAGGATTCCATTTCGATAAAGTCGCTATTTGCGCCGGTATAGATACTCAAAAATTTGCTGACAGTCTTGGAGATAAAATGCGTGTATATCCGGTAAAGGGGTACAGTGTGACTATCCACTTAGATGATAGCGTTTCTCAAAATTCAGCCCCACACGTGTCTCTTTTAGATGATCCAAAAAAGATTGTTTCTAGCCGCCTTGGAAATAGACTAAGAGTTGCTGGAACCGCAGAGTTAGCAGGAAAAAATAAGGACATAAAACAGGATAGAATAAGACCTTTGTTGGCTTGGGTACGTGAATATTTTCCAAATGTTAGTACAGAAAACTATACACCTTGGGCTGGTTTGAGACCTATGACTCCTGACATGATGCCGCTGGTATTTGAAAGCAAAGCTAAAGGTATTTTCTATAACACTGGGCATGGCCATTTAGGATGGACTCTAGGTGCCGCGACCGGAGATTTACTGGCCTCAAAAATAATAAATGCAGATTAAATCAGGCTGGATTGCTGAAGCAAAAAAAGTAAATTCTCCAAATTTCGAGGACAGACCTTCGAACACATCTATAGATCTCGTAGTAATCCATTGCATAAGCCTTCCCCCGGGTGAGTTCGGGACAAAAAATATAGATGATTTTTTTCTTAATAAATTAGATATTTCTAAGCATGAGTATTTTAAGGAAATTTCAGGTTTAAAAGTTTCTTCTCATTTTTTAATTGAAAGAACGGGAAATTTAAAACAATTTGTTTCAATAGATAAAAAGGCTTGGCACGCTGGAGTCTCTTCATTTAAAAATCGAAAAAATTGTAATGATTTCTCTATCGGCATCGAACTTGAAGGAACTGACGATTCTGAGTATGAAAAAAATCAATACAATACTTTGATAAAGCTAGTAATCTCGCTGATGCGAAAATACCCAAACATTACCAAAGAAAGAGTGGTTGGTCATTCTGAGATAGCTCCAAAAAGAAAAACAGATCCAGGAATAAAATTTGACTGGGATTATATAAAATCTAAAATCTAGCTATGCCTTCCTTTGACATAGAATCTAAAGTAGATAGCCATGAGTTAACAAACGCAGTGGATCAATCAAATAGAGTTATTTCGAACCGTTTCGATTTTAAAAATGCAAATGCCATGTTTGAAATAAAAGAAAATAAACTTTCGATTTCGGCAAATGAAATTTTTCAGATTGACCAAATGATACCTATTCTAAAGGAGAGTCTTTCGAAAAGATCTATTGACTTAAAAGCTCTAGAGTTTGGAGAAAAGACTTCTAATAACAATAAAGCCTTATTAGATGCCAATATTATCCAAGGAGTCAGTCAGGAAATTTCAAAAAAAATTATCAAAATCATTAAAGATTCAAAAATCAAAGCTCAAGGATCAATTCAAGGAGATAGCTTAAGAGTGTCAGGAAAAAAGCGGGATGATCTTCAAGCAATTATAAATTCTTTAAAGAATGAAGAATTCGAAATCCCTCTACAGTTTGTAAATTTCAGAGATTAATATGCCTTGGCTCAGTTCTTTTAAGGGTTATTTGCAACCTAGAGTACTTTTAATTGCCGGACTAGGAGTCCTTTCAGGCTTACCGCTGGGGCTTTTAGTTGATCCCTTGAGATATTGGTTATCTGAAATAGGTATCGAAAAATCTACTATAGGGTTGCTTTCTTTGGTGATGCTTTCCTATTCGTTAAAAATGTTTTGGGCTCCTTTAGTTGATAGACTAAGAATTCCTTTTCTATCTGCGATTGGGCAAAGAAAAAGTTGGTTGCTCTTGGCCCAGATTCTTACTTTTTTGTGCATTCTTCTCGTTGGATCAATCGATCCTTCTAAAGAATTAAATTTATTTATTCTTTTCGTCTTCGGTATAAGTTTTTTTTCTGCAACTCAGGATATTTGTGTTGATGCGATGCGTATTGAATTGGTCGAAAAGAAAGCCATCGGCGAGGCCTCGGCGCTTTACATTATCGGATATAGGATTGGAGTTATTCTTCTCTCGCAGGTGATAACTTTTTACATTGCAGACTCATATGGTTGGAATGCAGCTTATTTAAGTATCGGAGGAATTTTTATCATCGCCTCTTTAGTTCTAATACTTATAGTTCCTGAGCCTGAAAGAGACGAAAAAGATTACATTTCTTTGTTAAAAAATCCTGATTTGTGGTTTAAAGATTCCTTTATCTTGCCATTTGCCGATTTGATTTCAAGATACAAAAATCATTTACTCTTATTATTGGGAATTACATTTACTTATAGATTAAGCGATATGTTCTTAGGCCCTATGGCAATGCCTTTTTATCAAGAGATTGGTTTTACAAAAATTCAGGTAGCTCAAATAACAAACTTCTATGGAATGTGGATGACAATACTAGGCGGACTCTTTGCAGGATTAACTCTACATAGATTTGGATTAGTTAAGAATATGATTGCAGGAGCAATATTCGTTCCATTAGCAAATATTCCTTTTATATTTTTAAATTTAATTGGCAATGACGTAAATTTCTTAATTTTTACAATTACTTTAGACAATTTCTCCCAGGGATTTATTTCTGTCGTTGGGATAACTTTTTTGTCAAACATGGTTTCCGCAACTTATACGGCAACTCAATACGCCTTGCTTTACGGTCTAGTAGTAATTCCACCAAATATAATTTCCAGTGGATCAGGATTTGTTGCGGAAGCTTACGGTTTTCAAAATTTTTTTATTCTATGTGCTCTTTTAGGTATACCGGCTATCGTTCTAACTTTGATGGTTTGGCAGAAGAGAGAGGTTTTCGGCTTTGACTAAAAATAAATTCTCGTTAGTTTGGACGATAATTTTTTTATTTTTTTTTAGTTTAATTTCCTATGGCTTATTTTCCCATCCAAATGTAAATTCAGATTTTTTTCTTCCCGACGAAGTTTCTCATTTTATGGCTTTCTTAATTTTGTCTTACACAATTTATAAATCCATGGGGTCAATTAGCTGGATTTTTCCAATCTTAGTTTACGGATTAATTTCTGAGATCATCCAATTTTATCTGCCATATAGGGATTTTCAGTTAAATGATTTATTTTTTAATTTTTTTGGCATTTTAAGTGCAATATTTGTAATTTTCTTTTTAAAAAAACTTGAAAAATCTAATTAAGAACATAAATACATTTTAGTTGTGTATTTAGCTAGTCTTAACTAGAATGCGCATCTTAGACATTTATTAAGAATTTTTTAAAAGGAGAATTAAATGAAATTTAATCCACTTGGCGATAAGCTCCTAGTAAGAAGAGGAGAAGAAGAAGAAACCTCTGCCGGAGGTATTGTGCTACCTGGTTCTGCAGCTGAGAAACCCTCTCAAGGAGAAGTTCTCGCAGTTGGACCTGGAAGAACTTTAGATAATGGGGAAGTCTCCGAAATTCCAGTGAAGGTAGGCGATACAATTGTTTTCGGTCAATACGCTGGAAGCAACACAATTAAAGTAGATGGTGAAGAGCTTTTAATTCTATCTGAGAGCGATTTACTAGGAACTGTTTCAAAATAATTAAACTTACAAAGAGGTAAACAATGGCAAAAGATGTGCAATTTGGTGATTCAGCAAGAGGTCAAATGCTTGATGGAGTCAATATTTTAGCTGATGCAGTTAAAGTTACTTTAGGCCCAAAAGGCAGAAACGTAGTTTTAGATAAATCCTTTGGTGCTCCTACAGTTACAAAAGATGGAGTGTCTGTCGCAAAAGAAGTAGAGCTAAAAGATAAATTCGAAAATATGGGCGCTCAGATGGTTAAAGAAGTATCTTCTCAAACTTCTGATGCCGCAGGAGACGGAACAACTACCGCGACAGTTTTAGCTCAATCAATAGTAAACGAAGGCTTAAAATCAGTAGCCGCTGGTTTTAATCCAATGGACCTAAAAAGGGGAATTGATAAAGCTGTAACTAAAGCAGTTGAATCAATACAAAAGATGTCTACTCCCTGTGAAGAAAACAAATCTATTGCGCAAGTTGGAACTATTTCTGCAAATAGTGATAGCGAGGTTGGAGACATAATTGCTGATGCTATGGATAAAGTAGGCAAAGAAGGAGTAATTACTGTAGAAGAGGCTTCAGGTATTGAAAATGAACTAGAAGTTGTCGAAGGAATGCAGTTTGATCGCGGTTATCTTTCACCTTATTTCATTAACAACCAAGATAAGATGATCACTGAATTAGAAGATCCAATGATTCTTCTCCACGATAAAAAAATTGCCAACATCAGAGACTTACTTCCTATTTTAGAAGGTGTAGCAAAAGCTGGAAAATCTTTATTAATTATTGCTGAGGATGTAGAAGGGGAAGCCCTTGCAACTCTTGTTGTGAATAATATGAGAGGTGTCGTTAAAGTCGCAGCCTGTAAAGCTCCAGGTTTCGGAGATAGAAGAAAGGCTATGCTTGAAGACATTGCAATCCTTACAGGAGGTACTGTGGTATCAGAAGAAGTTGGGTTGAGTTTAGAAACAACTACTTTAGAGTCTTTAGGTACTGCTAAAAAAATTGTTTTATCTAAAGAAAACACAACCGTTATAGATGGAGCTGGAAAACAAGACGATATCGTCGGAAGAGTTAATCAAATTAGAGCTCAAATTGAAGAAACAACTTCAGACTATGATCGAGAAAAACTTCAAGAACGTGTCGCTAAGCTTGCCGGTGGAGTGGCGGTTATAAAAGTTGGTGCGGGTTCTGAAATTGAAATGAAAGAAAAAAAGGCTAGAGTTGAAGATGCTCTTCATTCTACAAGGGCTGCCGTGGAAGAAGGCGTTGTTCCTGGTGGTGGGGTTGCTTTGATTAGAGCTTTGCAAGAAGTTGATGGATTGACTGGTGATAATGAGGATCAGAACATTGGTATTTCTATTGCGCTTAAAGCAATGGAGGCTCCAATTAGACAAATCGTTATGAATGCCGGTGAAGAGTCATCAGTAGTAGTAGACAAAATTAAGTCTGATAAAGGTAATTATGGATTTAATGCCGCTACTTCAGAATATGGCGACATGATTTCTATGGGTATTCTAGATCCTGCAAAAGTTACCAGAACTGCATTACAAGCTGCTGGTTCGGTCGCTGGATTAATGATTACCACAGAAGCCATGGTTTCTGAAATTCCTGAAGAGTCGCCAGCCGGTGGCGGTATGCCAGGTGGAATGCCTCCTGGAATGGGCGGAATGGACGGCATGATGTAACAATTACATTTTAAAAAAAAGGGCTCTATTGAGCCCTTTTTTTTGGCTGTTTATACAATATAATATAGCTTTGAGAGGGATAAATTATGGAAGCTTATTTATACAACGTTTTATTTAGATGGGGCCACATTGTAGTAGGGATCGCATGGATTGGATTACTTTATTATTTTAATTTTGTTCAAACAGAATATGTAAAAAAAGCAGATCCTGAAGCTAAAAAAGACGTCATGCAAAAATTGGCTCCTAATGCGCTTTGGTGGTTCAGATGGGCAGCTTTTTTTACTTTTTTAACTGGTCTTTACCTTTTATACGTTCAAGAAAGAATGATTACTACCGCTATAGCTCTAGGAACTCTTATGGGCACCATAATGATGTTGAATGTGTGGGGCATAATATGGAGAAACCAAAAGGTTGTTATAGGTTTAAAAGAGGGCGATGCAGTAAAAGCAGGAGCAAAAGCAGCGCTTGCTTCAAGAACAAATACATTACTTTCGCTTCCAATGCTTTATTTCATGGTCTCCTCAGCACATGGCGGAACAGCAGCTTACCCAAAATCGTATCTATTAATTGATGGATATTTAAGTACAGGGTTTTGGATAGTTTTCGTAGCAGTTTTGCTCATTGAATTTAATGCTATTTTCGGAAAAATGTATTCAATGATTACCTCAGTGAGAAGTGTAATCGCATCGAGTTTAGTGTTAACTTTTGTTTGTTCGGGCTTAGTCTTTTATCTTTGAGGCGCTAATCTTCTTTAGGTTCTGAAATAGAGAGTTTTAGAATCTTAGCGAACTTAATCATATTATCTTTGATTAAAACTGTTTCTATCAAATAGTTGTTTAGATTAATTGATACGTTAGATTCAGGAATAGTTTGAATTTTCTCTAAAATTAATCCATTCAATGTTACAGGCCCCTCTAAAGGAAGATCCCAAGACAACTTCTTATTGATTTCTCTTATGGCAGCGCTTCCATCTATTAAATAGCTCCCGTCTTTTTGTTCTTGAATGTCAATTTTGTCTCTAGTTTTATCTGTAGAAAGTTCTCCAACTATCTCTTCCAGAATATCATTAATGTCTATAAGACCTTTAACATCTCCATATTCATCAACAACGACCGCTGAAGTCTTGTTATCCTTTTGAAAATTAAATAGTTGATTGCTTAAAGGAGTATTTTCTAAAGCCACATAAACATCATCAGCAAAATTCATGAAATTCTTTATTGAAAGTTTGTTACTTATCAAAAATTTTTTAATTCCATTCGTATCAATTGTTCCTTTTAAGTTATCAAGACTTTGTTCATAGATTGGCATGATTTCCTTTTGATTGATTGCTATTTTTTCCATTAAGATGTCAAAATTTTCTTCTATATCAATTCCTAAAATTTCATTTCTTGGAGTCATTATTTCGTCAATTAAAATCTCATCTAAATCCAAAATGCTAGTTAACATGTCTTGATATCTTTTAGGTATCATTTCTCCTGAATTTTCAAGAACACTTTTAAGTTCCTCTGTCGTAATGTCTTCATTTTTATTTTCATCTTTAACATTGAGAAGGTTTAAAAGTGAATTTGAAAAAAAATTTACAACCCAAATAAGAGGGTATAAAACTTTTTGTAAAACTTTAAGAATACCTGATGCCGGCAAAGCTATGCTTTCAGCATTTTTGGCCGCAAAAGTTTTAGGAGTCACTTCTGCAAAAATCAAAATTATTATTGTTAAAATAACAGAACCTATAAAAACTCCGCTATTTCCAAATAATTCAAGACATAAAATAGTTGTTAAAGCTGCTGCCAATATATTTACAAAATTATTTCCTATCAAAATAACTCCTAGCAGTCTGTCGGGACGTTTTAACAATTTATCAGCCCTTTTAGCTGAGCGATTATTTTGTTTAATTAAGTGCTTCAACCTATATTTATTAAGCGCCATCATGCCTGTCTCAGCACTAGAAAAAAATGCAGACAACACAAGTAAAATTGAAATACTGGAAAGAAGTAACCAGACGGGAATTTCGTTCAAATTAGATAAATATTGTTTAAATCAATTAACAGTATAAATTATAGAATGTTTTACTTGAATACCAAATCAATTTAAATAGAATAGCCAATCTAATACAAAATATATGGTAACAATAAGACTTTCAAGATCTGGTGCAAAGAAAAAGCCTTTTTTTCACATCACGGTCACTGATTCTAGAAAACCAAGAGACGGAAGGTTTATAGAAAGAATTGGCTACTTCAATCCCATTGCCAAAGGCAAAGAAGTAAGATTAAAAGTAGATCATGAAAGGATTGATTATTGGCTTGGAGTTGGAGCATCTTTGAGTGATAAAGTTGCTCTTTTGGTTAAGCAATCTAAATTCACTCC
This sequence comes from uncultured SAR86 cluster bacterium, assembly GCA_902553315.1. Classification (GTDB taxonomy): domain Bacteria; phylum Pseudomonadota; class Gammaproteobacteria; order Magnimaribacterales; family AG-339-G14; genus AG-339-G14. Next base: position 79,997 of record CACDKN010000002.1, read on the forward strand.
TGAAGAACAAGAAAATTATTTCAAATTTAAAGAAGAAAAAAGAATAAAAATTCTTTCTAAGAAAAAAGAAAAAGCCTTAAAAGAAGCTACACCAGAACCAGAAGCCGAAGCTACTCCAGAAGCCGAAGCTACCCCAGAACCAGAAGCCGAAGCTACTCCAGAACCAGAAGCCGAAGCTACTCCAGAACCAGAAGCCGAAGAAGTTAAACAAACTTCAGAAGAAGGCGAAGAAAAAAAAGATTAATTTAAACCTCTTTTATGATGACCCAAAATGATGATTACATTTTGGTTGCCAATATAGGAAAGCCAATTGGTTTGAAGGGCTGGATTAAGATTAACTCTTTTACCAGGCCAGAAGAAAATATAAGAAATTACAAAGAATTTTTTTTAGGAAAAAAGAAAGAATTTGTAACCTTTGATCAAATTAAGAAATCAGGAAAAAATTTAATCACAAAACTCAATAATTGCGATTCTATTGAAGAAGTAGAAAAATTTAAAAACTTTGATGTTTTCATAAAATCTAGTGAGCTTCCTGAACTTAAGGAGAATCAGTTTTATTGGAAAGATTTGATTGATATGGAAGTAGAAAGTATAGGTGGAGAATTTTTTGGAAAGGTAATAGAAATTATTGAGGCTGGATCTAATGATGTAATAGTCGTCAAAGATAAAAAAAAGAAGTCCATCTTAATCCCTTTCATTTTTGGCACTTACATAAAAGAAGTGAAAGAAAATAAAATTTACGTTAATTGGGAAAGAGATGACTAAAAAATCTTACTTCATTTCTATATTTCCTGAAATCTTTGAAACAGCACTAAGAATTGGAATCACAAAAAAAGCTTTCATCAACAAGATTGTAGATTTTGAAATAATAAATCCTATATCTTTTTTAAAAGATAAAGAAAGGCTGGATGACGTTCCATTTGGCGGGGGACCAGGGATGCTGATGAAGGCTAATCCTTTAGTAGATGCAATAGACTTTTGTAAGGCCAAAGCTGAAAAAAAAACAAAGGTGATTTATGTCAGTCCTCAAGGTAAGTTATTTGATCAATCTCTTTCGAAAGAACTTGCGAATGAAAAAGATTTAATTTTTTTATGTGGGAGGTATGAGGGCATTGATAACAGAGTTTTAGATTCCAGAGTAGATTTAGAAATCAGCCTAGGTAATTTTATTCTATCTGGCGGCGAACTTGCTGCATTGGCTATTCATGATTCCATTTGTAGGCATTATGAAGGATTTCTTGGTGATCAGGAGTCGCTTGTAGAAGAAACTTTTGTGAATAATCTTTTAGAGTATCCCCAATATACCAAACCGCGACAATCAGAACATGGTAATGTTCCAGAAGTTTTGTTGAGTGGAGATCACAAAAAAATTTCAAATTGGAGAAAGAAACAAGCCTTAGGAAAAACTTTCCTGAATAGACGAGATTTACTTGAAAGATCAAAATTGAAATCAGAGGATATTGAAATACTAGAAGAATTTCTTAGTGAACTTGGCTATGATTCTGATAGAATCATCGACTTACTCAATGAAATAAGATGACTAGTTCAAGAAAATCAGTTGATATCGTAGAAAAAAGTCAGTTAAAGACTGGCCTGCCAGTATTTTCTCAAGGCGATACTGTCTTGGTTGATTACCTTGTTAAAGAGGGGACAAGAGAGAGATCTCAACCTTTCGAAGGAGTTGTAATTGGAATTAAGAACAGAGGCCTTAATTCTTCATTTATAGTTAGAAAAATCTCTAATGGAGTGGGAGTGGAGAGGACTTTCCAATCACATAGTCCATTAATTAAATCAATTAAGGTAAAAAGAAAAGGTAAAGTAAGACAATCGAAACTCTTTTATCTAAGAGAAAGATCGGGAAGGTCAGCTCGTATTAAAGAAAAAATTTGAAGAGTCATGAATAGAGATGAAAGGCAAATTCTTGATGCCTTTATAGACACTATTTGGATAGAAAAAGGTCTTAGTACTAATACTCTTAACTCATATAAAACTGACGTTGAAAAATATCTAAATTGGATAAGCAAGAATGCGTTGTCTTATAAAAATTTAACGCGATCAAATATCCTAGAGTATTTAGCATATCTCTTTGGGCAAAAAAAAGAAGGCAAGACAGTTGCAAGAAATTTATCCTCCCTAAAAGCTTTTCATACTTATTTGTTACAAAAAGATTTAGTCAAAAACAATCCTTGTGAAAAAATCGAAAGTCCGAAATTTGTAAAATCACTCCCAAAATCTTTGTCTGAGAATCAAGTTGAAAACTTACTCGAAGCACCTGATATAGATTCGTTTATAGGGTTAAGAGATAAAACAATGATAGAAACTCTCTATTCCTGTGGTTTGAGAATTTCAGAATTAGTGAATCTTGAATTAATTCATGTAAATCTTAGACAAGGCGTAATAAGAGTTCTTGGAAAGGGTCAAAAAGAGAGATTAGTTCCAATGGGACAAAGATTAGTTAATTTGATTGAAATGTATAGCAATAAATTGAAAGAAGAAAAAATTGGAGAAACTTCCAATTATCTTTTTTTGTCAAAAAACGGTGACAAAATATCAAGACAGGCGTTTTGGCATAGAATAAAAGTCTATGCTGAAAAAATTGGTCTCAATCAATCAAAAATATCCCCGCACGTTTTGAGACATGCATTCGCAACTCATCTTTTAAATAATGGCGCTGACTTGAGGGTGGTTCAGCTTTTACTTGGTCATAGTGACCTTAATACGACACAAATTTATACTGAAGTTGCAAAACAGAGGTTACAAAATTTACATTCAACTCATCACCCAAGAGGATAAATGCGTTATTTATTAATTTTATTTTTAATGCTTATATCTTGTAGCAAGACTCTTCAAGACCAAGAGTCTTTGATTATTAATTTAGAAAAAGTCATTCCAGAAAAATTATCTATAACTTCCTTCATTAAATCTGACTTAGAAAGTTTCTATGAAGTCGAATTATCCGACGGAACATTATTTTATTACAGTAACGATGGGGAACATTTATTCCTAGGCGACTTATTTCGTATCGAAAAAGATAATTTATTAAATTTATCTTATGCTCGTGAGAAAGAAAAAGTATTATCTGTTTTAAGTGACCTTGACAAAAATTCTGCAATTAAATTTCCTCCTCAAGATAAGAAATATGAAGTTTTTATATTTACGGATGTTGATTGTGGTTACTGTAGAAAATTTCATAGTCAAATTCAGAGTTACTTAGATTTAGGAATAGAAGTTAATTACCTTTCTTTTCCTAGAGAGGGTCTTAATAGTGAAACAGCAAAAAAACTCGTAACTGCTTGGTGCTCAGACGACAAACAAGTTGCGATAACAGAGTTAAAAAATGGAAAAGAACTGCCTTTTCAAAATTGCGATTCAAATCCTATAGAAGAGCATTATAATCTTGCAAGGAGAATAGGTATTACTGGAACACCAACTATTATTACTAAAGCTGGGATTAGTATACCCGGACTTATGGAAGCAAATGAATTAATGGAATACTTAAAATAAGTTATGAATGAGTTAGATAAAACTTTTGCATCAATTGACAGGCTTCCACCTTACATTTTTGAGCAAATAAATGCATTAAAAATGGAGGCAAGAAGAAAGGGGGAGGATATCATTGATTTCAGTATGGGTAATCCAGATGGAGAGACTCCCAAATCTATCGTTGATAAGATGACTGAAACAGTTCAAAGAGTTGATACACATAGATATTCTCAATCAATAGGGATACCCAAATTGAGATTAGCAATTACCGATTGGTATAAGAGAAAATTCGGAGTTACTTTAAATCACGATACTGAAGCTATAGTAACTATTGGCTCAAAAGAAGGTCTAGGGCACTTAGCAATGGCAACTGTTGATAAAGGAGACATAATCTTAGTTCCTAATCCTGCATATCCAATTCATCCATTTGGATTTGTAATATCGGGCGCAGATATAAGGCATGTGCCTATAGGACCTAATATTAATTTTTTTGAAAATTTAGAAGAAGCAATTAAAACTTCTTTTCCTAAACCAAAAATGCTTTTGTTGAATTTTCCAAGCAATCCCACTGCATTGTGTGTTGAGAAAGATTTCTTTGAAAGAGTTATTGAAATAGCTAAAGAACATGGTATTTGGGTAGTTCATGATTTAGCTTATGCTGATTTATGTTTCGACGGATATAAGGCTCCCTCTATTTTAGAAGTTGAAGGTGCTAAAGAGATTGCCGTTGAGTTTTTTACTCTTTCTAAAAGTTACAATATGCCGGGATGGAGAATAGGTTTTTGCTGTGGGAATCCAGAATTGATCAAGGCACTAGCCAGATTAAAATCTTATTTCGATTATGGGCACTTTACTCCCATACAAGTTGCCGGAATAGAAGCGCTCAACAATGGCGACGAGTACGTTAAAGAGATATGCAATACTTACGAAGCTAGAAGAGACGTTCTTTGTGATGGTTTAAATGCACTTGGTTGGGAGGTTGACAAACCCAAAGCAACAATGTTCGTTTGGGCAAAAATACCGAAAAAATTTGAAATGAAATCAATGGAGTTTTCCGAACTTCTTTTAAAAGAATCAAAAATAGCAGTATCACCAGGACTAGGATTTGGTGTTTACGGAGATGATTATGTTAGATTTTCCCTAATTGAAAACGAACATAGAACTAAACAAGCTTTAAAAAATCTAAAGAAGATATTTTAGTTAGATGCAAAAAATAAATATCGCCCTATGTGGGACAGGGAATGTTGGCTCTTCATTTATTGATTTAATTTTACAAAGTAAAGAAAAAATTAAATCTAACTACAATGTTGAACTCAATCTAAATTTAATTGGATCTCGTAAAGGTAAAATAAATAATTCAGATTTCAAAGGAAAGATTGAAACGGATATTTTAAAAGTTCCAATGTCTAATGAAGTAGATATTATTGTCGAATTGATCGGTGGAACAGAAATTTCTTATGAACTAGCAAAGCTAAGTTTGAAAAACGATAAGCACTTTGTTACTGCAAATAAGTCTTTGATTGCGGAGAAGGGTCAAGAATTATTTAAATTAGCTTCAGATAGGAATCTACATATCGGTTTTGAAGCCTCTGTGGGAGGAGGTATACCAATATTGAGGACCATTAGAGACGGTTTAATATCTAGCAAAATTAATTGGTTCAAAGGAATACTTAATGGAACTTCAAATTATATTTTGTCTAAAATGTACTTAGAAAAACAAACCTACGAAGACGCTTTAAAATCTGCTCAAAAACTAGGTTTCGCTGAACCTGATCCATCATTAGATATAAATGGAACAGATGCTGCACAGAAAACAGCTATTTTATCTTTTCTATCCTTCAGTGGGAAAATTTCTCCTCAAGATATTTTTTTTGATGGAATAAAACATATCGAGTCCATTGATATGGAATATGGGAAAGAACTAGGATATGTGATTAAACCAATATCAATTGGATTTAACGAAGAAGAAAAATTACTTTTAGGTTCTTTCCCCGCGTTTATTCAACAGGATGAAATTATTGCAAATGTAAACTTCGAAACAAACGTCATAGAAGTTAATTCAAAAAATACTAATTCTACAGCTTTCCAAGGACCCGGCGCAGGAGGATATCCTACTTCAAGCTCTGTGATGAATGACATTTTAGATATAGCTAATGGAAAAGTTTTTGATTATTCAAACCTTATGAGAAATGTCGAAGTAAATAGTTTTGATGAATTTATAACGAAAAGATATTTGAGATTAATGGTTAAAGATGAACCTGGAGTAGTTGCTGAAATATCAAAACTGATAGCTGAAAAAGATCTATCAATTGACAATTTAATTCAAAAAGAAAAAAACAAGACTGAAGATATAATTCCAATAGTGATTATGTTGGGAGAATGTAAAGAAAGCCTTGTAAGTTCGCTTATTAACGAATTAGAGAATCTGAATCAAGTGAAAGGCTCTATTCAACACATTAGATTTATTGAATAAATATGTTGTATTCAAGCACAAGAGGAAGCTCTCCTTCTGTTAATTTTCTTGAAGTCCTTACTTCAGGAGTTGCTCCAGATGGAGGATTATATTTGCCTGAAGAAATTCCTCTATTCAACAAAGATGAATTGAAAAGTTACGAAAGTCTTACTTACAATCAGCTTGCATTAAAACTTCTTCATCCTTACATGGATGATTTCTTAGAAATAAATGAATTAGAAAAAATAATTGAGGACGCTTATTCTACCTTTCGCATTGAAAACGTAGTGAAAATAAATAATCAAAATAAGTTTGGAAATATTCTTGAGTTATTTCATGGGCCAACTTTTGCTTTCAAGGACGTTGCGATGCAACTTCTGGCAGGGCTTCTAAATAAAGCTTCTGAAAAAATCGATAAAAAAGTTGTAATTTTGGGAGCTACTTCAGGTGATACGGGCTCAGCTGCTATAGAAGCATGCAAAAGATATTCAGATTTAGACATATTTATTTTTTTTCCAAATAAGAAAATTTCAGAAGTTCAGCAAAGACAAATGACAACATCAGGAGCAAAAAATGTAAATACAATTGCATTGGACGGAGATTTTGACGATTGTCAAAAATATGTGAAACAACTTTTTTTGGATCAAGAAAACTTCCCAGGTTTAAGGTTCGTTTCAATAAATTCAATTAATTGGACAAGAATAATTTCTCAAAGTGTTTATTTTTTTTACGCTACCTATCTCTTAAACAATAATTATATAGCTTCAATTCCATCGGGTAATTTTGGTCATGCTTACGCCGGTTGGCTAGCAACCAAAATGGGTTTGGATTTGAAAGGCATTCATATAGCTACTAATAAAAATGACATTCTGCACAGATTAATTTCTTCTGGTATTTATCAAAAAAATGAAACTATAAAATCCTTGGCTCCGAGCATGGATATTTCAGTCGCAAGTAATTTTGAAAGACTGATGGTTGAGGTTTTAAATAACGACAGAGATATTGTGTATGACTTAATGAAGAAATTTCCAGAAAATTCGATAGATTTTAATGAATTCCAAAAATGGAAAGAGGTGAAAAATTTTTTCCTGAGCAGTTCAACAACAGACGATGAGATAAGGAATTGTATAAAAAAAATAGTTTCAGAAGCGCATTATTTTTTAGATCCTCATACAGCTACAGCCATAGATGGAAAAAGTTCATTAAAAGTGAATCAAAAAGAGATTCTTACTTTTGCTACAGCACATCCAGCTAAATTTCCAGAGGCCTTTGAAGGTATTGACGGTTTTAGTGAAAATATTCCTAATTCTTTAAAAGAGATTTTTCAAAAAGAAGAGAAATTAATTAATATTAAAAATGACTACCAAGAAGTAAGTGATTATATTTCATCAAAATTTTCATTTTAAATGATATGAGTGATAAGTCCTTACAAGAAAGATTAAGCATGGCAAGAGACGAACTTAGCGATCTTAGGGGGTTTCTTTGACTATGATGCAAAAAATCTTAGGCTTGAGGAGCTAAAAAAAGAGTTTGAAAATCCTGAGTTATGGAAGAATCAAGAAAAAAGCCAAACCTTAGGAAAAGAAAAAGCGAGTTTAGAAAAATTAATAGATGCTATTGATGACCTTGATTCTTCTTTGAATGACTTAAGTGAGCTTCACGTTATTTTAGATAAAGAAAACGACATAGATGAGTTAAGTTCTATTTCTGAGGATTTGAAAGATTTAGAAAGAAAAATATCAAGCCTTCAATTTCAGAGAATGTTTTCAGGAAAAAATGATTCCAATAACGCTTTCTTAGATATTCAAGCTGGTTCAGGAGGCACAGAGGCCCAAGATTGGGCAGAAATGTTATTAAGGATGTATTTAATGTGGGGCGAAAAGAAAAAATTCAAAACGGAATTAGTAGAGGTCTCTCCTGGAGAGGTAGCAGGTATAAAGAGTGCTACGATAAGATTTGAAGGAGAGTTTAGTTATGGTTGGCTCAGAACTGAAACTGGAGTTCATAGATTAGTTAGAAAGTCTCCTTTTGATTCTGGAAGCAGAAGGCATACTTCTTTTGCATCTATTTTTATTTCTCCTGAGATAGAAGATAACATTGAGATAAATATTGATCCATCTGATATTAGAATCGATACCTATAGAGCTAGTGGAGCCGGAGGACAGCATGTAAATAAAACAGATTCAGCAGTTAGACTGACCCATGAACCAACTGGGGTGGTAGTTCAATGTCAATCAGATAGGTCGCAGCATAAAAATAAAGATAAGGCTATGAAACAGCTTAGAGCCAAACTATATGAGTTAGAATTAAATAAGCAGGATGAAGAAATGAAGAATTTAGAAGATAGTAAAGCTGACATTTCCTGGGGCAGTCAAATAAGGTCGTACGTTTTAGATTCAGGAAGAATAAAAGATTTAAGAACAGGCACGGAAACAGGAAACTGCTCAGCAGTTTTAGATGGAGAGATAGATCTCTTTATAGAGGAAAGCCTAAAAGCTGGAGTTTAAAATGTCAGATATTCAAGACGAAAATCATTTAATCGAAGAAAGAAAAAAGAAACTAAAAGAACTTAAAAAAAGTGGCATAAATTATCCAAATTCCTTTAGAAGATCAAATCTATCTATCTCTTTGATTGAAGATTACTCAGAGTTTAGCAAAGAGGAATTGACCGAAAAAAACATATCTGTTTCTGTGGCAGGAAGAATTATGTTGAGGCGAGTTATGGGCAAAGCCAGTTTTTCTACCATCCAAGACATGACTGGCAGAATTCAACTTTATTTGCGACAAGACGCTATCGATAATTATGAACTTTTTAAAGATTGCGACCTAGGAGATATTGTTGGAGTAAAAGGAGTTTTATTTAAAACCAATACTGGCGAGCTCTCTATTCAAGTCAATGAATTTAATTTATTAACTAAATCTTTAAGACCGCTGCCGGAAAAACATCTTGGATTGTCTGATGTAGAGACAAAGTATAGGAAACGATATTTAGATCTTTTAACAAATTCAGAGTCTCAAGAAGTCTTTGAAATTAGAAGTAAAGTGGTAAATGAAATCAGACAATTCTTGATAAAAGATAACTTTATAGAAGTTGAAACTCCGATGATGCATCCAATACCAGGAGGCGCAACAGCCAAACCCTTCGTTACTCATCACAATGCCCTAGATATGCAATTATTTTTAAGGGTAGCTCCAGAGCTTTATCTAAAGAGACTTGTAATCGGGGGCATGGAAAAAGTTTTTGAAATCAATAGGAATTTCAGAAATGAAGGACTTTCAACAAAACATAATCCAGAATTCACAATGTTAGAATTTTATACCGCTTATGTGGATTATAAATTTCAAATGGATTTTGTCGAAAATATGCTCCGAACTATAGAGAAAAATTTAAGCACTGATAATTTAATTTTTTCAAATAAATTTCACAGGTTTTCCATGGATGAGTCAATCGCTAATCATAATTCAATCGATATTGAAGAATTAGCTAATAAAGAAGCTTTAGTTAGTTTTTGTGAAAAGAAGAAAATAAAAATAAACAAGACCGATCAAATTGGAAATATAAAAAATGAAATATTTGAAGCAACTGTAGAAGATAAACTAATTGAACCTACATTTATTTATAATTATCCAATCGAGATATCTCCTTTATCAAGATCGCTGGATGAAGATAACTCAGTTGCAGAAAGGTTCGAGCTTTTTGTAAATGGGAAAGAATTAGGAAATTCTTTCTCTGAGTTAAATGACCCAGAAGAACAAGCAGCTCGTTTCGAGTCACAAGTAAAAGAGAAGGATGCAGGAGATGAAGAAGCCATGCATTTTGATAGAGACTACATAGAGGCTTTGGAGTATGGCTTGGCACCTTGTGCTGGAGTAGGAATTGGGATAGATAGGCTAGTGATGCTCTTTACAGGACAAGAAAGCATTAGGGATGTTGTTCTGTTCCCTCAACTGAAAAATAAGTAATTTTAATCTAGGCCTATCCAGCTACCATGAAATCCAAATGGCACTCTTGAAGGCAATAAAACCCTGGCCAAAGGCGTTCCTGAAAAATTTTCTGCGTCTAAAATAATAAATTCACTTTTATCCTTTTCTTGGTCATAAACAAAAGCAACAACAAAACCTTCATCCTCTGAAGCAGCATTCATTTTCGGAATGAATACCGGCTCAGCACCTTTTCTCAAATCTCCTAAATCATGTACTTCGTTAGTGTCATTCAAGAAATCGTATTTGAATAGATTATTCAATTGACCGTCGTTCAAAACATAACCGAATTGGTGTTTTTTGCCTTCTAATTTGGGATGAATCCTGGCAAATTCCATAGGCCTGTCATCAAGAATTTTTTCACTGCAGCTTCCCTTGCTGACATCAATTTCCCATCGAGTAAGGTAAGGTTTTTTCCCAAAGGGTAGGGGATTATTAAAATCAAAAAGTTTTTCGTACCGACAAAAATCTAAAATCACTTTCCCAGTAACGTCTTCATAGGAATTGACTACGTGGAAAAGAAAACACTTGGGTACATCTATCCAGTTAACTTCAAAAGAATTCCTATTTAAAATTCCAACCCTTGGTTGATAGTTATCGTCCCATATTACTGGATAATCTGACCCATTTTCTTGTCCTTCTCTTCTTCCAGTATTAAAAGTCACGGGCAAATCAAAAATGAGGACATAATTTTTTGTGATAGCACAATCATGAATCATAGGGCTAGATTGCAATTCTATTGGTAGATCGGTTGATATCTCACCTAGATTGTTAACAACACGATAATGAACTTGATTTGCCCCAGCAATATATTCTGAAAAGTCATAATTAATAGAATGTAATTCATTTTTGGAGGCATCAAATTTTGGATGAGCAGTGAATCTTTTTGTATCTGTTCCAGGGAAAGGAACTTCATTGGTAAAATTTAAATCCGAATCGAGTATTACTGGAGATGATCCTCCTTCAACTAAGGCATAGATTTTTTCGGCATGTTTCAGCACATGAGTATTTGGCCCAAAGCCAAATGGAGATAAAACGTATTTATTTTTGTACCATAAGGCTTTACCGTCCTGAATTTTCAGTCCATGAATCATTCCGTCACCGAAGAAAGGGTGATAATTTTTATGATCTATTGGCTCTTTGGGATTAGGTCCGTTTCTGAGAAACAAACCATTTAATTCTTTTGGAATTTCGCCAATAACGTCCAGATTTTCTGAAGCAGACTCTTCGACAGGATACCAGTTGCCTTTTAAAAAAACGTTTTCACTCTCTCTTAGATTTCTCATATTAGTTCCTTAACTGCTTCTTTTTCTTCTAACAACTCTTTAGTAGTAATTTCTAATTTTTCTATTGCATAAGAATTTAATTCTATGTTTTTAACAATCTCAATTTTACCATCTTCTTTTGTTTTTAAGGGAAATCCATAAATTATTCCTTCCGGGACGTTATAACTTCCGTCACTTGAAATCGCAGCGCTAAAACAATCTCCATCTTTTGTCGGAGTTGATGAGGCGATAACAGTTTCTATTGCGGCGTTAGCTGCAGAAGCTGCTGAAGAAGCACCTCTTGCGTCGATTATAGCCTTTCCACGTTGTTGGACTGTTTCGATAAAGTCTTTTTCAATCCATTGTTTGTCTTTAATAAGCGATGAAACTTTTTCTTCGCCTACTTTAGCGTTATCTAAATCAGGATACATTGTAGGACTGTGGTTACCCCAGATTATCATTTGATTTATTTCTGATATCGAAACATTTAATTTAGATGAAACTTGAGCCTTAGCTCGGTTTGCATCGAGAGCAGTCATTGCCATCCACGTTTGGGACTTATTTTTTGCATGAGTCATTCCAATTAAAGCATTTGTATTGGCAGGATTTCCTACGACTAAAATTTTTGCATCAGGTTTACCATTTTCTCCTATAGCTTTTCCTTGTTCTGTAAAAATTCCACCATTTATCTTTAAAAGATCACCTCGTTCTTCTATTTTTTTACCATTGATAGTAATGCCTCGAGGAATACTTCCAACTAGCAAAGCCCAGTCCACATTTTCTGCGGCTTCATAAATATCTGAATATGCTTCAACTTGGCCAAGAGTGTCGAAACCACAATCCTCGAGCTCCATAATTGTTCCTTTTAATTTCTCAACCACCTGAGGAATTTCAACTAATCTCAAATTAACAATAGTGTCGCCACCAAAGGCCTCACCACTCGCTAGTCTAGGAAGGAGCGCATAGCCAATTTGTCCAGCAGCACCCGTAACTAAAACATTAATTTCCTTTTTCATAATATATTTGGTTTAAAAACGTTTTTACCCGAAATACTAGTTACCACTCCCTTTTGTCCTAGCATTTCTTTTTTAATCATCATTTTTAGAAGATTTTCATCTTTTGGTGTATTTGCTATAAACCTGGATTTATCTTCCAATTCGCCGACGACGATACCATATTCTAAGTTTTTTCTCCCCTGAATAATTGTGTAAGACAAAATTTTACCAATTCCATCAGGACAAAAGTTTAAATTTTGAATTTCTCTCGAATTAATTTCTTTTTGAATATTTTCAAAGCTTTCACTCCAATTTATTTCTTTTGGAGATTTTGTTGAAAAAATGTTGATTGCATGCTTTGTTAAAAACCAACTATTTGCAGTAATCATTCCATATTTATTTGGATTCTCTCTTAATTTCCTCACCATTTCGATGGTAGAAAACATTGTGTAAGCATTACCTGGACCACCAAAGTAGGGAAGTCCTCCGGTTACCGTTAAAGGACGCTTGTCATTTAAATCAATATTTAGTTCTTTCAAAGCAATTTGCACTGCTGATGGAAAACAAGAATATATATCAAAATAAGAAATATCAGATATTGAAATATCCGCTTGAGATAGCGCCTCACTACCACATTTTCTAATTGCAGGGGACTCATCTAGCTTAGGTCGCTTAGATACATTCCAGACATCGTTTAATATACAAGAGCCATGAATATAAATTTTTTTATTTTTAGGAATTTTTAATTCATTTGAGAGTTTTTCAGACATTATCACAATCGCAGAACCCATATTTACTCTGATCATTGAATTTAAATACTTTGTGTAAGGAAATCCTACAAGCCTGTTTGACTCGGTTACGGTTTCAATTTCCATTGGTGACCTGAATTTGGGAAACCAAGAACTAGGATTTTCAGATGCTACCTTAGAGAACTTACTGAACAATTTTGCGCATTCACTTAGATGATCTTCGCTAGTTTGAGATTTATTTGCTCTCAAAGAGTTGGCAAAAAGAGGATATACATTTGAGGGTAAGTTCATGTAATGATCTTTTTCCATCTTTGAAAATCCCTCTCTATTTATGCCTATTAATTCTGGCTCTCCACTTTGTGTATCTTTCCAATCCAATGACCTTCCAGCTTTCAGTTTTGAAATCATCGTATCAAGCACTTCACCTCCAGAAATGAGAGCGCAATTACATTGATTTTCATAAATTTTTTTTGATATTTCTTGAATAAGCACTTGAGGAGCATTACCTCCCATTCCAGAGTAAAGTTCGTCGATATCCTTTTTTACTCCAAGCTTCTTTGCAAGAGAACGAGGAAAATTGTTGTATTCGAAGCTCGATTGATTTGTAGCTGTTGAAAAATCTACTGAAAATCTAACTACAGCAATTGAGTCAATATAATCTTTAATATTTTTAATGCCCGTATCATTAAGAGCGAGTTCACTGGCAAGGGTAAGAAAAGATAATGGATCAGGCCCGTCTTCTTTATTTCTATCAACAATATCGGCTACACCAACTATTACCGGTGTATTATCTGACACTTTTAAACTACTCATTTTTGTTTTATTAAATTAAAAAATAGAAGTAATATTACTCTTTTAAAAAATCAATTGAAAAAAATAAACCTAATTAGGAGAAAATTATGTCTATAAGATTTGATGGGAAAGTTGCGATCGTAACAGGAGCCGGCGGAGGTTTAGGAAGATGTCACGCTTTAGATTTAGCTTCAAGAGGGGCGAAGGTAGTTGTAAATGATTTAGGTGGATCTGTTGATGGAACCGGAGGGTCTTTGTCAGCAGCAGAAAAAGTCGTTGAGGAAATTAAAGCTGCAGGGGGCGAAGCCATATCAAATGGAGCAAGTGTTACAGATATGAGCCAAGTCGAAGCAATGGTTAAGCAAACTATGGACACTTGGGGAAGAATAGATATTTTGGTAAACAATGCTGGGATACTTCGCGATAAAAGTTTTTCTAAAGTTACCGATGAAGATTTCAGACTAGTTTTGGAAGTTCATTTAATGGGAACAGTCAATTGTACCAAAGCAGTTTGGGACATTATGAAAGAACAAAGTTACGGAAGAATTTTAGTTACGTCCTCATCTAGCGGCGTGTACGGAAATTTTGGCCAAACAAATTATGGCGCGGCGAAAATGGGAGTTCTTGGTTTAATAAACACACTTAAATTAGAAGGGGCAAAATATAACATTAAGTGCAATGGACTTACTCCTGTAGCTGGCACAAGAATGACAGAAGATCTAATGCCTCCAGAGGTCTTAGAGAAATTACAACCCGATTGCGTGAGTCCTGCAGTAACTTTTATGGTTTCTGAAGATGCTCCAACTGGGGTTGTTATGGCTGCTGGGGCTGGGGTTTTTGCAAGAATAATGACCTTTGAAACAATGGGAGTAAACTTAGGAACTGGCGATGAAATGAATGCTGAAAATATTGCCGAAAATTGGGAAAAAATTTCTGATATGTCAGATGCTAGGCCTTGCACTGAAGGCAACAGTCAAACTGTTAAAATTTTTGAATTGATAAGTAAATCTTAAGGCATTCCAGCTTTCGGGATATCTACTTGCACAGATAGAATTTCTCCTTCAGGACTCTGAATACATATTTCTGGAGCTGAGCTTTTGGCAACGATTATGAATAATGTTTTTCCGTCTTCTCCCCCAAGCATGCAAGCATAAGCACTTTTTGGAGTTTTAATTACGTCTGTAATTTTTCCTCCTTTTTCAATCCTTAACACTGAAGAAGAGGAGGGAGAAGCAATCCAAATTCCATTTTGTTTATCAAGACAAATTCCATCAGGAATATGAAAATTAGATGCTGTGGAACTAGATTCAGATATTTTTATCCCTAGTGTTCTAATCAACTTAATTAATCCCATGCCAATTTGAGAAGAAGTCGAAGCCCAAGTTTTTCTATTACTGAGCGATCCATCTGTTTGAATATCAAAACTGGTTAATCTTCCACCAAGAGTTTCTCCAACTATCAATTGTTTACCATCTTCTGTAATGACAGCTCCATTTGGAAAAGCTAATTTATTAGGTCCTTTTTTAATAGTGCCGTTAGGGTAAACAATCATCAAATGGGTATTTTTTACCTTATCTCTTGCGTCACTCATTCCAAAGTTACCTACATAAGCGATGCCTTCTCTCGAAACAACCATATCATTGCATTGATATTTAACATCTTCAGAAAGATCTGCATGAACGGAGAGGGTGGAATTAGAAAGTTTTAAAATTTTCCTATCCAGCATAGAAACAATTAATAAATCACCATTTGGAAGCCACCCTAATCCTGAAGGCTGATTCTCTACTTCGCAAATTACTTCTAAATTATCTGACTCATCTAGAGTGCAAACTTTATGGCCGTGCATATCAGAAAACCAAAGTTTATTCTGATGCCATCTTGGGCCCTCTCCAAAATAAATTCCATCAATTCTTTTTACTATCTCTCTGTTATTCACATTTATCTAACAATTTTGCTAATTTTTCAGGAAAATCAGTTATTATTCCATTAACACCTATTTGTAATAATTTTTTCATAAATCTTTTATCATTAACTGTCCAAGTAAGGATAAAAATATTGTCTTCTTTTAAATTTTTAACCAATTTGATAGATTGTTTTGAGTCAATGTGCACGCTTATTCCATCTGATTGAGATCTCGATATTTCGTTTTTTATTTTTTTTAGATCGTAATTAAACAAAGAGGGAATCAGATTTAGAGTGGCGTTATATGAAGGAAATTTTGTTTTTAATTTCTTAATCATCGATGGAAGGTAGCATAGAAAATGAATTTGATTTTTATTTACTTTTGAGCTTTCTATAAGAGCCATCAAATCTTGAACTCTTTTCAAAACTCCTTTTAGTTCAATAAACACCATTTTACCTTTGGGCATGCTTGATAATACCTCTTCTAATTTTGGCACTCTTTGTTCTTTAAATTTTTTTGATTTCCAAGAACCTATATCTATTTCTGATAAAGTTTTGTAAGTTGTTTCAGATATATTCTTTTTGGAACTGGATACTCTATTGAAATTATTGTCGTGAGCGCAAATAAAAATCCCGTCTTTAGTTTTTCTAAGATCTAATTCGATCGCATCTGCTTTTTGCTTCCAAGCCAACCTGTATGAAGCAAGAGAATTCTCTGGTGCTTCTGAAGATGCCCCCCTGTGAGCTATGATGAGTGGGTCTTTAGTCCCAGTTAAGCGCTCCACCTGTTTGATACTCGATTACTCTTGTTTCGAAGAAGTTTTTTTCTTTTCTCAAGTCCATTATTTCTGACATCCATGGAAAAGGATTTGATGCATTAGGAAATGCTTCCTCTAAACCAATTTGAGTCAATCTTCTGTTTGCAATAAATCTCAAGTATTCAGCCATCATTTCCGAGTTCATACCTAGGATTCCTTTTGGCATTGTGTCTTCAGCATATTCTATCTCAAGCTGTGTTCCTTGAAGAATCATTGTCTCGGCTTCTTTCTGCATTTCTTCATCCCACAGGTGTGGATTTTCTAGCTTTATTTGATTAATCATGTCGATACCAAAATTAACGTGCATCGATTCGTCTCTTAAAATGTATTGAAATTGTTCGGCAGTACCAGTCATTTTATTTCTGTTGCCCATAGAGAGAATTTGAGTAAAACCACAGTAGAAGAAAATACCTTCTAATACACAATAAAAAGCAATAAGGTTTCTTAGAAGAATTTTGTCGTTTTCTTCTGTTCCGGTCTCAAAACTTTGGTCTGCTAGTGATTTCGTAAAAGGAAGCGCCCATGCAGCTTTTTTCGCTACTGAGGGAATCTCTTTATACATATTAAATATTTCACCTTCATCCATACCTAAAGACTCAATCACATATTGGTAAGCATGAGTATGTATAGCTTCTTCTAAAGCTTGACGAAGCAAATATTGTCTACATTCAGGATTTGTTATGTGTTTATAAACTGAAAGGACGATATTGTTAGCAACTAGCGAATCTGCGGTTGAGAAAAATCCTAGATTTCTCATAACTATCCTTCTTTCGTCTTCTGTTAAGCCGTTTTGGTCCTTCCAAAGAGCTACATCAGCAGTCATATTTATTTCTTGAGGCATCCAGTGATTTGCACTACCATCAAGGTATTTCTGCCAAGCCCAATCATATTTGAAGGGAACTAATTGATTAACATCAGCTCTTGAATTTATCATTTTCTTTTCACTAACATCAACTCTGGCAGAAGCTCCTTCCAATTCTGCTCTACCAGCTTCTAGATCTAAGGAATCCAAGCCAGAAAGCATCGATTTTTCTTGTGATGCTTTTTCCACTTTGGGTGGCTCTAAGACCTGGTCTGTCTTTTTTTCAGCAAGATTTTTTTCAGCCAATACCGGCTCTTTTATTTTTTCTTTATCGTCGAAATCATCCCAAGATAACATTTTTACACCTCATTTTTATTGACAAGCCTCACAGTCAGGATCGAGGATAGAGCAGGCTTCTGGTGCCTCCGATCCTTGATTTGCGTTAACTGCATTAAGCTCTAAGTTAGTAATTGTTGATTTTTCAGAAGTTGTTGCACTCCTTGAACGTAAATAGTAAGTGGTTTTCAGGCCCCTTAACCAAGCCATTTTGTACATTACATCTAATTTCTTTCCATTTGGTTCCGAGACATACAAGTTTAGAGATTGACTTTGATCAATCCATTTTTGTCTTCTGGAAGCAGCCTCGATTAACCA
The DNA here is from genome assembly GCA_902553315.1 of uncultured SAR86 cluster bacterium. Taxonomy (GTDB): domain Bacteria; phylum Pseudomonadota; class Gammaproteobacteria; order Magnimaribacterales; family AG-339-G14; genus AG-339-G14. The sequence continues at coordinate 97,890 of CACDKN010000002.1, forward strand.
TTTTGGTTCTACTTCAAAAGATGTAGCGAAAATCCTTTTTAATTGATCCGGAACTCTACTTATTTCTTCTAAGCTCCCGTTAAGATTTTTTAAATCGTAGACCATTACTTCGTCCCACATATCTACTTTTTTGAGGGCGTCAACCAAGTGCATATTAATAATTGTGAATTCTCCCGATAAGTTTGATTTAACAAATAGATTTGAATAGGTAGGCTCAATTGATTGAGTTAGTCCTGTTATGTTGGCTATTGTTGCGGTAGGCGCTATTGCCATGACATTTGAGTTTCTCATTCCTTGAGTTTTTACGATTTTTCTCAACTCTTCCCAGTCTAATCTTGAAGAAGTATCTACTTCAATAAATTCTTCCCCTCTATCTTTTTTTAAAATTTCTATCGAATCTAGTGGAAGAATTCCTTTGCTCCAGAGAGATCCTTCGAAAGAAGAGTAAGATTCTCTTTCAACTGCTAAATTAGATGACGCTTTAATTGCATAGTAGCTCACCAATTCCATTGATTCGTCAGCAAATGAAATAGCTTCCTCTGAAGAGTATGGGAGCTCTTTTATATAAAGGGCATCTTGAAAACCCATTATTCCCAATCCAATAGGTCTATGTTTTAGATTTGAATTTTCTGCTTGTGGAACTGCGTAATAATTTATATCGATAACGTTGTCGAGCATTCTAATAGCAGTATTTATTGTTTTTTCTAGTTTCTTTTCATTTAAATCGCCTTTTTCGTCCAGGTGATTTGGTAAATTTATGGAACCCAGGTTGCAAACAGCGATTTCATCCGGAGAAGTGTTTAGAGTAATTTCTGTACAAAGATTAGAAGAATGAATTACTCCAGTGTGTTGTTGCGGCGATCTCAAATTGCAGGCATCTTTGAAAGTTATCCATGGGTGACCTGTTTCGAATAACATCGAAATTATTTTCCTCCACAATTCTTCCGCTTCTACTTCTTTTGATACATTAATTCTTCCTTCTTTTGCTTCCTTCTCATACTCTTCATATCTTTTTTTGAAAGCAGCTCCGGTTAAGTCATGCAAGTCTGGAGTTTCGTTTGGAGTGAACAAAGTCCATTTTTCTCCATTCATTACTCTTTGCATGAATAAGTCTGGTATCCAATTTGCTGTATTCATGTCATGAGTTCTTCTTCTATCATCGCCCGTGTTCTTTCGAAGCTCAACAAATTCCTCAATGTCTAGATGCCAAGTCTCTAAATAAGAACAAACAGCTCCTTTTCTTTTTCCACCCTGATTTACAGCTACGGCAGTATCATTGACTACCTTAAGGAAAGGAACAACTCCCTGAGATTTGCCGTTAGTACCTTTGATGTGGGCTCCCATACCTCGAACTGGAGTCCAATCGTTGCCAAGCCCTCCTGCCCACTTGGAAAGCATCGCATTGTCACCGAGGGCATCATAAATTCCTTTTAAATCATCTGGCACAGTAGTTAAGTAGCACGAAGATAATTGAGAATGAATTGTTCCTGAATTGAAGAGTGTAGGAGTAGAGCTCATGTAATCAAAAGATGAAAGAAGATCATAAAACTCTATCGCTTTTTCTTCTCTATCTTTTTCTTCAATAGCCAACCCCATTGCCACTCTCATAAAAAATATTTGAGGCAATTCAAATCTTATTTCGTTTTTGTGAATAAAATACCTGTCATAAAGAGTTTGAAGTCCAAGATAAGAAAATTGGAGATCTCTTTCAGGTTTTAAACTTTTTCCAAGTTTTTTAAGATTCATCTTTCCTAATTCAGGATTTACTAGTTCTAGCTCAATGGCCTTTTTTATAAAGGCTTCGAGAGATTTGGGGTAGAGTTTTCCCATTTCTTTTTGCGTTGCATTCTGGGTAATATCTAAAAAGGATAGGGCCTCTGTTCTTAAATTATCTAATAGAATTCTTGAAGTCGCGAAAGTGTAGTTTGGCTCTATCTCGACTAACGATCTTGATGACAAAATTAGAGCTTCCTTTATTTCATTTTCCGAAGCACCTTCGTATAAATTCTTATTTGCTTCTTTTAAAATTGTCTCTGCATTTGTTCCTGATAGACCTTCACAGGCCTCTTTAGCAATAGTTTCTGTCCTTTCAGAGGGACTCAATTTTGGTTCTTCCTGCGAAATACTTGACTCTTCTTGCCTCAATTTTGTTCTTTCCGCTCTGTACAACACATAAGCTCTAGCCACTTTTAGCTCTTCTGACCTCATAAGAGCCAATTCAACTTGGTCTTGAATTTCTTCTATGTGGATTGTTCCTCCAGATGGCATTCTTGAAGAAAAAGTGTCGTAAACATTTTGGGAGAGCTGAGCAACCTTTTGTTGCACGCTCGAGGAAGCAGCTGCAGCACTGGTATGGACTGCGAGAAATGCCTTTGTTATAGCCACTTCTATTTTTGATCTATCAAAGTCCACAACTGAGCCATTTCTCTTAATAACCCTCAAAGTTCCTGGCTCGACGGCGCTAGTAAGCTTATCTTTGCTTAAATCTATGTTTTTTTCTTGTTCTTTTCTTTCAGAAACGTCCATATTCTCTCAACTAAACGGATAGCTAATAACCCTAGATATTGTGGATTAAATTCCTAATTACACAAGATACGGTGTTTTAAAAGAAAAAGCAATAGAATATTTTATGAAATTTAAGTGGATTAAGTGTGGATAACTGTATATATAATGATGTAGATGGAAAATTATTTTCTAGCTATCGATCAAGGTACAACAAGCACAAGAACGGTGCTTTACGATTCAAATTTTACAGTATTAGATCAAAACCAAATTGAGATAACACAGCACTATCCAAAACCAGGATATGTTGAACACGATGCCCAAGAAATATGGGATAAAACATTTTTAACTATTTCCTCATTGTTAGAAAAGAATGGATTGGAAGCATCACAGGTAATTTCAATTGGCATAACCAACCAAAGAGAAACTATTGTAGGTTGGGACCAAAAAACGGGCAAACCGATTGGGAGAGCAATAGTTTGGCAGGATAAAAGAACAACAAATTATTGTAAGACTCTTCAAAATCAAGGCGTCGAGAAGGAAGTTATTGAAAAAACTGGATTGTTGCTTGATCCATATTTTTCTGCATCAAAATTGAGATGGATAAACAATCACTTTAAAGAAGAAATTGCAAATAAAAATATTTTATTTGGAACCATTGACACTTTCCTCTTATGGAAATTAACGGAAGGCGCTGTTTATGCTACTGATGTCTCAAACGCGGCGAGAACTTCTTTGCTAAATATATCAACCTTAGACTGGGACCAAGACCTGATCAAATTATTTGAATTAGAAAAGATTAACTTACCTGAAATTAAAAAAAATGCGGATGACTTTGGATCGACGACATTGTTCGGCGGCAAAATAAAGATTTCTGGGATGGCAGGGGATCAACAAGCAGCTTTATTTGGTCAGACATGCTTCGAAGCAGGAGATATAAAAAGCACTTATGGCACCGGTTGTTTTCTAATTCTAAACACTGGCAACCAAATTTTGAGATCTCAAAATAAGCTTTTAACTACTATAGGCTATAAAATTGATCAAGAAGTTGTATATGCTTTGGAAGGTAGTATTTTTATTGCGGGTGCATTAATTCAATGGTTGAGAGATAAAATGAATTTTTTTACATCCGCGCCTGAATCCGAAGCTTTAGCAAAAACCGCAAACGAAAATTCTGAATTAATTATCGTACCTTCTTTTACTGGTTTAGGAGCACCTTTTTGGAATCCCGACATTAAAGGCTCAATCCAAGGAATTTCTTTAGATACGACTCAGCAAGATATTATTTTAGCCAGTTTAGAGGCGATAGCTTTTCAGTCAAAGGATCTTATAGAAGCTATCAAACAAGACGGAGCAGAAATTAATTCGATAAAAATTGATGGCGGCATGGCTAATAATGATTTTTTTGTTCAAATTCTGTCTGATGTTCTTGACGTAAGCGTGCAACGCCCAAAAAACATAGAAAGCACAGCACTTGGAGCTGCATTTTTTGCGGGAATAGGATCAGGCCATGTCAAATTTGATGAATTACCCGACATTTGGAAAAGGGATAAAATTTTCAATTCCGAGAAATCTTACGATGCCAAATATTCTTCTTACTTAGAAGCTCTTAATGCCTCAATTAATAAGTAAATACTCGAGTAATGCTTGTTGTACGTGGAGTCTGTTCTCTGCTTGAGACCATACTTTGCTTTTATCATGATCTAACATGTCAATTGACACTTCTTCCCCTCGATGGGCAGGGAGACAATGAAGAAAAATAGCTTCTGAATCAGCTAATTCCATGCAGGATGGGTCGATAGAATAGCCTTCAAATATTTTTAATTTTTCATGAGTTTGTTTTTCAGAGTGCATAGACGTCCATACATCTGTGGTAACGATTTTTGCCCCTTTTAGAGCTTCTTCTTTTGTCTTTGTTAAAATTAGGTTGTTTTTTTGTGTTTTTATAATTTCTGGTTTTGGTTCAAACCCTTTTGGACAAAAGATGTTAAACGAAAAGTTAAATAAATTTGCAGCTTCTATATAAGAATTACAAACGTTGTTGCTGTCGCCTATCCAAGCCACTTTTGAAACATCTAAGTTACCCTGACATTCCTTAAAAGTCATTAGATCGGCCAAAATTTGGCAAGGATGATAGAGGTCGCTGAGGCCATTTATGACTGGTACAGAAGAGTTTTGACTGAAAATCTCTAGTAATTCATGACTAGCTGTTCTAATGACAATGGCGTCAAGCATCGAAGATAGGACTTTAGCTGTATCTGAAACTGGCTCGCCTCTGGACATTTGCAACTCTGAGTTGGATAGAAAAATAGAATTTCCTCCAAGTTTTTGCATCCCAATTTCAAATGAGACTCTAGTGCGAGTAGAGGGTTTTTCAAAAACTAAACCAAGGGACTTGTTGTCCAAAGAATTAGGTAATTTGTCCAAAGATTTTAGTTCCAAACCTCTATCAATAATTGAGGAGAGCTCTTCTTTTGAAAAGTTATGGAAATTTAAAAAATGTTTTGGTGACATTGTAGATGCGTTATAGAATTGTTTCTCTTCTGAATTTAATTACATGAATTTTAAAGTAAAAACATACAATGCCATAGCTGAAACAGGCATTTCTCTTTTAAATGAATCTAAGTTCGATGTCTCAGAGGAACTTAAATCGCCGGATGCATTATTACTTAGAAGTTTTAAATTGACTGAAGAAGATTTAGAAAGTTCGCTCAAAGCTATTGCGAGAGCTGGCGCGGGAGTAAATAATGTCCCTGTCCAGCACTGTTCAAAAAATGGTGTTGTTGTCTTTAATACACCTGGAGCGAATGCAAATGCAGTAAAAGAGATTGTTTTAGCTGCTTTGTTACTATCATCTAGAGGTATCTATAGTGGAGCAAATTATATAAATGCTATTGACGGAGTAGATGCAACGAATTTAAAAGGTCACATAGAACAAGGAAAGAAAGATTTTAAGGGAAGAGAGCTTAAAGACGCTACTCTGGGCGTAATTGGTATGGGCGCAATTGGATCTAAGGTTGCGGACATGGGGGTTATGTTGGGGATGGAAGTTATTGGCTACGATCCTGCAATATCCGTAGAAGCAGCATGGAAATTACCAAATTTAGTTGCAAGAAGAGAAGATATCGAAACGGTTTTTTCAGAATCTGATTATTTAACTCTTCATATACCTGCCATTGAAGAAACCAAAAACTTGGTTAATGAAGATCTACTAATTAAAGCTAAAAAAGGTTTAAAATTAATCAACTTTGCTAGAGATGAAATTGTTGACTCAACCGCTGTTATAAAGTCTCTTGATTCAGGAAAATTGGGAGGTTATGTTACTGATTTTGCTGATTTAGATTTAATAGATAGGGCCAAATCTCATGGCGACGTGATAATTCTTCCTCATATCGGAGCTAGCACTCGTCAAGCGGAGGAAAATTGCTCTTTAATGGCAGCAGAACAACTTATTGATTTTTTAGAAAATGGAAATATAAAAAATTCCGTTAATTTTCCCGAGTTAATTGAACCTAGAAGATCCAAGTTTCGAATTACTCTTTCAAATAATAATATTGCTGGAATGATTGGACAGATGACAACGATTCTTGCTGAAAATAACTTAAATATTTTAAATATGGTGAATAAAAGTAAAGGGGAAATTGCCTACAATGTTATAGATGTAGATTCTGAGCCTTCAAAAAATGTAATAGAAGGTTTATCAAAGCTAGACGGAGTTATTACAGTGAGGATTCTCAGTGATGGATAAACCAGTTGCCATAGTTACGGGTGCAAGCAGAGGGGTAGGCGAAGCAGTTGCAATTTTACTTGCAGAAAAAGGATGGAACTTAACTTTGACTTGCTCAAGTTCACTGAAAGAGGCAAAAAAAGTAGCAGAAAAATGTAATGAATTAGGTTCAGAGACTTTAGTTATCGCAGCCGACGTATCAAACGAAGAAAAGTGTAAAGATACAGTGCAAAGTACTTTGGAAAAATGGGATAGATTGGACTCCTTAATTAACAATGCTGGTACAACAGTCTTCAATCCCCACGATAAACTTGATGGGTTGAGCACCGAAGACTTTATAAAAATTTACAAAACCAATACTGTTGGTCCTTATATGATGATTAAAGAATCAGAAGAATATTTAAGGAAAAGTTCTATCGCATCAGTTGTAAATATTGCCTCAATAGCTGGACTAATTGGTGTGGGAAGTTCAGTAGCATATGTAGCTTCTAAAGGAGCTTTGGTTATGATGACGAAGTCTCTTGCAAAGGCGCTTGGACCAATCAGAATTAATGCAATTTGCCCTGGATTCATTGAAGGTGAGTGGCTGAGATCAGGTCTTGGAGACGAAGCCTATGATTTTACAAAAAATGCTATTGAGGCAAGCACACCTTTAAGCATGGTTTGTAATCCTGAGAAGGTAGCTAAGGGTGTTTGGTTTTTTATAGAAGACGCAGTTGCAACCACAGGTGAAACTTTGGTTCTGGATGGTGGATTCCACTTGAAATAAGTTTAAAGTGGTATAAAAGAATCATATTGAAAAAAATTAATATTTTAAAAAAAAAATCAATCAAATTTTTTATTTTTTTAGATTAAATGTTGATAAAAAATTTTCTCTTTAGAAATTATCAACCAATTCTTTTAAAAGTTACACACAAATAAATGCTTTTGTTCCAAACGAATAAATAAATAAAAGAGAATTGCACTTTTATTGAACACTATATTATAAACATTGTAAAGTACTGATTTTGCTGACTTTTTTATATTGATCAATTTTTAACCAATCTATTAAAACCCTTTTTATATTAAGCATTTAGAAGAATTAAATGATTTTATCCAAAGAGTTATCCACAGAAACTGTGGATAAAAAAAATGCTTTTGTTAGCATAATTCAATGGTTTTAAATCTGCCAAAAAATTGGGAATACTTTTTGAAAGGAAGAGATATAGAAAAGTCACTGTTATCAATTAAATCCTTATTAGAGAAAGAAAAAAAATTAGGAAAGGAAATTTATCCAAGTACTGAAAATATATTTCGAGCTTTGGAGTTAGTAAGCCCAGGAGATGTCAAAGTAGTTATTGTAGGTCAAGATCCTTATCATGATATTAATCAAGCAAATGGGCTGGCCTTTTCAGTTAACAAAAATAATACGATTCCACCCTCACTGAAAAATATTTATAGTGAAATCAAAAGAGATCTTAACTCTGAGACATTGCAAAATGGAGATCTAACTCAAATTGCAAAACAAGGCGTCTTATTTTTGAATTCCGTGTTAACAGTGGAGGCTCATAAACCTGGTTCACATGTAAATATAGGATGGCAAGAAATTACTGACTCTATAATTTCTCTTTTGAGTTCAGAAAAAAATATTGTATTTATGCTTTGGGGAAATTTTGCCCAGTTAAAAGAAAAATTTATAGATTTAAATTCTAATCTTGTTCTTAAAACATCCCATCCTTCACCCTTATCGGCTTATAGAGGTTTTACAGGGTCTCGACCTTTTAGCAAAAGTAATAAATTTTTAAAATCCAAAGGAAAAAAGATCATTGATTGGAGTTTGTAGCTTAAAATTGACGAGAAATAGAAATTGCTTCTCCTTCTTTACTATATATTTGGTCCAAAGAAAGATTTTTATTCTTTAAAAAAATTAGACTTTCAATATCTGTTCTTGAAGCGAGTTTACCAATAATATTTTTTTCTAAGTTGTATAAATTATCTCCTTCTTCAATATTTTTTAATGCAATTGATTCGGTCAAAAACATGGCTGATTTTAATTTTGCTCTGTAATGCATCCTTGCTACAACTTCTTGGCCCGTATAACAACCTTTGTCAAAATTTATTATGTCTTGATTCTGATAATTTAGGTCGTGAGGAGTAAAGGTTTCAGATGTGTAATTAGTAATTTCACAAAGACCGGACAGAATACAATTTTTTCTCCAAACGCCTAATTCGACTAAATTAATTTTTTCAGATACCTTTTCTGGGAGTGATATCTCGGACTTATAAAAAACTTTGAATTTTTCAAGAGTTTTCAAAGTTTTTTTAAGCAAGCTTTCATCAACATATAACTCAAAACAAGAATCTTCTGGTCTTCTGATCCAAATTAATGAAATAACTCTTCCTTTGACGTTACAAAGAGCGTTCTTTTGAAAAGTGCTGTCATTAGATAATTCTAAGTCGTTAGAAAGTTGACCTTGAAGGAATGTAAAAGCATCATTTCCTTGAATTCTTATAAGTTTGTGACTTGAAGATATTTCCATACTCTTATATTTTAACAATGTTAAGTTGATAAACCCATGAGAAGATCAATAGAAGAAGCTAAATTTAGAAGTCGGCGAGGACTTAATGAGCTAGATTTGGTGCTTGAGCCTTTTTCTAAGCAGGCGCTGAATAACTTGTCTGAAGATGAGCTGGCTCTTTATTTAGAGCTAATGTCTTGGGAAGATAATGATCTAGCAGATGTAATATTGTATGGAAAAAAGTGTGAAAGCGAGAAACTCCAGTCTATAACTTTAAAAATAATTAATTTTTTTGATGAAATTTAGCTGAACTTATGCAAAATGCACTTGTCAAATGATGAAAGGAAGAGATGAACTCAGAAAAAAGCCTTATAAACTTGGTCAAAAAGGGCGACAAAAAGGCCTATAACGTACTTGTTTTGCAGTATCAAGATAGGTTGGTATATTCTGTATTTAAATTTTTAAAAGATTTCGAATCATCTCAAGACATTGCACAAGAAGCTTTTGTAAAAGCCTTTAAAAATATAGATAAATTCCGTGGGGATAGTTCTTTCTATACGTGGATTTACAGAATTGCTATAAACACAGCTAAGAATTCTCTGTCTTCTAAAGCTAGAAGTTCTGAAGTTTATGACGACGACTTAATGGACTTAAAACTTTCAGAGTCTGCTATTACAGTTGATAATCCAGAGAACATTTTAGAAGCCGATCAGTTACGTACTCTTATGATGGACGCCATTCAAAATCTTCCAGATGATATAAGAACAACTTTGAGTCTTAGAGAATTTGATGGATTAAGTTATGAGGAGATTGCCGATGTGCAAAATTGCCCCATTGGAACTGTTCGATCTAGAATCCACAAAGGTCGAGAGATACTTGATAAAACTTTTTCTAAATATAACCTGTCTAACTTGGAGACAAATCTATTATGAGCGAAATCTTTGAACATAAACTGTCTTTGTTAATGGATGGTGAAATCACCCCTTTTGAAACCAAAAGGCTGGCTGATGAGATGCATTCTAATGCAAATTTTAAAAGCCTTTGGCTGAGGATGAACAAGCATAGGGCTGCCATGCATGGCGAACTTCTTGATCCGAATCTAGATCTCTCACAAAATATAATGTCTCAAATTAATAATCTCCCTTCCTCAGAAACAAACAACTTCAATAAATGGCCAAATTTAAACCTCTTTTCACTTAACTATATGAAGGTGTGTTGTTATCTAATAGGTTTTTTCTTTATTTTATCTCTTCCTCTGCTCAACATTTCTTCTCCTTCAAATCAAATTTCTTCCACTCCCAAAAATTTCTTACCTTTAAACGAATCTCTTTTAGTCGACCTAGGCTCAAATTTTAATGGTAGCTTAAAAGACTACAGAATTACGTCTGCATCAAGCATGGAAGCAAATTATTTAATGCCAGGAAATGACGAATTAGTTAAATTAAAAGTTTTTTTCGACAATATTCCTGAAAAAGACTGGCTCAGAACAATTAATCAAGGAGTAACAGTCCATACTAGATCAGGATCAAGACCTTTAATCCTAAACCTTACCAGTGACAACCTTCCTAACCAAAAACTCATAACAATCTCAAATAGCTTCCACAATAAAAAATAAAATGAAAAAAACTTTTTATTTTATTTTATTTCTTTTCTCAAGCAGCTTTCTTTTAGGTAATTTAGATAATCAGTATCTTCCCAACATTGCCGAGTTAGTAGACGAAACCTCTGCGGCAGTGGTAAATGTAAGTGTTACTAAAACTATTAAATCTCAAGGAAGGCATAGTCCGTTCCCTGGCGCACCTAGAGGTTTTCCCTTTGATGATTTTTTTAATTCTCCCTTTGAAGAGCCTAGAGAACAAAGAGAGAGAAAGGTAAGCTCCGGAGGTTCAGGTTTTATAATTTCTAATGATGGTTATATCCTCACCAATCATCACGTAGTTGCAGAAGCAACTGAAATTGTTGTGAGCTTAACTGACAGAAGGGAATTTAAAGCTCAGCTGGTTGGTAGTGACGAAAAATCTGATGTTGCTTTGTTAAAAGTTGATACTGATGAAGACCTCCCTTTTTTAATTTTAGGGGACTCGGATCAAATAAGAGTAGGTGATTGGGTGGTAGCTATAGGCTCCCCATACAGGCTAAATTTTTCAGTTACGGCTGGCATAGTAAGTGCAAAATCTAGAAGCATTGCAGATCAAGGAACCTCTTATATACCTTTTATTCAATCCGACGTTGCGATTAATCCCGGTAACTCAGGAGGGCCTTTATTTAACTTGAAGGGGGAAGTGATAGGTATAAATGCAATGATTTATTCAAGCGGAGGAGGTTATATGGGAATTTCTTTTACAATTCCTATTAATTACGCATCGGAAATAGTAGATCAGTTAAAAACGGAAGGAATTGTATCAAGAGGGTGGCTTGGAGTAAGTGTGCAAGAAGTCACAAAAGACCTTGCTGATTCATTTAAATTAGGAATCCCACGAGGAGCTTTAATTGGGAGCGTTTTGAAAGGAAGCCCAGCTGAAAAATCGGGATTAAAAAACGGTGATGTTATTTTAAGCTTTAACGGTCAAAACATAGTTTACTCAGGCGATCTCCCATTGATTGTAGGAAGAATAAAACCAGAAACTTCAGTGAATGCGGTAATTTTCAGGTCTGGCATAGAGAAAAAAATAAGAGTTAAAGTAGGTGTCTTAGAAGAGGCTACTAAAAATAAAGTAATACCAGCTTCAATAAATAAAAATGACGATATGCTGGGATTAAAGCTTTCGTCTTTGGAAAATTTCTCGAAAGAAAAAAAGGAACAACTTCAAGTTGAAAATGGAATCTTCGTTGACGAAGTTCTTGACGGACCTGCAAAGGAAGCGGGAATCCGAAAGGGAGATGTTATCACCACAATGGCTTTTCAAGAGGTATTTAACCTAGCTGATTATAGGTCTATTGTCGAAAACTTGAATCCTGGGGCTAGCCTTGCGGTTAGAATCGTTAGAAATGGAAATGGTTCTTTTATAACGATAAAACTAAAAAAATAAGCGATAATCCTTTCATGAAGGATGCTTCCCTAGCAAATACAAGAAATTTTTCTATCATTGCCCACATAGACCATGGTAAATCTACCCTTGCCGATCGAATCATAGAGTTTTGTGGCGGTCTGAGTAATAGAGAAATGCAAAATCAGGTTTTAGATTCTCTTGAAATAGAGAGGGAAAGAGGCATTACCGTTAAAGCCCAATCTGTTTCATTAAAATTTAGAAAAGACGAAGCAGAATTTAATCTGAATTTGATAGATACACCAGGTCATGTAGATTTCGCCTATGAAGTTTCTCGATCACTAGCTGCGTGCGATGGAGCAATATTATTAATTGATGCTTCTCAAGGAGTCGAAGCACAAACTCTATCAACTTGTTACAACGCCATTGAGCAAGGATTAACGATTTTGCCAGTTTTGAACAAAATAGATCTACCTCAAGCGGATCCAGAGAGAGTAAAAAAGGAAATTGAAGAAATAATTGGCATAGATGCTTCAAATGCTCCTTGCATTAGTGCAAAAAATGGAGAGGGCATTGAAGAATTATTAAATATCATTGTTGAAGAAATACCTTCGCCTCAAGGAAACATCGATTCTCCTTTAGAAGCTTTGATAATAGATTCTTGGTTTGATCAATATCTAGGTGTTGTCTCGCTTGTGAAAGTTATGAACGGAAAATTAATGCAAGGCGAGAAAATAAAACTTAATTCTACCGGAAATACTCATTTAGCAGAAAGACTTGGATTTTTTACTCCCAAAAGACAAGAAACAGTTGAGTTGAGCGCTGGGAAAGTTGGTTTCATATGTGCTGGAGTAAGAGATATTAGGGGCGCACCGGTAGGCGATACGCTTACGCATCAAAACCATACCGCTTCTTTACCAGGATTTAAACCAGTTAAGCCTCAAGTTTTTGCTGCTTTGTATCCTCTTGATTCTTCTGAATTTGAATTGTTTAGAGAGTCACTTGAAAGGCTTTCGCTGAATGACGCAGCATTAAGTTATCAGCCAGAACAGTCGTCCGCACTTGGATCAGGCTTCAGATGCGGGTTTTTGGGAACGCTTCATATGGAAATTGTCATCGAACGTCTTCAAGGCGAACATGGAATTGAACTATTGGCTACAGCTCCTACAGTGGCTTATCAAATCTTAGATTCGTCAAATAAGTTATTAGAGATTGAGAATCCAAGTAAGTATCCAGAGCCAAACCATATTAACGAAGTAAAAGAACCAATAGCTAAAGCCACAATTTTAGTTCCAGAAAATTTCATAGGAAATGTAATTTCATTGTGTGAAGAAAAAAGGGGTACTCAAAAATCTTTGAGGTATGTTGGAGGTCAAATAGAGCTTATTTATGAGATGCCAATGAACGAGATAGTTCTTGATTTTTTTGACCGTTTAAAATCTTGTAGCAAAGGCTATGCTTCTCTAGATTACGATTTTCTCAGATTTGATCTAAGTGACATGGTAAAAGTCGACATACTATTGAATGGAGAAAAAGTAGATGCACTTAACTTTATGGTGCATCGCTCCAAAGCAGATCAAAAAGGAAGAGAACTTGCAAAATCTTTAAGAGAAGTCATTCCAAGACAAATGTATGACATTGCCATTCAAGCGGCGATCGGAGGAAAAATTTTAGCCCGAGAAACCGTTAAAGCCTTCAGGAAAGACGTAACCGCAAAATTGTATGGCGGAGATGTTACAAGAAAGATGAAGCTTCTAGAAAAACAAAAAAAAGGAAAGAAAAAAATGAGGCAGATTGGAAAGGTTGAAGTTCCACAAGAGGCTTTTTTGTCGATTCTTAAAGTATCTAAATGAACTATTTTTCAATTCTATACATTGTTATTTTTCTTTCGGTTTTACTTTTAGGTTTATGGATTTATTCAGAAAAGAACTTGAAAGGAAAATACAATAAATTAATTAATTATCTTTCATTCCCTTTAGCCCTTTTGGGTTTGTATTCGGTATTTAGACTCAATATAGATTTTAGTTACGTTCTTGTAAGTCTAATTATCGCATCTTTGTTTTTATGGATTTTGGGGAGAAGTATTTCGCTTAAGAAACTTGCTAAAGAATCGAGATCTTTTTTCATAATTCTTAGTTTAATTACTATTTTTAGATCATTTATCTTTGAGCCTTTCCAAATTCCTTCCGAATCGATGATTCCAGGTTTAGAGATAGGAGATTTTGTTTTGGTAAATAAGTACGAATACGGTTTAAAAAATCCAATTGGGAATCAAACTTTAATTTCAAACAAACCACCTGACAGAGGTGATGTTATTGTTTTTACTCCTCCTCATACAAAATGTAATTCCGAAATAATTAAATCTTATCCAAAAGATAGTTTACAAACTGTTTCTAGAGACATTGAAAAATCTTGGGGAGAATTAAAGAAAAGTTGTTCAAGTCTTGGACTAAAGTATGTCAAAAGAGTAATTGGAATTCCTGGCGATGTTTTAGAAATAAAAGGAAAAGATTTTCTAATTAATGGAATAAAAGTAGTAAAGAGTATTTTAAATTCAAATTCGAGAGAAACGTTTTATGAAGAAAGTTTTGGAAAAGAATACTACTTGATAAGACAGTCAAAGCTTAGAGAATTATCTTTTTATCAAAGTTGGAAGATTCCTGAAGGCTTCTATTTTGTCATGGGGGACAATAGAGACAATAGCTTAGACAGCAGAAGCTGGGGATTAGTCCCAGAAAACAACATTACTGGTAAAGCACAGCTTATTTGGCTAAGTTGGAGTTCTTATGGAAGTTTTCCAAGTTTCGGCAGAAACAAGATCATCAAATGATAAATTCATTAGAAAATCTTGAAAAAAAATTAGGCTATGCATTTGATAAGAAAGATTTATTAAAAAAAGCACTGACTCATATAAGTAAATCAAATGAAAATAATGAAACTTTAGAGTTTTTAGGCGACGCTGTTATTAATTTAAGTATTTCTGATTTGATAATAAAAAATTTTCCAAATGTCGATGAGGGAGTTTTAAGTTTAATGCGATCAAAGCTAGTAAGCAGAGACACTTTGAATAAGATTGGTAAAGAAATTAAGTTAAATGAATTTATAATCTGCGGGGAATCCTTCAAAAATCAAACTCTTCCAGAAAATATTCTTGGAAATGCTCTAGAAGCTATTTTTGGAGCAATTTATCAAGAAAAAGGTTTCGAGACATCAAAAAAAATTGTTACAAATTTATTTGCCAAAAAAATTGAATTAATAATTCCTGAAGATTTAAAAAATACTAAAAATATCCTCCAAGAATATTGCCAAAAAAATGGATTAGGATTGCCCTCTTATAATCAGATCTTGAAAAATGAAAAAAAAGATTATTTCTCAGTTTTTTGTAAGATGAATGAACGCTTATATTCTATAGGTTATGGAAAAAAACTTAAATTAGCTGAACAAGATGCTGCTTTAAAGCTCATAAACCAAATCGGTATTTTAGATGAATAAAAAATTTGGTTTTGTGTCTTTGACCGGAAGAACTAATGTAGGAAAGTCAACATTATTAAATTCCCTCTTTGGTAAGAAAATTGCCATCACATCAAGAAAACCTCAAACCACAAGAAATAGGATTCTAGGAATTTTTTCTGAAAATAATAACCAAATTGTTTTTCTCGATACACCAGGTGTTCATTCGGGATTTAAAAGGGCTTTGAACAAATACATGAATAGAGTAGCAAGAAATTGTTACGAAGAAGTTGATTTAGTAATTTTCGTTGTTGATCGAGGAAGGTGGCAAAAAGAAGAAGAGAATATTCTAAAAAATCTTAAGGAGTTAAATAAACCTATCTTTTTAGTAATTAATAAAATTGATAGGCTCAAAAGTAAAAATAATCTATTACCTATTATTACTGATTTGAACTCAAAACATGATTTCGAAGGAATCATTCCAGTATCTGCTTTGAGAAAAGATAATATTACAGAACTATTAATGAGGATTTTTGAGAAATTACCTTCGGGAGAATTTCATTATTCAGTTTCAAGTGAAAAAGAATTCAGTGAAGCTTTTTTCATTTCGGAAATTATTAGAGAAAAGGGAATCAATCGGTTAGGCGATGAATTACCTTATCGGATAAATGTTCAGATTGAAAAAGTAGAAGAAGGTAAAAATATTCGACATATTTTTGCAAATATCTTTGTAGAATCCACAAGTCAAAAAGCTATTTTGTTGGGGAAAAAGGGGTCTATGATTAAAGCGATAGGGACGTCTGCTAGAAAAGAATTGGAAAAAGAATTTACCTCTAAAGTAAATTTACAGTTAAGAGTAAAAGTAAAAAGAAATTGGACCAATGATGTTAATCTTCTCTCAAAATATGGATACAATTAGAACTTGCTTTTTTTAGGGCTTTGTACTAATATTGCACAATAATCGTTCATCTTTTGCACTAACTTAAAGCAAAAGACGGAAGTAGGAAGATAGGAAAACCTCTTTCTTCCCAAGGGAGGAAAGGTTAGCAAGTACCCATTGTGGGAACGAGACCGAATATCTAACGAAGGAACGCGTTGAGAAGGGTGTACGTCGGGAGACGTATGTACGAAATCGAAACGAAAACTGGAGGCATGATATGACTACTTACTATAGAGGCGTCAAAGTCAACTCTGATAATTCTTCTTCAAGCAAAGCTTCGAAAGCAGGAATTTACAGAGGAGTCAAACACGACGGACAAAACAAGAAGTCAGCTAAAACACCTGGTGTTTACCGCGGTGTTGAAACAGCTGCATAACTTTCTTTTAAGTTAGAATTAGGGAGGCTTAACAGCCTCCCTTTTTTTTTGATAAATTAACTAATAAAAATTGAAAAATCCTCGTCTTTCTTCTAAAGCAGTACTTTTGCACTCAACTAATTTTAGAGAATCTAGTCTAATTGTTACCTTTTTTTCTTTAGATTTTGGCCTTATAAAATTGGTTGCTAAGGGTGCAAAATTAAAAAATAGTAAGTTTTCTAACATAAAAGTCCCTGGCGCAACTTTTAAGATAGAGTTTGGAGGAAGAAGCGAATTAAAGAATCTCTTCACATGCGAAACTATCGGCTCAATATTAATTAAAGAATCGAACTTCAAAATTTATTTATATTTGAATGAGCTAATATTAAAAACTTTAGAACTCGAAGCGCCTATGAAAATGATTTTCAACGATTTAATTAATTTATTCAAAGAATTAGAAACCGTTAAAAATCCTTTGGAGAAAGAGTTAAAACTCAGAAGATTTGAATACGGTTTAATCGTAGAGCTTGGTTACGAATTTAGTTTAATGGATGACAACACAGGAAGAAAAATCGAAAGATCTAAATTTTATGAATTCGTTCCAAATAGAGGGTTTCAAGAAACAAATAAAAAGGGAAATAATACGTGTTCAGGAATTACTATAATAAATTTTAATAACGGAATTATTGAAAATGATCAGTCAAAACAATTTTTAAAATATATAATGAAATCCTCGTTAGATAGCATATCGAATAAACCTTTAAATTCTTCTAAATTTTTTAAATTAAAAAAAGATGCAAGTTAAAAATGGAATAGACTTAATTGAAATTAGTAGGCTGCAAAAGGCTCTTGATACTTTTGGCGACCGATTTCTTAAAAGGGTCTATGACCCGTCTGAAATAAGTCTTTTTTTAAAAAAGAGTCCATTTGCTCAAGCGCCTTTTTTAGCTAAAAATTTTGCTGCAAAAGAAGCTGTATCAAAAGTCTTAGGAACAGGTTTTTCCAAAGGTGTTAGACCAAAAGACATAGTTATTCAGAGAAGGTATGGAGGTCCAAAAGTTGAGCTAAAAGGGAAAGCTGCCAAACATGCAAAAGAAATTGGTTTGGAACATATTAGCCTCAGTTTAACTGATACTAAAAGTAATGCTGCTGCTGTAGCTACAGGTATATTCAATTAAATGAAGATTATTTTACTTGGTCCTCCAGGAGCCGGGAAAGGAACTCAAGCAGAAGTGATATCTAAAAAGTTAGAAATTCCACACATTTCTACAGGAGACATTTTGCGAGAATCCATTAAGAATAAAACTTCTCTAGGAGAGAGAGCAAAAAAAATTATGGATGCGGGTGAGTTGGTTTCAGATGAGATTATATTAGGAATTATCCAAGAAAGAATCTCTCAGTCCGACTGTTCAGATGGGTATTTATTTGATGGATTTCCTAGAACGATAGGCCAGGCAGATGGCCTGATTAATATGGGAATTGATTTAGATTTAGTGATAGAGATAGCTTTACTAGATGAAATTATAATATCAAGAATGTCAGGCAGAAGAATTCATTTAGCCTCTGGTAGAAGTTATCACGTAGAGTTTAATCCTCCAAAAGTAGACGGAAAAGACGATCTTACAGGCGAAGACCTTATTCAAAGGGATGACGATAAGCCTGAAACGGTCTTAGCGAGGATTGAAGTTTATAAAAATCAAACTGATCCTTTAATAGATTATTACCAGAACTTAGAAGACTCGGCTGATTTACGTTACTTAAAAATAGATGGATCAGATTCTCCCGACGCTGTAAGCAAAGAAATCCTGAAGAATATTGAAAACTTTTAACAATATTTTAGCCATTGAAACCTCTGGTCCCATTTGCTCCATAGCTTTAAGGTCTGAAAAAAGGATTGAATCAGCCTGTTCAAAAAATGAAAATGAGCATGGGTTCGTCATTCTAAATTTTATAGAAAAACTTTTAAAAAAATCAGGATTAAAAAAAAATGAATTAGATCTAATAGCTATTAGTAATGGTCCAGGATCTTTTACAGGACTAAGGGTCGCTAATTCTGTTGCTCAGGCATTAGCTTTTGCTAATAATATTCCATTGTTACCAATTTCTAGTCTGGCAGTTTTAGCCAATCAAGCCAGTATTAAATTGGAAAAAAATAGAATTTTTGTAATTGTGAACGCTCATATGAAAGAGTTATACGTGGCAGACTACTTTTGTAAAAAAGATGTTATTGATGTACTAAAAAAAGAAACTCTCATAAAAATAGAAAATCTTCCCGATAGTATAGAAAAAAATAACTTTGAAATTTGTTACGTTGGAAATGGGACTTCTTTTTTAAAAAAAATGGTTAAAGATTTTCAAATTTCAGAAGTAATTCATTCTGATGCTTCTTCAATGTTTAACCTCATCGATAAAGCAATAAAAGATAAATTGTATTCATCTGCAGAAAAAATTACTCCAAATTATCTCTCCGGCGAAGATCATTGGAAGAAGGTTGATTAAATGAGTTTTTCTGAACTTTTTTTCCTTTCACTTATACAAGGAATTACTGAATTTCTACCAATATCAAGTTCTGCGCATTTAATTTTATATGCAGAGTATTTTGGAAGCTCAAAGCAAGGCATTACAGTAGATGTCTTTGCTCATTTTGGAACTCTTGTAGCAGTTCTAATTTATTTTCGTAAAGACTTAGCAGTTATTTTTAGGACTTATCAGATCAAAGAACTCAATGGCCTTGGTAATTGTTTAATCATTGCCACTTTACCAATTTTAATAACTGGTTTTATTTTCAGAGATTTTGTTGAAATTTATTTGAGAAATCAAAATGTTATTATTTTTTCTACAATCTTTTTTGGTGTATTACTGCTTTTGCTAGAGTCTTTTAAAAAAGACCGAGACTTAAATGAATTAAATTGGAAAGATTCTTTATTTATTGGATGTTTTCAGATATTTGCTTTACTTCCCGGTGCCTCAAGATCAGCAGTAACAATAATGGGAGCATTTTATTTAGGCTTTAAAAATACGATCGCTTTAAAAATTAGCTTTTTGTTGGCAATTCCTACTTTATGCTTTATTTTTATTGGCGAAAATCTTGCTATAAATTTTCAGTATGAGTTAGGTCTCACCAATTTAATATTGATCTCTTTAATATCCTTTTTAACCGCTTTTTTTACGATTCATTTCTTTCTAAAATTGGTTGATAAAATTGGCTTCTTACCTTTTGTATTTTATAGGTTTTTGCTTGGTCTATTATTATTTTTTATCTAGGTATTTCTTCAAACTTTCCCCAGTAAAACTTAAATAGAATTTATAAATTGAAGAAATTATTGTAAGCGGAAGAGGAAGAAGCGTCTCTTTATAAAAATTT
Organism: uncultured SAR86 cluster bacterium; assembly: GCA_902553315.1. GTDB lineage: Bacteria > Pseudomonadota > Gammaproteobacteria > Magnimaribacterales > AG-339-G14 > AG-339-G14. The sequence continues at coordinate 117,713 of CACDKN010000002.1, forward strand.
TTATTTTTTTTTAATTTCAAGAACCATTTATTAAGATTTGGATATTCCATCTCAAATCGAAAACCTATGGTTTCAAGTCTCCTGATATAAATGAACCAGGCAATATCTATGATCGTCAATTCGTCACAGATTATGTATTTGTTTTTGACAAGTTCATTTTCAATCGCGTTCAATTTGTCCTTAAACACTTCAATAGAAGAGGTGACGGATTCAGAAAGAACTCCATTATTTTTTATAAATTTTTCGTGATAATTAATTTGGGCTTCCTTTTCAAGATCTCTTTTATTTTCAATGAGACTTGAGGCTTTCTTAAAATTTTCTATGTCCTCCTCCTTTTTCTTCATTAAGAAAGTAGGCGCAACAAATTTCATGGTTAAGTTTCTTAAGTCGAGATGTATTTCATTTTCTTCTGTTAAAAACTTTTCTATTTTTTCTTTTTGCTCCTTAGGCCAAAGAGAATTTGTAGGAAACTTTTCATCTAGGTATTTTATGATGTCATTGCTTTCAATATGAACTTCGCCGTCATCAATAAGCACTGGCACTACCCCTCTAGGATTAATACCTAAAAACCAATCTGAAAAATTATCTCCTTTTACTAAGTCAATATGATGACTTTCCCAAGATATATTTTTTTCTTTCAGGAAAATTCTTAGTTTTTGAGAACAACTTGAACCTTGAAAATGTAAAATATGAAGTCCTTTCCATTTAATTACTTCTTTTGTCTTGATATCAGTTTCGAAAAGTTTAACCATAGTAAAGTCTGAAAGAATATATTAATTTGATGGATAAGAAAATAATCCAAAAACCACTTGTCTCTTATCTTGGTGCAGAATTGAAAGAAGCCGCAGAGAATTTTTCTAAACGACACAATCTAAGATTTTGCACACCAAGAGAAATACGAAAATCTTTCAGTTCTAATTTAATAATCTTAATTACAAATAAAGGTATATTTTTACAAGATTTATCATTAAAAAATTCAAAACCCTTTGATCTAAATTTTATCAGCTTCAGAGAAAAAATAAATAACAAGAATTTAATTGAGAAGTGTTTTTTAAAATTTGACAAAAAATATCGCGTTTATGATTTATCTGCGGGTTTTTGTTTTGATGCTTTTATAATAAGTTCTCTCGGATTTAATGTGCAAGCTTATGAAAAAGAATCCTGGCTTTTTGAATTTACTCTTGAAAACTTAAAAAAAGATAGAGTTAAAAATATAAAATTAATTAATAAAAACTCTTTAGATATTCTCGAAGCAATTCAACCTAAATCTATTATTTATTTAGATCCAATGTTTGGCGTAGATAATAAATCTTTTGCTAAAAAGGAAATGCATTTTTTAAGAAGATCATTATTAGTCGATTCGGAAGATCTTTTAGAGAATGCATTGAATTCTAGAGCAGAGCTTGTAGTTTTAAAAAAACATAGATTAGATGATCTAAAAACCGAAAAAAAACCATCTTTTAAATTGATTGGAAAAGTTGTGAGTCTGAATATCTTCGATAGAAGAAATTAAAGCCACCTTCTTGTTCTCTTAGAATATTCTTCCCACTCCGAATCGAATATATCCTCAAGCTTTTTTTCTTCGTGTTTTATCCAAGTGAAATTTATGATTAAACCAAAAACAATAGAAATCATTAGCGATGAAAAGGATTGTAATGATATTGAAACTCCAACCAAAATTAAAAGCATGCCTAAATAAATAGGGTTTCTAGAAAATCTAAATGGGCCATCCATTACAAGCTTTTCTGGTTTACCGTCAGGGATAAAAGTAGTCTTCATCTTTGAAAGTTTTCTTAAAGAAATATAAACCAACGAAATACCTGTCATCAAAATTAAAATTCCAAACAGGATGCTTAAGTTTACTAAAACAGGGAAAGTAAAATACAAAACAACTTGCGCAATAAGCCCACATAGAAGAATGACGGGAGGATAGGTAATTTTCATAGATGAATTATATTATCAAATTTTTTTAGGAAGGAAGATTTTCTAACCAAATTGTTGAGAACATTTTTGCAACGTCATATTTTTCTTTATTTTTATTCCATGAAATCATATTCAGCTCATCAATCTTAAGTAAATCTAAATTTATGAGACCCTCTAAAACTAACAAAATGTTCTCATTATTATCTTGCAAAGGCATGTCTAGGAAGAAATCCTTTCTTAATTCAGGCAATATTTCTTTAATCTTCATTAAAAGAGATTCTTTTGTAATTTCTTTTCTGCTTTTATAAAAAATAAAAGACTGGAGAATCAATAAATGTAGGGAATTATTTTTATAGAATTCTAAAGATTTTTTATGATTGCCTTTCATTAGTATGTGATCTTTTGAATTTGAAGATATGAATTTAAGTTTTTCCATCTTTTCAATAATCTCCTTAGAATGTAACTTAGGAAGTTTTACCAATTCAGAATATTCCGAGACTTCTACTACCTTTTTTAGAAACTCAATTCGATTGAACACTTTATCTGTGCTAATTTGATTCTTATCAAAACCGGAAATTGCAGAAGCGAATAAACTTGTTGAACTAACAACAGTAGCTTTATTAATATTTGACATTATTTTATTCCCCAAGAGCGGGGTTATTTCAAAAAGCCAAGAACTTTTATCCATTTCATCACTTAAATCTATTGTCTCTTCTCGCCATTTAGGAGCGTGCTCATCCAAAAAGGACTTTAGATCAATGGGCTCCCCAAATTGAAGATAAGCATTTCCTAGATATCCTCTAAAATCACTAATCGTAGAAAAAATTGAGAAAATACTTTCTTTTTCCTTTTTACGTCTCTTCGACTCCCTTAGATATGATTTGCCCTCTAGAACTTTTTCATAAGTTATGGAAATTGGTAAAAATTTAACGTCTCTTTCGTCCATATCTTGAAATGATTTAATAATCATCGAAATAATTCCTGGCCTTGGACTAAGGAGTCTCCCAGTTCTCGTTCTGCCTCCTTCTGGGAAAAACTCGATAGAATATCCTCTTTGAAAAAGCTTTCTTAGGTGTTCAAAAAATACTTTTGAGTAAAGCTTATTAGCGCCAAAAGATCTTCTCATAAAAAATGCTCCTCCATTTCTTAAAATTCTTCCTAAGACTGGCAAGTTGAGATTTTTGCCGGCAACAATTTGAGGAAGCATGAGATTATGAGTGTAGAGCTTGAAAGAAAGAGCAAGATAATCAATGTGACTCCTATGGGAAGGGGTGTAAATCAAAGAATTGCCAACTGCAAGATCATTGATTTTCTCGATGCCAATAATCTCTAAGCCATCATATCTATTGTTCCAAAACCAATTAAGGGCTTTGTCATATAAATAAATAACTGGATAAGAGATGTCGGAGCAAATTTCTAGTGCATATTTGTAAGCTCTTTTATTTTGGGCAGCTTCAACTTTTTTTGATCCTTTCGAAAAATTACTTATTTCTTTTTTAACAGAGGATGAATTCAAGATAGAGTGAATTAGAGTTCTTCTGTTAGATATGTCTGGACCAAGTTTTGCTTGTCTATTTTTTCTAAATCTAGCTCTCAAAAGCCTATCGGTCTTTAAAACTAGATGGGAAGAAGATTTTTTCTGAGTAAAAATTTCTTCTGATTCTAATGGTTTGTGAAAAAAAACATTAGCTTGCCTACCGTTAAATATCACCTTTAAAAGGTTTCTTAGAAATGAACCACCTTCCCATGAATCGCGAAAAATAAGTTTTACCCAATGATCTTGTCTATCCGGAGATTTTCCCCAAAAAATATCAACAGGAATAATAATTTTTTTTGCGGCATCAGAATCTTTGACTAGCTCATGAAGTTCTTTTGGATTTCTTCTTCTTGGAGTCTGCCAAGGAAAAAGTCTTCTCGCCCCCTTGAGTTGAAAAAAATTCTTTTTATTTTTTTTGGGAATTGGAAAATTATTAATCTTTGCAGCTTTTTTTAGAGTATTTAGATCGAAACTAGATCCAGTGGAAATGGCATAAATTACCTTATTGGTTTCGATAATATTTTTGACTTCTTCTGTTTCAAATTCAATATCTGGGTTGATTAGAAAGTTAAGCATTTTCTTTGAATTTCCATCTTAGGTGGTATTATCCACAAAATAATTTATCTATTTAACATTGAAATCAATGTAGTATTAGATTTTACAATTAATTAAGCCGAAGTGGCGGAATTGGTAGACGCGCTCGATTCAAAATCGAGTGCCCAAAAGGCGTGAGAGTTCGAGTCTCTCCTTCGGTACCAGAGAAGAATATGAATGAAATACAAATCATAACAGCCCAGTCGTCCTCTTTTTTAGGGCCTCAATTAATTTTAATTGGAGGTTTTTTCCTTTTCATTTATTTTTTGATAATTAGACCGCAAAATAAAAGAATGAAAGCGCAAAGAGAAATGATAGAAAACCTTTCGGTTGGAGATGAAATCGTGGCTTCTGGCGGACTGGTTGGGTCTATATTGAAGATATCAGACAATTTTTTAACTATTCGAGCTAACAATTCCGAGTTGATTATTCAGAGATCTTCTGTGAGCAGCGTACTACCTAAAGGGACTATTAAATCTTTATAAAAAGTGCGATTTCAAGTCTGGAAAACTTTACTGGTCTTATTTATAGTTTCACTTGGAATTGTTTTCTCCCTGCCTAATATTTTTCCACCTGATCCTTCTGTTCAAATTACTACTTCAAGTGTAAATGATGGATTCTCTGACAAATTCCTTAACAACCTAGAAGAAGATATTAATAGGTCAGGACTTAATTCAAAGTCTTTCGAGAAAAATGAAAAATCTATCTTGATAAGAACAAATAGTTATAGGGATCAACTGGAGTTAAAAGACTATTTGCAGGATGAATTAAATGAAAATTTTATTGTTGCTCTCAATCTGGCAGCAAATACTCCAAATTGGCTCAAATCTATAAATGCGAAGCCAATGAAGTTAGGTCTTGATTTAAGAGGCGGGGTAAATTTTTTAATGGAAGTAGATACGGATTTATTGATTGAAACTAAGCTGGAATCAGCTGCTTCGGTTTTAAGAAATAATTTAAGAGAAGAAAGAATAAAGACTGATCTCTTCAAGTTAAGCTCTAAAGAAATTCAAGTTGTTCTTAGAGATGAGAATAGCGCAGAGGATTTAGAAGAAATAATAAAAGAAATAGGCTCGTTAGATTTTGAACTTAAGCGGCCATTAACTTATCTCCTGAGTTTTTCTAATGAAGAAATTGAACAAACCATTGATTATGCTGTTTTACAAAATTTAACCACCTTAAGGAATAGGGTAAATGAATTAGGGGTTTCTGAACCGGTAGTGCAAAGAGAAGGAGAAAGAAGAATTTCTGTTCAGCTTCCAGGTATTCAAGATACTGCAGAAGCAAAAAAAATAATAGGTAAAACCGCAAATCTAGAATTTCGTCTTGAAGCAAAAGATAATGCATTGGCATCAAGAACAGATAGTTTTTTATACCGTGACTTACAAACGAGGCTAGATAAGAAGGTTATTATCTCAGGTGACAGAGTTTCAGATGCAAGTGTCGGCTTCGATGAAAATGGATTTCCTCAGGTAAATATTTCTCTTGACTCCGATGGTGGGGCCCAAATGCATCGCGCAACGCGGAATAATGTGGGAACTAGAATGGCTGTGTTATTCGTGGAAAAAAAATCTTCTGCAGAACAAGTGGGAGGCATGGTTTCTGTTAAAAATTATTACGAAAAAAGAGTAATTAGTTTAGCGACTATTCAATCAGCTTTGGCTAATCAATTTAGAATTACAGGTTTAGACTCTCCAGCAGAAGCATCAGAATTAGCTCTTCTTCTGAGAGCAGGCGCTCTTGCCGCACCGATGAATTTTGTCGAAGAAGGAACTATAGGTCCTTCTTTAGGGGCTGATAACATTGAGCTTGGAATTAATTCTTTGATTTTGGGACTTTCACTCGTACTTATTTTTATGATTTTTTATTACAAAGTATTTGGACTTCTCGCTAATTTAGCAGTGGTATTAAATTTGATTTTGATTGCTTCAATAATGTCAATTTTATCAGCTACTTTAACTTTACCTGGAATAGCTGGAATAGTATTAACCATTGGTATGGCCGTCGATGCAAATGTATTAATTTTTTCTAGAATAAGGGAAGAGTTAAAACGAAATATAAAACCTTTAGAAGCAATTTCATCAGGATATGATCGAGCGCTCATTACAATTGTTGATGCTAATTTAACAACATTGATAGTTGCGCTAATTTTATACATCGTTGGTACTGGCCCAGTGCAAGGCTTTGCTATTACTTTATCTGTGGGAATCTTAACCTCTATGTTTACTGCAATTTTATTTACTAGAATGTTGGTTTTTTTCATTTATGGAAAAAGGAAAAACTTAGAAAAAATATGGATTTAGTCTTATGAATATAGAATTTATGAGGTTTAGAAAGGTGGCTTCTGCTCTTTCTATTATCTTATTAATAATTTCAATTGGCTCTTTAGCTATAAAAAATTTAGAACTTGGTTTAGATTTTACTGGTGGAATTTTATTAGAAATTAAATTGGATCAAGATATAGAAAACCTCGAAGAAGTGAGAAATCTGTTGGCAGAAGAAGGTATTGAAAACTTTATTTTAAATTTTTCTGGATCTCAAAATGATTTGAGCATAAAAATTCCTGGTGGAGAGGACAGTTCTAATAATGAGTCACTAAAAAAAATTCTAAAAGATAATTTTTCTTATGATTTAAGGAAAGAAGAATTTATAGGTCCACAAGTAGGAGAAGAGTTGAGAGATCAAGGCGGGTTAGGCCTTTTGATTGCTTTGCTAATAATGACTATTTATATTATGTTTAGATTTCAATATAAATTTGCTGTTGGAGCTATTTTAGCTTTGGCTCACGACGTTTTAATCGTGTTGGGATTTTTCTCTCTTTTATCTATAGATTTTGATTTGACAGTATTAGCAGCAGTGCTAGCGGTGATTGGATATTCTCTTAATGACACGATTGTTGTATCAGACAGGATTAGAGAAAACTTCAGAAAAAAAAGAAGATCTGAAGCTACTCAATTAATCGATAGGTCTTTAAATCAGATGCTTGGCAGAACTCTCATTACATCGCTTACAACGCTTTTAGTACTTTTTGCACTACTCATTTTTGGGGGAGATGCAATTCAAAATTTTTCTTTGGCCTTAATAATTGGAGTGCTAGCAGGAACTTATTCTTCTATATATATCGTGTGCAATGTTTTAATTTCGATGAATATTATTGCTGATGACTTAGCGGTAAAGAAGGTTGAAAGTTACGACGATGGTATGCCTTGAGTTATTTGAAGGATTCCTTAATATCCTGAAGGATTAATTCTACGCAATTTTTATTTCCCGCGATTAAGTGGTGTGAATTATCCACTGTTGCTTCACCAAAAAAATTAGACACATATCCTCCTGCTTCTTGCACAAGCAGGTTCCCAGCAGCAAAATCCCAATGCTTCATTCCATAGCCAACGAAAGCATCTAATCTTCCTGCGGCAACATAAGCAAGGTCTATTGCCGTTGACCCGGTTCTTCTGAGTGTCAAATTATGGCTATAAAGCTTTCTGATAACATCTAAGGTGTTAATTTCGGGCTCAATCTTTCCTGAATGGAAAGAATTGCATAAAAGAGAATTTTTCAAAGATTTAATCTTAGAAACTCTTAGGCGTTCTTGATTAAGGTAAGCTCCTTTTCCTTTTGAAGCATAGTATTCATCATCTCGAGTGATATCGTATATGACCCCATGCGATAGAATTTCTTTTTCATAGCAAGCTATAGAAATAGAATAGTAAGGAAAACCGTGAATGAAATTAGTGGTACCGTCAATTGGATCGATTACCCAAACCAATTCAGCATTTTCAGGACCGGATCTTCCAGATTCCTCACAAATATATGAACTCTCTGGAAAAGAATCGTTGATGGTCGAGATTATGATTTTCTCTGCTATTTCGTCTACTTGAGTGACAAAATCGGTTGGACCTTTTTCATAAATCTTCACCTTATCCATTCGACGAGCAAATTTATGGATTTCTTTAGCCGCTAACCTAGCAGCATTTATAGCTATGTTAACTTTGGGTTCTTTTGATTGCACTCTACAATTGTAAACTATTGCTTAGTTTTAATATGAATGAATAAAAAAAATAATATCGATATCGAATTTATTTTAGTTGAGCCTTCTCATCCAGGAAACATAGGCGCTTGTGCAAGAGCTATCAAAAATATGGGTTTCAAAAAACTTGCCTTGGTAAATCCTAGAAAAGAGATTAGTGAAGAAGCTTTTCACAGAGCTAAAGGAGCTAAAGATATTTTAGAAAATGCAACGATTTATGATTCTTTTGAGGAAGCCCTGAAAGAAAAAAATCTTATCTTTGCAACTAGTGCAAGAGAAAGAACAATTTCTTGGCCAACATTCTCTGTTCATAAAATTGACGACGAAGTAAAAAACGAAATTTGTTCTCTTAAGTCTAAAACGGCAGTGGTTTTTGGGCGTGAAGACAATGGATTGTCTAATAAAGAACTTCAAAAATGTCACTATCATTTGATAATACCTGCAAATGACGACTACTCTTCATTAAATTTATCACACGCACTTCAAATAGTTTCTTTTGAATTAATGAAGATAGTTACTACTGAAAATAAATTTATGCCAGACGAGAAAGAATTTGTAACTTCTGAAGAGAATGAAAAATTAATTTCACACCTGATGGAAGTTTTAAAAAAAATTGATTTTTATGATCCAAAGAGTTCAAAGCAAGTTAGGGTTAGAATAGAAAGATTGATCAAAAAGTCTAGATTAGATAAATTAGAAATGGGCATTCTTAGAGGATTTCTTTCTAAGATTATGGACTTTGAAAAATGATTGTTTCTGATACAATCATTTTTTTGTTGAGTCCCCTTCGTCTAGCGGTTAGGACACCGGGTTTTCATCTCGGCAACAGGGGTTCGATCCCCCTAGGGGACGCCACAAAGTCGCTCTTTTAGAGTGCAATTCAGACATCTTTTGAGGGAAACTGGTCAATTAATTACCTTTTTTGGCTTCTTTTTATATTTTTAAGTAAATTCATCCCCCTTTAACGAACCTTTAGAATATAACTGTAAATTGAATAAACTTAATTGGTTTATCTAAAATTTATGAAACTTATGTCAATTGTTGTAAAACCTTCTAAAGTCGAAGCAGTAAAAAGTGCTATATCATCTGTTGGTGTTAGCGGCGCGACTATCTTGGATGCAAGAGGTTTTGGTTCAACAAAAGGGCACACGGACTCTTATAGAGGAGCTCAATACCAGGTGGATACCAATCCCAAGGCTATGTTGCAGGTCGCTTGTAAGGACGAGAGTGTTAATGACATTGTTGAAGCGGTTCGAAGTGTTGCTAATACCAACACTATTGGTGATGGAAAGATTTTCATCACAGAACTTTTAGATGTAATACGCATTAGAACTGGTGAAACTGGTGAAGGTGCAATTAACGGAGAATATTAATGGAAGAAATTAAATTTTCATTAGACACATTCTATGCCTTGATGTCAGGCGCATTAGTTATGTGGATGGCTGCTGGTTTCACAATGCTTGAAGCCGGTTTAGTTCAGAAAAAAGATGTTTCAGAGATTGTCACAAAGAATTTGGGACTTTATTCCATCGCTTGTGTCATGTATCTAGCGTGCGGATTCATACTTATGTATCCTGGATCTGCTTTGGTTGATGGAGTACTTCCTGCAATCGGAACATCATGGGGGCTTTCAACAGCATTACCTAACGAAGAAATAGGCATACCTTATGGTATGGATTATTCTCAACAGGCTGACTTCTTTTTCCAAGTTGTTTTTGTTGCTACTGCTATGTCCATCGTTTCAGGAGCTGTAGCAGGTAGAATGAAACTTTTACCTTTTTACCTTTTTGCGATCATAATGACTGCATTCATCTACCCAATTCAAGGTTACTGGAACTGGGGTGGCGGATTCTTAAGTTCAGGAGGCTATTCTGATTACGCTGGATCTGGAACAGTTCATTTATGTGGTGCTGCAGCAGCATTAGCTGTAGTCACAGTCCTTGGACCTAGAAAAGGCAAATACAATGTTGACGGTTCAGTTAACCCAATGCCTGGATCTAACATTCCTTTAGCTGCATTAGGAGCTTGGATTTTATGGTTAGGTTGGTTTGGTTTTAACGGTGGATCAGAACTTATTGTCAGTGATGAAGCTAGTGCAATTGCAGTTAGTCAGGTGTTCTTAAATACTAATATGGCTGCAGCTGGTGGTGTAATAGCAGCATTATTAACTAGTTTATTTGCGACTGGAAAAATGGATGTAACCATGGCAATCAACGGAGCAATTGCTGGCTTAGTAGCAATTACCGCTGGGCCAAGTGCGCCAAGTGGTGGAGAAGCTGTCTTTATCGGTGCCGCTGGTGGAGTATTGGTATACTTCTCAATACTTTTCTTCGACAAAACTATGAAGGTCGATGATCCAGTAGGAGCGATTTCTGCTCACGGAACTGTAGGAATCTTAGGTGTTATGGTTGTCCCATTCACTTCTGATGCTTCTTTCTTGTGGCAACTTTATGGAGTATTAGCTATTGGTGGCTTTACTTACATAGCAAGTTTAATAGTTACATTCATTATCAATGTAATTATTCCAATCAGAGCAACTGATGATGAGCAAGATGCAGGTCTTGATTCAACAGAAGTTGGGGTATCAGCTTACCCAGAATTCTCAGATTAATTTCTCCCTAATAAAAAGCAGGCAAGCCTCCCTTGCCTGCTTTTTTCATTTACTTATACCCATAAAACCAAGGATATAATCCTTCCATGAGATGTGTCTTAGGATTTTTAATAATTCTTTCCTTATCTATATTTTCTCAAGAAGAAGAAATTATTGTCATTGCTGAGAGGGGCTGGGTATTTACTCCTTCCGTAGATAATCTTTCAGAAGAAGATATCGGTGAAATAAATGCTCATCATTTTAAAGAATTACTAAATTTATCTTCTGGAACTTGGGTCAGCAGAGGGTCTGGTCAGGAAAGTTTAATCTCAATAAGATCGCCAGTCTTAACCGGTTCAGGTGCCTGTGGATCTTTTTTAATAATTGAAGATGAAATACCTATTCGACCTTTAGGTTTTTGCAATGTAAATAATCTGTTTGAGGTTTCAGGAAATCTTTCTTCCGAAATACAGATCATCAAGGGACCATCTAGTTCGGCATTTGGAGGCAACGCATTACATGGATTAATTAACTTAAAATCCATTACATTTGAAGGTCAAAATTCAATTGGTTTTGAAATAGATAAAAACAATTCCTTAAGATCAAAACTTATCAATAGAAAAAATAATATTTTGGCCTTTGGCTTGGAGTTAGATAGCGATAAAGGATTTAGAAAAGGTTCTGGTTATGACCAACAAAAGTTCGTGCTTAAAATGGAAAATCGTTACAACGATTGGTCGATGGAAAGTCTAATAAGTATCACAAACTTAAATCAAGAAACTGCAGGTTATATTGATTCTTACGAGCACCCTAGGAGACTTGAAAATCAAAATCTTGAAGCTTACAGAGATGCAAATTCTATAAGATTGAATACAAAATTTTCAAAACAATTTGACAAAGTAACGGTCACACTTAATCCTTATGTTAGAAAAAGTTCTATGGAATTTATCCAACATTATCTTCCTGGAAAACCAATCGAAAAAAATGGTCAACAAAGTTTAGGCTTATTTTTTAAAATTTTAGGACACGAAATCAAAAAAAATATTTTCAATTTTGGAGCACAATTTGAAGCTGCTGATATAACCCTTGATGAATTCCAGCCCAATAAACTTACCACTAGTTCTGCTTTTAATAACGCTGTTCGTCCTCAAGGATTTCATTACAATTTTGAAGTATTGACTAATTTGGTTGCTGTCTTCTTGAATCATAATTATAAAGTAAATGACGAAATATCTTTTTTTTCTGACCTGAGAATTGAATCACTAAATTACAATTATGATAATTTAATGAATGATGGCCGTTTGCGAGACGACGGTACTTCTTGTGGATTTGGCGGTTGCTTTTACTCTAGGCCTTCGGATACAAATTTAAATTTTTTTGACAATTCTTATAGATTTGGAGTTGAACGAAAATTAATCAACGGAAGTCTTTTTTTTCAATTTAGTACTGGACACAGACCTCCTCAAATCAATGAATTATTCAGATTGCAAAAAGGCCAAACCTTGGCTGATTTAGATTCCGAAGAAATGAATTCATTAGAAATTGCTTTCATCAATGAAGGCGATACTTCTAGAAATCAAATAGTTTTTTACTACTCAAAAAAGAATAATTACATTTTTAAGGATGCATCTTCTAATATGATTTTAGGGGGTCGTTCTCGACATAGGGGATTGGAATTAACGGGTTCAAAATTTTTGAATACTAAATTTTCTTTGAAATATGCTTTTAACTTGACAGAGCATCTTTACGATTTTACTAATTCCAGCATAGGAATTTACTCAGGAAACGATATCGATACGTCCCCAAATCTTTTTGGAAGTGTTTTTTTTAATTACGAAATAAATGAGCGAATTAAATTTCAAATTGAGCAAGAATTTATGGACGAATATTACACGGAACCTTCAAATCTTTATATTTACAAGGGGCATAATTTGACAAATGTAAGATCTTCTTACGAAGTAAATAAAAACTTAAGTCTTAATTTTAGTGTTATCAATCTTTTTGATAAAGCTTATGCTGAGCGCGCGGACTACTCGTCTTTTTCAGGAGAAAGATTTTTTCCAGGAATTCCTTTAAAGTGGCGCTTTGCCATAAATTATAAATACAATTAAAAGCATCCGTGAGTTATCAAACAGACTCTGAAGAGTTATCGGAAAATATTGAAACAGTTTCTAGTCCTGAGACTCTGTCTATCTGGGGACTGGCTTGGCCTTCTATACTGGCTAATATTTTATTTGCCGCTGCAGGAGTAGTTTCTATAAAAGCAGTAGGCATCTTAGGTACAGAAGCAGTGGCGGCTGTAGGAACTGGGCAAAGAATCCTTTTTGTAATTCAATCAATTATTATGGCGGTTTCTACTGGAACAGCTGCTTTAGTGGCTAGAGCTTTTGGTTCTGCGAACTACAAAGAAGCAGCACAAGTGCTTTTAGATTCTCTATGGATTGGAGTAATTTTGAGTATTTTAGCTGCTGCTTCTATGTGGCTGTATGGGGAATCAATAATCTCTTTCTTCGGATTAGACCCTGAATCTAAAAAATTAGCCGTTATATATATCAAGTACACGATGTTATTTTCTGCAGCTTTTTCAAGTTCCTTTATATTTAGTTCGGCACTAAGAGCGGCTGGAGATGCAAAAACACCTTTAGCAATAATGATTTTTCAAAATCTTTTGAATATTTATCTTTTAATAGGTCTCGTCAACGGACAATTCGGATTTCCTGAAATGGGTGTTGTTGGCGCTTCCTACGCTTGGGGTATATCTTTTACTGTAGGTACAGCTATATATGTAATTATGTGGCTTTCAAAAATGACCGTAATTCCCTTGCCATCTTTAAAAAATATTATTTACGATAGATTAAGGAAAATTTTTAAAATTTCTTTACCCGCAACTCTTGAGTCAGGGGTTTTTCAGTCGGGACTCTTATTTTATTTTTGGATTATTTCCTTATATGGAACTGAGCCCAGTGCGGCTTACAATATTGGGATAAACATCCTGATGCTTTCCTTTATGATCGGCCAAGGATTTTCAGTTGCTGGAGCGACATTAACCGGACAATTTCTTGGAGCAAATAACCCTAGAGAAGCTAAAAGGAGCGGATGGAAATCAACTGGCTTATCTATCATTTCAATGGGAATTGTTGGACTGTTGATTGCAATATTTTCCTATGAAATTTCAAGTTTTTTAGTTGATGACGAAGAAGTAATTAGGTTAACGGTTATTTTTGTGTGGTTTTTGGGCTCGATGCAACCTTTAATGGCTATTGAATTTGCAATTGGAGGCGCCCTCAGAGGAGCAGGGGATACAAAATCTCCATTGATTATAACTTTAATTGGGTTAGTTTTTTTTAGGCTTTCGATAGCTTTAATGTTTTTACTCTTTAATCTTCCTGTTGAATACATATTTGCAAGCTTAATGGTAGATTATTTAGTTAAAGCTATTTTGTTTGCTTATAGGTTCAACTCAGGAAGATGGATAAAAATCAATTTGTGACTATTTTTTTATTTTTTGGGTTTTTGCTGTATTATTAGCTAAATTATTAATAATTATCTGGGAGAGATATTATGGAATATGTTCTAGCTACTAACGATTACGTTGGTATATCTTTTTGGCTAGCCACAGCTATTATGCTTGCATCCACTGTTTTTTTCTTTATTGAAAGATCAGATGTTAAAGGTAAGTGGAAAACTTCTTTAACAGTTGCGGGATTAGTTACTGGTATAGCTTTTTGGCATTATTTATATATGAGAGATATTTGGGTAATGGTAGGCGATACTCCTACTGTTTACAGATACATCGATTGGTTAATTACAGTGCCTTTACAAATAATTGAGTTCTATTTAGTTGTTGCTGCGGTAACTACTATTAGTGCAATTATATTCTGGAAGCTATTGATTGCTTCAATATTAATGTTGGTCTTTGGTTATCTTGGTGAAACTGGTCTTATGGACGTCACGATTGGTTGGATCCTTGGGATGATCGCTTGGTTCTACATTATTTATGAAATTTTCTTCGGTGAGACTGCTGCTGCTAATGCAGGAAGTGGAAACGCTGCAAGTCAACAAGCTTTTAACACCATCAAATGGATTGTAACTGTTGGTTGGGCTATTTACCCACTGGGATATGCAATCGGATACTTCGGTGGCGGTGTAGATGCAAATTCTTTGAATATCATTTATAACTTAGCTGACTTGATCAATAAGACTTTATTTGGTTTAGCTATCTGGGCTGCTGCGAAGGCAGATTCAGAGAGTTCTACAGAAAGTTCTTATTAATTTCAGAAAAAAAAACTCCAGCTTTCAAAGCTGGAGTTTTTTTTTGGAGCTTCTTGTGAATCTCCCCCTTACACAAGAAGCAATATAAGATATAAAAAAATCCTCTTAAGGTCAAAACTTTTATTTTTAAAATTTTCACATTTTTTTTTAAAAGTAAAGGTTGATTCAGATTTTTATAGTATGTAAATTAGATATTCTGCGATTGTAGCTCAGCTGGTAGAGCGCGACCTTGCCAAGGTCGAGGCCACGGGTTCGAACCCCGTCAATCGCTCCAGATTCATGAAATATTTAAATTTTTTTTTACTTGTTTTTTTTCTTTCTACCGGTCTTTCTGATGAATGTGCTTATTCAGAGTGGGGACCAAATGATGAGGCAGGAAATGCAAATTTAATTTCAAATGAATCTGTTCTTGAAGCTCTAAAATCTGTAGAAACCGGTAAAACTTATAGTTTAGGATTGATTGTAGATTCTAATACACCTGCTTATCCTCCAAGATCTCTGGAATTAACAGTTGTTCAACCTTTTCAGCAGTTTGGAGCTGGAGAAGATTTATATCCTAATCTTGCGGCAAATGACGACATTTTTTCTGGTTGGCTTGGAATTGGATCACAGATTGATGGGCTAGGTCATATAGGTTCAGCAGATGGAGTTTTCTATAATTGCAATCATGGAAAAGATTTTGCTCAGATTACTGGTTTAACAAAACTTGGGATTGAAAAAATTCCACCTTTAGTAGCAAGAGGAGTCTTAATAGATATGGCAAGCTACTTAAACAAAGAGTTTATTCCTGCTGGCGAAACTTTAAATCTTTTACAATTAAAAGGTGCTATGAAATTTAAAGGTCTTACAATCCAAAAGGGCGATGTTGTAATATTTCATACTGGATGGACCGCAGCGAAATTTAAATCTGCTCCAGAAGAATGGGGCAGTGGAGCCCCAGGAATCTTGCCAGAAATTGCAGAATATCTTAAAGAAAAGCAAGTTATTGCTGTAGGTGCCGATACTTGGTCATTAGATGTTGTTCCAGTTTTAGATGAAAAAGAGCCGTTCCCTGCACATCCTATCCTTCTAACTAATGGAATCTACATTTTGGAAGCAATGAATACAGGAGAAATGGCTGAGGATGGTGTTACAGATTTTCTATTTATTCTTGGCCCAGCTAAGGTAAGAGGAGCTGTGCAAATGATAGTTAATCCGATTGCGATAAATTAGAAGTATCAATTTCGTCAGCAATAAAGTGGTTTTTATCTCTATGACCCGCTTCATCGTTTCTGACTGCTATAACAACATCTCTTAAGGTCGCATCATTTTTCAAATTCCAATAGTCGATTGCTATTTTAGGCGCAGGAGAATTCTCTATTTCTCCCTTGTCTATTTCTTCTAAATATTCTGAATAGGAAGTGACAGCTTCTTCTTCAAAATAACCTATCATCCTATGAGCTGTTCTATTAAAAAAGATGTAGAGAAAAGTATAAAAAGTTCCGAAACCAATCTGAGCTAGAAAAATTAAAAAACGCTCGAATGAGGAGGGTTGTGCTATTTCAATAAAGGTCATTAAATGCATTCTTTCATTTTCAGCTTCTTCTAACATTTCACGAATCAAGCCATTATCATCTTGCATTCTTCTTAAAGAGCGTAAGTGGTGAACAACTCCGGCAACCATTCCAGGTACAGCAGCAACTGTTTCTAAAACTACCGCTCTATGTCCATACCTTTTCTTAAATAGAAAATCCGCAGAATTTCTCAAAAACTTGGTTATTCCAAGTGCAAAAGAATCACTAACTGAAGAAGGTAGTTTATGACCAGCAATCTCATTATGCATATTAGGTGGTAGATCCTGATTTAACATACTTCAATCCTACACACTAAATCTTCACATTAAATACAACGAACCTTTAATGTAGATATATATATCTAAAAGCTATATATAAAATAATGATACTATTAAAAAGATATATAAAAAAAACTACGCATTCAGATAATATAAATACAAGGAGATAAAAATATGAATGAAGAAGTTAATAGAGAAATAAATAATTCTGGCGTAATGACAATAGTTCTTAATAGGCCAAAAAGTCTGAATAGCCTTAACTATGGATTGGTTACAGGAGTTATAGAAGCTTTTGATGAGGCCGCCTCCAATGAAGAGGTAAGATCTGTAATATTAACAGGGGAGGGACGAGGTTTTTGTTCTGGCGCTGATTTAAGCGGAGGCGGGTGGCCAACAGAACCAGAATGGACTAGCGGTGAAATTTCAGCAAATAATATGGAATTTTTTTTAAATCCGATGATAAAGAAGATAGTTGCTTGCCCTAAACCTGTCGTTAATGCAATAAATGGAATTGCTGCTGGAGGTGGAGTGGGCCTGGCATTGAGCGGTGATATATTAATAGCTGCCAAGTCAGCTAAATTTAAATTAGTTTTTGGTAAACAACTTGGAATCATTTCAGATGTTGGCGCATCTTGGTTTGTTCCCAAATTAATCTCTAGGGCAAGAGCTAATGCTCTTGCTTTATTAGGAGAAGACCTCTCTGCTGAACAAGCCGAAGAATGGGGGCTGATTTGGAAGGCTTTTGATGATGAAGTACTTTTGGAGGAAGCAATGAAAATTGCTTTACAAATTTCAGATAGCGCCATAGAAGGTCTAAAAGCATGTGTTCATGCTCACGATCATGCCGTCAATGTTTCTTTGGATGAACAATTAGATTATGAAACAAAAACCCAAAGAGTTCTTTGCGACGGACCAGCGTTTAAAGAGGGAGTTGTAGCGTTTTTAGAAAAAAGAAAACCAAATTTTAGGAATTTGAAGTAGCGATCTTTTTTAAAATCTCTAAATAAATTTTGCTTAGATCTTTCAAATCTTTTATGGACACATTTTCATCAATTTTATGGATTGTTTCATTTAAAGGGCCAAGTTCTACTATTTCAGCATCCATAACGGCCATAAACCTGCCATCAGAAGTACCACCCCCATTATTAATTACTGGTTCTCTACCTAATACCTTTTTTATCGAATCGATAACTAAATCAACAAAATATGTTTTCGTTGTTAGGTAAGGAAGCCCGCTAAGATTCCATTCAACTTTGTAATCAATATCATAGGAATTTAAAATTTTTTCAAATTCTTCAATTAGACCTTCACTCGTAGATTCTGAGCAAAATCTAAAATTAAAATCCATCATCAATTCTCCTGGCACAATGTTCCCAGCACCAGTACCAGAATTAATATTAGAAATTTGAAAAGAGGTTGGCTGAAAATGATCATTACCAACGTCCCATTTTTTTTCCTTCAATTCAGTAATAATATTTGAAACAAGGAAAATTGGATTGATAATTTTTTCTGGATAGGCGATGTGACCTTGCTTGCCTAAAATTTTTAGCTTTCCACTAAGGGATCCTCTTCTTCCAATCCTAATAGTGTCCCCAACAATTTCTGAAGATGATGGCTCGCCTACCAAACAATAGTCAATTTTTTCTCCTCTTTGTATCAATTTATCTAATAAAATATCTATAAATCCATCATCTGATTCTCCTTCTTCGTTACTGGTCAAAAGGATAGCTATTTTAAAGTTTAGATTTTCTTCACTATTAATAAATTCAGAAAGAGCTTTTAAAAAAGCACAGATGTTTCCTTTCATGTCTGCAGCTCCTCTCCCATAAATTTTATCGTCTACTTTTTTTGCCGAAAAGGGAGGATGTGTCCATAAATTTTCAGGACCTGTTGGCACAACGTCTGTGTGGCCTAGAAAGCAAAAAGTTGGCCCGTCGTTTCCATAAACAGAATAAAGATTTTCTACGTTTTTGTAGTCTATTCTTTCGGATACAAATCCAAGTTCATTAAGGATTGGTTCAATAATATTAAAACAACCTTTATCTTTTGGAGATATAGATTCGATTTTAATTAAATTAGTAACAAGGTTTTCTAGGTTCATTTTCGTTAAGTCTAAAACATTTTAACTATTTATTAAAAAAAATTTTTTTCACTGGTAGAATAAATTTTTTCATTTAATTAATAAGGATTTTTATGAGTACATATGTCAATAAGGGTAATTTGAAAGTTTCAAAGAGTTTAGACACATTAATAAATAAGAAAGTTTGCGACTCTATTGAAGTAACACCGGAAATTTTTTGGAATGCGTTCGAAGAAATACTAAATGAATTTACACCTAAGAATAAAGCTTTGCTTGAGAAAAGGGAGATCCTTCAAAAGCAAATCGATGAATGGCATATTTCTAAAAAAGGAACGGATTTTGATAAAGAAGCTTATAAAGATTTTTTAAAAGAAATTGGCTATTTATTAGAAGAAGGTGACGACTTTTCAATAGAAACTGAGAATGTAGATCCTGAAATATCAAAGATTGCTGGACCTCAATTAGTAGTGCCAGTGATGAATGCAAGGTTCGCTTTAAATGCTGCAAATGCAAGATGGGGAAGTCTTTATGATGCTCTTTATGGAACAGACGTTATCCCAGAAGAAAATGGGGCTGAAAAAGGCGGATCTTACAATCCAATAAGAGGAGACAAAGTAATTGAATTTTCAAAAAAATTTTTAGATGAGACCTTTCCTTTAGTTACAGGAAGTTTTGCAGATGTAACAGCTTTTCAAATAAAAGCGGGAAAGCTACAAATTACTCTTGCTGATCAAAGCCAAGTTTCTTTGTCTGATGAATCAAAATTTGAGGGGTTCTCTGGATCAGAAGATAATCCTAAAGGGATTTTGTTAAAGAATAATAATCTGCACATGGAGATCCAAATAGACCGTTCTGATTCAATCGGCTCACAAGACCCGGCTGGCATAAAGGATGTTTTAGTAGAAAGCGCAATAACTACAATTCAAGATTGCGAAGATTCAGTCGCTGCAGTTGACGGCGACGATAAAGCTCAAGTTTATGAAAATTGGTTAGGATTAATGAAAGGCGACTTGGCTGAGACTTTTCAAAAAAATGATCAATTGATGACAAGAGTACTCAACGAAGACAGAGATTATATTAGGCCTAAAGGAGAATCTTTCTCTTTACCTGGAAGAAGCACTCTTCTTGTCAGGAATGTAGGCCATCTTATGACCAACCCAGCGATTTTAGATAAAGACGGTAATGAAGTATTTGAAGGAATTATGGACGCAATGTTTACTATTGCAATTGCAAAGCATGATATCTTGAATACTGGGTCAAAAGTAAATAGTAAAACTAAAAGTATTTATATTGTTAAGCCAAAAATGCATGGTCCTGAAGAAGTAAAATTCACCTGTGATCTTTTCGCAGCAGTCGAATCTGCATTAGGTCTAGAACCTCTAACAGCAAAAATCGGAATTATGGATGAAGAAAGGAGAACTACGGTTAATCTTAAAGAATGTATTAGAATTGCAAAAGATAGAGTTATTTTTATCAATACAGGTTTTTTGGATAGAACAGGTGACGAAATTCATACAAGCATTGAAGCAGGCCCAATGATAAAAAAATCCGAGATGAAACAACAAACTTGGATTAACGCATATGAGAATTGGAATGTTGATACCGGCCTTGAAACTGGATTCAAAGGGAAAGCTCAGATAGGTAAAGGAATGTGGGCTATGCCAGATGAAATGTTGGGAATGTATGAAGGAAAAACCAATCATCCAGAGGCTGGAGCAAATTGTGCTTGGGTTCCTTCACCGACTGCTGCAACTATCCATGCACTGCATTATCACCAAATAAGCGTTTCAAAAGTACAAGAAAATTTGTTGACCCAAGAAAAAGCAAACTTAGATGACATACTAGAGATTCCACTTCTTAAAAATCCTGATTCACTTTCTACTGAAGAAATTCAAAGTGAACTAGATAATAACGCCCAAGGTATTTTAGGTTATGTAGTCAGATGGGTAGATCAAGGAGTTGGTTGTTCAAAAGTACCGGACATAAATAATGTTGGTCTAATGGAAGACCGAGCTACATGCCGAATCTCTAGCCAACATATTGCAAATTGGTTACACCATGGATTATGTGATGAAACTCAAGTCATAGATACGATGAAAAAAATGGCACTTGTAGTGGACCAACAAAATTCAGGAGATCCCAAGTACATTCCAATGGCTCCAAATTACGACGGTCATGCTTTTAGAGCCGCTTGTGCACTTGTACTTGAAGGCAGAAATCAGCCAAGTGGTTATACTGAGCCAATTTTGCATTCAAAACGATTAGATTTTAAAGCTTAGTGAGCTTACTGGAAGACCACCTGAAATGGCTTAATCTTCATAAAGAAGCAACCCTCGAACCGGAAAGACCTATAGTCGATCCCCATCATCATTTTTGGCCTGGTGAACAACATTATCTGCTTGAAGATCTATGGTTAGATACTCACAGTGGTCACAATATAAAAAAAACAGTTTTTATTGAATGTTCTCAGGAGTTTTTAAAAACTGGAGATAAAGATTTTGCTCCAGTGGGCGAGACAATCTTCGTAAAAAAAATCAGCGACGAAGCTAGAAAAGAAAAGCATAAAACTCAAATTGAAGGAATAGTTGGACACGTAAATTTACTAATAGGACCAGAGAAAACTCACGAGGTTCTGACAAGTCATTTGAAAGAGGGCGGAAATTTATTTAAAGGAATAAGGCATGCGGGAGGATGGGATCACCATTCTGAATTATCTAATTCCCATCACAGTCCTCCTAAAAATATGTATTCAAACGAAATATTTATAGAAAGTCTCAACGAACTAATTAACTTAAACTTATCTTTTGAAGCTTGGCAATATCATCATCAAATAAATCAGGTTGCAAAAATGGCTGAAACTCTGCCTGATTTAAAAATTGTTTTAAATCATTTTAGCGGGCCTATTGGCATCGGTCCCTACGCAAACAAAAAAGATGAAATTTTCGAGATATGGAAAAAAGATATTACCCAATTGGCAAAGCATACAAATGTGTACGCTAAATTAGGCGGCTTAGCAATGCCAATAAATGGATATGAGTTTCATAAACAAAAATTACCCCCAACCTCCGACCAAATTGTAAATTCTCAAAGACGTTATTACGATTATTTAATATCTTGTTTTGGGCCAGAGAGATGTATGTTCGAAAGTAATTTTCCTGTAGACAAACAGTCAGTTTCATACAATATCATTTGGAACGCATTTAAAAAAATGTCTTCAGGCCATACAAATTCAGACAAGGATTTGATGTTTTTTAATACTGCAGAGTCTTTTTACAAGCTTTGATTATTGGTTAAAACCTTGGAGTTCTGCGGCTTCTTCTCTTACGATTTCAGGCGCGCCTAAGATTTGACGATTCAATCCTATCCTTTTGAACCAATAATGAAGGCCTAGTAGATCGGTAAAACCCATCCCGCCATGAACCTCTGTTGCTTTTTTTGAAATCATCTTCGCTACTTCAGAAATGTGCGATTTAGACTGACAAGCTAGTAGTCTTGATGATGAAATCTCTTCTGTGTCATATGAATGAGCAGCTTGCCATACAAGGGAGTAACAAGGCTCTAAATCCGCGGCCATTTCAGCACACATATGTTTTACTGCTTGAAATGAGCCGATAGTTCGATTGAATTGCTTTCTCTCTTTTGAATAAGTTACGGCCTTTTCTACCATGGCTTCTGACGCTCCTAAGGTATCTGCAGATAAAATTATTCTTCCAGCATCAATAACTTTTTTAGCAATTTCATTATTATCTAAAGTTTTTTCTAAAATTTCAGCCTCAACATTTTTTAATAAAATTTCATGAAATGTGCGAGTTTTATCGACTGTAGTTAATTTATTCATAACGACTCCCTTTGCATTTGAGTCAATTACAAATAGCCCTCCCGATTTGTCAGAGAGTATCAAGAAATCAGATTTTTCTGCATCTAGGACGAATAGCGAACGTCCATTTAGTTTGTTTTTAGAGAATTCTATTCCAGCATCTTCTCTTGCACCCACAAATTCACTCATTCCAACTCCAAATCTAATTACATTCTCAGCAATTTTAGGTAGGTAATTTTTTTTCTGATCTTCACTTCCTCCTAAATTAATAGCTATTGGTGCCATTACATAAGACCCAACAAATGGAATTGGACCAATTCCTGAACCAAGAGACTGTGCAACCGCTACGGCATGCAACAATCCAGCTCCAAGGCCTCTGTGTTCTTCAGGAACTAAAAGTGTATTTATTCCAAGGTTTAAAATGCCCTCAAAAATATTATTTTCGATTTCTTCCCCTTCACCATTGGCAATTTTCCTAATTTCGTCCACCGTGGCGTTGTCATCAAGAAATTTCTTTACAAAATCTTGAATCGATTCTTGCTCTTCTGATAATCCGAAATACATTTTTATACCTCTACTTGCACTTTTGGTTCGCGAGGCATTCCAAGACCTCTCTCGGAAATAATATTTTTTTGAATTTGGTTAGTTCCACCCCCAATAATTAGTCCAAGAAAATACATATAAGTAAATTGCCATGATCCTCCGCCTCTTACATTAGGGTCATCTTCATATAATGTTCCAAGCTCTCCCATGATGTCTATAGCAAGACCTTCCAATTCATGTCGCAGTTCAGTTCCAACCAATTTTTGGATCATACCGCCAAGTTTTACATTTTGGCCTGGATTAATTTTTGCAGAAAGCAATCTTAATGAGTTTGCTTGCACAGCTAAAACTTTTCCCTGGATTTGGAGCAATCTATCACGATAAGAGGCAACATCGATTAATCTTCTTCCGTCGATAGTTTCTTCTTTCATCAGATTTATTAAGGTGTTGAGTCTATTCAAGGTTGCGTTTGGGTTCGCTAGAGATCCTCTTTCATGACCTAGAACCGAATTAGCTACTGACCAACCTTCGCCTCTTTTCCCAACTATATTTTCTTCTGGAACCGTTACGTCATCAAAAAAGACTTCGTTGAAGCCGGCTTTTAAAGTCATGTCAACAAGTGGCCTAATTTCTATTCCAGGTGTATCCATAGGGATTAAAATAAAACTTATCCCAGCATGCTTTGAAGCCTGGGGTTCAGTCCTCACCAAGCAAAACATCATTTGCGAATATTGAGCAGTACTGGTCCATATCTTTTGACCATTAATAACCCAATTTCCATCAATCAACTCTCCTTTGGTTTGTAAGCTTGCTAAATCACTTCCCGCATTTGGCTCAGAATAACCCTGACACCAAATTGTTTCACCTAGTAATGTGGATTCAATGTGTTGTTGTTTTTGATCTTCAGTTCCCCATTCAAGTAATGTTGGTACTAGCATGTCAATACCTTGACCGCCCATTGCATTTGGAACTTTATACTTAGCAAAAGCACCTGCAATGATTCTACTTTTTATAATGTCAGGTTCGCCGCCATATCCGCCATATTCTTTTGGTATTGATCTTGCAAAATAACCTTTTTCTATTAGAATTTTTTGCCATTCAGATCTGCCGATAGATTTACCCTTAGAGCTTGAGACATTTCCAGACAAGGCATCATGTATTTCAAATTTTTTATCATTTGTTGTGATTGTCGCGCCACTGTATTCTTTACAAAAAGATTCAACTTCATTGGTGAATTCATCATATTCGCTTCCAAATTCTAAATTCATATTTCCTCCAAGCGGTAAATTAGTCCAATTATTTTAAATTAAATTAGCTCAAATATATTACAAACTTTAAAATTAATTCATTAAAAAAATTTTGAATTTTATATAGCTTTATCTAGAATGACTTTGATTTTTTGTTATGGATAGATTAGTAAAGGTAGTAATGGTGTTTTTGTTATTGTTCTCAGTGCCATTTAGTTTAATAAATCTGTTTTGGACCGATCTAAATTCTACTTTCCCTCTTTCTGGTTTTACTAAAGAGCAAATGTCTCTATGGAGATTAAAGGTCATAAATCCTTCGGTCTTTTTAACTGTTTCTTATTTTATATATAGATATTTTGCAGGTCTAAATCCAACATCAACTATTTGGCCAGTTTATGTCGTTTGTTTATTCTTTTGCTTATCTCAATTTATTGGTTTCTTTACCGGTATTCCTGTTTCTGGGTTTAGTATTGGTTGTTTTGTGATTTCGCTTTTGTGTTTATTCGTTTTGAGACATGCCCACGAAAAAAGAAAAAGAGAAATATCTACTTTTTAGGATATACTTTTTCATCAAATTAAGATTTGCGGGCATGGTATAATGGCTATTACTTCAGCCTTCCAAGCTGACGATGCGGGTTCGATTCCCGCTGCCCGCTCCATAAAAGAAATTTAAATATCTATGAGAAATATAATAACAGCCGTTGAAGAAGCTCTTCGAAAAGAAAACGTTCCTTTTGCCTCTTATGCAATAACGGATAAAAATGAAACAATACTTTATGAGCACTTCGGCACGCAAGATTTAACTAAAGAATTGCCTCCTACCAATGACACACGTTATCGTATTGCCTCTATGTCTAAAGCGGTGACTACTTTGGCTGCTTTAAAATTATTAGATGATGGAAAACTTCAGCTAAATACCAATGCTAAAGAATATTTTCCAGAACTCGGCGAGATAAAGGTAGCTAAATTGCATGAAAATAATATTACCTATGATGAAATTGAATCAGATATTACTATCCATCAACTTTTGTCGCATACGTCTGGATTTGGATATGATTTTCACGATCCCACTCTTAGTCATTTAGTTGTAAATCAAGAGCTTGCGCCCTTGACTAGTAAAGATGGATCTCAGCTCAAAGCTCCTTTAGCTTATCAACCTGGAACGAGATGGGAATATGGTATAAGTCTTGGATGGATTGGAAAAATAATAGAAAAAATTTCAGGTAACAATCTCAACGATTTCATCACCGAAAAAGTTTTTTTACCCTTAGGAATGAAAGATTCAACTTTTGATGCTTCAACTTTTGATAAAAAAAATATTGCGGTTCTTCACGCAATGGAAGCAGAAAATTTTATTAATGTAGACGATTTTGTTGACGATTCAACCGATGGGTTTTATTACGGCGGCGGCGGAATTTATTCTACACCTGACGATTATTGCAAGTTTATGAGACTTTTCCTGAATGAAGGAAAAATTAACGGAAATCCATTTATCAGCGCTAATACTTTAGATCTTATGATGAAAAACCAAATTGGTGACTTAAATTATCTTCATCAACCTACTTTCAACCCAAGTTTAATCCACCCCCATGAATGGTATCCAGAAATTAAGAAAAAATTTACTTATGGTTTTTTGACCAACTTAGAAGATATGCCAGGAAGAAGAAAATCTGGCTCTCTAGCATGGTCGGGAATTTGTAATACTTATTTTTGGATCGATCCTGCTTCAGGATTAGGGGGGACTTTAATGATGCAATTGTCTCCACATTATGACAAAAAATGCATCAACGTTTTAGAAGCTTTAGAAAAGGCCGCTTACTCAGAATTAGAAGTTTTGAATAACTGATCTGCAACGTAAGGATTGGTTTGCCTTTCTTGCCCAAAAGTAGAAACAGGTCCATGACCAGGTACAAAAGTTACGTCATCTCCCAAAGGCCATAGCTTAGTTCTTATAGCATTGATTAGATCTTCATGATTTCCTCTAGGAAAATCTGTTCTGCCGATAGAGCCTTGAAACAATACATCCCCGACAATTGCAAATTTGGCTTCTTTATTGTGAAAAATTACATGTCCAGGGGTGTGACCAGGGCAATGATATACATCAAAATTTATCCCATCCAATTCAAGTTGATCGCCATCTTCGAGCCATCTATCCGGCAAAAAGTTTTTAGAATCCGAGAGCCCGTACATTTTTCCGTGTTCTTCAAGAGCAGAAATTAGAAATTCATCCTCTTTATGTGGACCTTCAATAGTGATCTTATATTTTTGAGAAAGATTAAATGCTCCTCCTGCATGATCCAAGTGACCATGTGTTATAAAAATTTTTTTTAACTTTAAGCCATTTGATTCAATATAACTTTCAATCTTATCTAAATCTCCCCCGGGATCAGTTACTGCAGCATTTTTTGTCTCTTCATTCCAGATCACGCAAGAATTTTGCATCAAGGGTGTTACTGGAATTATTTTTGCCTTAAGATTACTCACTCATGTATTTTACTATAAATAATGGAATTTAAGTTTATTGAAACAAATGGAATCACTCTTCGCGCTGCAGTAGAAGGAGAAGGGCCTTTGGTGATTATGGTGCATGGATGTCCAGAGAGCTGGTTTAGTTGGAGACATCAAATTCCGGTTATTGCTGAGGCAGGATACAAAGTTGTTGCCATTGACGTTAGAGGTTATGGCGGCTCTGATAAACCCCACGCAATTGAAGAATATACTCTCAAGAAGTTGAGTGACGATGTTGTCGGCGTCATAGATTTTTTTGGCGAAGAGCAAGCCATATTATTTGGCCATGATTGGGGAGCGCCAATAGTCTGGTACACAAGCCTTTTGAATGAAAAGAGAGTTTCAGCAGTTGCAGGGCTTTCTGTGCCTTATTTTCCTCAAGGCGATGTTTCTCCCATGGATGCTTTCGAGGCAATTTTTGAAGATAAATTTTTTTATATGATTTATTTTCAAGAAGAAGGGCTAGCTGAATCTGAATTTGAACCTAATTTAAGAAAATATTTGGAATCGACCTATTTTTCTGCAGATGGAAGAGGTATGAAGAAACAATTCGAAAGCCCCTTTAATGTCAGTGATAAAGGGCCAGAGGCAAAGTATCTAGATAACATTATTCAATTTGATGATTACCCAAAATGGATTAATCATGATGAAATGAATTATCTTATTAATGAGTTCGAAAACAGTGGTATGAGAGGTCCTCTCAATAGATATAGAGCACAGAAAAAAGATTTTGATGATTTAAAAGCCTACAAAGATAAAAAATTAAAACAACCTGCAGCATTAATGGTTGGCTCGTTAGATCCAGTTAATTTTTTTGTTGGCGAAGGATACAAAGATACCGCTGATTTAAAAGCAAATTTTGACCCGGTCTATGAAAATTTAGTTTCAGTTGAGTTAATTGATGATGTAGGTCATTGGACTCAACAAGAAGCTCCAAAACAAGTAAACGAATTTTTATTAAATTTTCTTAAACAGATTTAGACTCAATCCTACTTGGATTTGAAAATCTTTCTAGATTCGCCTCAAACTCATGAAGTCGTTTCCAAATACTTCTTAGTTCGGTTATTGTGGTCCAATTGAATAAAAATAGAGCGAAACCACTATGAACTCGATCAAAGGCATTAGAAATTTGGATCACTACTCCTAAGAGCGCTGCCCCAGTAAAAAGGCTTGGTCCAATAATCAGGAACGGAACAATCACCATAAATTGACCATAACTTTCAATCCATATGTCGAAATATCCGTAATGAAGATAAAGTCTTTGATAATTGAATCTTATGCCAGTGAAAAGATACCAAAGAGTATCGCTTTGCGCATAATTGACTTTATCGTCTTCTCCTAAAACAAGATCCTTTCTGAATGCCGCCTCAACTTTCTGATTATTGTATTCCAACCCAGGTAACTTGTATCCAACGAACCAGGAAATTACTAAGCCACCAATAGAAACTGTAAGAGCAGTCCAAACTAGCGAACCTTCAATATTGCTAAAAAAAGGAATTGTGACCGATTCACTCAAACTCCAAAGCACAGGGACAAATGCAACTAATGTCATAATAGCCCTTACAACTTGCAGTCCAAGACTCTCTACTATTCTTGCAAATCTATTGCAGTCTTCTTGAATTCTTTGGCTTGCTCCTTCAATTTCTTCTTCAACACTTTGCCACCTAGGAATGTAATTAAAGGTCATAGCTTGTCTCCATCTCAAGCCATAGATTCTGGTAAACCAAGCTGTAAAGGTTGCAAGTACCACATACGGCATTGCTATGACTAGAAAACTAGGAGAGCCTTGAAATCCATTAAAGAGATAGTCTGTCGAGATTAAAAAATCATAAAAAATATCAATTCCTTCTTGAGGATTTTCTGAAAAATCTGCCGCTATTTGTAAATGATCGTAAAAACCACCATACCAAGTATTAATGGCTACAGTCATCTGAACCTGCATCCATAACGAGGTTATGAGGAGCGTAAGACCTCCATAAGCCCAGTACGCCCATTCCCTAGTTCCGTAAAATGCTCTCAACATAAAAAAAAATATAAAACAGAAAGAAGTTTAAACTATTATATCTTCATGACTAGAACTAAAGAAAAAATCAAGAAAAGGTCATATTCGCCGTTTCTAATAAACCGTGAAAGCATTTATGGAGTTTTAGAAATTATTTTTAGCGAATTAAAAAATAGTATTTATAAGTCTTTAGACAAGGAAAGCTCCAAAGAAAAAAAAGTATTGAATTATGTCAAAGAAAAAGCAGTTAAAAATGATCCAGAGAGCGTTCTAAAAATTATTGATGACTGCGGTTACAATAAATTTTTTTTGATGAATATTGGAGACCACAAAGGAAAAATTCTAGACGATTATGTTTTAGAGAGCAAAGCACAAAAGGTTTTAGAGTTGGGCGTTTATTTAGGTTATTCGACAATTCGAATCGCTCGAAACTTGTCTAAAAATTCTCGTCTTTATTCCATCGATGCTAATAAAGATTTTTTAGAAATAGCACAGGAACATTTAGAGTTTTCTGGATTGCATGACAAAGTGACTTTTTATAACGGTAAAGCATCAGAAGTAATACCTAGATTAAATGAAAAATTTGATTTTGTTTTTATCGATCACCGGAAAGAAGCATATCTGACCGATTTGAAACTATTAATTGAAAATAATTGTTTGAATGATGGCGCTATAATTTTTGCTGACAACATTGTGCTTTTTCACCTAGAAGACTACTTAGAGTTTGTTCGAACAAATCCAATTTTTGAAAGCAAATTTATTCCCACCCTAAGAGAGTATTCAAGTTCACATCCTGATGGCATCGAAGTTTCTTATTTCAGAAAATGAAATTAAACTCCCTTGATCTACATGGAATAAAACATCATGAAGTTGATTTACTAGTTGAAAATTTTGTTTACCTTAATCAAGAAGATATGCCCTTAAGAATAATTTGTGGAAATAGTCATAAGATGATTTCACTAGTAAAGGTAGTTTTGGAGAGGATAGATTGTGAATATGAAGAGGGCATGGGAAACAATTATGGTTTAATCATAGTCAGAAAAATATAATGAAATTAAAAGAGGTAATAGTTTTGAGCGAGAAAGGAGACTTTCTCAAGGATTTTAAAGAGGGAGAATCTTTTTCTTTAATTATGGATTTTGTTTCTTTGAAAGCCTTGTTCAAAGAAATTTTCTCATTTCAATTTAAAAAATTATGGTTTTTAGTAACTTTTCTACTCACCGCTACTTATATAAGAAATGAATCTGGACTGTCTAAAATATATTCAAAATCAATCTTTGAAATCTATGATACTTTCGAATCCATGCCCTCTAGAGTAGAATTTGAAATAGACAAGAAATTAATTAAGAAGAAAATTTTATTGTTGTCCAATCCATTAATAAATGAAAGCTAGTCTAGTTTTAAAAAATTGCAATCTTGTAAATGAAGGTGAAATAAAAACTGTAGATATTGCCATCAAAGACGATCGAATTGAAAAAATTGCTTCATCAATAGATTGTGAATCATTTAAAGAAGTAGATTGTTTGGGAAAATATGTTGCCCCAGGAATAATAGATGACCAAGTACATTTTAGAGATCCTGGATTAACAGAAAAAGGGGACATACGTTCTGAATCTCTTGCAGCGGTGCATGCAGGTGTTACTTCAACATTCGATATGCCTAATGTTGATCCAAATATGACGACAATAGAGTTGATGAACGAGAGAAATCAACTAGGCGCAAAAAAATCTTGGACTAATTATTCATACTATTTTGGCGCCACTGAAACCAATCTTGAAGAAATTAAAAAATTAGACCCCAAAGAGACTTGTGGTTTAAAAGTTTTTATGGGGACTTCAACAGGAACACTATTAGTCGAGGATGATTTTGCGCTAGAGCAAATTTTCAAGCATTGCCCTGTAACTATTGTGACTCATTGTGAAGACAACGAAACAATGAAAAATAACTTAGAAAAAGTAAAACTTGAAAATGAAGAAATCGATGCAAGTTTTCATCCCATAATAAAGGATGATATTTGTTGTTATCGTTCCTCATCGAAAGTAATTGAGTTAGCTAAAAAATATTCTTCTGACCTTCATGTATTGCACCTCACAACTGAAAAAGAAATAGCATTATTTGAAAATATTGATCTT
Source organism: uncultured SAR86 cluster bacterium (assembly GCA_902553315.1). Taxonomy (GTDB): domain Bacteria; phylum Pseudomonadota; class Gammaproteobacteria; order Magnimaribacterales; family AG-339-G14; genus AG-339-G14. Next base: position 148,816 of record CACDKN010000002.1, read on the forward strand.
AAAAAAAAGAAAATAACTTGCGAAGTTTGTGTGCATCATTTGTGGTTTGATGAGAGGGACTATAATTCTTTAGGAAATCTTATTGTTTGTAATCCTGCCATAAAGAAAGAATCCGATAGGAATGCTCTGCGACAGGCATTAAAAGATGGATATATAGACTATGTTGCTACAGATCACGCTCCACATGTTTACGAAGATAAAAAGCTTCCATATTTGCAAGCACCTGCAGGTATTCCTCTTATCGAACATTCATTTCAAATAATGATAGAGCTGCACAAACAAGGTTATTACACCTTAGATGAAGTTATTTCTTACATGAGTCACAGAGTAGCAGATCGATTTTCAATTATAGATAGAGGATATGTGAGAGAAGGTTATAAGGCAGACTTGATGATGTTTGATTTAGATAAAGAGATATCAGTAGCTAACGAAACTGAGCTGACAAAATGCGGGTGGACTCCATTTGATGGAAAAACTTTTAGTTCTTCTGTAACTGGTACCATAGTCAATGGAAAAATCATTGTTCTAGATAATCAACTTGTTACTGATTCAACTTCGGTAGAAAAAATAACTTTTGATAGATAAGATGTTTAAAGAATATAAAGAGTACGACGCATTAGGCCTCTCTGAATTGCTTAAGAAAAAAGAAGTCTCTGCTAAGGAATTATTAGAAGAGGCAATTTTTTTAACTGAGACATTAGATCCCCTTATAAATGCAGTGCCCCAAAAACACTTTGAGCTTGCTAAGGCTCAAGCTGAAACAGATCTGAAAGGACCTTTCTTCGGCGTCCCTTTTTTATTAAAAGATTTACATTCTTCTTTAGAAGGCACAATCACTTCTGACGGCTCGAGGTCGAGCGCAAAGAATGTGGCTGATTTCACTGATACTTTAACCCAAAGATGTTTGGATTCTGGTTTGGTAATTTTCGGAAAAACTAATTCTCCTGAATTTGGTTTAACAGTCACAACAGAACCGGTGCTATTTGGTCCTACAAGAAATCCTTGGAATTTAAATCATTCGGCTGGCGGTTCAAGTGGTGGTGCAGCTGCTGCAGTTGCAGCAGGTATTATACCTATGGCTCAAGCAACTGATGGGGGAGGTTCGATTAGAATACCAGCTTCTTGCTGCGGTTTAGTTGGTTTGAAACCCACTAGAGCAAGAACTCCAAGAGGTCCAAAAGTTTTTGAAGGATGGGCCGGTCAATCTATTGCTCATTGCGTATCAATATCAGTTAGAGATAGTGCGCTCCTATTGGATGCAACCTCAGGTCCTGAAATTGGTAGTCCATATCATGCTCCTTATCAAAAAGATTCTTTTCTTTCATCTCTAGAAAAGGATCCAAAAAATCTAAAGATTGCTTATATTGTTCCTGAGAGTATTTCAATTGATGCTGAAGTGAAAGACGTAATGACCAAAACCTTTTCTTTATTAGAAAGTCTTGGCCATTCTGTTGAAAGTAAATCAATTGATCTTCCAACCGATGAAATAATGTCAACCATAGCGGCTGTTATTTCTTCTAGTTTGGCAAACAAGATCGATGAGATGGAAAAACAAATTGGAAAAAACTTAGACAATACGATGCTGGAAAACGTTACGCTCCAAATGCAAAAAAATGGTAAAGAGGTATTGGCAAAAGATTACATACAGGCTGTTAAGACCAATCATAAAATAGGTTATGAGGTTGAAAAGATGTTCTTAGATTATGACATCCTGCTCAGCCCGGTTTTGGCTAAGCCCCCGGTTGAGATTGGTAACATAGATTTAAATACCACTGATTTTGTTGACTACGCAGAAAAACTTTCTACATATACTCCATTTACAGGTATTTTTAATCAATCTGGTCATCCATCAATTTCTCTTCCTTTATACCGCACGCCTAAAAATCTTCCAGTAGGAACAATGCTGACGGCTTCGTTCGGGAATGAAGCGTTGTTGTTCGGTCTAGCTAGACAACTTGAGGTCGCAGAACCATGGGAAGCAGCTATAAAGGAGATGAGAACTCAAATCGGATAATTATTCGTTTAAGGATTCACGAGTTTCTTCTTCAAGATTAGCCCTAAAGTCGGATTCCTGAATATACATTCCTAGCCCAGCGAGCAAGGCAGTAATCAACGCAATAACAACAAAAAAGATGAAAAGATTTTTTGTTATCTGCGAATCGTTAAGATCGTTAGACATGTATGCATTATACTAATTTTGTTGAAAGAAATGAAAAGAGAAAAAAAAATACTAAGTAAAGAAGTTATTTCCTGGGCATTTTATGACTGGGCAAATTCAGCATTTGCCACAACGGTTATGGCTGGATTTTTTCCTTTATTTTTTAAAAGTTTTTGGGCGAGTAATTTAACTGACGCGGAAAGTACGGGCATGCTTGGGATAGCAAATTCTTTGTCTGGATTATTAATTGTTCTGATTGCCCCTTTCTTGGGAGCAGTTGCTGATATCACTTTTAAAAAAAAATATCTGTTAGTTTTTTTTATGATTATTGGAACAGGATCAACGGCTTCATTTTTTTTAATTCAACAAGGAGACTGGATCCTTGCGATGAGTGGATATATTTTTGCTTGTATAGGTTTTTCTGGAGGAAATATTTTTTATGATTCTTTGATTATCAATGTTTCTAGTGAGCAATCAAGAAACAAAGTATCAGCTTTTGGATACGCAATGGGCTACCTTGGTGGAGGGTTATTATTCGTTTTAAATGTCTTCATGTATTTGCAACCAGCAGTCTTTGGGTTAGCTTCTGAGGTAGATGCAATTTTATTTTCTTTTTTAAGCGTAGCTGTTTGGTGGTCTTTTTTCACTTTGCCTTTAATAAGATATGTGAAAGAGAAATCAGGCTTGTTTGAAAAAACTTCTTCAATGAATTTAATAAAAAAATCTTTTTTTAGAGTAGTGCAAACATTTAGAGAAATAAGAGAGTATAAAAATCTTTTTTATTTTTTAATAGCTTACTGGCTTTATATGGATGGGATCGATACTGTTGTTAGAATGGCACTGGCATTTGGCGCCGACATCGGCTTAGCTACTTCCGAATTGATAGTTGCCCTAATAATTACTCAGTTTGTTGGATTTCCAGCAACTATCGGATTTGGGTTTTTGGCAGATAGATACGGGCTCAAGTTATTGCTGTATGTTGGAATTGGGATGTACATATGCATATGTTTTGGAGGCTTAGTTATATCCTCTATTTATGGATTTTACATAATGGCTGCAATAATTGGCTTAGTTCAAGGAGGAGTTCAGTCAGTCAGTAGGGCTGTTTTTTCAACAATGATTCCAGAAGGAAAAGATTCTGAGTTTTTTGGATTTTATAATTTAGTTGGAAAATCAGCAGTCATTTTTGGTCCCGCAATGGTAGGAATCGTAAATTATTTATTCAATGATCCTAGAGCAGGAATCATAAGTTTGTTGATTTTATTTATACCAGGATTACTCATGCTAAGAATGGTACAAATTAAAGAGCAATAGAGTTTTCTAAAAGCACTTCTTTAAGAAGTTCGGGTTCGTCGGTCATTAATCCATCCACTCCTAGATCGATAAATTTTTGCATTTCCTCTCTTTTATTTACCGTCCAGACATGAACTTTAAAACCTAATGAATGACTTCTTTGCAAAAGTTTCTTTGTGAAAACTTTTATGCCATTCCAATTTTCTGGTATTTGTATAATTTTCGACCTTTTATTTGGGATGTTTAAAAATTTTATTTTTATAATGTCTCTGATTCCCATTGAAGTTAAAACTCTTGAATTAGCTCGTTGAATTTCATCAAGACGGCTGGAATGAAAAGAACCAATGCAAATTCTATCCTCTGCTTTCATATCTTTTATAATTTTTAAGACTTTTAAACCAATTTTTGAAACCTTAAGATCAATGTTAAAAAAATTTGTAGGGAATTCTTCAAGCAATTCATTAAAAGTAGGAGTGTGCCCAGGTTGAAAAAAACTCAGCCGATTCAAGTCTTTATAGTTGATATCTATTAATTGAATATTATGTCCAGATGTTCTTAAAAGATCAGGATCATGAAAGGTAATTATTTTATCGTCTTTCGTTATCCTTAAATCTGTTTCTAAATAATTGAAACCAATTTCTTTTGCAGATTTAAAAGCCTCAATTGTGTTTTCTCTGAAGAATTTTGCATTTCCCCTGTGAACAAAGGCTTGAAAATTGCTTGCTAAAAACTCCCCCATCATATGTGTTATTTCACCAATTTTTAGTTTGGAAATAAGGTAATATTTTAATTATAAATGATCAATCCAGTTTCCAGTAAATTAGGTATCACAGAAGTCGTCCTTAGAGATGGAAACCAATCTCTCCTTGCAACGCGCATAAAAACTGAAGATTTACTTCCAATTGCAAATGCCTTGGATGAGATAGGCTATTGGTCGATAGAATCATGGGGCGGAGCTACTTTTGACAGTTGTTTGAGATATCTTAATGAAAACCCATGGGAAAGGCTTCGTCTTTTTAAAGCCGCAATGCCAAAAACAAAGCAACAAATGTTATTGAGAGGCCAAAATCTTTTAGGTTACAAGCATTATCCTGATTCTGTAGTTTCAAAATTCATTAACAAGTCGTCTGAAAACGGTATTGATGTATTTAGGATATTTGATGCTTTAAATGATATTGAAAACTTAAAATTTTCTATCAAACAAGTGAAGGAAAATTCTAAACACGTCCAAGCTGCAATGGCTTATACAGTAAGTCCAATCCATGATATTGATTATTGGGTCGATTTGGCAAAACGCATGGAAGATTTAGGAGTTGATTCTATAGCTATTAAGGACATGGCCGGCATATTAAAGCCTTATGTTGCCTTTGAACTGGTTTCTAAATTAAAAGGAATCCTTTCTGTACCACTGCACTTGCAAACACATGCTACTGCGGGTCTATCTACGGCAACCAATTTGAAAGCAATAGAAGCTGGCATAGACAACATCGATACATCTATTTCTTCCATGAGTATGACTTATGGACATTCTCCGACCGAGAGTATCGTAGCAAGCTTGGAAGATCTTCCTAGAACAACGAACTTAGATCTGAAAAAATTTAAAAAGATTTCAAACTATTTTAAAACAATTAGAAAGAAGTATTCTCAGTACGAGGGTAGCTTGAAAGGTGCAGATACACAAATGCTTGTTAGTCAGGTTCCGGGGGGAATGCTTTCTAACCTAGAGTCTCAATTAAAGGATTTAAATAAATCAGATCTCTTAGAAGAAGTAATTAAGGAGATTCCAAAAGTTAGAGAAGATTTTGGCTTTCCTCCACTAGTGACACCAGTTTCTCAAATTGTTGGCGCGCAAGCCTTGATGAATGTATCTGAAAATAAACCTTATGAAACTTTATCTAATGAAACCATAAATTTATTGACAGGGCATTATGGCAGAGTTCCAGGCAATGTTAACAAAGAGATTTTAAAAAAGGCTGAAACTGAACAAGATTCAAATAGCCAAAGATCCGCAGATTTTATTCATGATGATTATGAGGAAAGAAAAAAGGATTTAAAGAATTTTTGTGAGCAAAATAAATTAAACGATTTCAGTTTGAACGAGGAAATTTTGCTGTGTTTTATTCAATTTCCTTACAGCACAACTGACTATTTAAAGAGTATTGAATAAAAAAAAGCCTCTCAAGAGAGAGGCTTTTTTTTTGGAAAGTTTTTTACATTCCAATGGAAACTACAAATGCATCTTGATCAGTTCCGGCTGTATCGCCTTCATAATCTGTGTATGCAAGTGATAATTCAAAGTCCCCGACTGGTATTGCGTATCCAATTACGTAGTTAGTTCCAGAATCTTCATAGTCTCCGTAAGAGAGGCCAATTGATCCAGGTCCTGCATCTATGCCGTAAGAGATTTCAGCGTAATCACCGAATTCGTCTCCAGCTGCGTAAAAGATACCAACACCCATGACATCAAGTCCTAGGTAAGTTTCTGAGAAGTCGCCTGAAGAACCAGGATAAGTAACTTCAATAAAACCAACGTCGTAACCAATGTCACCGATAGATCCAGCATAACCACCGTAGTAGTCAAGTTCTAGAGCTCCAGTATCACCGAAGTTAGCTGATCCAGCCCAAGTTCCAAGATAGAAACCAGAGTCAGTCTCTAAATCAAGACCACCGGATACAGATACTTCACCATTGTTTTGAGTCATTCCACGCCAGATATAATCTGAAGTAAGACCCATGTTTCCAGAGACTGAAACCGCACTAGCAATTCCAGAAGAAACGATGAGCACTAAACTAATGACTAGTGTTTTAAGTTTATTCATATCATCTCCATTTATAAATTTATAAACTGCGGCAATTATATACTTTTACAAGATGTTCTAGGCAATATTTAAAAAACCCCATATATGTATTTTTTGCTCTTTTCAAGCACAAAATATAGGTTTTTTGTCGTTTAAGGGTTCATTTTGGTGCAAAAAAGTGCACTAAAAAATAAAAAAATTGTATTTTTTTAGGTTTAAAGTTTTAATTAGTTCCATGAAATTTAACGCATTAGTTTCTTCTGAGTCTGATAAAAAGTTTTCTCTTGTAATAAAAGAAAGAGATCTTGAAGAACTTCCTGAAGGGGAAATACTTATAAGAGTAAATTTCTCTTCCCTAAATTACAAAGACGCGCTTTCAGCTACAGGCAATAAAGGCGTCACGAGAAACTATCCCCATACCCCAGGAATTGATGTTGCTGGAATTGTAAAATCATCTTCTGTTGCAGAATTTTCAGAGGGAGAAGAAGTTATAGTCACAGGATATGATTTAGGAATGAACACCGCGGGAGGGTTTGCAGAATTTGTAAGAGTTCCGAAAGAATGGGTAATAAAAAAACCAGAGAGCCTAACATTGTCAGAATCTATGGCTTTAGGAACCGCAGGACTTACAGCTGGATTATGTGTAAGAAGACTTATTAATCATGGTATTACTCCAGAGATGGGAAAATTATTTGTAACTGGTGCAACAGGAGGGGTTGGCATCATTTCTCTAATGCTTTTATCAAAATTAGGTTATGAAGTTTCTGCCATTACCGGAAAAAAAGAATCCGAACAAATGTTAAAAAGTTATGGAGCAAAAGAAATAATGATGCGAGATCAATTTGATGAGCCTTTAAAATCTCCTTTGCAAAAGTCAATTTTTATTGGGGGCGTAGACGCTGTCGGAGGAAAGGTACTTTCAAACCTTCTTACCCTTACCGGGCAAAGAGCTGCTATAGCTTGTTGCGGCATGGTGAATGGAGCAGAACTTAATACAAGCATTTTCCCCTTCATTTTGAGAGGAGTTACTTTGTTTGGAGTAGATTCAGCGGAGACAGAAATTGAGGTCAAAGAAGAAATCTGGAACAACTTTGCCACTACATGGAAACTTAAAAATTTAGAAGACGAAATAAAAGAAATAAGCTTATCGGAATTACCTTCAGAAATTGATACCATACTTAAAGGAAAACAAATTGGCAGAGTCAGAGTAAAAATCTAGCAATGGAACAAAAAGAAAATAAGTTTAATGAAAAAATAGCTGACTCGGACAGTAAAGCCGATGCAGTAGTTGCTGTCGCTGCAATAATTATTGTCACTGCTATAATAGTTTTTTGGGTTTCAACTCAATAATCATTCATGACTAAAGCTTCTGATTTAAAAAAACAACTGAGATTGCCTGTAATAGGAGCGCCTCTCTTTACTGTTTCTTATCCAGAACTAGTCATTGCTCAATGCAAAGCTGGCGTAGTTGGATCTTTTCCAGCCTTAAATGCTAGACCCCAAGAAGAGCTCGAAGTTTGGATTAATAAAATTTCTGAAGAACTTAAAAAATATCAAGATGAAAATCCCGACAAGAAAGTAGCTCCTTTTGCAGTGAATCAAATTTGTCATCATTCCAATGATCGGCTCCAACATGATGTTGATATTTGCGTGAAACATGAAGTTCCACTCATCATTACAAGCCTTAGGGCTCCAAAGTTTGTTACCGAAGCCGTTCACAGTTATGGAGGGATTGTCATGCATGACGTAATTAATATTAGGCATGCAAAGAAAGCGATTGAGGAAGGTGCTGACGGATTAATTTTAGTATGTGCAGGAGCCGGAGGTCACGCCGGCACCTTAAGTCCTTTTGCTTTGGTTAGAGAAGTAAGAGATTTTTTTGATGGCCCAATTGCTCTTTCTGGAAGTATTTCGGAAGGCTCTTCGATTTTATCTGCGCTAGCTTTAGGTGCTGACTTCGCCTATGTAGGAACAAAATTCATAGCAACTTCTGAAGCTAATGCATCGCCTGGCTATAAACAAATGATTGTCGACAGTAAAGCTGATGACATAATGTACAGTGCGACTTTTACAGGGGTTCACGGAAATTATCTTAGACCGAGTGTTGAAGCTGCTGGCTTAAATCCTGAAGAGCATATGTCGGGAAGTAAAGATTCAATGAATTTTGGATCTTCTGCAACTAAAGCTTGGAAAGATATTTGGGGTTCTGGACAAGGAATTGGAAATATTAATCAAGTTAAATCGGTCGGCGATGTAGTTGATGATTTAGAGCAAGAATACAACGCTGCTAAAACTAGATTATCAAAAGTTGGTTAACTAAATCTTCTCAGGACTCTTCTAAAAACTTTTGCGCATCTAATGCTGCCATGCAACCAAATCCAGCGGAAGTTATAGCTTGTCGATACACCGAATCTGCAACATCGCCTGCCGCGAAAACTCCGTCTACGCTCGTTTGAGTTACATTTCCGCTCAACCCACTATTAATCGAGATGTAACCATTTTTCATATCTAACTGATCAATGAACATGTCTGTATTTGGTTTATGGCCAATCGCAATGAAAACTCCTTCTAAATCTAGTGTTTTTCCGGAATCTAAAATTATTTTACTTACCAACTCGTCGCCAACCACCTCTTGAAGTTGTGAGTTCCAATGAATTTCGATTTTCTTATCTTTTTCTTTATCAAAAATTCTATCTTGTAAGATTTTTTCAGCTCTAAGACTGTCTCTTCTATGAATCAGATGAACTTTTGAACAAATATTGCTTAAATAAAGCGCTTCTTCCGCCGCTGTGTTTCCCCCGCCAATTACTGCCACTTCTTTGTCTTTGTAAAAAAAGCCATCACAAGTCGCGCAAGCGCTTACACCTCTACCTAAAAATTTTTCTTCAGATTCAATTCCTAAATACTGGGCGGAAGCTCCAGTTGCAATAATTAAAGATTCAGCCAGATAAGTATCATTCCCTTTTAACTCGATTGGTTTATCTTTTACATTCACCTCCTCGATATGATCATTTATAATTTTGACATCAAACTTTTCGGCATGATTTTTCATTCTTTCCATCAAATCAGGCCCTTGTAAATCATCATGATCGCCTGGCCAATTTTCAACATCTGTTGTAGTAGTGAGTTGACCACCGATTTCCAGACCAGTTATAAGAATAGGATCTAATCCTGCGCGAGCGGCGTAAATGCCAGCGCTGTATCCAGCAGGTCCTGAACCCAAGATAATTAATTTACTTAATTCGCTCAAAGTAGTCTTGATTTTTTCACATTTTAAAGTAAATGAAGTGAAAGAGACAGTCGCTTTCAAAGCCAACTGTCATTAACTCAGAAGGGAAGATATAATAATATTTTATTTGAAAAAATTGACTAAAAATAAATCAAATCTATTTTCAAAAATTTTCAATCCAGCTTTCTCGCTGAGTACTGCTACCAAAACTCTCACATTAGACTTATTTAATCTTTTTTTAGTCATTTTAGGGATTGTTCTTTTGATCTCTCTTTGGACGTTTGAAATTTCTGACCCCAACTGGAAAGAGATTTCTTCATCAGAAACTAATTTAACAAATAGCATTGGGATTGTCGGTGCTTGGTTGAGCAGTTTTCTTTACGAGTTTTTGGGAATTACCGCATGGTCAATGATTATCTTATTTTTTTATCCTGCCTTTATGTCTTATTTAAAAAACACGGAAGAAAAACCTGCTCAAAAAAATTATTTTTTTAGTATCTTTGGATTTTTTATTTTTTGTACTTCTTTATGTTTATTAATCGATCTTCACATTAATGCATTCGAATTTTATTTTCCTGAAACTAGTTCAGGGATTTTGGGCACCATTATTTCAGTAAATTTGTATCCTTACTTAAGCTTGGTAGGTTCAACTCTTTTCGGAATTTTCTTTTTGATGGTTAGTTTTAGCCTGATGATCAATTTAAGTTGGAAAAATACTTTTATTGGATTGCAAGATAATTTTAAAAACCTTGTTTATGTTTTAGATAAGTACTCTAAAAATGGATTTGAATATTTAAAAAAATTAAGACAAAAGAAACAAGATCAGAAAAATAGACAGGCATTTTTAGATTCACATAAAGAAAAAATTAGGTCAATGCCTAAACCGGAAATAAAGAAAGTTGATAAACCGATAGTTGAGGGGAAAAAAGTTCACCAAGAAAAACAAGTCGAGCTATTTGAGGAAAAAATTCCAGGAGAAATGCCAAAAATTTCACTTCTTGATGAGAAAAAAAATGATGCTCAAGTTATGAATTCACAGCAACTTTACGAGCTAGACATATTAAAAGAAGCACTAATTACAAAACTTGCCGAATTCAAGATTACTGGTCCAGAGGGAGAATACGCGATTGTAAGAGAGACGATGCGTGGACCAGTAGTGACACGTTTCGAAGTTGAATTGCCAAAAGGAATCAAAGTCTCTCAGGTATCTAACTTAAACAAAGATCTTGCTAGGTCCTTGGGTGTCGGAAGTATAAGAATTGTTGAAGTCATTGAGGGAAGAGAAACTATAGGAATAGAGGTGCCTAATGCTGACCGGGAGGACGTATTTTTAGGAGAAGTAATAGCTTCCAAATTATTTGAAGAATCAAAAAGTCCACTCACTTTAGCTTATGGTAAAGATATAGAAGGAAAGCCCGTTTTAGAAGATCTTGCTTCTTTACCACACTTACTAATTGCTGGAACAACTGGCTCTGGAAAATCTGTTGCATTGAACGCTATGTTGATGAGTATTTTATACAAAGCAACACCTCAGCAAGTCAGATTGGTTTTAATTGACCCAAAAATGCTGGAACTTTCAGTTTATGAAGATTTACCACATTTATTGTGTCCCGTTATTACTGATATGGCTCAAGCTGCCTTTGGTTTGAGGTGGTGTGTTAATGAAATGGAGAGGAGATATAAACTAATGGCGGCTATGTCTGTGAGGAATTTGAACGGTTTTAATGCAAAGGTTAAAAAAGCCAACGAATCAGGAAATCCTATTAAAGATCCAACTTTTAAAATAGATGAAGAAAAAGGCACTAGTGAAGCAGACATACCTAACCTCCAGGAGCTTCCTCAAATTGTCATCGCTGTTGATGAATTGGCTGACCTCATGATGGTGGTAGGAAAAAAAGTTGAGCAATTGATAGCAAGATTAGCTCAAAAAGCTAGAGCAGCAGGTATTCACATGCTTTTGGCTACACAAAGGCCTTCGGTTGATGTCATCACAGGACTAATAAAGGCTAACATCTCTGCAAGGATGGCATTTAACGTAGCATCATCGATGGACTCAAGAGTTGTGTTGGATCAAGTTGGGGCTGAGCAGCTATTAGGAAGAGGTGATATGTTGTACGTTGGTTCTGGTACTTCTGTTCCTTTGAGAGTTCATGGAGCGTTTGTTGGCGAAGAAGAAATAATAAGAGTAGTTAAAGATTGGAAAGATAAAGAAACTGTTAGCTATCTCGATGCTGTAACTAAAGCTCCAGAAACTGGTGAAGATTCAGAAGGCTCTGAAGATTCAGAAAAAGATGAATTTTATGATCAGGCAGTGGCGTTTGTGGTTGAATCAAGAAGAGCCTCTATTTCAGCTGTTCAAAGAAAATTTAGGATTGGATACAACAGAGCTGCTCGTTTAATTGAGGCTATGGAATCGGCAGGTTTAGTGAGCGAGATGAATTCTAATGGAAATCGAGAAGTGCTTGCTCCAAGCAATGCAGAATAGATTTCTAATTCTTGTTGTATTTTTTTCCAATTTATTTTTTGGAGAATGCAATTTAAATTCAAATTTGTTAAGTAATTTTTTTGATTCGAACTCTTCTTTTCAGTCCGAATTTATTCAAGTTTTTGAAGAAAAGGAAAAACCAAACATTTCTGGTGAGATTTTAATTAAAAGGCCAAATCATCTAAAAATTTATTTAGAACGGCCTTTAAATTCAGAATTGATAATAAATCAAGATTATATTTTTCAAACTGATTTTGACCTTGATCAAACGATAAGATACGAGAAGGATGCAATGATTGATTTTATTCCAGCAGGTTTTTTATTACTTTCTAAAGAAGAGTTCTGCGAGGGATTTACAATGGATATTTGTGACAATAAAGAATGTGTAATTCGTCAAAAAAATAATGACAATAAAATTGAAATATTTTTTAAAGATCTAAAAATTGAACAATTAAATTTTAGCGGTCCTAAGTATGACGAAACTAAAATTTTGTTTGGAAACATGACCTTGATGAATGATATCAATGAGTCTGCATTTAGCTATAATCAAGAAGTTAAAGATTTACTAATAATAGATAAAAAATGATCGATTTAGACAATCTAAGAAATAATTTAAAAGAGGTAAGCTCTAACTTGATGAAAAGGGGTTTTAAGCTGGACGAAGTTTTATGGACCTCTTTGGAAGAAAATAGAAAGCACTTTCAGGTAAAGATGGAATCTTTGCAGGCGGATCAAAATAATATTGCTAAAGAAATTGCTCAACTTCAACAAGATGGCAAGGAAAGCAATGAGGAAAAATCAAAAGCCACTGAAATATCCAAAGAATTAAAGAAAGTTAAGGAAAAGTTTCAAGAAAATAAAGTTGAGTATGATAATTTCTTGCTTTCATTACCAAATATTTTATCTGATTCAGTTCCATCAGGAATTGACGAAAATGACAATGAAATAATTTTTGAAAGGGGAGAAATTCCGTCTTTTGATTTTTCTCCTAAAGATCATCAAGAGTTAGGTATTTTGAATGGAGGAATGGATTTCGAAGCCGCTGCAAAAATAGCTAAATCGAGATTTATTGTTTTTAAAAATTCAGTTGCTCAACTCAACAGGTCCTTGATTCAATTTATGATCGATACTCATACAAATGAACACGGATATTCAGAAATCTATGTTCCATTTATAGTAAATAAGGAATCTTTACTAGGGACCGGACAGCTACCTAAGTTTAAAGATGAGCAATTCCAAATTAAAGATGAAGAAAATGAAATGTATTTAATTCCGACCGCAGAAGTTCCAGTAACCAATTATCATAGAGATGAAATTTTAGATGTTTCGGACTTAACTTTGTCTTACGTTTCACATACTCCATGTTTCAGATCTGAAGCTGGAAGTTATGGGCTAGATACCAAAGGCATTATAAGACAACATCAGTTTGAAAAAGTTGAGTTAGTTAAGATTTCACATCCTGACGATTCTGACGAAGAGCTTGAAAAATTAACCTCTGATGCGGAAAAAATTTTAGATTTACTTGAACTTCCTTTTCGAAAGATAAAATTATGCGCAGGCGATATTGGATTTGGTGCAGCATTAACCTACGATTTAGAGGTATGGATGCCGAGTCAGAGTTCTTATCGAGAGATTTCATCCTGCAGTAATTATCGTGATTTCCAATCACGAAGGCTAAAAATAAGAACAAAAGAAAATGAAAAAACAATTCTTTGTCATACTCTTAATGGCTCAGGCCTGGCTATAGGAAGAACAATCGCAGCAATTTTCGAAAACTTCCAAAATAAAGACGGAACAATTTCTATTCCTAATATTTTAAGACCGTACATGGGAAATAAAGAAATTCTATGAGCTTTAGTCTCATTGCTGATAGAATCCACTTTCACAAATAATACAAGCCTATGGAAATGATAATAGAATTTGCTTTCTTTCTGCTAAAAGCACTGACAATAACTTTACTAATTTTTATTCCAATTTTTTTTATAGCGTCGTCACTAAAAGGTAAATCCGAAGCAACCGATATCTTGAGAATAAAAAATCTCTCTAAAAAATACATGTCCATGGCTGATTCCTTAAAAGTCTTAAGCTTGAATAAAGAAGAAACTAAAAAATTTGTTAAAGCCTCTAAAAAAGAATCAAAAATCTCCTCAAAACAAGCATCTAAGACTAAAAAAAAGCCAGTTTATGTAATTGATTTTTACGGTGATATTGAAGCTTCGAATGTGGAGAGTTTAAAAGAAGAAATAAATGCAATTTTAAATAGTGAAACCAAATGTGAAGAAATTATCTTGAGACTTGAAAGTAGGGGCGGTACGGTCATTGGCTATGGATTATGTGCTGCACAACTGCAAAGACTAAGAGAAGCTAAAATTAAGGTAACAGCCTGTGTAGACAAAGTTGCTGCTTCTGGCGGTTATATGATGGCGTGCGTCGCTGATAAAATTATTTCTGCACCTTTCGCAGTAATTGGTTCAATTGGAGTAGTCGCTGCAATTCCTAATTTTCATAAAATCTTGAAAAAAAATGATATTGATTATGAGCTTCATACCGCGGGCGAATTTAAAAGAACTATTACAACTTTTGGAGAAACAACTGAGGAAGGAAGACAAAAATTTAAAAAAGACTTAGAAGATATCCATAAACTGTTCAAGGATCATGTGAGTAAATTCAGACCAAATCTAGATATAAGTAAAATTGCCACTGGTGAAGTCTGGGAAGGCATTGAAGCTCTCGAAGTAGGCTTAGTAGACGAAATAAAAACAAGCGATGAATATATTTTAGAATTTATAAAAAAACACGATGTTTATAGTATTAAATTCGAACCGAAGAAAAATCTTCAAGACAAATTTAGTAAATTTTTTAAAGCACTTTTGTTTGATTCTTTAGGATCAGTTGAGGACTTTTTTGATAAAAGAAAATACAAATAATTAACTTAATTTATGAAAGTTTTGTCATACGCGCCTTTACTTCCGGCCATCTTTTTAGCCTTAATAGCCCTCAATTGGATCTTCAACCCAGAGGCTGCTGCATCTTCTTTAGGACTGATAATTAGTGATCCTGTGGAGAAAAACACTTTAATCAGAGACTTTACAGCCTTTTTTCTCGGAACTAGTATTTTTTGTTTTCTTGGGTTTATTACAAAGAGACCTGAATGGTTTTTTGCTTCAGCGATTATTTTTTTAATAGCTTTGCTATTTAATGTGTTGGCTAATATTTTTCATGACGCTTCTTTTGTCTTGGAAACTTTCTTAGTTGAACTAATTTTAGCTTTGGCGTGTTTCCTTTCTGGAAAATATACAAATAGAGTTTCAGGAAGGTAATTTTTAATTACCTTTTTAGAATAGCAACGATAATTAAAATAGAAATTAAGGCCAGAAGACCTTCTTGGCCAAGCACGTTTAGAATATTTGAAAAGTTTTTTACTACGTCACCAAAAAAAGCTGTTTCAGGACCGAATATAATTCCTACCAAAACTGCAACTGCAACAAATAGGGCTAAGACTTCAGTAACTTTGTAAAAAAAGTCTTTTATCTTATCGAAATTGAACCATTCCATAATTAAATAAAGAGAAGGGGCCAAATAAATGACCCCGTTCTCAAAGATTTATCTTAGAAGATTAATCAATATTGCAGCTGCAAGCAAGCCAACCAAACCATTGTCGCCAAGAGTTTGTATAACAGCAAGAAGCTGATTAAGGACATCTCCAAAGAACCAAGAGTTACCGAACACTATTCCAGCAACTACACCTAGTCCAATAACACCGACCAAGATTCCAGTTAACCCAGAAACTAAGTCACCTATCATTTTCATTGCATTTTCCATAATTTCCTCCCCAGGTAAGTTTATGTTTTTGCACTAAAAATTCTCACACGAAAGTTTCGATGATTCAATTTTAAAAAAAAAATTGGTACCACTTTTAGTTTAAAAGTGTCAATTTTTGTATTTCCTCTAAAAAAAGTTTTTTAAATTTGTCAAATTTCGCTTTACTTTAATTTATGACTAAAATGGTATTTACAATAATTAAAAAGTTTTAGGAGAAAGATATGTTTAGTCATATTATGATCGGCGCAAATGACATAGAAAAATCAAAAATATTTTACGATAATTTATTAGGTATTTTAGGCGCTAAAGAAGGGGTATTCGTTCCTAACTTGACTGGGCAAACTAGATATTTTTACTTTTTAAATAAGAATACTTTTTGCATAACTGAACCAATCGATGGTAATTCCGCTGTTCCAGGGAATGGCAATACAGTCGCTTTTAATGTTCCGGACGAGGAAACTGGAAATAAATGGCATCAAACTGGGTTAGATCATGGTGGTGTTTCTACTGAAGATCCACCGGGAATTAGAGAATATGAAAATATGAAAATGTATCTTGCTTATTTAAAAGATCCTTCTGGAAATAAAATTTGTGCTATTAAAGTTTTCTCTTAGTCATACGAAATTTATTTATGAACGAAGACATTAGAATTTTTTCTTATCTCCCAAATCCTAGAGTGTGGAAGTCTTTGATCACTGCAAAATTGATTAGCGTAAACGTTAATGTAATTGGTGATAAACCCAGAAATTTACCAGAATGGCTTTGGGATTTTGATGCAAGAAAATTAAATGATATTGATTCCAAAGATTTAACTAAATTTAAACGTCAAAGCAAAAGAGGCTTCAAAGTAGACCTTTATAAAACCGACGACTTTTTGGTAAAGCATCCTTTTGGAACTGTTCCCGCAGGGTTTAACTTTGATGGTTCTGTTGGCATTTTTGAATCGAACAGCATTATGCGCGCAGTTGCTCGTTTATCAGATGATCATTATCTTTATGGCGGCAGTAATAGAATGCAACAATCAAGAATTGATAGTTTTTTAGATGCTAATCTTGGGTTTGCAAGAGAATTTCAAGTTTATGTACTAGAGCTTGATGAGCTTAATGATTATTTATATAAAAGAATGACTTCTGCTTATCAGTTTTATTTAGACGGTGTTGAAAAAGCTCTTCTCTCGAGCGCTTATATAGTTGGTGATGAGATAACAATTGCTGATATTTCTTTCGTATGTGATTTAGCTCAATTTCTTAGAGAAAGAGACAATAAAAATCTTTTAAGAAAACAAGGATTTGAGTTAATTTCAAAAAATTTCGAAAAAGAGTTTCCTCTTTCGTTTAATCATTTAAAAAAACTTTATCAAACAAAAGAATTCAAAGAGGTTATGCAAGATTATCTCGAAAAAGTATTAACATTAAAATAAATTGTAAAAAGATTAAAAAAGTATTTCTTTTTTCTTAAATTAGTATTCAATACACTCTTTGAAAACAATTAGGAAAAATTTATGAAATTATATGTAGGCAACCTTCCTTGGAGCATAGGCGATCAGGAATTAGAAGATCTGTTTTCTGACTATTCTGTCGTTTCAGCAAAAGTAATTAAGGATAGAAATACAGATAGATCCAGGGGTTTTGGTTTTGTTGAGCTAGAGTCAGGCGGCGAAGAAGCTATTGAAGCTCTTAATGAATCAGAAGTCGAGGGAAGACAGCTTAAAGTCAACGAAGCTAAGCCCAAATAAACTTTTTTTCTGAACAAATCCTTTTAAAATAGTATTTTTGGAGGGGTGGCAGAGCTTGGTTGAATGCACCGGTCTTGAAAACCGGCAAGTCAGAAATGGCTTCGTGGGTTCGAATCCCACCCCCTCCGCCAAAAAAAACTTTTTAATTCTTTTTATAAATCAAAAAATTCTTTTTTATAAAAACTTAGTCTAAAAAAGCGCAATTTTGCTATTGATCGATTTCATATTTGGGTTAAGATAAATTTATCTACTAGAGGACGTTTTAACAACTCGAGACGATAAAAAAGAGAATAGTAGAAAGAAGGAGAAGGGTGAAAAGCTGAAAGAAATTTCACCACATGATGGACACGGGGTAAAGTCCAACACTAGGAAGCCCGCTAGGCCCCTTCAACTTCGCTAAAAAAGAAACACCACTCAGTGGTGTTTTTTTTTATACTTACCATATGTCTATACTACTTACAGGTATTACTACCAGCGGAACTCCGCATTTGGGAAATTATGTTGGGGCAATAAAGCCATCTATCGAAGAATCTAAAAAATTTAAAGATACCTTTCTTTTTCTTGCCGACTATCATTCATTGATTAAAAATCAAGATCCTAAACTGACTTTTCAATCTTCTTTACAAATTGCTTCCGCTTGGATTGCATGCGGTATAGATCTTGATAAAGTTAACTTCTATCGACAATCAAACATTCCTCAGATTCTCGAGTTGAATTGGATCTTGTCTTCCGTAACACCTAAAGGCATTTTAAATAGAGCACATGCTTACAAAGCCGCTGTTGATTCCAACGATAAGAACGATCCAGATAAAGGTATTAATGCGGGCTTGTTTAATTACCCGATATTAATGGCAGCAGATATATTATTATTTGATGCAAAATACGTTCCTGTAGGAAGCGATCAAAAACAACACATCGAAATGACTCGAGATATTGCAGGAAGGTTCAATAATACGTATGGAAAAACTTTTGACCTGCCAGAGCCAATTATTTCTGAAGATATTTCTCTTCTTCCAGGGTTGGATGGAAGAAAGATGAGTAAATCTTATAATAATTTTATTGAACTCTTTTCTTCTGAAAAAAAATTACAAAAATCTTTAAATCAAATCATCACAGATTCATTATTGCCTGGTGAGCCAAAGGAGACTAAAGACTCAATTCTATTTGAATATTTCAGCGCTTTTGTTAGTAAACATAAAATTTATGATATAGAAAAATCATTTAAGGACGGTGCTGGATGGGGAGACTTGAAGAAAATGCTTTTTAACATCATCAACGAAGAAATTAAACCTCTTAGAGAAAAGTTTGATGAACTCGTCAGTAAACCAGAACTTGTCGAAGAGATATTGATTGAGGGTGAAAATAAAGCCAGAAAAAAAGCTGAAATAAAAATAACAGAAATAAGAGAAAAAGTAGGAATAAAAGCTTTAAATGGATAAAAAAAAAGAGCTCTTAAAATACCCAATTAAAAATAAGTATACCTTGCTTGGTATGGAGTTTCTGAGACTCCACAATCACGGCCAATCTTTGATTATAAGAACAAAATTTTCTGATTCGTTTAATAAACATAGCTATGATTTTTTAATAGACAGTCTTTTAAAAGAAGAATTCGTAAACTTTCAGTTGACGGATTTTATGTTTGTTAGGGCTAAAGGATTCCATGGTCCTTTTTCAACGAAGAAATTAAGTAGTACTTCCTATACTAAAATTCAATCAGACGATTTTTTGTCTTTTGTAACAGAAATCGTAACTTCAGAGAGACAACAAACCCCAAATATTTCAAAAGACATATATGAAAAATTAGAATATTTCTTATCAATAATTTTACAAGAAAATTCAATCACTTTTTTTTTAAAACAGAACAAAATTAGAAAATCTAAAGACAAAAATGAATTTGATCACGAATGGTCTCACGCATTAAACGAATACTATGAATTTTTGGTATTTAATCCTTCCTCTGATGAGCTATTCGTTTTAGTTTTAGCCTATGACTAATTTCTCACAAAAACCAGATAAATCTATTTGGTATTTAGCAGCTGCAGTTGCATGTATTGGAGCTGGGCAATCAACAATCTTTATTTTGATTCCAGCAGAAGTAAGAGCAATGGGTTTTAACGAATTTCAAGTGGGTATAATTTTTTCAATCTCTGCTATTGCTTGGATGATTTTCAGTCCTTTTTGGGGGAGTCTAAGTGACAAGTTTGGCAGAAAGTGGATTTTTTTAATCGGAATTTTTGGTTTTTCTTTATCTATGATTTCTTTTGCTGCGATTATTTCATCCGCGAATAATAACTTGATACCCTTTGTGCTGATATTGCCACTATTGATAGCTACTAGGTTAATCAATGGATTATTCGGCAGTGCAGTTAGGCCGGCTGCTGGAGGAAGAATAGCAGACATAACTTCTCCTGAAACTAGAGCGGCAGGATTCGCAAGATTTGACGCTGGCTGGCAGCTTGGCGTTGTCACAGGACCAATTCTTATTGGCATTCTCTTATCAATTTTTAATAACAACCTTTTTATTCCGTTTCTTTTCGTTGCTTTGCTTGGAATTTTTATAGGTTTTTACAATTTTACTCAAATGAGTGAAGCTGAAGAAGTTTTGAATGAAGAAAAAATCGAGTCACAAAAAAAAATAAATATGTTTGACCCAAGAGTCTGGCCTTCTCTTGTAGTTGCGTCTTTCATGGGACTATCAAACGCAGGATTGGTCTTGACGAGTTCAATATTTGTTAAGGATGTAATTTTAACTAATCAATTAGAAATATATTCTACTGTAGCCATTGGATTTTCAATTGTGGCTTTATCTTCTATGTTTTCGCAGTTAGTGATTGTACAAAATTATCGAATATCTCCATTAAGCCTAATTAAATGGGGACTTTTTATAGTTTTTTTAGGATTTATGACTCTTTCTCAAGCTTCTTCTATTCCCGGATTATATTTAGGATTAATGCTGAAGGGCTTAGGTATGGGGTTAGCTAGAGCCGGAAATGTAACAATGCTTTCTTTGTCCGTCTCAAAAGATGAACAAGGAACAGCAAATGGACTCTTAAATATGGTCTTTCCAATTGGGCATATTTTGGTTCCAATTATAATCATGCCTTTATATATAATTTCTCCAGAATTTCCTTATCTTTTACTTTCTTCTCTGGCAATCCTTTTAATTGCATTTATACTTTCTAATCAAAAAAAATATTACAGCGTGGAGAAAATTAATGTTTGATAAAAATTTATTTAGTGGAAAAAGAATCTTGGTAACAGGCGGCGGAAGTGGTTTAGGAAAGGAAATGTCAAAGCATTTTCTTAATCATGGCGCAGAGGTCATTATCTGTGGAAGAAGGGACGAAGTCTTACAAAATACTGTCAAAGAATTAACAGGTGAAACAAAAGGAAAAATTTCCTCTCATAGTTTAGACATAAGAGATGCGATGGCGATAGAAGATACCGTGAGTAATATTTTTGATGAAGCCCCAATTGATGGATTGGTTAACAATGCCGCTGGAAATTTTATTAGCAGAACTCAAGATCTTTCACCAAATGGATTTAATGCCATCGCTTCAATTGTCTTTCATGGAACATTCAATATGACTAACACTGTTGGAAAAAAATGGATTGAGTTGAAAAGACCCGGAACTATTCTATCAATAACAACCACTTGGGTTTGGACAGGTTCGCCTTTTGTTGTGCCTTCAGCAATGTCTAAGTCTGGAATAAATGCAATGACCAAATCACTAGCAGTAGAGTGGGGTCCACATAACATTAGATTAAATTGCATAGCACCTGGACCTTTCCCGACGGAAGGCGCTTGGTCAAGATTAAGTCCGGAAACTGAAAGTACAGAAGGCTCTATGGATCAAAGCTCAATGTCTTCCAACCCGATGGGCAGGGTTGGAGAAATGAGCGAATTAGGAAATTTAGCTACTTTTTTAATGGCAGATGGATGTGACTACTTAACCGGTCAAACTATTGCTATTGATGGAGGAGCCTATCTTTCAGCAGGAGGAACTTTCTCTAGTTTAGGGAAACTTGGCGATGAAGACTGGACAAATATAAGAGAAACCATTAAAAAAACAAATGAAAAAGACAAAAAAATGAGGTCTTAAAAAAAATAGGAGAAAATCATGTCAAATGAAACAATTCAGGAAATGGAGAATACTTTAAAACTTCAAAAAAAACTTTATGTTGAAGAAGGAATTCCAAGTTTAGAGTTAAGAAAAGATAGACTGACTAGGTCTATCGAAATGCTTAAAAAATACCATGAGGAAATACTCTCAGCAATTACAATAGATTTTGGCAGCAGAGATCCAAGAGCGGGCTTCATGTCAGAAATTATGAGTACGATTGGCTCTTTAAATTATGCGAGAGAAAATGTAAAAAATTGGATGAGAGATGAAAAACGAAAAAGCAATCCATCTCAACCATTTGTAGTGAGAACTCTTATGGGTTTGCTAGGAGCTAAATCAAAAATTAAGTATCAACCTCTAGGTACAGTTGGTGTCATAAGCCCTTGGAACTTTCCTATAAACTTAGTGCTAGCACCTCTAGGTACAATTTTTGCTGCAGGTAATAGAGTAATGATCAAGCCTTCCGAATTTACTCCCGAAACTTCTGAACTCACTAAAAAAATGTTTCAGGAGTATTTTGATCCTTCTGAAGCTGCAGTTTTTACAGGTGGAACAGATGTTGGTGCGGCTTTTAGTTCTCTTCCATTTGATCACCTTTTGTTTACTGGGAGTACTAATACAGGAAAACTAGTTATGAAATCTGCTGCAGAAAATTTAGTTCCTGTAACTTTAGAATTGGGTGGAAAATCACCTGTGATAGTTGACGATGATGCAGATATGAAATCAGCAACTACTAGGATAATGAGAGGAAAGACAATGAACGCTGGGCAAATTTGTTTAGCCCCAGATTACGTTATGGTGCCTAAAGGTAAATCAGAAGAATTTTATGAAAAATCGAAAGAAGCAATAGAAAAATCTTTCGATACTCTAAAATATAATCCTGACTATACTTCCGTCATCAACGAAAAACATTATGAAAGGCTAAATGATTTAATTGAGGATGCAAAAGCGAAGGGAGCTGACGTAAAAGTAATCAATCCTGCCGATGAGGATTTTTCTCAACAAGAAGTTCACAAAATTCCTCCTACTCTCATCATGAACCCAACAGACGATATGCAAATCATGAAAGAAGAAATTTTTGGGCCGGTGTTGCCTGTAAAAGAGTACGAAAATTTTCAGGAAACAATTAATTACGTCAATTCCAAAGACAGACCATTAGGGCTTTACTACTTTGGAAAGAATAAAGAAAGAGAAGAAAAAGTACTAAACAATACTATCTCTGGAGGAGTTACTATTAATGATGTAATTTGGCACATCGGTCAAGAGGACTTACCTTTTGGAGGTGTAGGACCAAGTGGAATAGGTAACTATCATGGATTTGATGGTTTTAAAACTTTTAGTCACGCCAAAGCAATTTATCGACAGTTTTCAGCAGACCTCTTGGCTCCAATGATGCCACCTTACTCTGGTAAGCAGTTTGAATCCACTAAAGAACAAACTCTGAAATAGTAGATTTAAAAAAATCTAATGTTGTCGAAAGATTTATCTTTTTTCATAGCCATTAGATTTCTAAGATCCCGAAAGCAAGGGTTTCTTTCCTTTGTTACAGCTTTAGCATTTTCATGTGTTGCACTTGGAGTTGCAGTCTTGATTGTTGTGACCTCTGTAATGAATGGATTTGAAACAGAACTAAGAGAAAGAATCTTAAAAACTATTCCACACGCTTCTATTGAGGGTATTCAACCAATAAAAGACTGGCGATCTATATATTCAAAATTAAAAAAAAATGAAGATATTGTTGGTTTGGCTCCCTTTATTGAAAGTCAATCTTTGCTCTCGAATAAAGGAGAAGTTTTTGGAACAAAAATCTTTGGGATTCTTCCAGAATACGAAACGTCAGTTTCAGTAGTCGAAGATTTCATGTTGCAGGGTTCTTTTGATTCATTAAAAGAAAATTCTTTTAATATTGTTTTAGGCCTTTCTCAAAGTAGAAAACTAAACGTAGGTATTGGTGATGAAATAGCTTTAATGATTCCAGACGCCAACGCAACATTTGCAGGGTATTTCCCTAAGATTAAAACTTTTACTGTTTCAGGAATTTTTAGAGTTGGTTCTCCAGAGTTGGATCAAACCAATTCATTTATAAATCTAAGTGATGCAGCAAAATTAATGTCATTGGACCAGAAGGTCCATGGAATAAGGTTGAAGTTTAATGATTTATTTAAAGCAACTTCACTATCTTGGATCGCATTAGGAGAAGCTGAGACGCAAACGAATGAACTATTAATTTCTAAAGATTGGACTAATACTTATGGATCTCTTTTTGAAGCAATTATGCAAGAAAGAGTTCTAGTGGGACTTCTTCTTTTTTTAATAATAGTTGTTGCTGCATTTAACATTATTTCTATGTTGGTAATGATGA
The DNA here is from genome assembly GCA_902553315.1 of uncultured SAR86 cluster bacterium. Lineage (GTDB taxonomy): Bacteria > Pseudomonadota > Gammaproteobacteria > Magnimaribacterales > AG-339-G14 > AG-339-G14. The sequence goes on from CACDKN010000002.1 coordinate 172,822, forward strand.
TAAATGATAAGAGATCACAACTCGCTATACTTAAAACAATTGGAATGTCGAATTACGAAATTCAAAAAATATTTGTTTATTTAGGTTCTATAATTTCTATTATTGGTACATTCATTGGGTTGATTATAGGGCTATTGCTAACCTATTTTCTTTCAACTGATTATATGGAAGCTTTAATGAGCTTTCTCATGAGAGATTCTTATTTCATAGATTATTTTCCCACAGATGTAAGGTGGTTCTGGGTATTTATGATTTTGTTCGCATCTTTGATAACCACAATTTCTGTTTGTTTGTATCCAGCTAGACTCGCGTCAAAAATTTATCCATCTCAGGTATTGAGAAATGAATAAAGTGTTTGCTGCGGAGCAATTAAGTAAAACCTTTGATCCAGATACATCTCCAATACATGCAGTAAAAGACGTAAGTCTTGAAATTTGTGAAAACGAAATAATCGTTTTAACTGGTAGATCTGGCTCAGGAAAATCAACTTTACTTCATCTTTTGGCTGGTTTGGAAAAAAAGACTTCTGGCTCTATATTCTTTAAAGAAAATGATTATGACAATCTAAAGCCTAATGAATTAACTAGTTTGAGGAGAGCTGAAATGGGGTTTGTTTATCAATTTCATTATTTATTAAACGAACTTTCAGCTCAAGAAAATGTTTCTTTGCCTTTAAAATTAAATAACGTGAATCAAGACAAAGCAAACGCAGCCTCTATTGAGATTTTGGATTCACTTGGTTTGGGGCATCGAATAGATCATAAACCTAGTGAACTATCAGGCGGAGAAAAACAAAGAGTCGCAATAGCGAGATCACTAGTTCATTCGCCAAGTTTAGTAATTTTAGATGAACCTACTGGAGATTTAGACACGCAGACATCATTAGAAGTCATAAACTCTTTAAAAAAATTTGTTAGTGACAAAAAATCTTCTCTATTAATTGCAACTCATGATGATAATTTTCAAAAAATAGCCGACCGAAAATTAATGATGGATTCGGGCATAATAGAATAAATGAGCTATATAATTTTGTCAGGTGGAGTAATAATTTGGCCCATCATTTTATTATCAATAATTTCTTTAGCCATTGTTTTTGAAAAAACTTGGAATCTAGCTAGAGACATTATTTTGCCAAAGAATCTCAGAGAAAATTTAATATTTCAAATTTCTGAGAATGTTATTTCAGAAAAAAAAATAAAAAAAATGTCAAACGACTCGGTCCTTGGAAATATTTTTGCAAGCTTACTGAATGAAAAGGTAAGAGATAAATCAAATTTGAGAATGAGAGCTGAGGAAGCCGGGAGGTTCGAGATAAACCGATTAGAGCAATACTTATCTCTTCTTGGAACTATTGCTACTGTCTCACCCATTTTAGGTTTATTGGGAACAGTTGTCGGTATGATAAATATTTTTAGCAATCTTTTGGAATCAAATATGGGATCTACTAGTCCATTGGCTGGAGGTATTGCTGAGGCACTTGTAACTACTGCAGCAGGTTTGATTGTTGCTATTCCCACCTTAATTTTTTATCGACACTTCACCCGAATTATTGAAAATTACTCTCTGGAGTTGGAAGAAGAGGCTAATAAATTTATTGATTACTTGATTAAAGAATGAAATTTTTGAGAAAGAAAAGTTCAGAGATATCTTTAGAAGTTACTCCATTGATAGATATAGTTTTTCTGTTACTCATTTTCTTTATTTTAAATAGTCAATTTGAAAAATTGACATTGATGGAATTAAACCTTCCTAAAGTAAATAGCGAGCAACTTAATGAAATAAACGGCAAAAATCTTGTAATTGAAATCACTGCAATTGAGGAAATCATCCTTAACGGACAAAAACTTTCAGAAATAACTTTCAAATCTCTTAATAATCATATTAAAGAAAATTTTTCTCAATTTAGCTCGGCTGTGATTTCTGCAGATTCAAATACAAAATATAAATATTTAGTTACTATTATGGATGTTCTTAACAGAAATAATTTTGAAACAGTTGAAATAAATGCAACAGAGCTCAAATAGTATTAATGGCTAAAAAAAAATCTAATTACGCCAGATTAATTGGTTATGTATTACCAAGTTATGGGTTATTTCTAGTAAGTTTTATTGGATTTTTTATTTTTGCTGGCTCCCAAGTAGCGATTGCCGAATGGTTTAGGCAAATAGTTGATTTTGTTTCAAACCCAAAATCAGACCAATATTTATTTTTGCCTATTGCCTTGGTGGTATTGGCGCTTATTAGAGGAATTGGATTTTATTTAGGCTCATATTTTATGGCATTTGTAGCTACAAAACTTGTTCACGATTTGAGATCAGATTTATTTGTAACTTTAGTTAATCTACCTTCAAAGTTTTTTGACTCAAATACGAGTGGGCATCTTTTGTCTAGAATCACATTCAACGTCTCTCAAGTAAGTGAGGCAGGCACAGAAGCCATAAAAATCATTTTACGAGAAGGGTTAATTGTAATCGGCTTACTAAGCTATTTAATTTATTTAAATTGGCAACTAACCTTGGTATTAGTTTTTACGAGTCCGTTTATTGCAGGAATAGTATATTTAGCTGGAAGAAGGCTTAGAAGAGTAAGCACTAGAATTCAAAACGCAATGGGCGATGTAACACATTTAAGTTCAGAATCTATTAACGCTAATAAAGAAGTAAAGTTATTTGGACGACAAGAATCAGAATTTAAAAAATTAGTCTCAGCCAGCGAACACAATAGGATTCAGACTTTGAAACTTGAATCTACGAATGCGATTTCTTCCCCCTTGATTCAAGTTATCTTATCGATTGCTCTAGCAACTATCACTTGGTTCGCTATTGATGCTTCTGTTATAACCAATATGTCTTCTGGGACATTTATTGCTTTTTTTGGAGCCGCAGCGATGCTTGCAAAACCCATAAGACAATTGTCGACAACTAACTCCATGATTCAAAGGGGGCTAGCAGCTGCCGAAGCAATATTCAGTCAGATTGATGAAAAAGACGAATTGGATGAGGGTAAGCACGAATTAAAAGAAGTCGACGGAGAAATTGAATTTAAAAATGTAAATTTTCAATATGATCAAACGGATATAAGCTCTCTTGAGGAAATAAATTTTTCTGTTTCTAAAGGATCTACTTTAGCAATTGTTGGATCATCCGGAGCGGGTAAATCAACACTTGTTAACTTGATACCAAGATTTTATGAAGTGACCGACGGAGAAGTCCGAATTGATGGAAAGAATGTAAAAGATTTTAGCCTTAAATCTTTGCGTTCGGAAATTTCTTTTGTCAGTCAAAATACAGTTTTATTTAATGACTCTATCTATAACAATATAAGTTTTGCTGACCCTGAGGCCAATAGGGATAAAGTTATAGAGGCGGCTAAAAAAGCACACGCAGATGAATTTATTGAGCGTTTACCACAAGGTTATGATACAAAAATAGGAGACGATGGAACGTTATTATCAGGTGGACAAAAACAAAGAATAGCTATAGCCAGAGCTTTGCTAAAAAATTGTTCTATCTTAATTCTGGATGAAGCAACCTCAGCTCTTGATTCTGAATCTGAGAAATTAGTTCAAGAGGCTGTAGATAACTTAAAACTAGGAAAAACGACAATTGTTATTGCTCATAGATTGTCTACTGTAGAAAGTGCCGATGAAATTTTGGTGCTCGGAAAAGGGAGAATACTTGAGAGAGGTTCACATGATTTCTTAATAGAAAAAAAAGGCGAATATTTTGAACTATATAAAAATCAATTTGTTGATAAAGAGCCATCAAAGGAAGTTCAAAAACCTATATTCATTCCCAAATTAAAGATAGATGAATCCTCACACGCCAATTTTATTGAAACAGCTTGGTATAAAAATAAATTATGGATTAAATTATTCTATCCTTTGTCAGTTTTTTTCAATTTAATAAGCAGTTATAGAAGACGACAATTATCAAAATCCTCTTGGAAACCTAAAGTTAAGACCATAGTTGTAGGCAATATTACAGTTGGCGGTAATGGTAAGACACCTTTTGTAATATGGTTAGCAAACCTGTTAAAAAAGAATGGATATAAACCAGGAATTGTTTCAAGAGGATATAAAAGTACCTCAAAAAATTTCCCTTTAGAAGTTGATTCTGAAACAGATGTTTATAGTTCGGGCGATGAGCCAAAAATTATTTTTAATTCAACTAAATGTCCAGTTGTAATCGGACCTAATAGAGTCAAATCTTCGAAATATCTATTAAATAAACATGAATGTAACGTTTTAATAACGGACGACGGCCTTCAGCACTATTCTTTAGGAAGAGATGTAGAGATCGCTATGGTTGATGGAATAAAAAAGTTTGGGAATAAATTGACTCTCCCTTCAGGACCATTGAGAGAACCAATCAACAGACTTGAAGAAGTTGATTTTGTTGTGAACACTAATTCTTTTTTAAAAAAAGAAGATGAAAGAAAAAATAATGAATTTTTAATGACTTATAAACCTATTTCGTGGATAAACATTAATTCAAAGAGACAAATTGAAATTCACGAATGGCCTTATAAAAAGATAGTCCATGCAGTGGCCGGTATATCTAATCCAGGAAATTTCTTTTCATCGTTAAGAAGCTTAGGGTTTGAGGTAGTCGAACATATTTTTCCCGATCATTACAATTTTTCAAAAAATGATTTTGAAAACCTTTTAGACTTGCCAGTCATAATGACAGAAAAAGACGCAGTAAAATGTGAGTTCTTGGATGACAACTTTTGGTATTTAAAAATCGAAGCTCAAATTTCTGAGGGTATGGAACAAAAAATTATTGAGCAAATGAAATCTTGAAGAAGGTTATTTTAATTCCTTCTAGACTTCAATCTGAGAGATTACCAGAGAAACCTCTTAAATTGATTGGAGACAAAACCATGATTAGACGGGTTTATGAGGCCGCTAAAAAGTCCGAGGCTGACAATGTTGTCGTTGCGACTGATGCAGAGAAAATATTTGAAGAAGTAAAAAATTTTGGTGGCACAGCTTTGATGACAAAGTCAGATCATACAAACGGAACTGAAAGAATTTTTGAAGCTTCTGAAATTCTTGATTTAAAAGATGAAGATTATGTGGTGAACCTGCAAGGCGATGAACCTTTCACTGATCCAATTGACTTAAATAAGATATTTTCCGTATTGGAGAATAATGAGTGTCAAATAGTTTCGTTATTTACAGATTTTAAAAAAGAATCTGATCTAGACGATTTGAATAAAGTGAAGGTTGAATTAAATGGTTCTAAGGCGAAATTATTTTATAGGGCTATTAAAGATGGATCGGATAATCCTTTCCTACATCTTGGAGTCTATGGCTTTAGATATGAAGCACTGAGGAGATTTGTGGCTTTGCCTAAAACTGAAAATGAAGTGAGTTTAAAATTAGAACAGTTGAGGGCTTTAGATAACAATATCCAGATACACATGGTTAAATCAGAAGCTAAAATTCATCTTGGCATAGATACTGTCAAAGATTTAGAACAAGCAAACAAGTTAATAGTAAATGATATCGAATAAAAATTTAAAAGATCTAAATTCTTTAAAGCTTGAATATTCATGTAAGAATTATTTTGAGTTAAACAACCATCAAGACCTATTTGAATTATCAAAAGAGATTAGAAAGTCTAGTACTAGATTTTGGATATTAGGTGAGGGGACAAATGTAGTCATTTTAAAAAACTTAGACGGTTTAGTGATAAAAAATAATCTTTTGGGAATATCCTTCCAAGATAATTTTGTAAATTGTGCCTCTGGAGAAAATTGGGATAATTTAGTCAAGAGATGTTTAGAGCAAAAGCTGTATGGATTTGAAAATCTTTCTGGTATTCCTGGCAGCGTTGGAGCCGGGCCCATTCAAAATATTGGAGCTTATGGAGTTGAGATTTCAAGTTTTATAGAGTACGTAGAAGTGTTCAACTTGATAACAGGAAACTTTGAAGTGTTTGACGTAAATGATTGCAAATTTGCTTACAGAAATAGTATTTTTAAAGAATTACCTAATCATTTAATTACAAACATTAGATTTTCGCTTAGTACAAATTTTCAACCAAATTTATCTTATGAATCAATTCCTCAAGACTCAGAGATAAGTTCTGCTGAGGAGTTAAGAAATTTAATTCTTAGTATTCGAAACGACCGACTTGTTAATCCTAATCAAGATCCAAATGTGGGCAGTTTTTTCAAAAATCCAATAGTCTCTAAGTCAAAACTAAAAGAGTTAAAGAATAGTTTCCCGGAAATTAAATTTTATGATGTCGAACATGATCTTTATAAGATTTCAGCTGCCTGGTTAATAGAAAATATAGGAATGAAGGGAAAACAAGATAAAAGTTGTGGAGTGTCTAAAAAGCATTCCTTGGTGCTAGTAAATTTTTCCGATAAATCAGAAAGTATTATCAATTTATCAAATAAAATAAAATCTATGATCAAAAGTAGATTTGACTTAGAACTTGAAACTGAACCGACCTTTGTTCATTAATTATGGTGTCAACAGTAAGTCTTTTTCAAAGTATTTTAGAAGCCCAAGAGAAAAACGGTGGGCTTCCGCCGGTAGAAAAGTGGAATCCTCCACTTTGTGAAAATGTAAACATGCGGATATCTCGTGACGGCAAATGGTATTTCATGAACTCGATAATTTCTAGAGAGAAAATGGTTAATCTATTCAGTTCTGTCATAAGATTTGATGATGATGGATTTTATTACCTAGTAACACCTCATGAAAAAATTAGATTAGTTGTAGAAGATAAACCCTTTGTGGTCACGACTTACAATAAAGAAATAGTAGATGGTCAAGAGACTTTTCTTTTCAAAACGAATGTTGGAGATATAGTTCCTTTGAATTCAAGCCACCCTTTAAGAATAGAAATTTCTGAATCCAATGAGCCTTCTCCTTATTTATTGGTTAGAAAGAACTTAGAAGCGCTTTTAACTAGAAACGTTTTTTATCAATTAGTAGAGGAAGCTAATTCAGATGAAATAAATAAAGAACTTTTTATTACAAGTTCAAAAGAGAGATTTAGTCTTGGAAGTTTTGAATAAAAAAACTAAAATTTATTAAAGTTAAGGAGTAATTATGAAAAAGGTTTTAATTGTGATGGGTCTTATTTTTAGCATTAGTCTTTTCAGTTCTGATAATTCAAGCGCGGATTGGCAGATAAAAACTTATTCTTCAGCCGCACCTTCATTTATTGGTGACTTTGCCACAGTAATTGGGGGGAAAGGTGATATCTTAAGAAAAGGTTCTAATGGATGGACTTGTCAACATGGAAATCCAAGACCATTTCCTGAAACTGGCTGGAAATCTGCGCATGAGGCCATGCCAGTTTGTCACGACGATGAAGGAATGAAATGGATGATGGCATTAGGCGAAGGAACAAAACCAAACCTTTCAAGAGATTCTTTTATGTGGATGCTTCACGGTGATGTGGGCGAGGATAATTTGGTTCCTGGAGTTTTAGATAAAAAAGACACGACTCCTGGCCAATGGATTGAATCAGGTCCTCATTTGATGCTGATGCCTAAGGATCCTAAGACATTAGAAAATTTCACTTCAGATTTTAGCAAAGGCGAGCCTTACGTTATGTTCCCAGGAACAGATTATGCTCATTTGATGATTCCCGTTGAAGGCTACTACCAGTATCAGAAATAATAGATTAACTTTATTTACATATTAGGGTAGTTAGGACCACCCATGCCCTCTGGCGTTACCCAAACAATGTTTTGGCTTGGATCTTTAATGTCACAAGTTTTGCAATGGACGCAATTCTGAGCATTTATTTGAAATTTGTTTTCGCCGTCTTTTTCGACTACCTCGTAAACTCCAGCAGGGCAATATCGCTGTGCAGGTTCGTCATATTCAGGCAAGTTCACCGAAATAGGTATAGAGGAATCTTTTAGAGTTAAATGACAAGGCTGATCTTCTTCATGATTGGTATTTGAAAGGAATACAGAAGATAACTTATCGAAGCTTATTTTACCATCAGGCTTAGGATATTCGATTTTTTCGCACTCAGAAGCTTTTTTCATACAAGCATAATCTGGAGTTTTGTGTCTCCAAGTGTAAGGAAACTTACCTCTAAAAAAGAACTGTTCTATAGCCATAATTATTCCACCAACTAGGGCTCCATATTTATGAAGCAGGGCGGTCATATTTCTTGATTTGTAAAGGTCGGTTTCAATCCAAGAAGATTTAAGTTTTTCCTCAAAATCAATTAAATCTTCACCAATTTTATTCTGACTAATCGCCTCGAATGCGCTCTCGGCTGCTAGCATTCCCGACTTCATGGCTGTATGTGAACCCTTGATTTTAGTGAACACCATCAATCCTGCATCACAACCAACTAGAATTCCGCCAGGGAAAGTCATTTTTGGTCTTGAATGGTAACCGCCTTTAGTTAAGGCTCTTGCTCCGTAAGCAACTCTGGTTCCATTTTCTAAAAGTTTCTTTATGTCTTTATGATGTTTCCACTGTTGAAATTCATCGAATGGACTTAGGTGCGGATTAGAGTAATCCAATGGCACAACTATACCTAAATAAACTTGATTATTTTCTCCATGGTAACAGTAAGATCCAGAGTTTGATTTACTCGGCCAACCGAAAGAATGCATAACGGTTCCCTCTGAATGAACTTCTTCTGGAATATCCCAAACCTCTTTAAAACCAATGCCATAGTGTTGAGGATCACTATTAGCGTCTAATGCATATTTAGAAATTAATTTTTTACCTAAATGACCTCTGCAACCTTCTGCAAAGATAGTATATTTTGCTCTTAATTCCATTGGCGGTTGGTAAGAAGGCTTTCTTTCACCCTCTTTGGTTACGCCCATTTCTCCAGTTAAAATCCCTTTGACGGTATCGTTTTCATAAATTACTTCCGATGCTGTGAAGCCTGGAAAAATTTCTACACCTAGATTTTCTGCCTGAGTCGCAAGCCAACGACAAAAGTTGGCTAAGCTCATTACATAGTTTCCATGGTTATTGAAATTTGGTGCAAAGATAGAGGCAAAAGGAATCCCAAAAGAAAGTTTTTCGGTTAGAAAAAATTTAACAATATCTTTCTTGGCTGGAGTATTTAAAGGAGCTCCTTTCTCTTTCCAATCAGGAATTAATTCGTCGAGCGCTGTCGGCTCAAAACAATTACCTGACAAGATATGAGCGCCAATTTCTGACCCTTTTTCAATCAAACATACGCTTAACTCTGAATTATTCTCAGCCGCCAATTGCTTTAATTTTATTGCAGTAGATAATCCAGAAGGACCTCCTCCAACGACTACAACGTCGTATTCCATTGAATCTACAGCTACATCCTCACTCATTTTATACCCTCAGGCTATATAATTATATATTCTAATGTTTTGCTGATACGCAGTATATCTTTTAGAATGCGGTTTTTTTGAATTAATTCAAATATAATATACTTATAAATATGAAGATTCTTATTCCAATTAAGAGAGTTGTTGATTACAACGTAAAAGTCAGGCCTACTTCCGACGAGTCAGGTGTTGATTTAAATAACGTTAAAATGGCAATTAACCCATTTTGTGAGATTGCTGTCGAAGAAGCAGTAAGACTCAAAGAATCAGGTGTTGCTGAGGAAATTGTTGCTGTAACTATAGGGTCTTCAGCCGCTCAAGAACAACTTAGAACCTCATTGGCTTTAGGAGCAGACAGAGCAATTTTGGTCGAATCTGAAACAGAACTAGAACCCTTAGGAATAGCAAAATTGCTAAAAGCAGTAGTTGAAAAAGAAAGTCCAGATCTAGTTATCCTTGGCAAACAAGCCATCGATGGCGATAATAACCAAACTGGCCAAAAATTAGCCGCACTATTAGGCTATCCTCAGGCAACTTTTGCTTCGGAACTTTCTATTTCTGATGGTAAAGCCACGGTTACAAGAGAAGTTGATGGAGGTTTGCAAACCGTGTCAGTGAATCTTCCAGCAATCGTCACAACAGATTTAAGACTTAATGAACCGAGATACGCTTCTTTGCCGAACATTATGAAGGCAAAATCTAAGCCTCTAGATGTTATGCCCGTCGCAGATTTCGGAATTGATATTACTCCTAGAATTTCAACTTTAAAGGTTTCTTTACCTCCGGAAAGAGAAGCTGGAGTAATAGTTGAAACCGTTGACGAATTAGTCGACAAATTAAAAAATGAAGCAAAGGTGATCACATGACAGCATTAGTAATTTCTGAACACAACAACGAAGAGCTAAAATCAGTAACTCTAAATACTATTTCGGCAGCAAAAGAACTTGATAATGACATTCACGTTTTAGTGGCTGGAAAGGAATGTGCGGGAGTAGCTGAAACATCCAGTAAAATTGATGGAGTTACAAAGGTTCTTTTAGTAGATTCAGCAGAATATGAGCATTTTTTGGCTGAAAATATCTCCACTTTGATTTCAAAAATTGCCGATGATTATGATTTTATCTTAGCTCCAACTACTACAAGTGGAAAAAATTTCATGCCAAGAGTCGCAGCCTTATTGGACGTAAGCCAAATTTCAGATATTTCTGCAGTTGAAAGTACCGATACTTTCCAAAGACCAATATATGCTGGAAATTGTATTGCTACTGTTAAGACTACTGACAAAAAGAAAGTAATTACGGTAAGAACAACTGCATTTGACGCTGCTCCAACTGAAGGTGGTTCAGCTGATATCGTTTCTTTAGAAGAGGTTCACAATTCAGGAATTTCCGAATTTATAAAAGAAGAGCTCGCCCAATCAGATAGACCTGAACTTACTGCTGCTGATGTGATTATCTCAGGCGGAAGAGGGATGCAAAACGGGGATAATTTTTCTCTGTTAGAAGGTATTGCAGATAAGTTAGGTGCTGCAATAGGCGCCTCAAGAGCAGCTGTAGATTCTGGTTTTGTTCCGAATGATTATCAAGTCGGTCAGACAGGAAAGATAGTAGCTCCAAATTTATACATTGCAGTAGGAATTTCGGGTGCAATTCAACATCTTGCAGGGATGAAAGATAGCAAAGTTATAGTTGCCATCAATAAAGACGAAGATGCACCTATTTTTCAAGTCGCTGATTACGGTTTAGTTGGAGACTTATTTGACGTTGTTCCAGAACTAGAAAGTAAAATCTAAATCAGTCATGGATAAAATAGATATCACTGATTCTGCTCAGGAATATTTATCGGAACTTCTTTCTAAACAAGAAGACCCTACAAATATTAAGATCTTTGTCTCAGAACCCGGTACTCCTAAAGCTGAAACTTGTATCGTTTATTGCAAAGAAGGAGAACAAGAGTCAGACGACTTGTTCTTAGAATTAGAAAAAATTAATGTTTTTTTAGAGAAAGCTAGTTTACCTTTCCTCGAGGAAACCAAAGTTGATTATCATCCGGATAAATTTGGTGGACAGCTCACGATACGAGCGCCAAATGCCAAAATGCCGAACTTAAATGAAGACAGTTCAATTGAAGATAAAATAAATTATTTCTTATACAGTGAGATTAATCCTTCATTAGCATCCCACGGTGGCGAAGTGCACTTAGTTGAAGTTCTTGAGCAGACTAAAGCAGTGCTGAGGTTTGGCGGAGGATGTCAAGGTTGTGGAATGGTAGATTTAACTCTTAAAGATGGTGTTGAGAAAACCCTTAGGAACAATATTCCAGAATTGACCGAAATTATAGATTCTACTGATCATAGTCAAACAGAAAACGCTTATTACAAATAAAATCCTACGACAATCTACTATCTTTGATTCGAGTATAATTTATTGAATGAAAGATAAAGCTTTCGTATTCAACGATACTGAGACCACAGGCTTAAATACCTGGTTTTCTCAAATAATCCAAATAGGCTCAGTTCTGACCGATAGTGAATTTAATGTCGATGAAGAACTAAATATCAGTTCAAAAGTTTTACCCTGGGTTGTTCCTACTAAGGGCGCCTATGAAACACATAAACAAGTTGAAAATTTATCGTATGGAATGTCTCATTACGAAATGATGCATTTTCTAAAAGACAAATGGTTAAATTGGGGAAAATCAAAAGAACTAGTGCACGTTACTTACAATGGCATGAGCTTTGATGAAGAATTATTTAGACGACAATTTTATTGGAATCTCATTGATCCTTATTTAACAACCAATAGAAACGGGTCCTCTAGGATTGACCTCATGGTGATACTTTTCATTATTGCCAATTTTTATCAAGAAAAAATCAATATGCCAAAAGATGAAGATGGAAACATTAGATACAAATTAGGAATGGTGGCCGAGGCAAATGGGATTTCATCTTTAAATGCTCACGACGCGCTAGTAGATTGTTATTTGATGATTAATCTAGTGAGATTAATCAATAAGGTAGCTCCAGAAGTTTGGCAGTCCGCTATACAGGCGTCCTCAAAAAAAGGTTTGATTTCAATGTTAAATGAAGGCCCGTTTTCGATGTTTGCAGAGATTGTTAAGGGGCAATGTTTTAATTATCCAGTTTATCCTTGTGCACAAAATCAAAAAAAACCAAACGAATTACTTTTAGTTGATCTTTATTTTGATCCAAACGAATTATTTGAGATGTCATACTCAGAATTGAAAGGACAATTTGGAAAATCTGGAGCTTTTAGAAAAATTGCTATAAATAAAACTCAGCCATTAATGAATGCAAGCGCAATTTCAAATGCAGACTCTTTTTTAGATTTATCAATTGAAGAATTAACTAAAAGAGCTGAGCAAATTAAAGGCAATGAAAATTTTAAAAACAATTTATCTCAAATCTTGGAAGATGATGATAAAACCTGGCCGGAAAAAACAATTGTTGAGCAAAAAATATACGACGGTTTTAGTTCTGATGCAGATAAATTATGGATGGAAAGATTTGAAATAAGTACTTGGGACGAGAAAGTTAAATTAGTAAATGGTTTTGAAGACGAGAGATATAGAGAACTTGCTGAAAGAATAATTTGCTATCAAAAGCCTGAATTCGCAAACGAAGAAATGTTAGAAAATTTTAATAATCTTGTTAGGTCTAGGCTTTTTTCAAAGGGTCCCTGGAATAATCCTGGAGAGACTTTAGATCAAGCCATACACAACGTGGAAATTGCTCTGAAAGAATCTGAAGACGATGAGAAAAAGGAAATTTATAAAAAGTTATTAGAGCACTACAAAACTAAGACGGCTCAATTTTCTCAGTCTTGACTATTCGATAAATGATGCCAAATTTCGGATGATCAATGTAATGCAATTCCCCTGATTTTAATTTTCTTGATTGATTGATCTGAAAAGTTACTTTCATTGAATCTTTTTCACTTAGTACCTCGTAACCTTCATTAGTTTCCGCTTCAAGAGGGATCGTTAGATTTTGAAAATCTAAATCCGTTGTTGTTTCCGCTAAGAAAAAATTAAAATCAGTATGTAAAAATCTTTTTTTGTATATTTTGAGACTTCCGAATATTTTGTTGTCTTTGAAGATTTCGGAATCTATCAAAAGAGGCTTAGCTAATTCTTCAATTAAAATTGGTTGAAACCATGAATAATGGCCAATAACTCTGTAATCTCTACTTCTTTTAAATAAATCCACTTCTTCGCTGAGAGAGAACTTCTCTCCCGCGTCAATTTGAAAGAAATCTCTGTTTTTAGGTTTCCTAACAAGCTCTGATTCAATTTCTTCTTCTACTTCAACTTGCGGTGAGTTCACGTCTATAAAAAAATCTTGAAAGGGGTATTGCAAATCCAAAGCCGGCGGCTCGATAAATTTTGGATATTGCAAAGAGGATAAAAGTGCTAAATCGTTTCCCAAGTCTAAAACGGGTTCCTCAAAAATTTCATTGGAATCTAAATCAGGTAAAAACTTAAAAAGAATAACATCGATTCTGTAGATTTCTTCGTCGGTTGACAAAGAAAAGTTACTGAAAAGTAACAAGCTAAAAGCAAACCAGTAACTAGTCTTTTTTTTAAACACTAAATGATTTTAACTTATTTAAAACAAATTCTGATTTTGAATTTATTTCTTCAGGATAATTAAAGGAAATTTCTTTGATTTTTGAATTTTTGGAAACTAAATTTGAATTTTCATTCAGTGCCAAAGTACATTTAATCCCATCACCTTTAATTTTATTTATCAGAAGGTTATTGGCTTCAATTCTTATTGAAGTCTGATTGATAAGGATTTGGAGATCTTCTGGAAGAGAGCCAAACCTGTCTTCTAGTTCCTTTATATACGTTTTTAGATTTTCTAGATCTTTGATTGCAGAAAATCTTTTGTATATCTCAAGTCTTACTTCAGCCTGCGGAATAAAAGACTCAGGAATGAAACCATTTTCACCAATTTTTATTTCAAATTCTTCATGAGTCTCATCAAAACCTTCCAGTAATTTTATTGATCTATTAATCATGGATGAGAATAAACTTAGCCCGACATGATCAATCAAGCCGCTTTGCTTTTCTCCGAGGATCTCACCGGCACCTCTTATTTCTAAATCTCTCATTGCCAAATTAAAACCCGAGTTAAGAGAGTCACTAAATTTTAGTGCTTCAAGACGCGCAAGGGCATTCTTATTTAGACTCTTATCAGGGGAGATAAAAAAATATGCATATGCTTGGCGAATCGATCTGCCAACTCGTCCTCTTATTTGATGCAACTGAGACAAACCAAAATTTTCAACTCCTTCAATTATTAGTGTATTAGCGTTTGCAATATCAAGTCCGTTTTCAATAATCGTTGTGCAAAGAAGGATATCAATTTTTTTGTCAGAAAAATTTACCATAATTTCCTTTAATGATTTTGGTGACATTTGACCATGAGCAATTTCAATTTTTGCGGCCGGAATAATTTGATTTAATTCTTTCTTTTTTTCTTCCAATTGAGCAACATTATTTACTAAATAAAAAACTTGTCCGGATCTGATAAATTCTCTTTCCATCGCTTCTTTTGCTAAAGTTTTTGAATAAGTTGCAACAAGGGTTTCTACTGCTTTCCTGCCAGGCGGAGGAGAGCTAATAATAGAAATATCCCTCACTCTAGAAAGAGCAAGATTCAACGATCTAGGAATAGGAGTAGCCGACAGAGAAATTGAATTTATACCTTTTGAATACTTCCTAAGTTTTTCTTTCTGTCTTACGCCAAATTTATGTTCTTCGTCGATGACTAAAAGACCTAAATTTTTAAATTCGATTTCAGCACCTAGAAGAGAGTGAGTTCCTATAATTATGGAAATTTTTCCTTTCTTTAAGTTTTCAAAAATTAAAGCCTTTTCTTTTTGAGTTTTTTCTCTTGAAAGAAACTCTATCTCATGATCGGTTTGCAAAAATCTGTCTTTAAATAACTCATAGTGCTGCCTTGCCAAAATAGTCGTTGGAGCAAGCACAGCTACCTGTTGTTTATTTTTTGCACAAATAAAAGCAGCTCTCAATGCTATTTCAGTTTTGCCAAAGCCCACTTCACCGCAAATTAATCTGTCTTGAGGTTTTTCCGAAGCCAAATCGCTTATAACTTCATTGATCACACTGGCTTGATCATTAGTTTCTTGAAAACCAAATCCATTGGAAAATTCTTCAAAGTCGATTGCGTTTACAATTAATGGAATTGATTTGTCTATCTTTCTTGTTGCTTCTGCTTCCAGCAGCTCAGCAGCAATATCAAAAGCTTTTTTTCTTGTTTTTTCCTTTTTTAACTTCCAATTGTTTTTGCTCAGAGAATCTAATTTAATTTCGCTATTACCTAAATATGGCGTAAGTAAATTCATTGAGCTGATTGGGACGTAGAGGGTTTCGCCCTCGGCATACTCAATTGCAAAACATTCTGTATTACTTAAGTTCTTAAGACCTTTGAAAACGCCTATTCCAAAATTTGAATGCACAACTTTATTGTCGATTTTAAATTCATATTGGTCTTCTTGAGAAAAGACTTTTTGAGAGGATTTTTCAAAAATATTCTTAGAAAGTTTTTGTTTTTTTTGTAGTTCTATATTTGACGATGCTTCTTTGTCTTCGATGAGGATATGGATTTCTTTTTCAAGGAATTCTTTAGGCTCATTAAAAAGTTTCAAAGGAGGTAAGGGCGGTCTGTCTAGGTTGCTAATAAATTCTTCGTATCTTTCTTCGATTAATTTCCAATAGGAATTAGATGAATCCTTTATATTTCCATATGAAAAAATATCAAAATCGTTAAAAAAAATATCAAAGTTTGGTTTTGACTCATAAAATAAAGGGAAATAGGATTCGATTCCCTCTGTAAATTCCCCTTTCGAAACAGCGTCAAAAATTTTTCCGTCGTTAGGAAAAATTGATCGCCAATTTTTTTTAAAAATAGAAATAGATTTTTCGTCAAGCACAAAACCTCTGGACGCTTTGCATTCATACTTACTTACTTTATGTTCACTCAGCTGAGTTTCTTCATTAAAAGTTCTAATCGATTCAACAATATCACCGTCTAGATTAATCCTGATGGGCTTAGATGAATTAATTGGAAAAATATCTATAACAGAACCTCTAATTGTGAATTCACCTCTAGTTGAGACAAGTTCAACTGATTCGTATCCAGAAATAGTTAACTTTTGAATTAAATCATTTCTATCAATTTGGTCTGATAATTCAAATGAGTAAGAGAAATTATTTATTGAAGTCCTATCAAAGAGCGGCTGAATAAGAGCGTTTGTTGTTGTAACTACAGTTACTTCTGCGTTTGAGGATTTTGATAAAGTTTCAATACGGTTGGAAAGATTGTCCATATGTGGAGAGAAATGATCATATGGAAGTGTTTCAAACTCTTTAAAAATATAAAAACTTTCTTTAGAGTTTCTTTCTAAGAAATCCGATATTTCAGCTAATTTATAGTTATTTTCACAGATAATTAAGCTTTTTTTCTTATCTAAAATTCTATGCATATGAAAAAGATTCTACTTTTGATCGTTTGAACTGAGTGTATAATACCCCTTTCATAAATATTTCAAATTGATAAGTAAGAGGTATACAAAATGAATCTATCTTTTTCACCAGAAGATCTAAAATTTCAAGAGGAAGTGAGATCCTTCCTAAAAGAAAACTATCCAGCGGATACCAAAAGGAAAATGGACAACGGAATTCCGTTACAGAAGGAAGACATCCAAGAATGGCAAAAAGTCTTAAGTAAAAAGGGTTGGTTTGCTATAAATTGGCCAGAAGAACATGGTGGGACTGGATGGTCTATCACTCAAAAACACATCTTTCAAAACGAATTAGCAGCGTTCAATACGCCGACTATAGTTCCTTTTGGAGTAAGTATGTGTGGGCCAGTAATTTACACTTTTGGTAACGATGAGCAGAAAGAGAGATTTCTACCTGCAATCAGAGATAATGACGTCTGGTGGTGTCAAGGATATTCAGAGCCTGGCTCGGGTTCAGATTTAGCCTCGCTTAAAACTAAAGCTGAGAAAAAAGGCGATAAATATATCGTCAACGGAACCAAGACATGGACCACAATGGCTCAACACGCCGATTGGATTTTCTGCCTTGTTAGAACTGATTCTTCAGGTATCAAACAAGAAGGAATTAGCTTTTTGCTAATTGATATGAAAAGTCCAGGCGTCGAGGTGAAACCAATTATTACAATAGATGGATCACATGAAGTGAACATGGTCTATCTAGACAACGTTGAAGTTCCAGCTGAAAACCTCATTGGTGAAGAAGGAGCTGGTTGGAGCATCGCTAAATTTCTTTTAGCACACGAGAGAACTGGAATTGGTGGAATCCCCCATTTGAAAAGAGAAATCAAAAGGCTCAGAGACATCGCTGGCGAGTTACCTCTTAATGACGGCTTTCTCAAGGACGATGATCTGTTCATGGACAAGTTGAATAAACTTGAAATAGATCTTTTATCAGCTGAATTTACTGAGTTGAGAACTCTAGCTGCAATGTCAGCAGGAGGTCATCCAGGACCTGAGTCATCTATCTTAAAAATAGGTGGTACTGATTTACAACAAGCTTTGTCGGAGCTATACGTTGAAGCATTGGGTTACTATGCACATCCTTTTGTGAGTGAGGCAGACATGGCTTCTAATGAGAAGAGAATTGGTCCAGATTTTGCTGCTAACGTAATGCCACATTATCTTAACTATAGAAAAGTTTCGATTTATGGTGGAAGTAATGAAGTTCAGAGAAACGTCATTGCCAAAGCAGTATTAGGCTTATAGTTTTTTAGTCATGGATTTCTCTTTATCCGAAGAACAAAAACAAGTTCAGGATTTGATCAATCAGTTC
The DNA here is from genome assembly GCA_902553315.1 of uncultured SAR86 cluster bacterium. Lineage (GTDB taxonomy): Bacteria > Pseudomonadota > Gammaproteobacteria > Magnimaribacterales > AG-339-G14 > AG-339-G14. Next base: position 191,020 of record CACDKN010000002.1, read on the forward strand.
ATTGCAAAAGATTATCCTTTTGACGTCAGAGAAAAACTTGTCAAGTCTGAAGATGGTTTCAGTAAAGAATACTGGAAAACCTTTGGAGAGTTTGGGTTACTAGCAATGCCTTTTCCTGAAGACGATGGAGGCTTTAACGGTGGACCAGTCGATCTTATGGTAATTCTTGAGGCTTTTGGCACGGGTTTAGTAGTCGAACCTTACATCCCAAATGTGGTTTTATCAGGAAATCTAATTAGCAAGTTAGGAAATAAGGAGCAAAAAGACGAAATACTCCCAAAACTTTTCTCAGGCGAGCTTCAAATGAGTTTTGCATTTACAGAGCCTCAAAGTAGATTTGATCTAAACGACGTTACCACTTCGGCAAAATTAGAAGGAGATAATTACATAGTGGATGGTTACAAAGCAGTAGTTATGAATGGACCTTCTTCAGAAAAAATTATCGTTACTTGCAGGACGTCTGGTAGCCAACTCGATGAAGAAGGTATTTCTTTATTAATAATTGATAAAGATTCCGCTGGTTTAAGTTCCAGAGATTATTCAAATGTCGATGGATCAAAAGCATCTGAAATTACTCTTGAAAATGTTTCTGTACCTAAAGAAAACCTTTTGGGTGAAGAAGGAAAAGCTTTGAATACCATTTCTGAGGTAATTGATTTAGCAACACTAGCAATTTCTGCTGAAGCAGTCGGTATTATGCAGAAAATGAACGAATTGACTTTGGATTACACTAAAACAAGAGAACAATTTGGTCAGGCGTTAAGTAAGTTTCAGGCTTTGCAGCACAGAATGGTAGACACCTTCATGGTTCACGAACAAACCAAGTCTTTATTGCTTATGGCCGCTGCTAAAATGAACGATAAGGCTGCAGACACGTCTAAATCTATATCCGCGTTGAAATATCAAATCGGAAGTGCTGCTAAATTAATTGGCGAAGAATCAATTCAGTTGCATGGTGGTATGGGTGTGACTGAAGAGATGAGCATAGGCCATTACTTTAAAAGATTGACGACTATTAGAACTATTTTTGGGAATTCTGATTACCATTTGAAAAGATATTCCTCTCTTTAAAAAATGACAGAGATTAAGTCTGATTCTAATCCAGACAAAAGAATAAGATCTAAGCCAGACAATTATTTAGATAACTGGATCGAGCGCCAGTCTCTAATCGAGGCTGCTATTCCTATCATTGGGAAAATGCATAGGAAAAACATAAGAATATTGTTGTATGGCTCTCCACTGATGACACTTTCGGTCATAGAAATTATGCAACTGCATAGAAAAGTGAGAGAAGCAGAGGAAAATGAGTTAAGTGAATTTGAAACCTCAAAAGTTTTAAAATGCTTGGATGAAATTGATCTTGGCCCTTGCCAGCTGGACATAGGAATATTAGCTGCTGGCTATATGTTTGATTCTAAAGACTTGTCTTTAGAGGAATTTATTGAAGAACAGGTAAGGGAGGTCATTGGTTTACACAATCCAATCTTAGATAAATCTCAAGATTTAGTTTTGTATGGCTTTGGACGAATTGGGAGATTATTTACTAGATTATTACTAGAGGACACCGGAGCAGGTGAAACTTTGTGTTTAAAAGCAGTAGTAACCAGAGCAAGCACAAGTGAAGATCTTTTGAAAAGAGCGGAATTGATGAGAAAAGATTCTGTTCATGGAAGATTTAAGGGAACCATTAGAGTCGATGAGGAACAAAATGCTCTAATCATGAACGGCAACATAGTTAAATTTATTTCAGCCGATAGCCCAGACGATGTTGATTACGCTAGTTGCGGGATTTCTGATGCGATACTGATAGACAACACTGGAATGTCATCTTCCAAGGAAGGTCTTGAAAAACACCTAAATAACAAAGAAATAAAAAAAGTATTATTTACCGCTCCTGTCGCTAAAGAATTGAAAAATATTGTCTACGGCGTAAATCATGATGACATCGACGACAAGGATCAGATAATTGGTGCCGCTTCATGTACCACCAACGCAATTGTTCCGGTCTTAAAGGCGATTGACGATGAGTT